>NZ_JBKGFV010000016.1:0-1158 GCF_046559655.1 Fontibacillus forbon | reverse complement strand
ATTCGATTGTACTCCAGTTCAATATAGGTTTGAATGGCCTCGTAGGCTTGTTTGCGTGTATGAAATTTTGTTTGGTACACAAGTTCTTTCTTTAAAATGCTGTGAAACGACTCAATGCAGGCATTATCATAACAATTTCCTTTGCGGCTCATGCTTCCCACCATTCCGTATTCGTCGAGACGTTTACGGTAATGCGCTGAGGCATATTGAGAGCCACGATCGGAATGATGAATAAGCCCATGCGCAGGCTTTTCGCGAGAATAAGCGTCATCCAATGCAGCCAGCGTAAGCTCACGTGTCATGCGCTCACTCATGGCCCAACCGACGATTTTGCGAGAGTACAGATCCATCAGCGTGGCCAGGTAAACCCAGCCTTGCCCTGTGGCAATATAGGTAATATCTGTAACCCATGCTTGGTGTGGCGCAGCTACCTTGAAGCTCCGGTTTAGCACGTTCTCATATACTGGAAGTGTATGGTTACTGTTTGTCGTTGCTTTGTATTTCTTTACCGTACATGAAACAAGCCCCATTGTTTTCATAAGTTGGCTTACCGTTTTGGTGGCTATAATCCAGCCTTCTTCCCGAAGCTTTGCCGTAATCTTGGGACTACCGTATCGTTTTTTAAATCCTTCGAAGTGGATACGAATTCGTCTTTTTAGCCGGGATTTCCGTTTTTCCCGCTGGCTGGGTTTTCGTACTTTCCACTTGTAATAACCGCTTCGGGACACGCCCATTACGGTGCACAACTTCTTGATCCGGTACTGGAAGCGGTGTTTATGAATAAACAAATAAATCAGTCCCGGTCTTTGGTGAAGAAGTGCATCGCCTTTTTTAAAATTTCATTTTCTTCCTGCAGTTCACGGTTTTGCTGCTCGAGCTTCTTCATTCGCTCATAATCCACCAATGCTTGTGTTCCACCGTCTTTCTTGGCATTTTTGCCGTAGAGCTGCTTCCAATTACTTAGTGTTGTCACTCCGATATCCAGCTCTCTTGACAGTTGGGTCAGCGTTTTGTGCGTCTGCTCTAAGTGCTCAATCGTTTTTCGTCTAAATTCTTCAGTGTAATGTTTCCGTTTTTGTCCCATGTCACACCTCAACATTATTTCTTTTAGTTTAGCAGGTTCCATTAGAGGTGTGTCCACTTAATAGTCTAAGTCCA
>NZ_JBKGFV010000014.1:1764-3138 GCF_046559655.1 Fontibacillus forbon | reverse complement strand
TTGGATAAGCCCTCGACCGATTAGTACCTGTCAGCTCCATACATTGCTGCACTTCCACCTCAGGCCTATCAACCTCGTCGTCTTCAAGGGGTCTTACTAATTGGGAAATCTCATCTTGAGGGGGGCTTCACGCTTAGATGCTTTCAGCGCTTATCCCGTCCGCACTTAGCTACCCAGCTGTGCTCCTGGCGGAACAACTGGTGCACCAGCGGTGCGTCCATCCCGGTCCTCTCGTACTAAGGACAGCTCCTCTCAAATTTCCTACGCCCACGACAGATAGGGACCGAACTGTCTCACGACGTTCTGAACCCAGCTCGCGTACCGCTTTAATGGGCGAACAGCCCAACCCTTGGGACCTACTTCAGCCCCAGGATGCGATGAGCCGACATCGAGGTGCCAAACCTCCCCGTCGATGTGGACTCTTGGGGGAGATAAGCCTGTTATCCCCAGGGTAGCTTTTATCCGTTGAGCGATGGCCCTTCCATGCGGTACCACCGGATCACTAAGCCCGACTTTCGTCCCTGCTCGACTTGTCAGTCTCGCAGTCAAGCTCCCTTATGCCTTTGCACTCTTCGAATGATTTCCAACCATTCTGAGGGAACCTTGGGGCGCCTCCGTTACTCTTTAGGAGGCGACCGCCCCAGTCAAACTGCCCGCCTGACACTGTCCCCGTACCGGATCACGGTACCAGGTTAGAACTCCGATACGATCAGGGTGGTATCCCAACGGCGCCTCCACCGAAGCTGGCGCTCCGGCTTCCTAGGCTCCCACCTATCCTGTACAAATCGTATCAAAGTCCAATATCAAGCTGCAGTAAAGCTCCATGGGGTCTTTCCGTCTTGTCGCGGGTAACCTGCATCTTCACAGGTATTAAAATTTCACCGGATCTCTCGTTGAGACAGCGCCCAAGTCGTTACGCCATTCGTGCGGGTCAGAATTTACCTGACAAGGAATTTCGCTACCTTAGGACCGTTATAGTTACGGCCGCCGTTTACTGGGGCTTCAGTTCATAGCTTCGGGTTACCCCTAACCACTCCCCTTAACCTTCCAGCACCGGGCAGGCGTCAGCCCGTATACTTCGCCTTGCGGCTTCGCACAGACCTGTGTTTTTGCTAAACAGTCGCTTGGGCCTTTTCACTGCGGCCCCCTCGTGCTATTCACACTACCGGGGCACCCCTTCTCCCGAAGTTACGGGGTCATTTTGCCGAGTTCCTTAACGAGAGTTCTTCCGCGCGCCTTAGAATTCTCTTCTCGCCTACCTGTGTCGGTTTGCGGTACGGGCACCTTCACCTGGCTAGAGGCTTTTCTTGGCAGTGTGAGATCATGACCTTCGGTACTGTAAATTTTCCCTCCCCATCACAGCCCAGCCTTAAC
>NZ_JBKGFV010000013.1:0-18048 GCF_046559655.1 Fontibacillus forbon | reverse complement strand
AGCCCCCCTCAAGATGAGATTTCCCAATTAGTAAGACCCCTTGAAGACGACGAGGTTGATAGGCCTGAGGTGGAAGTGCAGCAATGTATGGAGCTGACAGGTACTAATCGGTCGAGGGCTTATCCAATATCTAAAACACAAATTCACGTTTCGTATCCGGTTTTCAAGGATTAACACCTTGAATTTATGGCTTGGAGAGATACCCAAGTGGCTATAAGGGGACCCTCTGCTAAGGGGTTAGACTGCGTAAGCGGTGCGAGGGTTCGAATCCCTCTCTCTCCGCCATTTGTACAAGCTTAATATCCTTAATATGGCGGTGTAGCTCAGCTGGCTAGAGCGTACGGTTCATACCCGTGAGGTCGGGGGTTCGATCCCCTCCGCCGCTACCATATTACCCTGGAGGCTTAGCTCAGCTGGGAGAGCATCTGCCTTACAAGCAGAGGGTCGGGGGTTCGATCCCCTCAGCCTCCACCATTATATGTTTTACGCCGTGCCGTTGTAGCTCAATTGGTAGAGCAACTGACTTGTAATCAGTAGGTTGGGGGTTCAAGTCCTCTCGACGGCACCATCTTTACCCAATGCGGAGCCGTGGTGTAGAGGCCTAACATGCCTGCCTGTCACGCAGGAGACCGCGGGTTCGAATCCCGTCGGCTCCGCCATTTTTTACAACTTGCATATTTCCACAAAGAAGTGGGAAAGTTACCAACTTAACCGCTTTATTTTTTTGACCAATTTCATATGGCTCGGTAGCTCAGTCGGTAGAGCAGAGGACTGAAAATCCTCGTGTCGGCGGTTCGATTCCGTCCCGAGCCACTTTATGTTACTTAAGGCCTCGGCCTTAATGCAGCATAACCTGGAGGCTTAGTGAAGTGGCTAAACACGGCAGACTGTAAATCTGCTCTCTACGAGTTCGGTGGTTCGAATCCATCAGCCTCCACCATTCTTTATGAGCCATTAGCTCAGTTGGTAGAGCACCTGACTTTTAATCAGGGTGTCGAAGGTTCGAGTCCTTCATGGCTCATCTCAAAAGTCGTCAACTTCGGTTGGCGGCTTTTTTGCGTTTCGGAACCAAAGCGCAGTGCATTGGGGAATTCCATAAAGCCAGATGCTCCTGTCCAAAAAAAGAGGGGCATTACCGTTTGCCGGACGGGTTATGATAAAATGGCTGTAGAATGGTCATAAACTCATGAAATGGAAAGGCAGCCCGTATGGAAATCAATTCGCTAAAACAACAGGTGGAAGAAATCGTAGGCATTCCCTTGACCGTGACGGAGATGGAGAACTCGCAGTGGGAGTCCATAACGGCTCAAGCTGCAAAAATTAATCATGGCACTTTTCGTCTGGACAACCGGATTATTTGGTTTTGTAAAAAGGGCACAACCACGGTACAAGTCCTTGAAGGAAATGCGGCACGGTTTACGGAGAATGAGTCCAAATTGATCGAGCTTTTGATTGCCGGGACCCGAGAAATTAGCAAATCCTTACCGGCCAAGAAAGATGAAGAATCGCGAAGCGTCCAGCTTGGGGAATGGATCGAGCATGGTTTGGAGCAAGGGGAATTAAATATTCCGGTTCCTGACAATTTGGCGCTGAAACCCCGTTTGCAGACTCCGATGCTGCCGCTCTTGGTGAGTTGGGAGAACCGGGCCGGACAAGGCGTAGCCTTTTCAAAATTGTATAAACTGCTTCGAAGCTACTTTGGCGGTGAATTGCTGCTGATTCCTTTAAAAGAAGACTGGCTTATCTTGGTGAGTGAAGCGTTATTGACGGATCTTCGGGAAGAGAGTGAAGAAGGGGCAGACAATGAACGGGATTTGTTAGCCGCTTTATGTCAGGGCTTGTATGAGCTGATTTCGAACGAATGGGCTGGCGGCGGTTGCCATCTGGCCGTTCATGAACTGATAACGGGTGACCACTATATAGGACAGGCTGCTTTGACTCTGAGGGAGACTTTACGGATCGGACATCTGTTCCATGTTGCCGAGCACATTCATTTGCCTTGGGAGCTCCAGTTGGAGCGGTTAATCTGTAGCATTCCGGGCGATGACCGGGAACGCTTCATTACGGAGACGGGCGGTCATCACGTAATCTTTGCGGACGAAGAGATGCTGACTACGCTGGAAACTTTTTTTCAGATGGACTGTAATGTCAGTGAGACGGCTAAAAGGCTCTATATCCACCGTAATACGCTGATGTACCGGATCGATAAGATCAAACAGGAGACGGGTCTTGATGTGCGGACGTTCCGGGACGCGGTTTTGATCAACCTTGAATTATTATTGTACAAAGTGACAAAAAGGGTCTAGCAATTTTGTGCAGTTTGCGTATGGCGGTTTTTTGCCCAGATAGGTATTATATAAATATGAATTGTATCCGATTTCATTTTTTAGATTGAACATCTAAATTTAACTTATTGGGAGGCCAAACCTATGGCAGGCGTACGCTTAGAACACATTTATAAGAAATATGCAGGCGCAGACAAAGCGACTGTAATCGACGTAAATCTTGATATCGCTGATAAGGAGTTCCTCGTATTGGTAGGACCTTCCGGTTGCGGTAAATCGACTACACTGCGGATGATCGCAGGTCTGGAAGAAATCTCCGAAGGTAAACTGTACATCGGCGACCGCGTCGTGAACGACGTAGCTCCGAAAGACCGCGACATCGCGATGGTATTCCAATCCTACGCTTTGTATCCGCACATGAACGTTTACCAAAACATGGCGTTCGGTTTGAAATTGCGTAAAGTGAAGAAAGAAGAAATCGACCAACGCGTTCGCGAAGCAGCGAAGATTCTCGATATCGAGCATTTGCTTGATCGTAAACCAAAAGCCCTTTCCGGTGGTCAACGTCAACGGGTAGCCTTGGGCCGCGCTATTGTCCGCGATCCTCAAGTCTTCCTCATGGACGAACCGCTTTCCAACTTGGATGCTAAACTGCGCGGTCAAATGCGCGCGGAAATCACAAAGCTCGTTAAACGTCTTGAAACAACTTGCATTTACGTAACGCATGACCAAACAGAAGCCATGACAATGGGTGACCGGATCGTAGTAATGCAAGACGGTATCATTCAACAAGCAGCTTCCCCAGAAGAACTGTACAACCAACCGCAAAACATCTTTGTTGCCGGATTTATCGGATCCCCGACAATGAACTTTATCAACGGTACGCTGGTTGAACAAAACGGAGCGGTTTACTTCCAATCCGACTTCGCGAAAGTAGAAGTACCACAAGGCAAAGCCGTAACACTGAAGGAAAAAGGATACGTAAACGGTAAAGAAGTAATCATGGGCGTACGTCCAGAAGACATCCATGAAGAGCCAATCTTCCTGGAAGGATCCCCTAACACGATCTTTACTGCAAACGTAGACGTAACCGAGAACCTGGGTCATGAAATGTTGCTGTACCTGGCAAGCACTTCTTCCCTGATCGCTCGCGTTGACGGACGTTCCAATACTCGCGAAGGCGACAACGTGAAATTGGCGATCGATATGAACAAAATTCATATCTTCGACAAAGAAACCGAATTGAACGTATTCTTTTCTTAATCGATAAGAATCGACATCATCATTAAACCGCCCTTCGGGGCGGTTTTTATTTAAGATAGTATAAAAGTTGGGGGTCGCAGAGGCGGCCTCCATTTTTTTGGTCGTTGATCACAGTCAAGGTTAAGGATTCCAAATGGATATAATATGAGAAGGAGGATTACACATGTGAGGTTATGACAGAACCGTAAGTAAGAAGGAATTCAGCCTAAGAATCCCCCGCAAATCCCGTAATGGGATCAAAGATTGATTTACGGGGGAATTTCCTTTACGATGAATACATTGACAGAGTATGGATTACGAATTTTCTTACATATGATAGAGGGCCGAATTCCTGTGAACTGGCGTGGATCTGTGATCTACACTCAAAACGCGGAGGGTCCTTTCGGAAAGGAAGAACACCATGGCTAAAAAAGTAAAAGTATCGGAATTGGTTAACCAATTCGGGCTGGAGGTTGTTTCCGGGGAACAGGGGCTGAAACGGGTGATTACCGTTGACGATTTGTATCGCCCGGGCCTGGAAATGGCGGGTTATTTTGAATACCATCCGCCTGAACGCGTACAGATTCTCGGAAAAACCGAGCTGGCCTTTTATGAGATGCTTCCGTTGGAAGAACGTAAGGACCGGATGAAACGTCTGTGCAGCAGCGACGAAACGCCATGCATTATCGTAACGAGATCCTGGGAAGTTCCGCAGGAATTGATCGATATCAGTTCGGAAAGAAATATTCCCGTATTACGCAGCAGCATGGCGACAACGATCCTCTCCAGCCGGATCACCAGCTTTCTGGAACGGAAGCTGGCCCCTACGGCCACCATTCATGGTGTCCTGGTTGACGTTTACGGCGTCGGGATGCTGATCACGGGCACCAGCGGCATCGGGAAAAGCGAGACGGCGTTGGAGCTGGTTAAACGCGGCCATCGCTTAATTGCGGACGATGCGGTAGAAATCCGGCAGACATCGGATAATCAGTTGCACGGTTCGGCACCGGAACTGATCCGCCATCTGCTTGAAATCCGCGGGGTCGGTATTATCAATGTAATGACCCTGTTCGGTGCCGGGGCAATCCGGAACAACAAGCGGATCACCCTGGTCGTCAGACTGGAAGCCTGGCAGCAGGAGAAGCAGTATGACAGGCTGGGTCTGGACGAAGAGACGACTCGGATTATTGATACCGATGTCCCGTTGGTTACGATTCCTGTCCGTCCCGGACGAAATCTGGCGGTCATCATTGAAGTGGCTGCGATGAACTTCCGGTTGAAACGGATGGGATACAATGCGGCCCTGCAGTTTACGACGAAGCTGACGGAGACGATTGCGGAAGATATCGACGATTTGGATTAGGAGCGTGAATGATGGGCACCTTGTTATTAAATCCGATCGCTTTTTCGATCGGTAGTCTGGATGTGCATTGGTACGGGCTTATTTTAGGCGCCGGTGCTTTAGCGGGTTTGCTTCTTGCCATATGGGAAGGGAAACGGTTTAACATCCCTCAAGAGTTTTTCATGGACTTGCTGTTGTTAGGGGTTCCATCCGCCATTGTCGCGGCGAGAATCTACTATGTAGCCTTTATGTGGGACGATTATAAGAACAACCTGATTGACATATTTAAAATCTGGAATGGCGGTATTGCCATATACGGGGCGCTCATAGGCGCCATCATCTGTGCGGTCATTTTCGTGCGCAGACGAGGGTACAATTTTTGGCGGATTGCTGACATCTGCGCACCAGGGCTTATTATCGGCCAATTGATCGGCCGTTGGGGCAATTTTGTCAATCAGGAAGCTTATGGCGGCCCGACGACGGAGAGCTTTTTAAGCGATTATTTGCATTTGCCTTCATTTATTGTGAACCAAATGAATGTGAATGGAACTTTCCATCACCCGACATTCCTATATGAATCTTTATGGAACTTGGCAGGATTGGTTATTCTGTTCATTTTGCGGAGACAAAAGTTTTTACGGGCAGGGGAATTGTTCCTTTCCTACTTTATCTGGTATGCCATCGGGCGTTTCTTTATCGAAGCTGTCAGAACGGACAGCTTGGCTTTCCAAGGTGCTGCGTGGCTCGCTTCCTTCGTGAATGGTCTCTGGACTCCGATGACCTGGCTTGGCTTTGAACAGGGGTATTTGGCCCCGTCTTATGGCAATGTAAGAATTTCGCAATTGCTGGCTATTCTCTTCTTCGTCGTGGCGATTGCCTTGATTATTTACCGCCGCAGAACCGTGCGCGACTTGCCGCGATACAGCGATCCGATCGTCTCGACGCGTGTGACAGAGGTGGAGAGTTTGTCTTCGGCTCCTGCAAAAGAGCAGCCGGGTCCTTCTTCAAGTGAGGCGACCCAAGCGCGTCAGGTTGAAGCATCCGAAGAATCTCTGGATATAAATGAACCTGCGGAACCAAAGGGACCTAAGGAGTAACAAAGGAGCAGTTGCTGCATGATCGACACGATATTATTTGATCTCGACGGAACGATTATCGATACCAATGATTTAATTATCAATACATTTATGCATGTGCTTGCCAATCATTTTCCTCAGCAGTCGTACACAAGAGAGCAAATCATCCCCCATATGGGTACGACGCTGGAGCAGCAGATGCAGACCTTCTCCGGAAGGCAAGATGTCGCCAATCTGATCGCGGATTACAGAACGTTTAACAATCTGCATCATGACACAATGGTTCGCGAGTTTCCGCGCGTTAATGAGGTCATCAGCACGTTGCACGAACGAGGGATCACGCTTGGCGTAGTTACGACCAAGATCAGGCCGACTACACTTCGTGCCTTGGACATGTTTGGCCTTAAGAAATATATGGACGTGATCGTGACCGTTCAAGATGTGGAGCATCCAAAGCCGCATCCTGAACCGGTGCTGAAGGCGATCGGCCAACTTGGCGCCGATCCGAATCGTACGCTTATGGTTGGGGACAGCGCGGCGGATATTCAATCCGCGAAAGCCGCTGGAGTAAAGGCAGCCGCGGTTGCCTGGTCATTGAAGGGCGTAGAAGTGCTGAGTCAATATCATCCGGATTATATCCTGCAGGACATGACCGATATATACGGCGTGTTGGGATGGGAGTCTGTGAGAAGTGAGAAAGGTTAAGCGCTACCCGGTCGAAGGGCCGAACGCTTTATGGCAGTTGTACCGGACAGTGAGCCCCTGGAAGGGGGTCAAAAATTTTATTTTCATCCAAATCAGCAGATATTGCCCGGTATTGTCCGTGAAAAACTGGATATACCGCCGCATTCTCGGCATGAAGGTAGGCGAGCATACCGCTTTTGGGCTGATGGTGATGGTGGACGTGTTTTTTCCGGAGCTGATCAGGATCGGACACAATTCGGTCATCGGATATAATACGACCATTCTGGCGCACGAATACCTGATCAAGGAGTATCGGCTTGGCGAGGTGGTCATCGGCGATGAAGTGCTGATAGGCGCCAATTCAACCATTCTCCCCGGCGTTACTATCGGCGATGGCGCCGTGGTTGCCGCCGGTTCTGTGGTACATAAGGACGTGGCTCCAGGTACGTTTGTGGGCGGTAATCCGCTTAGGGTTCTGGAACGGAAGAATCCGGAAGGAATGGCTAACGGAGGCGTCGAAATGGAATGTTGAAACAGTTATTCCATTAGAGGAGATGTGGTTGAAATGAGCGACATGGCTTTTGTCAGCAGCGCGTTTCATACGTTCATCAAGGAAGCTCCGGAGCAGCAGCGGATTTGGACGGAGACGGCCCGGCAGTTGGGGGAAGTCAGCAAACTGGATCCTAAAACCGAAGAGCTGGCTTATATCGCCGTGCTTGCGGCGGCCCGCATGGAGAGCGGGATCCCTTTTCACGTGAAGCATGCCAAATCGCTGGGCGCTTCGCGGGACGAGATTATCAGCGCCGTTCTGGTCGGTCTGCCCGCGGTTGGGAATGCGGTTATTCAAGTGCTTCCCGCGGCGATCCAAGCATTCGACGAGGAATAAAGCGGAGCCGATGAACGGTATTGCCCGAAAAACTTGACCCTGATATTTAAGAGAGGCCTATGCGTAATGCGCATAGGCCTCTTTAATCATTCTTTCAATTTGATGTTTACTTCCAACGGTTGCTTGATATCAGATTCCGTGGCGGAAGTGAGCGTGAACGTAAGCGGTTGGGCGTATTGCCCGGGTTTCAAATAGAAAGAGATCGTAACTGTCGATTCGTCCGAGTAATAATTGGGATATCCGTCCTTTATCGAAAATTGAGCACCGTTGTTGTCGGAAAAATAGTTTTGCAATTCAAGAAAGAAAGCAATGTCGGAATCTTTCCGCTCATATTGGAGCCGGATTTCCGTGGAATTCTTCCCTTGAATGACATCCTCCAGTTGAATGGGTGAATCGGATGTCTTAATCTGCTTTTTCTCCGTATCAATGGCCACTTCCCTTTCGGTATAGGAGGTTTCGGAAAATCCTGTGCCTCTTAAGGTAACCTCATTCCAATCGCTGTAATACAGGCTGTCAAAATGGAGCGCGGACAGGCTCGCCTTGCCGTCTCGTATTTTGTACTCAGCATGTCTGCTTATTAGAAAATATTGAAATTGATCCTTTTTTGTCTCGCCCAGATACAATTTGACATTCTTGATCTGCCCTAAACTTTTGTAACGGGACGCATAGTCGGATTCGATTTGTACTTTAGTAGTTAAGGGAGTAAGGATCATTTCCGCAATCGTGATCTTATTCCCTTGGATGGTGGCCGATTGGTCAATGGGAACAATCCGTTCCATCTCCGCGTACTTGCCGCTATCGATTTGTACGGGGACTTCCAAGGTGGTCTGCTTGGCATCCGGATCCAGGTCCTTGCTGATTTGTCCGGAAAAAGTAAAATGGTCCGGCGTAGACCAACCGTCAACGAAACTGACGGCATAGTAACTATGACTGATATTTTCATCATGAACCGCCTGACCCGATGAGATAAAACGCGGCATAATCATTTCCTTGCCGTCAGGTCCGATCAATTTCGGTGTCAAGTCCGATTTTGACCCATTTGCCGCCAGGTTTTCGGTAGTAAAGAACACGATCATTTTTCGGCTATCGGCCAATACCCCGTCTACGGTCACCCTGTAACCGTCTTTTTCGGCCATCCGATTAACAGGTTGATACAAACCATGATCTGCGGCTGGCTTCATATTCGAGGTCATCAAAGTCTGGACATAATCCGGAATATTGCTGCCGGAGCTGCCCATGACGGCTCCTGTTTTCACAGATGGCTCTAGCTGCCAAACCGCGAAAAGCAGCAGAAATCCGGCAAGCGCACCTGCAACGATTCCCGAGCGGCGGAGAAAGGTAACCCTTTGCCGTCTTTGTTTGCCGCGCTTTATTCCGTTGCGGATGGCGGCATTCAATTGCTCTTCGCCTGCTTGTTCCTCGGACTGGCGCAACTCCTCAAATAATTGGGCGTAACGCTCCTTCACCTCATCCATAGTACAATTCACCTCCCCAGGTCATTTTGTTCCTGAGCTGTTTTAGCCCTTGATGAAGCCAGGTTTTTATCGTCCCTTCGGGGCGGTCCAGCACTTTTGCAATCTCGGTAAGCGTCATGTCCTGATAGTATTTCAACGTAAGCACATGACGATACTTGGGCTTTAGTCTTTCCAAGGCGATTTCCAGGTCCAGCTTGTACACGCTGATCATTTCGCCGTTCTCGGATGACGAGAGCGAGGACAGCGGAAGAACCCGTTTCCGCCGCTTCTGCTCATCGATGCACAGGTTGATCAGGATTCGTATCAGCCAAGGAACGAATGCGTCGGGATCCTTCAGTTGCCGGCATTTAACCCATGCCTTGCATACCGTTTCCTGGACGACGTCCAGAGCATCCGATTCGCTTCGTAAGTAGCTGTAAGCTATACTGTAAAGCTTTCTTTTATGCGCAAATATTAATTGGTAAAAGGCCTGTTCGTCCCCTCTGCATGCAGCGGCGGCCCATTCTCTCTCGTCCACTAGCGGACTCCTTTCCATAATGACAACAATGATGCGGGATTACCGGCCGGTAAATTTTGTACCCTACTATTAAGACGCTGCAGAGATATGAACGGTTTTTTATTTTTCAAGCGCATGCTAAAAACCTCCAAATCCTATGACTACGGAGTTGAGCGGGTCCTTAACTTTCAGCTTGAATTCAGCCCGAATTCAGTTTGCAGGAGTAATCTTAGTGCCGTGAGCATTTAAGAGAATTCGATAACTGGAAGTGATACTGTGGGTTCAAAGGGGAAGGAAATTATCAAGGAAAGGCTGCCTCAGCTTGAATTGTTTCGGGCGTTTGCCATCTTCTGTGTGATTCAGGTGCATGCTTCTTCTACTGCAGCGGCGGAGCAGGCCTTAACCTCGCCGATTTACTATTTTTACAACTGGATGAACATGTTCTTTAAAATCGGGACGACTTCGTTCATTTTTCTAAGCAGTTTCGTGCTGTTCTACAATTATTCCGAAAAACGGTTGGACCGGAAGTTGGTCGGGGGATTTTATAAAAAGCGGCTTGTAAGCATCATTATCCCATATGTTCTGGTGTCTTGCTGCTATTATGTGGTGGTGGCCTGGCAGAATAACAGGTTCTTGAATAAGCCTATTATGGATCAATTAAAATTGCTCGGCTCCCAATTGTTAACGGGTACGGCATATACGCATCTATATTTTATTATTATAAATATCCAGTTCTATATCTTGTTTCCGCTGATGCTCAAGCTGCTGCAATGCATGCGGGGCAAACGGGGGTGGTTGGGGCTGATTTTTCCTGCGGGACTTGCCCTGCAGTGGGGATTCTACTTCTGGAATAAATATCAGCTCCATCTCCCCAACAAAGGAAGCTATGCATTGTCGTACATGTCTTACTATCTGCTCGGGGCCGTTCTGGCCATTTATTTCGATAAGATCAAATTATGGCTGACCGCGGATTGGCGGAGCCAACCCGTTCGGAATAAAATCTGCACGATCGCTTTGTGGGCAAGCTGGCTGGCGGTCACGTTCTATCATATACAGCTATGGTATGAATATAGGTTGGGGCTGAACAGTTGGAGTACGCTTTGGTTTGAGGTCGTATGGAATGTGCATACGCTTCTGTCGGCCCTTGTTTTGTTGAAGGCAGCCTTTTTGGTGTACCGAAAGTGTTCGCCCTTCTTGGTAAAAGCGTTGACCCGCCTGGGTGAGCTCTCCTTCGGGATTTACCTGTTTCATCCCATTGTCCTTAGGGAATATCGTTTCATCCGGCACCGGGTTACTTTTTCGCCTAATTCGGTCCTGTATTTGGTGTATATCCTTGGCGGTTCGCTGTGCGCGCTTGTCCTGTCCTGGATGTTCGTCCGGATTTGTTTTAAACGTCTTCCTTTTGCCTCCTGGTTTCTTGGGAAAGCTCCGGATTCCATGAAGAGAACCACTGTTAAAAATAGCGGTGGACGGCTTCACGCTGATCGTGCTTTAAAGTAAAATCGAAAATCCGGGTTCCCTAATTTTCCAGATCTAGGTATGATGGTAGTGGAGGATAATTAAAGCTTATCGGCAATGCAATATTTTCACAGCTTCATTTCAGCAGGTTATAGGGTAACTAAGTATTAACTTACGTCTTGTACAGCACAGAGTAGTTAGCATGCAGGAGCCTATGAATACTGGGAGTTGATGAAGTGAGTTTGAAAGTCAGGGAAAGATTGCCTCAGCTGGATCTGTTTCGGGCGTTTGCTATATTTAGCGTAATTCAAGTCCATGCTTCTTCTTACGCAGCCGGATGGCAAGCGGTGGATTCCTCTTCGTTTTATTTCTACAATTGGATGAACATCTTTTTTAGAATCGGGACGAGTTCGTTTATATTTCTAAGCAGTTTTGTCCTCTTTTATAATTACTACGACAAACCGGTAAGCCGTGACTTAATCAGCCGGTTTTACAAAAAGCGGCTCACGTATATTATCTTGCCGTATTTGCTTGTGTCTATCTGCTATTTCTTGGTGGCGATGTGGATTCAAAAAGATTTTCTCGACCACTCCGTGGCCCAGCTATTCGGCTCCTTGGGGATCAAGCTGCTGACGGGTAGCGCCTATACTCATTTATATTTCATTTTTATCAATATTCAATTTTACATTCTTTTCCCGCTGCTGCTTTGGCTGGTTCAATTTCTGGGCAAAAGCAAGCTTTCGGCGGCTTGGATATTTCCAGCCGGGTTGGCTATCCAGTGGGGGTTCTTCTACTGGAACCAATACCAATTGGAGCTTCCCAACAAAGGGAGCTTCGCTCCCTCGTACATGTCTTTTTACATGTTGGGGGCCGTAGCTGCGATTTATTTCGATAAAATCAAAGGCTGGCTGACAACGGACTGGAGAGATTCAAGCAAGGTACAAAAAGCGTGGACGGTGTCTCTTTGGGGCGGCTGGCTGATCATAGCTTTTCTCGACGTCCAACTATACTTTTTATTCAGAACCAAAGCGTACCTTCCAAGCACCGATATTTTTGAACTCGTATGGAACATTCATCTGTTGCTCTCCGCGGCGGTGCTACTGAAGGGGGCTTTTCTGGTTTATCGCAAGGGCTCGGCCTTTTGGGTAAAGGCATTGACCCGTCTGGGCGAGCTCTCCTTTGCCATCTATCTGTTTCATCCGATCGTGCTGCTGGTTTATCGTAAGTTTCGTAACCGGTTGGCGGGAGAAGAGATTTCGCTGGCCTACTTCTTCTTTATTATCGGCGGGTCAGTCTGCGCGCTGATTCTGTCGTGGATCTTTGTACAGTTCTGTTTCAGACGGCTTCCGTTTGCCTCGTGGTTCCTTGGAAATGTACCGAATTCGCTGAATAAGAGGAAAAAGCTGCCGGCTCCGGATCCTGGATCCTCCCCAACCGTGAATGTGAATATGTAACCGAAGGAAGCCGGCTTGGGAGCAAGCCGGTTTTTTGATTTGGGGCGCGGAAAGCCGGTCAATGACATTATGGATTTTTCTTACTATACTAGGATTACGGTGCGATTGGCACCGTAAGGACAAGCTAAGCTGGCATGCGTTGACGATTTCGGAACATCTATGATAAGATATGCCATATTCTTTAATTTGGTAGTATGGTAGCACTTTAATATGATAAAGAAAATGAAATTGAAATGTGACCCTTTGTGGAAGACATTATAGGGATGGGGTGAACGGTTTGTCGAAACCGAAAGGCTTTGAAAAACCGGCCGGCGTTCGCGATTATTTGCCGCATGCGGTAGAGAAGCTGCGGGCCATTGAACGCAGCGTGCTGGATTGTATGGCAGGTTGGGGCTATCGTCAAATTATGACGCCGACGATGGAATATTACGATACGGTGGGCGTTGCCAGTTCGACGTCCGATCAAAAGCTGTTCAAACTGCTCAATAACCGGGGAACCACGATGGTTCTCCGTTCGGATATGACGGCACCGATCGCCCGGGTCGTGGCTTCGATGCTGAAAGAGGAGCCGCTTCCGCTACGGCTGTCCTATCATGCCAACGTGTTTCGTTCCATTGAAGAGGAAGCGGGAAAAGAGGCCGAGTTTTTTCAAACCGGTGTTGAGTTGGTAGGGGACGATTCGCCGGAGGCGGATGCCGAAGTCGTGGCGCTTGCGGTAGCCTCGCTTAAGGCGGCGGGAGTCACGTCCTTCAAGATCGCCCTTGGCCATGTCGGGTTTCTGAACGGGCTATTGGAAGAAGCGGTGCCTGGCCGGGAGGACGTCCGTGAAACGTTGAAGGATTGTCTCCTTCAACGGGATTTTGTCGGCTACCGCGAGACTTTGGCGGGCCTGTCTTTATCGGAGGAGCAGCGCGATGAGCTGGAGGGCATCCTCCGGCTGCGCGGCGGGAAAGAAATTTGCCGCCAGGCGCTGGAGCTTAGCGCGAATCCGCTGGCGCAGCATGCGGTCCGGCACCTCAGCGAGGTGTGGGATGCCCTGGAGGATTACGGCGTAGCCAAGCAAGTGATGATCGATCTCACGATGATCGGCGATTTCTCTTACTACACGGGCATGACATTCGAAGGCTATGCTGCAGAGCTGGGCTTTCCGGTGTGCAGCGGCGGACGCTATGACAATCTGTTGCAGCAGTTTGGACGACCGGCTCCGGCGACGGGGTTCTCGCTCAAGACGAACCGGATTCTCGACGGTGTCGACGGCATCGTCGTGGAGCCGGAGCTGCCGGTGCTGCTGCAATATGACGCGGCGAACCGCAAGCTTGCGTTCGCCGAAGCGGAGCAGCTGCGCGGCGAAGGGCGCCGCGTCGTGATGCGCCATGTCGACGGGCCGGCCGATGTGCTAGGCGAAACGATCGCCCGCGAGGTTCGTTCAGGACCGCTGGGCCCGGCGTACGGCGAGATCCGGACTTATACGAGCTTCTAGAGGGAACCGATAGATTGAGGATCGCCGAAACGCTCGCTGTAACGATTGCCGTAACGATTACCGGAGCGGCGATTGAGAGTACGGGACTGAGGTTGCGGCGACTGAAGGGCGAGAGAAGACGCGATGCTTGCTGGGGCGCAGCAGTGGCACACCTAGGGGTGGCCGGTTATCCTGTCCGCGGTTAATCCTTCTTCCGCTAGATAAATTAACTGGAAAACGTCCAGTTATTTCATGGATTTTCCGGAGTATGGTCGGTTGGCGGCCGAATTAACTGTAGGTTTTCCATCTAAATATGAAAATTGACCGCTTAGAGGAGATTTAGCTGTAGGTTTTCCAGTTAATTGCGATGAGATGATAGGTAGCTACGTTCGGTGAGTTGTGGAATATGGAGTAGCCGAAGCAGGAGTGCATGGAGCAACGGAGTAATTAATGCTTATTGGATTTACTGTTGGCTAACGGTGTTAATGACGCTAATGAAATTACTGATGCTAAAGTGCTAAGGGTTTTTATGTAACTAGTGTAGTTAGTTTGCGGAAATGATGCAGCTCATGCAATTGATGCAAGTTGGTCGAAAGGAGGGCTTGATCTATTTTGGGCGAGATTATAAAAGTTGCGATGCCTAAAGGGCGTATATATAAAAAGGCGTCGGCCCTGTTTCGTGAAGCGGGGATACAGATACCCACGGACGTAGATGAGTCCCGCAAGCTGGTCATTCCATTGCCGGAGATCGGCATGGAGTTCATTTTGGCAAAACCGGTCGATGTGCCGACTTATGTGGAATATGGCGTGGCCGACATCGGTATCGTCGGCAAGGACGTGCTGATGGAAGAGAACCGGGACGTGTACGAATTGCTGGACCTCGGCATCGCCCGCTGCCGCATGTCGGTGATCGCGCTGCCGGACTGGAAGCCGGGGATTCAACAGCGGGTGGCGACCAAGTATCCGAACGTCGCTTCGCAGTATTTTCGCGAGCATGGCCAGCAGGTGGAGGTTATCAAGCTGAACGGGTCCATCGAGCTGGCTCCGCTCATCGGCCTGGCCGACCGGATTGTTGATATGGTCGAGACGGGACAGACGCTGCGGGAGAACGGACTGGTCGAATTGGAGAGTATATTTGAAATCACGAGCCGTCTGGTGGCCAACCGGGTTAGCTATCGGATGAAGAACGCCGAAATTCAGGCGGTTAGCGATGCGCTGGAGAAGGTGATCGCTCTGAGAAGCGAAGCATAATCCACGTATCATGAAAAGCGCAGAAATTTTTAGATAAACTAAACCGAAGAGGTTGAATGCTATTTTAACAATGACGGAAGCCGGGGAGGACTGCAGGATGAAAATAGTGAAAGCGGAGGAGTTTGATCTGCGGCGGGAGGTCGAATACGGATCGGCGGAACAGAATGAAGCGGTCCGGGCCATCGTTTCGGATGTGAAAAAAGAAGGGGATGCCGCGCTGCTGCGTTATACTGAGAAGTTTGACGGCGTACGATTGGAGCCGGACGGCCTTCGGGTTACGCAAGAGGAATTGCAGGCGGCATACGGCCAAGTGGAGCCGTCGTTCGTTGAAGCCATTTCGGCGGCCGCGGCCAATATTCGCGCCTTTCATTTGCGGCAGAAGCGCAACTCCTGGATGGACTTGCAGCCCGACGGCAGCTTGCTCGGGCAAATCATCCGGCCGCTTAAGCGGGTCGGCGTGTATGTACCGGGCGGCAAAGCAGCGTATCCTTCCTCGGTGCTGATGAACGTCATTCCGGCACAAGTCGCCGGCGTGCCGGAGATCGTGATGGTCACGCCGCCGGCGACCGGCGGGAAAGCGGGCATCGACCCGTATATTCTCGTCGCTGCGGCCGAAGCCGGCGTGCACGAAATTTACCGGGTCGGGGGAGCCCAGGCCGTAGCGGCGCTGGCCTATGGCACGGATACGATTGCGCCGGTCGATAAGATCTGCGGACCGGGCAATATTTACGTCGCGCTGGCGAAGCGCGAGGTGTACGGCGTGGTCGACATCGACAGCATCGCCGGACCGAGCGAGATCGCCGTGCTGGCGGACGACAGCGCCGATCCCGCCTATGTGGCGGCGGACCTGCTGTCCCAGGCCGAGCATGACGAGATGGCGTCGGCGATTCTCGTGACGCCGTCCGAGGCTTTTGCGAAGGCGTGTCAGGCGGAGGTTGAGCGCCAGCTGGCGGAGCTGCCGCGCCGGGACATCGCCGGGGCTTCGGTTCGGGATTACGGCGCAGTGATTCTCGTCGATTCCGTGGAAGCGGGAATCGAGGTCATCAATAAGCTGGCGCCGGAGCATTTTGAGCTGATCGTGGAGGAACCGATGGCTTATCTCGGCTTGATCGAGAACGCCGGAGCGATTTTCCTCGGGCCGTACAGCTCGGAGCCGGTGGGCGATTATTTTGCCGGACCGAACCATATTATTCCGACCAACGGCACGGCGCGGTTTTCGTCGCCGGTCGATGTGGACGATTTTATTAAAAAATCGAGTCTGATTTATTACAGCAAGCAAGCGCTGCTGCAAAACGGCGCGACGATCATGGAGCTTGCGCGGCGGGAAGGCCTGGAAGGCCATGCCCGGGCGATCGGGATCCGGCTGCTTAAAGAAGGAAAGGCGGGGGCGAACAATGACAACCAATAACTCGGAAGCGCGGGAACGCCGCGCGGAGATCAGCCGCAAAACGAACGAGACGGACATCAAGCTGCAATTTGCGGTCGATGGTACAGGCCAATCGGAGCTGGCGACGGACGTGCCGTTCTTAAACCATATGCTGGATTTATTCACGAAGCATGGGCATTTTGACCTTTCGGTGCAGGCGCATGGAGATATCGATATCGACGATCATCATACGGTCGAGGATATCGGCATCTGCCTGGGGCAGTGCCTCCGCGAAGCGCTCGGCGACAAGCGGGGCATCAAGCGTTACGCCAGCGTATTCATTCCGATGGATGAAGCGCTTGCGCAGGTGGTCATCGACGTTAGCAACCGGCCGCACTTTGAATACCGCGCGGAGTATCCGTCCGACCGGGTCGGCAGCTTCGACGTCCAGCTCGTACACGAGTTTCTTTGGAAGCTGGCGTTGGAGGCACGGATCACGCTGCATGTGATCGTGCATTACGGCCAGAACACGCATCATATGATCGAAGCGGTGTTCAAGGCGCTCGGACGGGCCATTGATGAGGCGACGAGCCTGGATCCGCGCGTGACGGGCGTGCCGTCGACGAAGGGAGTGCTGTAGGTGACGATCGCAATTGTCGACTACGGCATGGGCAATTTGCACAGCGTCAGCAAGGCCGTCGAGCGGCTCGGTTACGAGGGGCTCGTCACCAGCGACGCTGACGCGATCTTGAGCGCCGACGGCGTACTGCTGCCCGGCGTCGGCGCCTTCGGCGACGCGATGGAGCATCTCCGCGCGTCGGGGCTGGACGCCGTGGTGCGCCAGGCGGCCGCGGCGGGAGTGCCGCTGCTCGGCATTTGCCTCGGCATGCAGCTGCTCTTCAGCGAGAGCGAAGAGCATGGGCGGAACGAGGGCTTCGGCATTTTGCCGGGCAAGGCGGTGCGTTTTGGCGGCAGCGGTGCGGACGGCGGTGCCGGCGCTGCCGCTGGTGCCCCGGGCGGCCTGAAGGTGCCGCACATGGGCTGGAACCGGCTGGCGTTCCTGCAGCCGGAAAGCCCGCTCCTGGCGGGCCTTGAGGAAGGACACGTATACTTTGTCCATTCCTATCACGTGCTGCCGGAGCGTCGGGAAGACCTGCTGGCCGTTACGGACTACGGCCACCCGGTCACGGCCATCGTGGGCCGCGGCAACGTGTACGGCATGCAGTTCCATCCGGAAAAGAGCGGCGAGCTCGGGATGGCGCTATTGCGCAATTTCCTATCGCTGGCCGAGAGGGAAAAAATAACTACCTAATCTAAAGATGATAAGCGGGGAGGAGTCCCCTCGTTGGAGAATATCCAACGAATAGGATCCAAATATGGAGAGCAGGCTCATTCATTGGAGATTATCCAATGAAATGACCGAAATGTACCCGAATCGGGCTCGATATGGACTTAGACTATTAAGTGGACACACCTCTAATGGAACCTGCTAAACTAAAAGAAATAATGTTGAGGTGTGACATGGGACAAAAACGGAAACATTACACTGAAGAATTTAGACGAAAAACGATTGA
>NZ_JBKGFV010000012.1:0-69189 GCF_046559655.1 Fontibacillus forbon | reverse complement strand
ACTTGCATGTATTAGGCACGCCGCCAGCGTTCGTCCTGAGCCAGGATCAAACTCTCCAATAAAGATGGAAGGATCTACTCTCCTGAAAGGGAGTGGCTTTCCATCAAAGTGTTTGACTTGCTCATTTCAAAAAACTGACGAGAAAATTAATTCTCATTTTAATACTCACTCGTTGTTCAGTTTTCAAAGATCAACTTTCGCTTTCGTCCGTCGCTGCGTTCCAGCGGCGACTTTTATAATATACCATAGGGAGCATGTTCTTTGCAAGAGTTTTTTGAAAGTTTTTGTTTTCAATGTTATCCTGCCGACCATACTCTTGGCCGTTCCCTAAAAAGCGGAACGTCTGATAATTTACCATATTCAAAACAGTAAAGTCAAATCCAATTATATCCTATTATGCGTTATATGAAAACTACCCTTTACGGGCATACTTGGAGAGTTCTTTGGAAGGCGCAAACCGGGCATACATCCGGAATACGGTTTTGTACCGATTGGCAATGGCGTGGCGAATCTCATGATCCAAACGCTGGTCGCTCAAATCAAGCAGCATCTCATCCAACTCTTTACGAAGCACATAATCCAGTTCTTTGCATTCTTTTTCGTTAAATAACATTCCCAGCATAATTAAGAACAGCTCCTTTTCAGCGAAGTGACGATTTTTACTTGGACGTAGGTTAGGACTTTTCCGGGGCGCTCCACACTTTACATATCCTGGGTATTGATTAACCTCATACCTGCCCGTATAAACTCGTTCTTTTGAACCGCTTTAATGGTATGCTCACTTTCCGGGAAAATTATGACAAACGATTTTATTTTAACGAACCAGATGATATGTGACCGTACTTTCTATAACCGCCGCGACCAACAAGAATACTACGATCCAAAACGCTCCGCGTCCCGCCGAGGTCAGAAATTCTCCCCACTTCACAGTACGATCGCCCCGGTCCCTTGCTCCCAATTCTCCAACCCCTTTCAGCACCAGATAACCAAACTGAAGACCAAATGCAGAGGCAATGAGGATGGCTGGAATTTCGATGATTCCATGAGGTAACAATCCAAGTACGATCAATTCAAACAAATTCTCCCCCTGAGACGCCGCAAGCGACACCACCAGTCCCAACACCATCCCATTCATCAGTAAAAAAATAGCCGGGAACAATCCAAGCAAGGCACCTAAGAGAATGACGGCCACGCTTTTCACCGCATTATTTAGGAAAATGAATTTAAAAAAGCTAAGTTCCGGCACCGGCGATTGCGACAATTGGCGGCTATACCCTCTGAGGCTTTCAAGCTGCGGCTCGACCAGTCTCGCAATGCTTTCCGATCCCGCCGCACCTAGAAGGATTCCAATAGTAAACAATAACAGCGATATCCACATCATTTTTTTATACCTGGATAAATCCAGAAAAAATCGGCGCAATGACAACATATTCATAAGTCCTCCTTATTCTAATCGGGGTCATAAAGCAAAACGGTACGAGCATACATTAGTACAAGCGGATCAAATTTCAATCTCATAATGAGAGGGGCAACAATCATATGAACAATTTCTTCTATGTCCTGAACGGGAAGAAGATCAAAAGGTTTTTCTTTGTTTTTGCCGCGGCGCTATTTGCAGCAGGTGTGATCTATGTGGAACAAGGCCATATTACTGTCTTCTCCGAAGAGAGCAGCCCGACAGCTATTTATAGTGTATCCACAGAGAAAAAGGTCATCGCGTTGACCTTCGATATCAGTTGGGGAGATAAGCGTACCGAGCCGATCCTCAAAGTACTGAAGGATAAAAACGTCCAGAAAGCAACCTTCTTCCTCTCGTCCCCCTGGAGCAAAAGCCATCCCGAATTGGTAAAAAGCATTCAGCAACAAGGTTATGAAATCGGCAGCCATGGCCATAAACATACGAATTACAGTGAGCTGAGTGAAGAAGATATTTCTAAGCAACTGACGGCGGCTCATACTATTTTAACCGATCTGACCGGAAAATCGCCAAATTTGCTGCGTCTGCCGAACGGGGATTTTGACAAGCGCGTGCTGAAAATAGCCGACGGCCTCGGCTACAAAGTCATTCAATGGGATACCGACTCTCAGGACTGGATGAATAAAGGAACCGATACGATCGTAAATCGCGTGGTCGGAAAAGCGCATCCCGGAGACATTGTATTATTGCATGCCAGCGATTCCGCGAAACAAACCCATGAAGCTCTTCCCATCATTATCGATGAACTCCGTAAAAAAGGTTATGAGTTTGTAACGGTATCCGATCTGTTGCAGGAAGCCGGGGTAAACGGGAATCAGGTCCGCGATCAGGCCTGGCTTCAAGGACAGATTAATACGGCAGCCGGTATGTAATTCAAACATTACCCATTTACACCAGCTATCGACGACAGTTAAAAAAGATCAAAAAAGCCCGGTGATGATCACCGGGCTTTTGGTCAGACTGTTTTCGGTTTAGGCTTCAATACGCGATGCAGAATCAGAATCTGGTAAGCATTGCATGCGATTAACGGCGCAGCTATCCAGGCGGTGGCCTGATCTACGCCGATCTTTAGTACCCCTACGATTTCAACGATCGTTACGGCGATCATGAAGAATAAGGTAGGAACCCAGGCAGACCGGTTCGTCATTTTAACTTTGAGGTAAGCAACGACACATGCAATCACCAACACAATAACGCCGAATATCAAGTCGGACGCTCCCTTGCCTTCCCGCCCCACAAAAGTACGGAAGAACATTAGCTCCAACAAGGCAAGTGCGGCGAGTACAATCTGAACATACAGCCAGGTCATGCGGGAAAATACGCCCGTTCCCATATAATTTATCATCATATAGGCGAAGAATCCCATCTGGGAATATACGCTAACCATGACACCGACCCCAAGTAAAATTCCGATATTCACCAGCAGATCTGCCGTTCCGTTCAGTTGAACGGTATTCGTCAACTGCAGCAATAAACCGACTACAAGCGAACCGACAGCGCCCACTACCAAGGTTGTCCAAAATAAAAACAGCCATTTTTTCAAGTTCAACCGTGCCACCCCCACTAACGAAATATTTTACCAACGATCCCGCTAAAAAACCATTGTTTTCGGTTGGATAAATCCTTTTTTGTGGCCGCATACTATGGACAGCGACAAGAAGCACAAGGAGGATGGAACCATGAAACGGCATTTATATCGTTGGTTTGCATGCATTTTATGTTTATTTACTCTTCCGCTGGCGGCCTGCGGTTCTGAACAAAGCTCCTCCTCTTCGCAGGGTGGGGGAGGATATAAAGACACCAAATCCATGGTTATCGATATTTTGAAGACCGATGACGGTAAAAAAGCTATATATGAAGCATTAAGCGGCGGATCCGGCGGGGGAAGCAGCGGAGGCGGACAAGAAGGGTCGAGTTCCGGTTCCGAGTCGGGGTCCGAATCCGGTTCGGGATCCGAGGGCGAAGGCAGTTCCGGAGAGTCCGGAGGCTCCGGGTCTTCGGGTGGCGGCGGTGGAAGCTTCGGCATCAAAATGATCCTTCCGGGTCAATCCTCCGATCAAATCCGCATGGCCGTAAAGGAAACCATCACGGCCCCGGAATACAAGAAAGAGCTGGAAAAAATCATGACCGACCCGCAATTTGCCGGCGATTTTGCCAAAGCGGTCAATTCGCAGAGCAAACAAATGCATATGGAGCTTATCAAAGATCCGGCGTATCAAAAATCGGTCAGTGAAATTATGAAGTCGCCTGAGGTCATGAAGATGTTCCTCGACCTTACCAAAACATCCGACTTCCGCAAACAATCGATGACGGTTATGCAGGAAGCCATGCAAAGTCCCCTCTTCAAAATGGAGGTTATGGAGCTTCTCAAAACCGTCGTTCAGGAACAGCTTCAGCCTAAAGTGGAAAAAGCCCCGAAGGAAGGCGGAGAAGGCGGTCAAGAAGGCGGCGGCCAGGAAGGCGGCAGCGGCACCGACAGTCAAGGCGGCAGCGGCGGATCCTAAGTAAAATAAAGACTGACCCCTAGGGTCAGTCTTTTGTACATTTGTCGATTATATTTAAAGCTACGTCCTTGTATATTTGCCCGACTGACGATTCCGCCTTATAAACAGACGGTGAAAAGTCCGGCTCGGAAGGATGGTTGTCCGGCGCGCTGACCGGGATTTGGGCCAAAAGTTCGGTATGAAGCGTTTCGGCCAATCTCCCGCCCCCGCCGCGTCCAAAGATGTAGTCCTTTTGTCCACAGGAGGAACATTCGTAATATGCCATATTTTCCACTACGCCAAGCACTTCGTGCTCGGTCTGCAGCGCCATCGCACCCGCCCGCGCGGCCACGAATGCCGCCGTGGCATGAGGGGTGGTTACGATAATCTCCCGGCTCTGAGGAATCATCTGATGCACATCCAACGCGATATCCCCCGTTCCAGGCGGCAGGTCGAGCAGCATATAGTCAAGGTCGCCCCAATTCACGTCGTTAAAAAATTGGCGCAGCATTTTTCCAAGCATCGGTCCCCGCCAAATTACGGGATTGTTGTCCTGGATGAAGAAACCCATCGACATAACCTTCACCCCGAAGCGTTCAACCGGAATGATGGCGCCATCTTCCACGGTGGGAGCGGTTTCGATTCCCATCATGTCGGGTACGCTAAAGCCGTAAATATCCGCATCAATCAAGCCTACGCGCTTGCCAAGTCTGGCAAGGGCTACCGCAAGATTGACCGTTACGGTCGACTTGCCGACCCCGCCTTTACCGCTCGCGACAGCGATAAAGTTTACTCCGGCTTCCGGATCAAGTACAGGGAGATGCTCCAAACCCGCTCCATGTCCTTTGATCGCCGGTTCTTCAGCTTCCGAAGCAGAGGTGTTCATCGAGTAGCCAGCTTGTTCACGCTCATGCTCCGATGCTACGCGAAAACGCAGATGCACATCCTGTATCCCTGCTTCCGCCAGCCGGAATCGGATCTCCTCGGCTACGGCTTGCTGCGCGTCCCCGTCTTTCTCCAGGGCGACAACGGTAAGGGATACGCGGCCTTCTTTAATCATTATGTCCCGGATCCACTGCATTTCGATCAAACTCCGCTTTAACGCCGGTTCCGCGACCGGCCGGAGCACGGCTTCAAGTTGCTCCTTCGTTATCAATGACAGCACCTCGACTTTACTGATATCATAATGACTTCCATTATGACAATTATTATATCATTACTTGTCGATATCTGCTGGTTTTCCCGATTCCCCAGAGCTGTACCGGAGTATCCCCTGATAGATGGACGCAGCCACTTTTCGCTGATACCTTTCATCTCCCAGCAACCCCGACTCCTCGGGGTGGGAAAGAAATCCGACCTCCACCAGAGCAGCCGGAATCTTTAAAGCCTCCAGCACATATACCGTCTTGTCGGACTGCTTTGCAACCCGATCGGTATTTTCCAGATTTCGTCTCAATTCCTGTTGGATCAGATCCGCCAAGTTGGCGCTATTCCCGTTATTGGGATAATAAAAAGTTTGCGCACCACGCCAGCGGGGCGAAGGCACACTGTTCATATGAATGCTTAGGAACAATTTAGCCTCTTGCTCTTCTATAAAACGGACGCGCTGCTTCAGGTCCTCCGTTTTTCTTTTCTTATACCCTTTCGTCTCCGCATCTGCCAGATCGCGGTCGTCCTCCCGGGTCATCACGACGATCGCACCGGCCTGTTGCAAATAATCGCGCAAGTACAGCGCAACCGCCAGATTAATATCTTTTTCAATGATCCCCTGTTTACTTACGGCTCCCCCATCAGGGCCCCCATGTCCGGCATCAAGCACGATAGTCTGTCCAGCCAGCGGAAGACTCCAATACGTCCATACTTTCGCCGATGGGATCTCGTAAATAGCCAACCCCGCAAGCATGCCGACCAACGCTATGCCGATCACTGCCTTTTTGATATGGCTCAGCGAGATCCAAACGCTCACCTTATCTCTGGAACCCATAAAAAAGCCACCTCCGTCCCTAATGACATTAATCATCATATGGGACGAGGTGGACAAATATGACCGTCAACTTTTGATCACGAAGTAACACAAGAAGTAACTCGACTTCGAATCTTGAATTCAATTGCTCCTAAGCGTATGCTTCCGAAGCATGTTCCCTACGGTAACATTTCAGGTGCTCACGTAGGTTCAGCCTACGCTCCGCTCCTCACTCTCACTTTCATCCAACCTTCTCGGTGCTGAAAAGCTGACTTTGATCACGATAGATCGCGGATTAAATTACAACCTG
The DNA here is from genome assembly GCF_046559655.1 of Fontibacillus forbon. Classification (NCBI taxonomy): domain Bacteria; kingdom Bacillati; phylum Bacillota; class Bacilli; order Caryophanales; family Paenibacillaceae; genus Fontibacillus; species Fontibacillus forbon. The sequence goes on along the minus strand of NZ_JBKGFV010000012.1, from coordinate 62,956 downwards.
ATGGCTCATGCCCTCGATCAGGACTCTGGCCACTTCCGGACGCGTGAATTCAGGAGGCGGGCAGATCCCTTCGCGGAGTAATCCTCTAACTTTCGTACCGGACAGGGTCATATGATCTTCCTTCGGATGAGGACAGGTCTTGCTGGAAGCCATATTTCCGCACTTCGTGCAGAAGAAGCTGTGTTCGAAAAACAAAGGCGAAATCCCAAGTTCCTCAGCCGTAAAGTTCGAAAAAATCTCCTGCGCTTCATATGTGCCATAGTAATCGCCGACACCGGCATGATCGCGTCCAACGATAAAATGGGTACATCCGTAATTTTTCCGCACCATGGCATGGAAAATCGCCTCTCTCGGACCTGCGTACCGCATAGCGGCAGGAAACACGCCCAGGAAAGTACGATCCTTCGGATAATAATTTTCCAAAAGAACCAGATAGCTCTTCATTCTCACGTCGGCGGGTACGTCATCGGATTTGGTCTCTCCGACCAGCGGATTGAGAAATAATCCGTCGACGATTTCAAGCGCGCTCTTCTGGATATATTCATGAGCCCGATGAACCGGATTGCGGGTCTGGAAGCCGACAACGCTTTTCCAGCCTTTCTCGGCAAAAATACGGCGGGTCACTGCAGGATCAAAATAAAACTCACCGAACCGTTCAGGATTTGGACGGTTTAGCACCGTAACCTCTCCGCCCACATAAATGGGAGAACGCTCGTAAAGTTTCTTAACCCCCGGATGCTCTTCATCATCCGTTTTAAAGACGTTAATCGCCTCTTCCTTCTGATCTACCGTATAGATACTTCCCACATTCAGCAAACCGTATATAATCCCATCCTGTTCACCAACCAGCGCCACCTTCTCGCCGATGGCTAAAGTCTGCGAATCTTCCTCGCTCACGGACAACGTGATCGGGATGCTCCATACGGTGCCGTCAGCCAGACGCATGCGTTGCACTACCGACCGATAGTCTTCCTCGTTCAAAAATCCCGTTAACGGCGAGAATGCCCCTACTCCGATCAAATCCAAATCAGATATAGCCCAAGTACTGATTTTAACGGATTGCAGTTCCTTGGCCTCCGCCAACAAACGCTCTCGTTCCACGCCGGTCGCCAGTCGGTTTACCAGGCTGCCGCCATGCGGTAAAATTGCCGTCATTATCATCTCTCCTTATTCCTAAAACTGATTAGCGTGATTATTTATGAAGTCCGCACTCCGTCTTCTCGGAACCGGCCCAACGTCCGGCTCGAGGGTCTTCGCCCGGCATTACCTGACGAGTGCAGTACTCGCAGCCGATACTCGGATAATTACGGTCATGCAGCGGATTATAGATGACATCATTCTCGTGGATATAATTCCAGACATCTTCATTACTCCAATTCGCCAATGGATTAAATTTCACCAACCCGAATTTGGCGTCATACTCGATTTTTTTGGCATTTGCCCGCGTCGGTGCCTGATCTCGGCGAATTCCGGTAATCCATGCTTCATATTGGGACAAGATCCGGGTTAACGGTTCGACTTTCCGGATGTTACAGCAGGCATTAGGATCCGATTTCCATAGTTCCTCTCCATGCCGAATCGCTTGCTCTTCCGGTGAAATGACCGGAGAAACGCGGACAAAATCGAGTTCATAACGGGCTACTAAAGCATCACGGGTTTCGTAGGTTTCTTTGAAATGAAAATCCGTATCCAGATAAAAAATATCCGTGGAGGGACTTACTTTTTGCAGCATATCCACCAGGACAACATCCTCTGCCCCGAAGCTGCACGCAAAAGTAATATTAGGAAACGTTTCAACAGCCCATGCAATGATCTGTTCCGGAGTAGCCGATTCCAGTTCCTCGGCTTTGGTCTGAATCAAATTTTCTTTCTCCAGCAAATTCATCTTTTTCGCCCCTTTGCTTGTATAAATAATGTAATAATGCCTATTTCCAACAACAAATACCGACTAAACTTATATGATTTATAGTTTAAAGTATAGGGCATTCTCTCCATAAGTCAACAAAAAAGACCCAACTTTCTTCCGGAAAGTGGGGTCTTTTTATCAAAAAAAATAAAAGCCCTTGACCAATAAAGGCCAAGGGCTGCAATTCCAGCTGCAAACGCAAAAGGAATATTAACGTTTCGAGAACTGTGGCGCGCGACGAGCGGCTTTGAGACCGTATTTCTTACGTTCTTTCATCCGTGGGTCACGAGTCAAGAATCCTGCTTTTTTGAGCGAAGGACGGAATTCTGGGTCTGCTTTGAGCAATGCACGGGAAATCCCGTGGCGGATTGCGCCAGCTTGACCGGAGATACCGCCGCCATGAGCGATTACGATTACATCGTAGCTGCCCAGCGTCTCAGTCAAAGTCAGAGGTTGTTTAACGATCAGTTTGAGGGTTTCCAAACCGAAATATTCATTAATATCGCGTTTATTGATGACAATGCGTCCTTCACCCGGTACAAGGCGAACACGAGCTACCGAATGTTTACGACGACCTGTCCCATAGTATTGTACTTGTGCCATGAAACTGTCCTCCCTTTTAATTATCCGCGAAGTTCGTAAACTTCAGGTTTTTGTGCTGCATGTGGATGCTCTGTGCCGGCATAGACTTTCAGTCTAAGCTTCATTTTCTCGCCTTGACGAGTTTTTGGCAGCATGCCGTGTACAGCGGACTCGATTACACGTTCTGGTTTTGTTTTCAAAAGATCCTTAGCAACTGTCACTTTCAAGCCGCCTGGATGCAGGGAGTGACGATAGTATTTCTTGTTATCCAGCTTTTTACCAGTCAAAACAATTTTCTCAGCATTGATGACAACAACAAAGTCGCCGCCGTCAACGTGTGGAGTGAATTGTGGTTTGTGTTTGCCGCGGATCAGAGCAGCGGCTTCGCTTGCCAAACGGCCCAGCGTTTTGCCTTCGGCATCGATGATATGCCAGTTGCGCTCAACTTCGCTTGGCTTCGCCATATAGGTGGTACGCATGAAAAGATCCTCCTTCATTCTCGTTCGAAATGGTTCATGGATGCGTAAAAACGATCTGGCCTTCGGGTTCCTTGACCGCTTCTCGCCATTTATGTTACATCGTTTTTATATGCCTGATTAGTGTTGCGTATTGCACGGTTATGCGGTTTTCTCAACTGGGGGCTGTGGGATAGCCGTTAAGAAAACACAACTTTTATTCTACAGGATGGGGATTACTTGTGCAAGTCTTTTTTGGGCTGAAATGCAAAGTTTAATCAAAAAGATCTCCGAACACATCAAGAACGGATTTCTTCTTCTTGTGTTTATGGTGCCCTTGGGGATACCCCTGGTTATAGCCTTGCTGCTGCACCCTCGGATCATAGTTTTGCTGAGGGCGGGCAGATCCATATTGGGGATCCGGATTTCGATATTCCTTCTCTTTCCGATCATATGCCTGTCCGCCGTCGTCATGGCCATCGTACCACTCATTAAACGCCGGCCGAATCTGCCGGATCTCGCTCATCAGCTTCTCCAGTTCACCACGGTCCAACCAAACGCCTTTACAATCCGGACAAACATCAATCAATACGCCATCCTTCTCGACTTCTCTCATACGAACATCATTACAAACGGGACACTTCATTGGGTATTCGCCCTCCTAAGGTTCTCATTAATGTTTATTTGCTTTGTTTTGTTACGTATGAAAGCTCAGACGGTTTCGCTAAAAAGACATATCTTGAGATATTTTTGTGATATTCGGTATTTCCGGAACCTCATCGTACTCAACTCTCCACAGCATAAGCCCCTTGCTTTCAGCGGTAGGACCTGCGGCAGCACGATCTTTGGCCTCCAATATCGTTTTCATATCCTCCGGAGCCCGCTTACCCTCGCCTACCTGCAGCAATGTACCCACAATAATTCTCACCATATGCTGAAGAAAGCCGTTTCCCGTTACATAGATGTGTATAATCCCTTGCTCGTGTGTACCGGCTCCTTCCGTTTCACAATCCACCTCAATTCTTGCCTCATAGATCGTTCTAATATGGCTTTGTTTGGTGGAATGGCGGGAAGCGAACGAAGTATAATCATGCGTGCCGATTAAATAAGCCAATCCCTCACGCATCGCCTGTACATCAAGCGATCCTGGATGATGCAATTGAAACTGACGATAGAACACATCAAAAACTCTATTCCCGTTAATGGAGTACCGGTAGGTTTTCCGTTTGGCATAACGTCTGGAATGAAACTCCAGCGGCACCTCCACCGCATCGGTGATCCGGATATCGGAAGGAAGGCGCCCGTTCAGCGCATGACGCCATCTCTCCATCGGAATTTGCGAAGACGTCTGAAAGTGGAAGGTTTGACCGCGGGCATGCACCCCGGCATCGGTTCTTCCGGACCCGTGGATCTTCACTTTCTCCCCCGTCAACTGAGATATCACGGTTTCTAGATGATCTTGAACCGTATTGCCCCCTGGTTGCGTTTGAAAGCCGAAATAGTGAGTCCCATCATAACTGATGGTCATCAGCAGATTGCGCATATTGTTGCCCTCCTTCCTACAAGCCGGATTAGTGTCCACAATAGAAAAACTCTCCTTAGCTAAGCCAAAGCGGCGAGCCGTCAGAGAGTTTTACTGTGGTGGGGAAATCCCCTGTAAATTAAGCCCGGTCTACCAGTTCCAAGTAAACCATAGGGGCAGAGTCGCCGCGGCGTGGTCCCAGTTTCAGGATACGAGTGTATCCGCCTGGACGCTCGGAATAGCGGGTAGCCAGCTCCGAGAACAGCTTTTGGATTGCGTCAGTTTCACCATCGATAGATTCGCGGCGAACATAAGCAGCAACTTGACGACGGGCATGCAGATCTCCGCGTTTTGCTTTGGTGATCAGCTTTTCAGCGATAGAACGAACTTCTTTCGCTTTTGCCTCAGTCGTTTGGATGCGTTCGTATAAGAACAGGTCCGTTACCAGATCACGGAACAAAGCTTTACGCGCACTGGAATCGCGGCCCAACTTTTGGTATGCCATGAGTTTTCCCTCCTTCGCTAGAACGATTAAGCAGTCTATTCTTCCGTACGTAGGCCCAAACCAAGCTCTTCGAGCTTCTCTTGCACTTCTTCCAAAGATTTGCGTCCGAGGTTACGGACTTTCATCATATCTTCTTCAGTTTTGGTAGTGAGCTCTTGTACCGTGTTGATACCGGCACGTTTGAGGCAGTTATAGGAACGGACGGAGAGATCGAGCTCTTCAATCGTCATTTCAAGCACTTTCTCTTTTTTGTCTTCTTCCTTCTCGACCATGATTTCTGCGTCCTTCGCTTCATCCGTGAGTCCCACGAAGAGGAAGAGATGCTCGGTGAGAATCTTAGCACCAAGACTAACCGCTTCTTCAGGTCTAATGCTGCCATCGGTCCATACTTCAAGCGTCAGCTTGTCATAATTGGTCACTTGGCCAACACGTGTATTCTCTACAACGTAATTGACGCGAGCAATCGGGGTATAGATCGAGTCGACGGGAATGACACCAATTGGTTGATCATCTCGTTTGTTCTTATCTGCCTGAACATAACCACGACCACGACCGGCATAGATGCGCATATGAAGTCTGGAACCAGGTTCAAGCGTAGCGATATGCAAATCCGGATTCAGGATTTCCACGTCGCTGTCGGCACGGATATCGCCTGCAGTGATGACGCCTTCGCCTTCCGCATCGATTTCGAGAATTTTCTCTTCATCGGAGTGGATTTTGAGCGAAAGAGCCTTCAGATTCAGGATGATCTCCGTAACGTCTTCCATTACACCCGGAATGGTCGCGAATTCATGCAGAACACCATCGATTTGGACCGAGGTTACCGCAGCACCCGGAAGAGAAGAGAGCAAAATCCGGCGAAGCGAGTTGCCCAGTGTGGTGCCATATCCACGCTCAAGTGGTTCTACTACAAATTTCCCATAGGTGCCTTCATCGTTAACTTCTACGGTCTCGATTTTCGGCTTTTCGATTTCTATCACGAAATTACCCCTCCTTCAAAACGTCGTTCCTTGGAAACTGTCATGTTTTCTGAAGTCTATCATGTAGTATGCCTAAACAACCATTGTTACCAATATATGATGTTGTTATACCACACTAGAGGCGGCTTCGTTATACACGACGGCGTTTCGGAGGACGGCAACCGTTATGAGGAATTGGAGTCACGTCTTTTATCATGTTAACTTCAAGGCCTGCAGCTTGCAAGGAGCGGATAGCGGCTTCACGACCGGCTCCAGGACCTTTAACCATAACCTCGACGCTCTTCATACCATGTTCCATAGCTGCTTTTGCAGCGGATTCCGCAGCCATTTGAGCGGCAAACGGAGTGGATTTACGGGAACCTTTGAATCCAAGACCGCCGGAGCTGGCCCAGGAAATTGCGTTACCGTGCGGATCCGTAATTGTAACGATCGTGTTGTTGAAGGTGGAGCGGATATGTGCCACGCCAGATTCAATATTTTTGCGGTCACGACGTTTAGTACGTACGACTTTTTTTGGTTTAGCCATTGTCTGTTATCCCCCCTTCTTATTTCTTCTTGTTCGCTACAGTACGACGAGGACCCTTACGAGTACGGGCATTCGTTTTAGTACGTTGTCCGCGAACCGGCAATCCACGACGATGACGAACACCGCGGTAGCAGCCGATTTCAATCAAACGTTTAATATTTAAGGAAATTTCACGACGCAGGTCGCCTTCAACCTTGACCGTTTTGTCGATCGTTTCGCGTAGTTTGCTAACCTCATCTTCCGTCAAATCACGAACACGAGTGTCCGGACTGATGCCTGTTTCCGACAGGATTTTCTGAGAAGTCGTTTTACCGATTCCGAAAATGTAAGTTAAGGCGATCTCAACGCGTTTATCACGTGGCAAATCCACACCAGCTATACGTGCCATTTTACGCTACACCCCCTTCTTTAACCTTGTTTTTGTTTGTGCTTCGGATTTTCGCAAATCACCATGACATTGCCTTTGCGACGAATGACTTTGCATTTTTCGCAAATCGGCTTTACAGAAGGTCTTACCTTCATGTTGATTACCTCCTAAAAGTTTTACGGATGTAAAACTGACTTCGAGAGCATATGCTAAGTTTTGCGAAGCAAAACTCTCTTCGTAAGGATGACTATGAACTAAGTTTTACGAATGTAAAACGAACTTCTGAACATCTTAAATTACTCAACCTGAATATAATAACACATATTCGTTCCAAATGGTATTGGAATCTATTTACGATAAGTAATACGACCTTTACTAAGATCATATGGCGACAATTGAACAACCACTTTGTCTCCCGTCAGGATCCGGATAAAGTGCATCCGCAATTTCCCGGAAACATGCGCGAGAATTTGATGACCGTTCTCAAGCTCTACTCTAAAAGTAGCATTCGGCAACGGCTCGATGACCGTACCTTCGACCTCAATAACATCTTCCTTGGCCACTGTCATTCTCCTTTCTCTTCGGCGTTTGAGTTGGCGGATTCCATATATACGTTAACCGCATAGCGCAGTTTTCCGTTCGTTACCCGGCCGCTTTCTTGCAAACTGTGAACTACTTCGCTGCTGATCATCGACTGAAGCTCAAGATGCTGTATATTTTTCCGTTTAGGCTGGTCAAACTTTCGTTTGTCTCCATCCGCGATAAGTGCGAATTTTTCATCCACAATACCGATGATCACATAAACGGCGCCAGCGTCTCTTCCTTTTAAGGCTTTCACGATTTGGCCGACTTGCGGCTCTGCAGGGTGCTTCACCTTCATCACCTACGCATCCAATGTCGTGAAAATTTCTAAACCGTCCGGAGTAACCGCCACGGTATGCTCGAAATGAGCGCACAGTGAGCCGTCAACCGTAACGACAGTCCAATCATCTTCCAGCGTTCTAACGTACCGCTTGCCGGCGTTTACCATCGGCTCGATCGCCAGCACCATGCCGGGTTTCAGCCGCGGCCCACGATCCGGTGTGCCGTAGTTAGGAATTTGCGGTTCTTCATGCAGCTCCGTGCCTATGCCGTGACCGACATATTCGCGAACCACCGAGAATCCCGCGTCCTCGATAAACTGCTGGATCGCATGCGAAATGGTGTACAAGCGTACATCTGGTTTGACGAGTGCAAGGCCAGCATAGAGCGATCCTTCAGTGACTTCCAGAAGCCGCTTGGCTTCATCGGAAATCGTACCCACCGGATACGTCCATGCCGAATCACCGTGATAACCGCGGTATTCGGCGCCAATGTCAAGGGTGATGATGTCGCCTTCGTTCAATTTGCGTTTGCCGGGAAATCCATGTACCAATTCTTCGTTGACCGAAGCGCAAATGCTGTAAGGAAAACCGTTATAACCTTTGAAAGACGGCACAGCGTTTTGACTGCGAATGAACTTGTCGGCGATTTGATCGAGTTCCCCCGTCGTAATTCCAGGCTCAATCGATTGTGCTATGAGTCTGTGCGTTTCCGCAACGATTCGCCCTGCTTCTCTCATAAAGCCTAGTTCACTTTCGGATTTACAAATGATCATTACACCTAACCTCGCAGTATGGATACGATCTCTTTTGAAACCGTTCCGATTTCCTGTTCACCATCTACTTGACGCAGCAGGCCCTTATCTTCATAGAACGTGAGGAGAGGTGCCGTTTTGTTGATATATTCGTCCAGCCGTGTTCCTACGCTCTCTTCGTTATCGTCGGAGCGCTGGTACAGTTCGCCGCCGCACTTATCACAAACACCTTCCTGAACAGGAGGATTAAAGATCACATGATAAGTAGATCCGCAAGACTTGCAAATACGACGTCCTGTGAGACGCGCCAACAGCTTGTTACGATCTACCTTCAGGTTGATGACATGATCCAGTCCTTTACCTAATCCGCTTAACAGATCTTCCAGCGCTTCCGCTTGCGAAAGGGTTCTTGGAAAACCGTCCAATAAAAAACCATTTTCGCAATCGGACTGCTGCAGACGCTCGCGGACGATACCGACCGTTACATCATCAGGCACCAGAAGCCCTTGATCCATGTATTCCTTCGCCTTGATCCCTACAGGAGTTCCCTGTTTGATCGCCAGACGGAACGCATCACCGGTGGAGATGTGTGGAATGCCGAATTCGTTTACGATGACCTCTGCTTGTGTTCCTTTTCCTGCTCCAGGAGGTCCCATGAATAGAATGTTCATGTCTATCACTCCCTCCAAACTTGACTGCATGAAGATGTTCAAAAAGTCATCTTTTTCCTTGCTGCTGAAAAACCGACTTTTTGATCTTTCATTATAGGAAACAGAACAATAGGCGCCAGGTGAGTTCAACTTCGAGCTCGTCCCTGGAACCTATCGCTTACTTATTGATGAAGCCTTTGTAGTGGCGTTTGATCAATTGGCTTTCGATCGTCTTCATCGTGTCCAGTGCAACGCCGATCACGATCAGAATCGAAGTACCCCCGATTTGAACGCTTCGAGGCAAGTTAGCCAAAGCACCAAGGCCAATTGGAAGAATAGAAATTACCGCAAGGAAAAGCGCGCCTGTCATGGTCAAACGGGTAAGCACCCGAGTGAGATAAGTAGCCGTTGTTTTCCCTGGACGAATCCCCGGAATGTATCCGCCGTTCTTCTTCATGTTGTCGGCCATCTGCTGTGGATTCATCTGTACGAATGTATAGAAGAACGTAAAGCCGATGATCATCAGCACATAAAGCACCATACCGAGTGGACGGTCATGGGACAAGTTGTTGCTGATCCACTGCGCCCAAGTATGCGTCGACCAGAAGCTGGCGATAACAACCGGGAACTGTAGGAGCGAAACTGCGAAGATGACTGGAATAACACCCGCTGCGTTAATCTTGAGCGGAATATGGGTATTTTGTCCACCGTACATTTTGTTGCCTACGACTCGTTTGGCATATTGAACCGGAATTTTCCGGATCGCCTGTTGAATGTAGATAACGCCGATGACGATAAGGACGAGTACCAATATAATCGCTATCGATTTCACCACGTTCATGAAGGTTTGACCTTCCACGATGAACTCGGATTTCGAAATGGTTTGAATATAGGATGGAATTGCAGCAACGATCCCGGCAAAGATAATCAGCGAAATCCCGTTGCCGATCCCTTTTTCCGTAATCTGCTCACCCAGCCACATCAAGAACGACGTACCTGCCGTCAGAACAATCGCAATTACCAGATAGTCCGCAAAGCTGGCGTTAGGCACCATCTCTACGTTGTACATCCGGTTAAAACCGACCGATGTCGCAAACGCCTGGATAATTGCCAAAATAACCGTTCCGTACCGTGTAACCTGGGCCATCTTCTTCTTACCGTGCTCTCCTTGCTTAGCCCATTCCGCAAATTTAGGAATTACATCCATAGAGAGCAGTTGAACAATAATGGACGCCGTGATGTACGGCATAATCCCGAGCGCAAAGATCGAGAAGTTCTTGAGAGCGCCGCCCGAGAAGGTATTCAGAAACCCGAACAAATCGTTTGCAGCACTGTTGTTCACAGATTCAAATACCGAAGTATCAACACCCGGAACCGGAACGAAGGAACCGATCCGGTAGATAATGAAAATGAACAACGTGAAGAGAATACGGTTGCGCAGGTCCTGAACGTGCCAAATGTTCTTAATGGTTTTAAACATTAGATCACCTCGGTTTTACCGCCGGCAGCCTCGATTTTCTCTACCGCAGATTGGGAGAACTTATTCGCTTTAACTGTCAGTTTGACAGTAACTTCACCGTTGCCGAGAATCTTGATTCCGCTCTTAGCGTTCTTCACGATTCCTTGTTCAAACAACAGTTCAGGAGTTACTTCCGTATCCACCGCAAAGCTGTTAAGTTCCTCGATGTTCACAATCGCGTACTCTTTCCGCGTAGGATTCGTAAATCCGCGTTTTGGCAAGCGACGATACAACGGGTTTTGTCCGCCTTCGAAGCCCGGACGAACACCACCGCCGGAACGAGCGTTTTGACCTTTGTGACCACGCGTAGATGTTTTACCCATACCGCTACCTGTACCACGGCCAACGCGTTTGCGTTCTTGGCGGGAACCAGGAGCTGGGGAAAGCTCATGTAACTTCATCGTTCGTTGCACCTCCTTATTTATTGTTGGCATTTGAGCATCCCGATAATCCGGCTTTCGGATTATCTAGGGTTCGCTCAATGCGACGATTCGTAGCTAGTGCAAGGGATTATTCGGCGATTTCTTGAACCGAAACCAAGTGGCTTACTTGATTAACCATGCCGCGAATGGCAGGATTATCGTTGTGAACCACGGATTGGTTAATTTTGCGAAGTCCCAAAGTTTTCACGGTAGTACGTTGGTTCTCCGGACGACCGATCAAACTACGCACGAGGGTAATTTGCAGTTTAGCCATGAGATTCCCTCCTTAACCGAGAAGTTCTTCGACGGATTTACCGCGTAATTTCGCAACATCCTCAGCGCGTTTCAGACGGGACAAGCCCTCCAAAGTCGCATTGACCATGTTGATGGAATTCGAAGAACCTAGAGATTTTGTCAAAATGTCGCCAACGCCAGCAAGTTCGAGTACCGCACGAACAGGACCGCCAGCGATTACCCCGGTACCTTCGGATGCCGGTTTCAGAAGCACACGGCCAGCACCGAAATGACCAACTACTTGGTGAGGGATCGACGTTCCTACGAGTGGAACATGCACAAGATTTTTCTTAGCATCTTCAATTCCTTTGCGGATCGCATCAGGAACTTCGCCTGCTTTACCGATACCGGCGCCAACCCAGCCTTTGCCGTCGCCGACAACCACGAGTGCGCTGAAGCTAAAACGGCGTCCGCCTTTAACTACTTTAGCTACGCGGTTAATATTTACAACTCTTTCAGTCAGTTCTAAAGTGTTCGGATCTACACGCAAGTCGTTAACCTCCTTTTAAAATATTTTAGAATTCAAGGCCTGCTTCACGCGCTGCATCAGCCAACGCTTGAATCCGTCCATGGTACAAGTAACCACCGCGGTCGAATACAATGCCTTTTACGCCTTTATCTTGGGCGCGTTTTGCGATCAGTTCACCGACTTTACGTGCAGATTCCACGTTGCCGCCGTTGCCGATTTCGCTGCTCAATTCTTTGTCGATGGTCGAAGCGGATACGATCGTAACGCCAGCTACATCGTCGATCAGTTGAGCATAGATATGTTTGGAAGAACGGTATACGTTAAGTCTTGGACGTTCAGCCGTTCCTTGGATTTTTTTCCGTACACGCAAATGTCTTTTCAGACGGGCTTTATTTTTATCGCCTTTTGTAATCATGACTTCCATTTCACTCCCTTCGGTTTACCTTCACAAGCCGTTCACTTCAAGACGCCAGGAGGATTAGCCCGCTAAGAAGAGGTTTATTTCTTCTTACCGGCTTTACCTTCCTTACGAATAATGCGTTCGCCTTCGTACTTAATCCCTTTGCCTTTGTAAGGCTCTGGAGCACGTACGGAGCGGATTTTTGCAGCATATTCGCCTACGCGTTCTTTGTTAATCCCACTCACGATGATCTTCGTATTTGTAGGAACTTCGAATGCGATTCCCGGCTCCGGAGTGATTTCAACCGGATGGGAGTAGCCTACGTTCAGAACCAGTTTTTCGCCGGATTTGCTTGCGCGGTATCCGACACCAACCAGCTCAAGGGATCTCGAGAACCCTTCAGTTACTCCGCTTACCATGTTGCTCACTACACTGCGAGTTGTGCCGTGCAGGGAACGATGCAATTTGTTATCAGAAGGACGTTCAACGAGGATTTGGTTGTCTTCAACCGAAACCTTCATATCCTTGTGAAGTTCACGGGTCAAAGTGCCTTTAGGGCCTTTCACCGTAATGACGCTATTATCAAGTGTGATATCCACACCACTTGGTACTGTAATTGGTTTGCGACCAATACGAGACATTTGCTGCACCTCCTTGTTTTGTGACGTTAATTACCAAACGTAGCAGACAACTTCGCCGCCGGCTTTCGCCTGACGAGCTTCTTTATCGGTCATAACTCCCTTGGAAGTGGAGATAATCGCGATACCCAAACCGCCGAGGACACGAGGAACTTCGTTACTCTTCGTGTACACGCGAAGGCCTGGCTTACTGATTCTTTTCAAACCAGTGATGACGCGTTCGCTGTTGGAACCGTATTTCAGGAAAATACGGATGATCCCTTGTTTGTTATCATCGATATATTCTGCATCACGGATAAAACCTTCACGCTTCAAAATCTCAGCGATTTGTTTCTTGATCGTGGACGCAGGCATTTCTACTGTTTCGTGGCGAACCGTGTTCGCGTTACGAATACGAGTTAGCATATCTGCAATTGGATCTGACATAGTCATACGTGTAAACCTCCTTCCCGTTGTTGATGGATTACCAGCTTGCTTTTTTCACGCCAGGAATCTGGCCTTTATAAGCTAATTCACGGAAGCAAATTCTGCAAATTTTGTATTTTTGCAATACCGAATGTGGACGACCACAACGCTCGCAACGGGTGTAAGCCCGTACTTTGAATTTCGGAGTGCGTTGTTGTTTAACTTTCATCGAAGTTTTTGCCACTTAGCCTGACACCTCCTAAATAGTTTCGGAGAAAAGAAACGAATCGTTCTTACTTCGCAAATGGCATTCCGAGACCGGCCAGCAGTTCGCGGGACTCTTCGTCGGATTTAGCCGTAGTTACGATAACGATATCCATACCGCGCACTTTATCTACCTTGTCATACTCGATTTCAGGGAAGATCAGTTGTTCCTTGAGACCAAGTGTATAGTTACCGCGTCCGTCGAATGCTTTCGTCGATACGCCGTGGAAGTCACGGACACGCGGAAGCGTTACGTTGAACAGTTTGTCGAGGAAATGGTACATGCGCTCGCCGCGAAGAGTAACCTTCACACCGATCGGCATGTTCTCACGGAGTTTGAAACCTGCGATAGATTTCTTGGCGCGAGTGATAACCGGTTTTTGTCCGGAGATCAATTGCATGTCACTCACTGCAGAGTCCAATACTTTCGAGTTTGCTACTGCGTCACCTACACCCATGTTGATGACAACTTTCTCGATTTTTGGCACTTGCATTACCGTTGTATAGTTGAATTTTTGAATCAAAGCAGGTGTTACTTCATTCAAAAAGCGTTCTTTCAATCTTGCCATGAATCATGTACCTCCTTTCTTTACATTCCTGGATTAATCGATTATTTCACCGGATTTTTTAGCAACACGAACTTTTTTACCGTTGTCCAATACTTTGTAACCGATACGAGTTACTTTTCCGCTCTTTGGATCAACATGCATAACGTTCGATACGTGAATCGGAGCTTCTTTCTCGATGATGCCGCCTTGCGGGTTCAGCTGATTAGGTTTTTGATGTTTCTTAACCATGTTCACGCCTTCTACCAACACACGGTTCTCACGAGGATAAGCGGCGATGACGCGGCCTTTTTTGCCTTTGTCTTTACCGGAGATCACGATGACTGTATCGTCTTTTTTGACGTGCAGCTTGTTGTTATGGGATTCCAGAACTTTTTTCAGTCTAGGCATTCTTTACACCTCCTGTTTCGTCGGCTTATTGACCAATCCCTCTCGGGATGAATTAGATAACTTCCGGAGCCAAGGAAACGATTTTCATGAAATCTCTGTCGCGAAGTTCGCGAGCGACTGGTCCGAAAATACGAGTACCGCGCGGGCTCTTGTCATCCTTAACTACAACCGCTGCGTTCTCGTCGAATGCGATGTAAGAACCGTCTTTACGGCGAACCGAACGTTTCGTACGAACGACAACCGCTTTGACTACATCACCTTTTTTGACAACGCCGCCTGGTGTTGCTTGTTTCACAGAACAAACGATCAAATCACCGATTTGCGCTGTGCGACGACCGGTACCGCCCAGAACGCGGATACACATCAATTCCTTCGCGCCGGAGTTGTCCGCAACATGCAAACGTGTAAATGGTTGAATCATGGATATGTCCTCCTTTCAGTCTAAGCTTCCCTGCTATTAGATAATAACCGCTTTTTCAACGACTTCAACGAGTCTCCAGCGTTTGTCTTTAGACAGTGGACGAGTTTCAGTGATCTTTACAGTGTCACCGATTTTCGCAGTGTTATTTTCATCATGCGCTTTAAATTTTTTCGTGTATTTAATGCGCTTGTGGTACAAGTCATGCTTTTTGTACGTTTCAACAGCTACAACAATAGTTTTATCCATTTTGTCGCTGACGACTTTACCAATTTGCACTTTACGGTTATTACGTTCTTCGCTCATGGTTAGCCTCCTTCCTGGACTTAGGCGCTTCGCATACGCGGTGCGCTTTCTTAACTAATGATCCCGAGTTCTCTTTCACGTAAAACGGTTTTAGCACGAGCTATTTCCTTACGCACGTCACGGATCCGAGTCGGGTTATCAAGCTGGCCGGTAGCCAATTGAAAACGGAGGTTAAAGAGTTCTTCTTTAAATCCTGCGACTTTTTGTTCAATCTCAGCAGTGGTTAAGTTGCGAAGTTCATTAGCTTTCATTTGCTTCACCACCCAATTCTTCACGTTTCACAAACTTCGTTTTGATCGGCAGTTTGTGGGCGGCAAGACGCATAGCTTCACGCGCGATTTCCTCCGATACACCGGCAAGCTCAAACATGATTTTGCCCGGTTTCACAACTGCGACCCATTTTTCTACGTTACCTTTACCGCTACCCATCCGCACCTCAAGAGGCTTTTGAGTAATCGGCTTATCAGGGAAAATTTTGATCCATACTTTACCGCCCCGTTTGATGTAACGCGTCATTGCAATACGCGCCGCTTCAATTTGACGGTTAGTGATCCAAGTTGGCTCAAGAGCTTGCAGGCCGTATTCACCGAAGTTCAATTCAGTGCCGCCTTTAGCTTGGCCTCTCATATTACCGCGCTGTTGCTTGCGGTGTTTAACACGTTTAGGTACCAACATGATTAGTTGCCTCCTTCCTGAGCAGCTTGTTGTTTCTTAGCCGTAGGAAGAACCTCTCCACGATAGATCCATACTTTTACGCCGATACGTCCATAAGTCGTATGAGCTTCTGCCGTACCGTAGTCGATGTCGGCGCGGAGCGTATGAAGTGGAACAGTTCCTTCACTGTAGCCTTCCGAACGAGCAATTTCAGCACCGCCAAGACGACCGCTGACTGCTGTTTTAATCCCTTTCGCTCCCGAACGCATAGTTCTTTGAATCGCTTGTTTGAGCGCACGACGGAAAGAAACGCGACGTTCCAGTTGTTGTGCGATGCTCTCAGCGACCAGAATCGCGTCAAGATCAGGGTGTTTGATTTCAGAGATGTTGATGTGAACTTTTTTGCCGCCTGCGATTTTAGTGATTTCGTTGCGCAGGTTTTCAACCTCGGATCCACCTTTACCAATAACCATACCAGGTTTGGCAGTATGAATCGTTACGTTCACGCGGTTAGCCGCTCTCTCGATTTCAATACGAGATACTGCGGAGTCTTTCAGTTTATTTTTCAGGTGTTCACGAATTTTAACGTCTTCAAGCAAAAGATCACCGAAATCTTTGCCTGCGTACCATTTGGATTCCCAATCACGGATAATCCCTACTCGTAATCCGACCGGATTTACCTTTTGGCCCACACGTTTTCCCTCCTTATTTTTCGGATACCACCAATGTAATGTGGCTGGTGCGTTTGTTGATCCGGCTTGCGCGTCCCATTGCACGAGGACGGAAACGTTTCATAGTCGGACCTTGGTTTACGTAAGCTTGCGAAATAACCAATTTATTTACATCCAGAGAATAGTTATGTTCAGCATTGGCAATCGCCGAGTTCAAAAGCTTCTCCACAACCGGGGAAGCCGCCTTTGGAGTATGGCGGAGAATCGCGATCGCTTCGCCAACTTGCTTGCCGCGGATCAAGTCAACAACGAGTTGAACTTTCCGTGGAGCAATGCGGATAGACCTTGCATGTGCTTTTGCTTCCATGTGTGTTACCTCCTCTCAAACGAAGAACTTATCGATTAACGTCTCGTTTTCTTATCGTCGTCCGTATGACCTTTGTAGGTACGGGTTGGAGCAAACTCGCCCAGTTTATGTCCGACCATATCCTCGGTTACATATACCGGAACATGCTTGCGGCCGTCATATACGCCGAACGTGTGGCCAATGAATTGCGGGAAGATTGTAGAACGACGGGACCATGTTTTGATCACGACTTTCTTGTTCGAACCGTTCACTTCTTCCACTTTCTTGAGCAGGTATCCATCGATAAATGGCCCTTTTTTAAGACTGCGACTCATTTCTTTATCCTCCCTTCATTACGCTGCTTGTTTCGATCTTTCATCCACTACCGTGAAGTGATCCGCAAAGTGCGGATTACTTCGTGCGGCGGCGAACGATATATTTATCAGACGCTTTGTCTTTTTTACGCGTTTTGTAGCCAAGGGTTGGTTTGCCCCAAGGAGACAATGGCGATTTACGACCGATCGGAGCGCGACCTTCACCACCACCGTGTGGGTGATCGTTAGGGTTCATGACGACACCGCGTACTTCAGGACGTTGTCCCAGCCAGCGGCTGCGGCCTGCTTTACCGATCTTCACGAGCTCGTGGTCTCCGTTGCCTACTGCGCCGATAGTAGCGCGGCAAACCTTGAGAACTTTACGAACTTCGCCGGAAGACAGGCGGATCGTTACATATTTTTCTTCTTTACCCAGCAATTGTGCTTCAGTACCGGCTGCGCGAACGAGTTGTCCACCTTTGCCTGGCTTAAGCTCAATGTTGTGGATAACTGTACCTACAGGAATGTTTTCGAGTGGCATTGCGTTTCCGATTTTGATGTCGGAACCCACGCCGGATTCGATCACGTCGCCCACTTTCAGGCCTTTAGGAGCCAGAATGTAGCGTTTTTCACCGTCGGCATAATGGATCAAAGCGATGTTGGAAGTCCGGTTCGGGTCGTACTCGATCGTAGCAACTTTGCCAGGAATTCCGTCTTTGTTCCGTTTGAAGTCGATAATGCGGTATTTACGCTTATGTCCGCCGCCATGGTGACGAACCGTAATTTTACCTTGGTTGTTGCGTCCTGCAGTTTTGCTCAGAGGCGCAAGCAAAGATTTCTCCGGCTGATCCGTTGTGATTTCTTCGAATGTCGACACGGACATGCCGCGTCTTGCCGGGGATGTCGGTTTATACTTTTTAATAGGCACTAGATTTCCCTCCTTACTTTAACGATTTTATACCGATTCAAAGAACTCAAGCGGTTTGCTGCCTTCCGCCAAAGTAACGAACGCTTTCTTCCATTCCGGAGTGTATCCGAAGTGGCGTCCGTAACGTTTTGGTTTAGCAGGAACACGCAGGGTATTCACATTGCTCACTTTTACATTGAAGATCGCTTCTACAGCTTTTTTGATTTCGGTTTTGTTGGCTTTGATATCCACTTCGAACACATATTTCAGATCGTTCATGTAATCAGCCGTACGTTCCGTAATCACCGGGCGCTTGATAATATCACGAGGATCTTTCATTACGCGAGCACCTCCTCTACCTTCTGAACTGCTTCCTTCGTAATGATCAGTTTGTCGTGCGTCAGCACGTCAAGAACATTAATGCCGTCAGCTGCAACGAATTTCACGCCTGGAATGTTACGAGCGGAAAGCGCTACGTTGTCGTCATAAGAAGGAGCTACAACAAGTGCTTTGCGATCCACTTTCAGGTTGTTCAGAATCGCTGCGAATTCTTTCGTCTTAGGAGCGCTCAGTGTCAATGCATCAAGTACGATGATATCCTGATCGATCACTTTAGAAGACAAAGCCGATTTAATCGCCAAACGACGTACTTTCTTCGGCAATTTATAGGAATAGCTACGTGGAGTTGGTCCGAAAACCACACCGCCGCCTACCCATTGCGGGGAGCGAATGGAGCCTTGACGAGCACGGCCCGTTCCTTTTTGTTTCCAAGGTTTACGGCCGCCGCCACGAACTTCGGAGCGTCCTTTTACTTTATGGGTACCGAAACGCAGGGAAGCGCGTTGCATAACAACCGCATCATGAAGAACGTGTACGTTCGGTTCGATACCGAATACCGCATCATTCAATTCCACTTCGCCCACTTGGCTACCGCTAATATTAAAGAGTGCTACTTTTGGCATTTTTGTTCCTCCTTTCCTTCGTCAATTATTTCTTGATTGTTTGTTTAATTTTCACAAAGCTGTTTTTAGGACCCGGAATCGAGCCTTTAACGAGCAGAACATTACGTTCAGCATCCACTCTAACCACTTCAAGGTTTTGAATGGTAACCGTTTCGCTACCCATGTGTCCTGGAAGGCGTTTGCCTTTAGGAACGCGGTTCGCTTGGATGGAACCCATGGAACCCGGTCTGCGATGGTAACGGGAACCGTGCGCCATAGGGCCGCGGCTTTGTCCCCAACGTTTGATATTACCTTGGAAACCTTTACCTTTAGAAATACCAGTTACGTCAACAAATTCGCCTTCTGCAAAAATATCAACTTTGACCTCTTGGCCAACTTCATATCCTGCAAGTTCAACATTGCGAATTTCGCGAACGTAGCGCTTAGGCGTTGTGTTAGCCTTCTTGGCATGGCCAGCTTCAGGCTTGTTGGATCTGGATTCTTTCTTATCGGAGTAACCGATTTGAACGGCTTCGTATCCGTCGTTCTCCAGGTCTTTCTTCTGCAGAACTACGTTCCCGCCAGCCTCGATAACCGTTACAGGAATTACATTCCCTTCCGGAGTAAATACTTGAGTCATTCCGAGTTTTTTCCCTAAGATACCTTTCATGTTGACACCTCTTTTCCTTTCCTATTCCATTGCTTAATGGGATTACAATTTAATTTCGATATCTACACCGGACGGCAGGTCCAAGCGCATCAAGGCATCCACAGTTTGTGGAGTCGGATTAACAATGTCGATCAGACGCTTGTGCGTCCGTTGTTCGAATTGTTCCCGCGAATCCTTGTACTTGTGTACCGCACGGAGAATAGTAATTACTTGTTTCTCGGTTGGCAGCGGAATCGGCCCGGATACACCAGCACCCGAACGTTTTGCTGTTTCAACGATTTTCTCTGCGGATTGATCAAGAATTCTGTGGTCGTAAGCTTTCAAACGAATACGAATTTTTTGCTTTGCCATTTTAGTCCCTCCTTCTATCGCCCAATTTGGTATCGGACATACTCCGTGAAAATTTTCTGACCACTCTCCCATGGCAAAGGGGCCGGGTGTGTCAGTAACCTCTCACATCATCGCAACGTCACAGAACAACATTCATTATTATATAGAAAAGCCGGGCGCTTTGCAAGCCTTTAAACAAAAGTTTTTGAAGCGGATGTTCTTTCCAACAATATAAACAAAAACGGCGTAATTCCGGGGGGAACTACACCGTTTATCTTCTATTATAAATTCATGGAAACGCGGTTCAAACGCTCCGCGGACTCGGCAACTATAGCCGTGGATGATCCGATCCCTTCTATTGTAGTTATCAGTTCGCGGATTTGTTCTTCTAATAATACGATATCTTCTGCGCTATTCTTCATCGAATTTAAAATGTGGATGAACATGTTCCCGCTTTCTTGCGATTGCACTTCCCCTTGTTCCGCTAATCCCCGGACTTCTTCAATCGCACGGACGACCCGCGCCGATATCTCGGCCGAATGAGAAACGAGACCTGCAATCTGAACCACCGTGCTTTTGGCTTCTTCCGACAACTTGTTCACTTCGCGGGCAACAACAGCAAACCCCAAACCGTGTTCTCCGGCTCTTGCCGCTTCAATCGATGCATTCAATGAAAGAAGTTTAATACGGCTTGCGATTTCTTCTACGGCACTTACAACCTTTTGGATTTGCGATGATGATTGGCCAAGCTCTTTGACCGATTCTTCCATGGAACTGGTCTTCTCATGAATGCCGCCAATGTGCTGCTGCAAGATTTGGAGAATGTCTCTACCTTCCTCAGCATGTTCCCTTGTGTTTGAAGCAGTTTCCGAAGAATGCTGGATTGCGCGGCTCACCTCATTGCTGCTGGATACCAGTTCTTCGACGGCTGCATTGGTCGCCAGACTTAAATCTTCGAGCTCCTCACTAAAAATCGTGATCTTACTCTTCAACTCATTTTTTACGAGCTCATATTGCTCTTCTTTCTCACGGATATTCTCCTTTTCGTAGGCTTCCAATACCAGCTGCTGTTCAAGATTTAGCAGTTTAGTCGTTGTCCGCACCATTTGCAAAAGGAGTTGCTCATCCTTGACTTCCTGATATATCGTTTGCAAAAATGCATTCTGCAGATTCTGAAAAGCGGAAAGATACCATTTGGGCTCAAGCCCGACGCGCTTATGAACCTTAGCGATTCTTAGACGCTTCATGATAAATTCTTGATCCACGTTCCCGCTGAACATATCAAGCAAATGTTCCCTCAAGGTTTGCTTCAGTTTTTCAACCGTGCTGTGCTTCTTAATGATTTCTTCCAATTTGGATACATCGAGTACAGACTGGTAAAAAGAATTCACAATCCAGTCGATCCGTCTAGAGATCATCGGTCGCATATGATGCAGGAGTTGAACGTCCCCTTCATGAAAATCAATCATCCTCAATTGTTCATTAATCTCGGTCTCTCCGTCAATGACAAGCTTGCTTTCGTCCCGTACCCATTCCGGTTTGATTTCTGGAGTAGAAAAGCTGTGATGGTTGGTTTGCTTAGTTGGGGATGATGGGTGGCCTAAAAAAGAAAAGGGGCATTTCATCGGATATTTATCCTCTCCTTGGGAATTCTGATGATCTTCTTAATGAGAGAATTATAACTGTGATAAAAATCACTGTAAAGTGAATTTTCTACATTATTCGACATATTTCCTATAGTTTTTGTCGAATTTAGCAATTTAATTTACACTTATATACTAATAAAGATCCGTTCCCTAAGGAACGGATCTTTTAAGCAAGTAAATGCTTATATTATTTGCTGATTGTTACAACAGCGCCGGATCCAACTGTACGGCCGCCTTCACGAATGGAGAAACGAGTTCCTTCTTCGATAGCGATCGGGTTGATCAGTTGAACGGTAACTTCGATGTTGTCGCCAGGCATAACCATTTCAGTACCTTCTGGCAGGTTGATAACACCTGTTACGTCAGTTGTACGGAAATAGAATTGTGGACGGTAGCCAGTGAAGAAAGGCTTATGACGTCCGCCTTCTTCTTTAGTCAAAACGTATACTTGAGCGGAGAACTCAGTATGCGGATTAACGGAAGCCGGTTTAGCCAATACTTGGCCGCGTTCGATTTGAGCACGGTCTACACCGCGGAGCAATGCGCCGATGTTGTCGCCCGCTTCAGCGGAATCGAGCAATTTACGGAACATTTCTACGCCGGTAACAACCGATTTCTTAGTTTCTTCGCGGATACCCACGATTTCGATTTCGTCGCCGACTTTAACAGTACCGCGTTCTACACGACCTGTAGCAACAGTACCACGGCCAGTGATCGAGAACACGTCTTCGACAGGCATCAGGAACGGTTTGTCCACTGGACGCTCTGGAAGCGGAATGTATTCGTCGATGATTTCGAACATTTCAACGATTTTCTTAGCCCAGTCGCCATCAGGGTTTTGAAGGGCTTCACGAGCGGAACCTTGGATGATTGGAGTATCATCGCCAGGGAATTCGTATTCGTTAAGCAGGTCGCGAACTTCCATTTCAACGAGTTCGATCAGTTCAGCGTCTTCAACCATGTCGCATTTGTTCAAGAATACGACGATGTAAGGAACGCCTACGTTACGGGACAACAGGATGTGCTCGCGAGTTTGCGGCATTGGGCCGTCAGCTGCGGATACAACCAAGATCGCTCCGTCCATTTGTGCAGCGCCAGTGATCATGTTTTTAACATAGTCGGCGTGCCCTGGGCAGTCAACGTGTGCATAGTGACGGTTGTTTGTTTCATACTCAACGTGAGCCGTCGAGATAGTGATACCGCGTTCGCGCTCTTCTGGAGCTTTGTCGATTTGGTCGAATGCTACAGCAGCACCGCCGTATGTTTTGGACAATACAGTCGTGATGGCTGCAGTCAGAGTTGTTTTACCATGGTCAACGTGACCGATTGTACCGATGTTAACATGCGGTTTTGTACGTTCGTATTTAGCCTTTGCCATTTTAAACATTTCCTCCTTAAAATATGGATTGTTATGTTGGACTAACCAGGGAGTCCATCCCCTAAACAGGTTCCAAAGACTCCCCAGTTAGTAGGTACTGAAAGTTATTCTCCGCCTTTGTTCTTGGACACGATTTCTTCGGCGATAGTCTTAGGAACTTCTTCATAGTGGGAAAGTTCCATCGAGAACACGCCGCGTCCTTGTGTACCGGAACGCAGGGTGGTCGAGTAACCGAACATTTCAGAGAGAGGCACTTTCGCACGGATAATTTGCGCGCCACCACGGGAATCCATACCTTCGATCCGTCCGCGGCGGGAGTTCAGCATACCCATAACGTCGCCCATGTACTCTTCAGGAACCGTTACTTCGACTTTCATGATCGGCTCAAGCAGAACAGCTTGACATTTTTCTTTAGCTGCCTTAAGCGCCATGGAGCCGGCGATCTTAAACGCCATTTCACTGGAGTCAACGTCATGGTAAGAACCATCAACGATGGTTGCTTTAACGTCTACCAATGGGAAGCCTGCAAGGACACCATTCTTCATGGCTTCTTCAATACCTTGCTGAGCAGGCGCGATATATTCTCTTGGTACGGAACCGCCGACGATTTTGCTTTCGAACTGGTTGCCTGTACCTGCTTCCAAAGGTTCGAATTCAACCCAAACGTGACCGTATTGACCACGACCACCGGATTGACGAACGAATTTACCTTCAACGCGAGCCGGAGCTTTGAACGTTTCACGGTAAGCAACTTGAGGTTTACCTACGTTAGTCTCAACTTTGAATTCACGGCGCATCCGGTCGATGATGATATCCAGGTGAAGCTCACCCATACCAGCAAGGATCGTTTGACCCGTTTCTTCGTCCGTATGAGCACGGAGCGTAGGATCTTCTTCAGTCAATTTACCGAGAGCGACGCCAAGTTTATCTTGGTCCGCTTTTGTTTTTGGCTCAACCGCGATTTCGATAACCGGATCAGGGAAGTTCATGGATTCGAGAATAACCGGAGCCTTCTCATCACACAGTGTATCACCTGTACCCGTATCTTTCAAACCTACGGCTGCCGCGATATCACCCGAATATACTTCAGTGATTTCTTTACGGCTGTTGGCATGCATTTGCAGGATACGGCCGATCCGTTCACGTTTGTTTTTCGTTGCGTTCAGTACATACGAACCGGATTGCAAAATACCGGAGTATACACGGAAGAACGTCAGTTTACCCACGTAAGGGTCGGTCATGATTTTGAATGCCAATGCCGCAAACGGCTCTTCGTCGGAAGAGTGACGTTCCACTTCCGTACCGTCATCCAAGTGACCTTGGATACTTGGTACGTCAATTGGAGCCGGCAGGTAATCAATTACAGCATCCAGCATAAGCTGAATACCTTTGTTGCGATAAGAAGAACCGCAAACAACAGGGAAGATTTTAACTTCGACAACACCCTTACGGAGAGCTGCTTTCAATTCCTCGATGGTGATTTCCTCACCTTCGAGGTATTTCATCGTCAAATCCTCGTCCAGTTCTGCAACCTTCTCGATCAATTCTGCGCGAAGCTCTTCAACTTGGGCCGTGAATTCAGCTGGAATTTCAGTCTCTTCGATGTTTTGACCCAAATCGTCTTTGTACATATACGCTTTTTGAGTGATGATGTCGATAATTCCGACAAAATCGCTCTCCGCACCGATCGGCAGTTGAATTGCAACTGCATTCGCTTGCAGACGCTCGCGCATATCTTTGACAACGTTCAGGTAGTCAGCACCGATGATATCCATCTTATTAACATAAGCGATACGTGGAACGCTATACTTGTCAGCCTGTCTCCAAACGGTTTCAGACTGAGGTTCTACGCCTTCCTTCGCACTGAATACGCCTACTGCCCCGTCCAATACACGAAGGGAACGTTCAACTTCTACTGTGAAGTCAACGTGACCCGGGGTATCGATGATATTTACGCGGTGACCTTTCCATTGAGCGGTCGTCGCAGCGGACGTAATCGTGATTCCGCGCTCCTGTTCTTGCTCCATCCAGTCCATTGTCGCAGCACCCTCGTGAACTTCACCGATTTTGTGCGTAATGCCCGTATAGAACAAAATACGTTCCGTCGTGGTTGTCTTACCGGCGTCAATATGCGCCATGATCCCGATGTTACGTGTATTTTTCAAGGAGAACTCTCTTGCCATAGATCTGTCTCCCTTCAAAATATAAATTAATTAAGTTAAACCGAATCCTACCAGCGGTAGTGTGCGAACGCTTTGTTCGCTTCGGCCATTTTGTGCGTATCTTCGCGTTTCTTAACGGAAGCGCCTGTGTTGTTGGATGCGTCGATGATCTCGGCAGCCAAACGCTCTTCCATCGTCTTCTCACCGCGGTTACGGGAGTAGTTCACGAGCCAACGTAATCCCAAGGATGTACGTCTTTCTGGCTTAACTTCGATAGGCACTTGGTAGTTGGCACCGCCCACACGGCGAGCTTTAACTTCCAATACAGGCATGATATTTTTCAAAGCTGCTTCAAACACTTCCATCGGGTCATTCCCCGTGCGCTCTTGAATCAGGTTGAACGCGTTATACAGAATGCTTTGAGCAACTCCACGTTTACCGTCGAGCATGATGCGGTTGATCAAACGAGTAACAAGCTTGCTGTTATACACCGGATCTGGCAACACATCTCTCTTCGTAACTGGACCTTTGCGTGGCATAGTTATCCCCCTTTCAGTATTAATCCAAACCTCTTGACGGTTCAATAAGCTGACTTAATCAACTTAGGATTTTTTTGCTTTCGGACGTTTAGCGCCGTATTTCGAACGGGCTTGCATCCGGTTGTTAACACCAGCGGTGTCCAAAGCTCCACGTACGATATGATAACGTACCCCTGGAAGGTCTTTGACCCGGCCGCCACGAATCAAAACAACGCTGTGCTCTTGCAGGTTATGACCGATACCCGGAATGTACGCCGTCACCTCTACGCGGTTCGTCAAACGAACACGGGCATATTTACGAAGTGCGGAGTTCGGTTTCTTAGGAGTCATTGTACCTACACGAGTGCACACTCCGCGTTTTTGCGGCGAGCTCAGATCGGTAGCCTCACGCTTCAGGGCGTTAAAACCTCTTTGCAATGCTGGCGACTTCGATTTGTACACTTTGTCTTGACGTCCTTTACGGACTAGTTGGTTAATTGTTGGCATGTTGTTGCCACCCCCTTCCTCAGAATTCATGTTTCTTCACAAACCTTTTTAAGCCCACAGACCCAGGCGGTTCATTAAAGAACAAATGAAAAGTTTTTGCCGTTCGGATTTCTCCTTTTAGCAAAAACGTTCCTATCAACTATTGACTCACAATCGCAGCCATCGCCGCGCCGACTTCAATCCCGCAAGCCTTGCCGAGATTGTGCATCGTGTCAACCAGCGTAACTTTCACGTTCCGTTGATTGCAAAGCGCAATGATCTTTGATGTAAGGCGCGGATCTGCATCTTCAGCAACATAGACTTCCTCGGCTCGTCCAAGCTCCACCATTCGCATGGTTTGTTTGGTGCCGATTTTGACATGAGCGTCCTGTAGTCCTTTATCATTAGACATGATTACCGTCCTCCAAAGCACAGGGAATATCCGTACTCACGCACTTTGATATATTATCACTCCGATTAGGCGATGTCAAGCAGTTAATGGAGAAGAAAATATCATTTTCTTCTATACAAAAATACGAAGGAGCGGTTCCCCGCCCCTCCTTTGATTATTTCTTTTAACACACTAGAAATTTAACACCGTACTATGTTATGCGGGTTTGAACATTTTTGTTCACATAGCCTCCCCCTATTTCGCATGCTGTGGTAAACCAGTAATCACCTTACTTACCTACTACAAAGAAGAGAACCTAACGGCATAGTTCGTTCTACGCTTTCTTCACGATCGGAAGCCATATTTCGGACCGGTAATCCGGAGATTGTTGATCCCCGTCAGTGTATACCTCAATGTCCGGCGCTTCGGCGTATTCATAGCCGGAGGTAGGAAGCCACTCGGTAATGATCCGCCTTTGCAAGTCTTGCATGGCATGAGGCAGTGGCCCTATGCATTCGAAAATAGCCCAGGTCCCTCCTGGAATCATCGTCTCACACATGCCTTCGGGCACTGGGAAATCAGTGGCTGCAGCAATGTAATAATCCACTTCTTCTCCGTTCATGCAAGTACTTACACCCAGTATACCTAAAGGCGGCCGGTTCATCACATGTGCGAGTTTCATGATACTTCCATCCTGTGTCGCCTGCTGCCAGAGCCGAGGAACCTCGACGAAATTTTCTTCGAGGTTTACATTCATGCTCTCCTTTACGCCTACGATGCGAAACGCCTCTTTCTTCTCGATCTTGTAATTCATTTCCGCTTCTCCTTTAATTGAAATTGAGATGCGAATCCGTGGAAACGCCTTCAATGACGTACCCTCAAGACGTGCTTTGGAGGGTGCAATGCCATGCAGGCTTTGGAATGCCCGATTAAAGGATGTCGGGGAGTCATAGCCATACTTCAAAGCCAGGTCTATGATCTTAACTTCGCCAGTCTGCAAATCAAAGGCTGCCGCCGTCATCCTTCTCCTGCGAATATATTCGGACAACGGGATGCCTGCTATGTAGGAAAACATTCGTTGAAAATGAAACGACGAACAGCAAGCGATTCGCGCCGCTTTCTCGTAGTCGATCTTACTGCCCAGATTATCCTCAATATATTCGAGCGCTTGATTCAAACGTTCAATCCATTCCATCCTTTTTCGCTCCCCTTTTCAATTTTAGACTCCTCCTCTCCTTCCGGCCTCTCATTTCCTGCCCGATAATGCGAGCTCCACTTCATCAAAGAAGGAACAAAACCATGAGACTAGCCACGGCCATTGCGGCGTAAATGAACTTGTTCATTCGGTATACTCTCAAGGAGCCGAAAGCTCCAAATGGATAAACGGGAATAATTCGGTATAAGAGCAGCATGCTTCCAAGGGAATTCAGATAGGTAACGAAAATATGAGGTTCCGCGTCAAGTCGTGTAAAAATCACAATAATCGCAACGAAAGCCCAGCCTACCAACGCACTGATTCCAAGTTCTTTCCTGAGTTTTGGCGTCGTTTCATATTGTCGAGGCATCCAATTCCCGATCATCGGGAATACGGTGCCAAGGAGCGGAATGAGCAAGGAGATCAAAAATCCGCAGTTCGTCATTCTATACTGCCACTTTCGTTTGCCGAAGCCTGCTCCGATCCGGGTAAAAAGAACATCCCCTAACAACAAAATTCCATAGGCCAGCATGAACCATGTCAGCTGAATCTGAGGATTAAAAATGAGTATCGTACACGACAACAACAGGTTAAGGAGCAGAAAAATCACACCCTCTACAGCGCTAGGAGCTGTTTTCTCCTTTACACAATTCTTATTTGAGGCTAGATAGAAATCCATACCGCATGCAAAAGGAACCGGCGTTCCGAACATCAGCGATGCCATCCCCTTGCCTCGCAAGTGACTGAAGTTCTCAATCATTTCCGTGCGCTTAAATCCGTTTTTTTCGAGCAGGCGCCAAGAACCGACATTATCGTCTTTCACCTCAGCCGTAATGTAGTCGCAGCCATGCTCCCAAAAATGGTTCGTCGCTGCCTCGTACAGCCTCCCCCCAATTCCCGAATCCCGATATTCGCAATCGACAAAACCCGCGCTAAAATCTCCGATCGTTTGCCGATTATCCCCTTTCAGAAATTTCATGATTACGGCCCCGACAATTCGATCGCCAACCAATGCTACTACCGCATGCTTGGGCTTGCTCACAAACAAGCTCTCCAGCCCCATAAAGGCTCTACGCCCTAGCCGTTGTACCTCCTTGGCCTCTTGGGGGTTCATCATCCTAATGGAGATTTCCTCACCGGAATCCCTAGACATTCATTCATCCTCCTCTAATGAAATTTTTCACATATCATTACATGCAAGTGTATCTATCTTTATGTATGCTGTGATATGTCCATACCCGAATGGATCACGAATAATTACGTACGAATTTATCGAGTGCCTTTTCAATTTCTTTTTCATGACCGGCCATCAAATGGCCTCCATCCTCAAAGGGCAACCAGGTAGCGTTCGGAAACCTTGAAAGAACCAGCTCCATGGAACGAAAGTCCGCTAATTTGTCATCTTGGCTGAATGATCAACGAGGGTACCTAAAGTTCTTCTATTGGATATTCGGGAAAATTTCCGGCCATATCCGGATTGACTATCTTGGCGTCGATCTGCATTCCTTGCTTACGTTTACCTAGCGGAAGCATGGTGTAGATCGTATCTTTGGACATACCCATCAATGGCCGCAATAATGGCCGCAACAGCCACATTGGATAATCCTTGCAAAAAAAAGCCGGAGGACCTGCATGTTTACTATACTTTTGGGGTTCTTCAGGTCATGGTGAAGCGGAGGAATACAGAACGAGTCCCTTCGTTCTCTCCGGATAGTCCAGCGCGAAGCGGATCGCAATTGTACCACCGGCAGAGGTTCCAAGGACATATACCCGCTCAATCGAAAGACTGTCCAGCAACTCAAGGTATGTTCTGGCTTGATCGGATGGGCTTGAATCATCCGGAATCGAACTGCCCAAATAACCAAAACGAGAAGGAGCTATAATGCGGTACTTGCCGGCCTGTCCACGCATGGAATCCGTCCCTTGATCATAGCCGCCGCTTATCCCATGCGCTACAAGCACTACCGGCCCTTCCCCCTGATCCACGTAAGTCATAACCCCGCAGCTTAACGTTACGGTTTGTACTTCATATGTTGATAAGCGTCTCATCGCCTTCTTTACTTCAATTCTGCACCTAACATACTCTACTAATAGATAAATACCGATTAAACCCACGCTCACTGCAATAGCAATCCCCATGAGCCACCTCCCTGTCCTAATGTTCTCAGCTTTTTCCATTGCATGCCTACAGGTTAGCCAGCTATCGGTCGCCTGTCAATTAGCTTATTCCCGATATCCCTTGAAAATGAAAAAAGCCGCAGAAGCTTCGACGTTTTGTCAAAGCTCTGCGGCTTTATAATCCTTAACTATTCAACAGAGACAGGTTCCAGGCTTTCTTCAGCCGTGTCGTCACCGGCAGGTTCTTCGAACTGAACGCTGCGGTAACGGTTCATCCCCGTACCTGCAGGAATCAGTTTACCGATAATAACGTTCTCTTTCAGGCCGAGGAGTTTATCCACTTTGCCCTTGATCGCGGCATCGGTAAGCACCCGCGTCGTTTCCTGGAAGGAAGCGGCGGACAGGAAGGAATCCGTTTCAAGCGATGCTTTGGTAATCCCGAGCAGGACCGGTTTGGCCACTGCCGGCTCTTTGCCGGACAGGATTGCATCTTTGTTGGCTACTTCATATTCATACAGATCAACGAAAGCACCTGGCAGAAGCGGCGTATCTCCGGCATCTACGATGCGGATTTTGCGCAGCATTTGTCTGACCATAACTTCGATGTGTTTGTCGTTGATTTCTACGCCCTGGTTCCGGTAAACGCGCTGAACTTCTTGAAGGATGTAGTTCTGCACGCCGCGGATGCCCTTGATGCGCAAAATTTCTTTCGGGTCAATGGAACCGTCGGTCAACTCGTCGCCCGCTTCGATTTCCTGGCCTTCGCTTACGCGCAGACGGGAACCGTAGGTAACGGAGTAAACTTTCGTTTCAGCTTCGCCTTGAACTTCGATTTCGCGACGGTCCTTGGCTTCACGGATTTCCTTGATGACGCCGTCGATTTCACTGATCGTGGCTTGACCTTTTGGATTCCGGGCTTCAAAGAGCTCCTGAATACGCGGCAAACCTTGCGTGATATCGTCACCCGCAACGCCCCCGGTATGGAACGTACGCATGGTGAGCTGGGTTCCCGGTTCACCGATGGATTGGGCGGCGATAATGCCGACCGCTTCACCGATTTCCACGTGCTTGCCTGTTGCAAGGTTACGGCCATAGCACTTTTTACATACGCCATGGCGTGCACGACAGCTGAGCACGGAACGGATTTGCAGTTTTGCGACACCGGCATCGACAATTTCATGCGCTTTGTCGGAATCGATCAGTTCGTTGCGGTGGATGATAATCTCACCCGTTTTCGGATGCTTGATCGTTTCGAAGACATAGCGTCCTTCGATCCGGTCGTACAGATCCTCGATAACCTCTTTACCGTCTTGAATCACGCTAACGGTAAAGCCTTTATCTGTTCCGCAGTCTTCTTCGCGAACGATAACGTCTTGCGCAACGTCGACCAGACGACGAGTCAGGTAACCGGAGTCGGCCGTCCGAAGCGCGGTATCCGCCAAACCTTTCCGCGCGCCGTGCGTCGAAAGGAAGTACTCGAGGACGGTCAAGCCTTCGCGGAAGTTCGATTTGATTGGGAGCTCGATGATCCGACCGGATGGGTTGGCCATCAGGCCCCGCATACCCCCGAGCTGAGTGATCTGCGATTTGTTACCGCGCGCCTTGGAGTCCACCATGAGCATGATGGAATTGTAGCGGTCCATCGATTTCATGAGCACTTCGGTAATTTGATCTTTCGCTTTGGACCAGATATCGATAACACGGTCATAACGTTCTTCGTTCGTAATAAGACCCCGGCGGTATTGTGTAGTAATCACATGCACCTTGTCATCCGACTCGCGCAGGATGGCCTGTTTCTCATCCGGTACAATAACGTCCGAGACAGCGATACTAACGCCGGCCCGAGTCGAATACGTAAACCCGGTTTGTTTGATTCTGTCCAAAATGATCGAAGTTTCGGTAGTGTGATAAATTTCAAAGCAACGGCCGATAATCTCGCCGAGATACTCTTTACCTACACCACCAGCTTGTTTGGCATTCATAATCCGTTCCAAGACATTCTCGCCTTTTCCGTGGATAAAGTAGTCATCCGGCGTACCTTGGAACAGGTTAACTCTTGTCGGTTCATTAATATACGGGAAGCTGGCAGGGAAGATATCGTTAAAGATAATTTTCCCTACAGTCGTAATAAGCAGTGCATTTTGTTGTGCTTCCGTAAAGCCGGTCTTACCAAGCGCCTTGGCAGGAATCGCCACGCGAGCATGCAATGAAGCCGTACCGCGCTGATAAGCGGAGAATGCCTCATTCACGGAGCCCAGAATCATGCCGGCACCTTTTGCTTCATTGTTATCCATGGTCAAGTAGTAAGAACCAAGGACCATATCCTGCGAAGGGGTAACGACCGGTTTGCCGTCTTTCGGGTTCAGGATGTTACCGGATGCCAACATCAGAATGCGGGCTTCCGCCTGAGCTTCCGCGGACAAAGGTACGTGGACGGCCATTTGGTCACCGTCAAAGTCGGCGTTATATGCCGTACATACGAGCGGGTGAAGCCGGATGGCGCGGCCTTCGACCAAGATCGGTTCGAACGCCTGGATCCCGAGTCTGTGAAGCGTAGGGGCACGGTTCAGCAGAACCGGATGTTCCTTAATGACTTCTTCGAGAACATCCCATACTTCAGGGCTGACGCGTTCCACTTTGCGCTTAGCACTCTTAATATTATGAGCAAGGCCTTTGTTGACCAGCTCTTTCATGACGAACGGTTTGAACAGTTCCAATGCCATTTCTTTCGGCAAACCGCATTGGTACATCTTCAGGTAAGGACCTACAACGATAACGGAACGACCCGAATAGTCAACCCGTTTACCGAGCAGGTTTTGCCGGAAGCGGCCTTGTTTACCCTTCAGCATGTGGCTGAGGGATTTCAAAGGACGGTTACCCGGGCCCGTTACCGGACGGCCGCGGCGGCCGTTATCGATCAGGGCGTCAACGGCTTCCTGAAGCATCCGTTTTTCATTTTGTACGATAATATCCGGCGCACCCAGATCGAGCAGGCGTTTCAGACGGTTGTTCCGGTTAATAACCCGGCGGTACAAATCGTTAAGGTCAGACGTTGCAAAACGTCCCCCGTCCAGCTGTACCATCGGGCGAAGTTCCGGAGGAATAACCGGAAGCACGTCGAGGATCATCCATTCCGGCTCATTGCCGGAGCTTTTGAACGCTTCGATAACTTCCAGGCGTTTGATCGCCCGGTTACGACGCTGGCCTTGAGCCGTGCGCAGCTCTTCTTTCAAAAATTCCAGTTCCTTGTCGATATCGAGATCCTGAAGCAGTTTTTTGACCGCTTCGGCGCCCATGCCGGCCTGGAATCCGTAGCCATACTTTTCGCGATAGCTGCGATATTCCTTCTCGGACAGAAGCTGCTTTTTCTCCAATGGAGTTTCTCCTGGATCGGTAACCACATAAGATGCAAAATAAATGATCTCTTCCAGCGAGCGCGGCGACATATCAAGCGCCAGACCCATCCGGCTTGGGATCCCTTTAAAATACCAAATATGCGATACCGGTGCAGCCAATTCGATATGACCCATCCGCTCACGGCGGACTTTCGCTCTTGTTACTTCGACGCCGCAGCGATCGCAGACAACGCCTTTGTAACGAACGCGTTTATATTTACCGCAATGACATTCCCAGTCTTTGGTCGGGCCGAAAATTTTCTCGCAGAACAGCCCTTCCTTTTCCGGCTTCAATGTACGGTAGTTAATCGTTTCCGGTTTCTTTACTTCTCCGCGGGACCAAGAACGAATTTTATCTGGGGAAGCAAGCCCAATTTTCATAAACTCGAAGTTGTTGACGTCCAACAAGGAGCATCCCTCCTTAACCAAGTCCTGATATTGACAATCTCCGGTTATCAATCATCTTCGGGCGGCTAACGCCGCCCGAGATGCTTATTCTACTCCGACTTCCGCGCCTTCCAGGTTCAGACTCAGTTTGTCCCCGGACGCGTCGTCTTCGTCGTCGATTTCCTTCATCTCGATCTCTTCTTCGTTTTCGGTGAGGATCTTAACGTCCATACCTAAACTTTGAAGTTCCTTGATCAAGACCTTAAACGATTCCGGTACACCTGGTTCCGGCACGTTCTCGCCTTTGACGATCGATTCGTAGGTTTTCACCCGGCCGACCACATCATCCGACTTGACGGTCAAAATTTCTTGCAGTGTATAAGCGGCGCCGTAGGCTTCCAGCGCCCAAACTTCCATCTCCCCGAAACGCTGTCCGCCGAACTGGGCTTTACCGCCGAGCGGCTGTTGCGTAACGAGAGAGTAAGGGCCTGTCGAGCGGGCATGGATTTTATCATCAACCATGTGCGCCAGCTTGATCATGTGCATGACGCCGACGGTTACTTCACGCTCGAATTGTTCACCTGTCCGGCCGTCATACAGTACGGTTTTACCATTGCGCTGCATACCGGCTTCTTCCATCGTGTCGAATACGTCGTACTCGTTCGCACCGTCGAATACCGGAGTAGCCACATGGATGCCGAGCTTCAGCGCAGCCATACCAAGGTGGATTTCCAGCACCTGACCGATGTTCATCCGGGAAGGAACCCCGAGCGGGTTCAGTACGACCTGAACCGGCGTACCGTCCGGCATGAACGGCATGTCTTCCTCAGGCAAGATACGGGCTACGACCCCTTTATTACCATGTCGTCCGGCCATCTTATCGCCTTCGGAAATTTTACGTTTCTGGGCAATATATACCCGAACGAGCTGATTTACGCCTGGTGGCAATTCATCGCCGTTCTCACGGGTAAACACTTTAACGTCAACGACGATTCCGTCGGTACCGTGTGGTACACGCAACGAAGTATCACGCACTTCGCGGGCTTTCTCGCCGAAGATCGCATGCAGGAGACGTTCCTCTGCAGTAAGTTCGGTAACGCCCTTCGGAGTCACTTTGCCGACGAGGATATCGCCTGCGCCGATTTCCGCACCGACGCGGATGATGCCGCGCTCGTCAAGATTGCGAAGCGCTTCTTCACCGACATTCGGAATATCGCGGGTAATCTCTTCAGGACCCAGCTTCGTATCGCGGGCTTCGGATTCGTATTCCTCGATATGGATCGAGGTGTACACATCCTCTTTCACGAGCTTCTCGCTAAGCAGGATCGCATCCTCGTAGTTGTAGCCTTCCCAAGTCATAAATGCAACGACCACATTACGGCCAAGCGCCAATTCGCCCATCTCTGTCGATGGCCCGTCCGCGAGAATATCACCCTTCTTGATGATGTCGCCGCGTTTTACGATCGGACGCTGGTTGATGCATGTTCCTTGGTTCGAACGCATAAATTTGTGTAATTTATGTTTAACAAGGTCGCCTTTGACTTCCTTGCCATCCACCTTTTCAACCCGGCGCAGCCAAATTTCGTTCGCTGCGGACCGTTCGATAATCCCGTCGTATTTGGAAACAATACATACGCCGGAGTCTTTGGCCGACTTGTGCTCCATACCGGTTCCGACGAGCGGAGCCTTAGGAATCAACAACGGAACCGCCTGACGTTGCATGTTCGATCCCATCAGGGCACGGTTGGAGTCATCGTTTTCCAAGAAAGGAATGAGCGCAGTCGCCACGGACACAACCTGTTTCGGCGAAACGTCCATGTAGTCGACGCGATCGCTCGGCATGGTCAAGATGTTATCGGACTGTTTGTTGTAACGAACGATTACATTCTCGTCCTGGAATGTATTCTCTTCGGTAAGCACCGCATTCGCCTGGGCGATGATATAGTTATCCTCTTCATCGGCAGTCAAATAGGCGATTTGATCCGTTACTTTGCCTGTATTCGGGTCTACCCAACGGTACGGAGCTTCGATGAAGCCATACTCATTGATGCGGGCAAACGTAGACAGTGAGTTGATCAAACCGATATTCGGTCCTTCCGGCGTCTCGATCGGACACATCCGGCCATAGTGGGAATGATGGACGTCACGAACTTCAAAGCCCGCGCGTTCCCGAGTCAAACCGCCAGGTCCGAGAGCGGACAGACGGCGTTTATGCGTAAGCTCCGCAAGCGGGTTCGTCTGGTCCATAAACTGCGACAACTGCGAACTGCCGAAGAACTCCTTAATCGATGCAATAACCGGACGGATGTTGATCAGCGCCTGCGGCGTAATCACGTTCGCATCCTGAATCGACATTCTTTCACGCACGACGCGCTCCATCCGGGACAAACCGATGCGGAACTGGTTCTGCAGCAATTCGCCTACGGAACGCAGTCGACGGTTACCGAGATGGTCGATATCGTCCGTGCTGCCCACGCCGTGCAGCAAGTTCAAGAAGTAGCTGATCGACGAAATAATATCGGCTGGTGTAATATGCTTCACCGATTTATCGATATTGCGGTTTGCAATCACCTTAACAACTTTGCCGTCTTCGATTGGCGAGAAAATATCGATCGTTTGCAGCGGCACGTCATTGGCTTCAAGCACTCCGCCAGCAACATGATAGTTTTTGAAGCCTACCGAATTTTCCAAGAAAGGCAGGATCTGATCAAGCAAACGGCGGTCTACCATTTGTCCCGCTTCAGCGATAATTTCGCCCGTGCTCGTATCGATCAGAGATTCCGCCAACCGCTGATTGAACAAACGGTTCTTGATGTGCAGCTTTTTATTGATTTTATACCGGCCGACATTGGCCAAGTCATATCGTTTCGGATCAAAGAAGCGAGCCACCAGCAAACTCTTAGCATTGTCAAGAGTCGGCGGTTCGCCTGGACGAAGGCGCTCATAGATTTCGATGAGAGCTTTCTCCGTAGAGTCGGTATTGTCTTTGTCGAGCGTGTTACGAATATATTCATCGTTGCCGAGCAAATCAAGAATCTCGGCATCCGTACCGAACCCAAGTGCACGAAGCAGCACGGTTACCGGAATTTTACGGGTACGATCGATGCGGACATAAATAATATCCTTTGCATCGGTCTCCAGTTCCAGCCATGCGCCACGGTTAGGAATCACTGTCGCGGTATAGGTTTTCTTGCCGTTCTTATCCACTTTAGTGCTGAAATAGACGCTAGGAGAGCGAACCAGCTGGCTGACAATAACCCGTTCCGCACCATTAATAATGAATGTGCCGGTTTCCGTCATCAGCGGGAAATCTCCCATGAATACTTCCTGCTCTTTGACTTCGCCGGTTTCTTTATTAATGAGCCGGACTTTTACCCGAAGCGGCGCAGCATACGTTACATCGCGTTCTTTCGCGTCGTCTACTGTATACTTCGGTTCTCCAAGACTGTAATCGATAAACTCCAACACCAGATTCCCGGTGAAATCCTGAATCGGCGAGATATCCTGGAACATTTCCCGAAGGCCTTCTTCCAAGAACCACTCGTAGGATTTCTGTTGGATTTCGATCAGGTTCGGAACTTCGAGTACCTCGTTAATTCGTGCATAACTTCGCCGAGTGCGTCGACCATATTGAACAAGATGTCCTGCCAACTTATACCCACCCCTCATGTCTACTCACTTTAAAAATTCATTGCGAACCCGTGTTTGTACCCTTATAATAGGACCATACGGATTCATCCACAAATAAAGAAAAGCCCTTATCGAATGCTTTCGAAAAAAGAGCATCATTATCCGTGTCATTTCCAGCCTGATGTCCCCGTATTCAGTAGATTTACCCGAAATGTACATAATATACGTCAAACGATGTGGTTTTATGCATCGTTTAGCATAAAAGTCTTGACATTTCAGTCAGGTAAAGCCACAGAGGGCATCCTAATACTGACATTTTATAATAATAACACAACCAATTTTGCAAGTCAAACTATTTTTTTGTCGCCTTGTAAATCCGGTAACCCTTGTCTTTCGTCACTTCCTCAACGCTATCAAAAAGCGACTCCAACTTTTGCTTTGCCGACGGCGCCCCCTGTTTTTTCTGGATAACAATCCACAGCGAGCCTCCATTATGCAGTCTTTCATAAGCCCCTTCAAAAATCGCATGAACGATTTCTTTACCTGCCCGAATTGGCGGATTAGTTAGCACAATATCGAACTTCTCCTCGCCCACTTCCGCAAATAGATCGCTTTGCAAAACAGTTACATTGGAAATCCGGTTAGCTGCAGCGTTTTCCTTGGCCAGTTCCACCGCCCGGCTGTTAACGTCGATCATCGTTACGTGGCCCTGGCTCGCCAATCGTGCGGCCGAAAGACCAATCGGTCCGTAACCGCAACCTATATCCATCACGCGTGCATCTACCGGAACCTCCATGGCATCAATCAAAACCCGGCTCCCATAATCCACGCCTCCCTTGGAGAACACGCCTGCATCACTGATAAAACGAAAAGCTTGCCCCCGGAGCGTGGCATCCCAAACCTTTCGATCATGGGCCGTAGCAGGTTGATTGGTATAGTAATGTTCTGGCATCTTGACGGTTACCTCCGTTTGTCGCTTTTAAAAAGTTGCATATTTGCTATTCTCACGAATGGGTTGTTCATGTCCATAGCACGGGGGATCCTTATATATCAATGACATAAGTTTTTGAGACTGGGGATCCTTTGCGAACGGATTCTTCGCAGGTAAGTGTTCTGCGGCAAGGCATTCTGACAAAATCCGCGAGCAACAGAGCACCAGACCCAAAAACAGGTGCCCCCGGACTGAAAGTGCTTATAAACAAACCCCTTGAATCATATTCAAGGGGTTTGCCATTCATTAGAAGAGAAATTACTTCACTTCTACAGTTGCGCCTGCTTCTTCCAATTTTGCTTTTACTGCGTCTGCTTCTTCTTTGGCTACTTTTTCTTTCAACGGTTTTGGTGCGTTGTCAACCAGGTCTTTTGCTTCTTTCAAGCCAAGGCCAGTGATTTCGCGAACCACTTTGATAACGTTGATTTTGGACGCGCCTGCGTTAGTCAGGATTACGTCGAATTCAGTTTGTTCAGCTGCTTCAGCTGCGCCGCCGCCGCCGCCAGCTACAACTACAGGAGCTGCTGCAGTTACGCCGAATTCTTCTTCGATTGCTTTAACAAGATCGTTCAGTTCAAGAACGGTCATACCTTTAATTTCTTCCAAAATGCTTTCTTTACTCATGGTAGAACCTCCATTATTTTAATTTAATTTTATTCATGCAACTAGCTGGAAAAGAAGCTTACGCGCTTGCGCTTTCTTCTTTGTCTGCAACGGCTTTGACTGCCAGCGCGAAGTTGCGCACTGGAGCTTGAAGCACGCTGAGGAGCATAGAAAGGAGACCTTCGCGGGACGGAAGATCCGCCAACGCTTTGATTTGGTCAACGCCGACTACACGGCCTTCAACCACGCCACCTTTAACTTTCAGAGCTTCGTTCTTCTTCGCGAAATCGCTAAGAATTTTAGCCGGAGCTACTGCGTCTTCCGCACTGAATGCGATGGCCGTAGGGCCAGTCAGCACTTCGTCCAGTTCGGTAAGTTCCGCAGCCGCTGTTGCACGGCGAACGAGCGTATTCTTAAGCACTTGGAATTCTACGCCAGCTTCACGAAGCTGTTTGCGCAATTCCGTAACTTGAGCAACATTCAGACCGCGATAATCCGCTACTACAGTCGTTGCGCTTTCGCGCAATTTCGCAGTTACGGCATCGACAGCTTCTTGTTTACTTTGAATTACTTTAGCGTTTGCCAACCTGTACACCTCCTGATAGATTTACTCGGCCTTCTTCATTCCCATGAAAAAAGCCTCCGCAGAATCACGAAGGCCTGACGAATCATCAACCGCAAAAATTGCGGCACACGATATTCTATCACAACACCTCGGTAGGAAATTAAGCCTTTCGGCACCTACTGTCTACGGTAAGCATATTCAAATTGAATTGTCGCTTTAAAACAACTTGTTCAGTTTACCAAGAGATTCACGCGATGTCAATCCCCGCACCCGCAAAAGCGAGCGGTATTATCTGTAAACAGTTGTATTAACGCGAGCGCTAGGGCCCATCGTCGAAGAAATCGCGATGTTTTTCAAATACACGCCCTTGGCAGCAGCCGGTTTAGCCCGGTTCAATGCGTCGATGAGAGCTTTGAGGTTCTCATTCAATTGTTCGGAAGAGAACGATACTTTTCCGATTGGCGCATGGATTTGACCCGCTTTGTCCAGACGGTATTCGATTTTACCGGCTTTGATTTCTTGAACGGCTTTAGCTACGTCAAACGTAACTGTGCCTGCTTTAGGGTTAGGCATGAGGCCTTTACCACCGAGCAGACGGCCCAGTTTACCAACTTCGCTCATCATATCCGGTGTCGCTACGCAGACATCGAATTCGAACCAGCCTTGTTGGATTTTGTTGATCATGTCTTGATCGCCTACGAAGTCAGCGCCGGCAGCTTCCGCTTCCTTTGCTTTTTCGCCTTTGGCGAATACCAGAACGCGTTGCGTTTTACCCGTGCCATGAGGCAGGACAACGACACCACGAACGGCTTGGTCTTGTTTACGAGGGTCTACGCCCAAACGAACTGCTGCTTCAACGGTCTCGTCGAATTTCGCAGTCGCTGCCTTTTTCACCAGTTCAACGGCTTCAGAAGGCTCATATGTCGCTTCGCTGTCGATCAGCTTAGCGGCTTCAAGGTATTTTTTACCGTGTTTAGCCATGAAATTGTTCCTCCTTTGTGGTATTAGCGGAATATCCTCCCACTTATCTCAAAAATATTCGGTTTCCCGAAGGGATACTAAATATTTTTGAGGCAACTTCCGTCGCAAAAGTCTTGATGCTTTTTCTAGGTTGTTTAGCAACTCAGTTGTTTTAAATTACGTCCCAAGAATTAGTCTTGGATCGTGATGCCCATACTGCGAGCAGTACCTTCAACCATACGCATAGCCGATTCAACGGATGCTGCGTTAAGGTCAGGCATTTTTTGCTCCGCGATTTGACGAACTACGTCGCGTTTCACGGTAGCCACTTTCTTCTTGTTCGGTTCGCCGGAACCCTTCTCGATCTTCGCAGCAACGCGAAGCAGAACGGCTGCCGGAGGAGTTTTGGTGATGAATGTAAAAGAACGGTCTTCAAACACCGAAATTTCAACCGGAATGATCAAACCTGCTTGATCGGCAGTACGAGCGTTGAATTCTTTACAGAATGCCATGATGTTGACACCTGCTTGACCCAAAGCCGGACCTACCGGAGGTGCAGGATTCGCTTTCCCTGCAGGAATTTGCAGTTTTACCATTTTGATAACCTTTTTCGCCATGTAAAACACCTCCTTGCCCTAATAGTGGTAGACGGAGCGCAAGGCCCCTCCCACGTGAAACCCTAAGAAACCTATATCTTTTCCACTTGAGTGTAATCCAGTTCAAGCGGGGTTTCTCGTCCAAACATGTTGACGTGAACCTTGAGTTTACTCTTGTCGACCAGAATTTCTTCGATCGACCCGACAAAATTGGCAAACGGACCAACTTTGATGCGTACCGATTCTTTCAAATCGAACTCGATGACCGGTTTCGGTTCTTCCATGCCCATATGCTGCAAAATCTGTTCCACTTCTTCAGGGAGCAGCGGCGTAGGTTTGGAACCCGATCCCGTAGAGCCGACAAACCCGGTAACGCCCGGCGTGTTGCGAACAACATACCAAGAATCGTCGGTCTGGATCATTTCCACCAAGACATAACCCGGGTAAACTTTACGCATGACGGTCTTCTTCTTACCGTCTTTGTTCACCACTTCTTCTTCCATTGGAACAAGAACGCGGAATATCTTGTCTTCCATGCCCATGGACTCGACGCGTTTCTCCAAGTTGGCTTTGACTTTGTTCTCATACCCGGAATAGGTATGAACTACATACCATCTTTTCTCCATATCAAGCCACCTAAGGACCCTTCTTAAATTATCGCTTCGATCACAGCAGAGATGCCGATATCAAGTACCCAAAAATAAATCGCGACAACTACAATTGTACCAAGCACAATCAGCGTATAATTGGTCAGCTCTTTACGATTAGGCCAGCGAACTTTTTTAAGCTCAGCCCAGCTTTCAGAGAAAAAAGAGATCAACGACTTGAAACTTCGTTTCATGCGCGACTACACCTCCAAAGGCTATCTGGTTTCGCGATGAGGAACTTGCTCGTTGCAAAACTTGCAAAATTTCTTCATCTCCATGCGGTCGGGGTGGTTACGCTTGTTTTTCGTTGTCGTGTAGTTTCTTTGTTTGCAGTTCGTACAAGCCAACGTAATAATTACCCGCATGATGTGCACCTCCCGAAGACATTCTTTTATGAGAAAGTCTCATTGTATAAACCCAAAAATGAAAAACACAAATTTAGGCCTACCTAAAACACTTTATCACATGCCCCTACCCGTGTCAACGAGCCGAACAAGCTTATCTCTTCGTTAAATTGAGGTGATTCCTGAATAACCCTTGAATCTGGAAATTGTTCGCTTGGGCAGGTTCTGGATTCGAATGCGTACTCTTTCTATTATGGCTCAGCTTTTGATAGGATAAACGCGGCTGCGGCTTCTTTTCATACTGGAAGGATATTTTACCACCATAAATACATAGAAAAGCACCCCGGTTATCTTCGGCTGACGCCCCCGGTTATCGAGCAAAAAAATTTAACGGACACAGAGGACCCTAAACCACACAAAGCACCCCATTTTGCTTCCTAACGGACACAGGGGATCTTAATCCCTCTATTCCCAAACGAAAACGGCAATTCCCCCTGCTTTAAAGGCTCTGTTGTCCGATAGCTTCTTAAACCTTACATTTATCAAGGATTAACGTCTCTCATGTCCGTTAGAAATCAGCGAAGCATAAGAAATATGCAAACATTCATTAAAACAGCAAAAAAGGGCGACGGCTTTATCCGTCATCCCTCTATTTTCCGTATGAAGTAAGCTTTAAGTTCAAATGCCTCCGTCGCGCACTTCCAGATAACGCTCCAACTTGCGTTTAACACGTTGCAGTGCATTATCGATAGATTTCACATGCCGGTTCAAATCAACGGCGATTTCCTGGTACGACCGGCCATCCAGATACAGCATCAGTACCTTGCGTTCCAGATCGCTAAGAATCTCGGACATTTTATCTTCAAGCCCGGTGAATTCCTCTTGATTTATAATTAATTCTTCGGGATCGCATACCCGGGAACCGCAAATAACGTCAAGCAGCGTCCGGTCGGAATCCTCATCATAAATCGGCTTGTCCAATGAGACATAGGAATTAAGTGGGATATGCTTCTGCCGGGTCGCCGTCTTGATTGCCGTGATGATCTGTCGCGTAATGCACAGCTCGGCAAAGGCTTTGAACGAAGCAAGCTTGTCCCCCCGGAAGTCCCGGATAGATTTATACAGGCCGATCATGCCTTCCTGAATAATATCCTCACGGTCGGCACCGATCAGGAAATAGGATCTAGCTTTGGCACGCACAAAACTGCGGTACTTGTTAATCAAGTACTCCA
Source organism: Fontibacillus forbon (assembly GCF_046559655.1). NCBI lineage: Bacteria > Bacillati > Bacillota > Bacilli > Caryophanales > Paenibacillaceae > Fontibacillus > Fontibacillus forbon. The sequence goes on along the minus strand of NZ_JBKGFV010000012.1, from coordinate 19,680 downwards.
AGGCTTCACTGTCGCCGTTACGGACGGCTTCGACAATGTCTTCGTCATTTAGGACCTCATAATCGAATCTTATCCAAGTCTCGAGGTTGACACTCACCACAAATCCCTCCGGCTGCAACGCACGGTGCCCCGTCACTCAATCAAGTAATACGAACAGTATATATGATGGCGCATATTAGCGTCAACCGAAAAAGTACCAAAAGATGTAAAGTCGAACTTTGTCAAGAGCATTTGGGAGCAAAACAGAAGAATGCACTTTCATTCCCTGCGCCACCGTTCGAACATTTGCCGCAGTTCCGGGCTCAGCTTGCCGTCGATCGTATTCCTGCTGGAGTTGCGGCTTCGTTCCTGCAATCTTACCTGAATATCCTTTTCGCTTTGTTCCACCTGGGTCAGCAGTTCCCGCGCCGAAATGCGGAGAGCACCCTGCCCGAAAATAACGTGCTGCTCCACCATATCGCTCGTGGCGACATAAATTTGCCTGCGGCGGTGGGTTAACTCTCCGACCAGCCGCTCAATGCATTCATCCGCCGTTTCCTTCTCTTTGGTGAAATAAATGTCGACTTTATATTGGGCGAATGATTTTCCGAGTCCGGGTACCCGGTAAGCATCAAAGACGACGATCACCTTTCTCCCCGAGAAGGCCTGGTAATCGGCCAGCCTCGCCAGCAGACGATCCCGCGCCTCCTCCAAGTCGGTTTTGGAAATGGAGGACAGCTCGGGCCATCCGCCGATCATGTTGTACCCGTCCACCAAAAGAACGTCGCGCATGTCGCGCATCCGTCTCTATCCCTGGGCGCGGCGTCTGCGAAGCGCTTCGTACATCACTACGCCTGCGGCAACCGAGGCGTTCAATGAATTCAGCTGTCCGCTCATCGGCAGCTTCAGCAGTACATCGCAGGTCTCCCGGACCAGGCGGCCCATTCCCTTGTTTTCGTTTCCGATGACGATCGCTACAGGGCCTGTGAAAATATTGCCGCCCCCATAAATTTCGTCCTTCGCGGCGACATCGGTACCGACGACCCAGACGCCGGCTTCCTTCAACTGCTCCATCGTCTGTACAAGGTTAGTTACCCGTGCGACCGGGACGTATTCGACCGCACCGGCCGAAGTTTTTGAAACGGTTGCCGTGACCGCGGCCGAGCGGCGTTTCGGAATGATCACTCCGTGAACCCCCGTACATTCGGCAGTTCTTAAGATCGATCCAAGGTTATGCGGATCTTCAATCTCGTCCAGAAGCAGCAAAAACGGCGGTTCTCCCCGCTCGGCCGCCCTCGCAAGGAGATCCTCCACCTCAACATAGGCGTAAGGCGCCGCTTGCGCTACCACGCCCTGATGCTGCATGCCCGGAGCCATTTGGTCCAGCTTCCGCTTGTCCACAAATTGGACGATAATCCCCCGGTTTTTGGCTTCCGCCAGTATCGGTTGGGTTAAATGTTTTTGGGCGCCTTCGGCTACCCATATTTTGTTGATCGTCCGGCCCGCTCTCAGCGCTTCCAACAGCGAGTGTTTACCGGCGATCCATTCTTGATCCTCCATAAAAAATCCTCCTGGGGTTATTGTTCATATAATTCGAAGCCCTGCGCGATCAAACTGCGCAGGCGGTCATGCTCACCCGTATAGTACAGATAGCCGATCAGGCTTTCAAACGCGGTAGCATGACGGTAATCCTGCACATTCGCATTTTTGGGAATGGTGCCGGATTTGGCGTTGCGGCCTTGCCGCACAACGTCTTTCTCGTCTTCGGTCAGCTGCGGCTCCAGCAGGGCCAGCAGCTCGGCCTGGGCTTTGGCGGAGACGAATTTCGTCGACAGCCGGTGCAGGTGATGCGGCCGGAGATTCGGCCGGGCGATCACATGCTGGCGGACGGCGACCTCGAAGACGGCGTCGCCGATGTACGCCAGCGCGAGCGGCGGCAGCAGCCGGGCCGGCTTGGACGGCGGCTCCGGGAACCAGAGCGCCGAGAGCGCCGGGCCGGGCGTTGCAGCAGCCGCGCTGGCCGGGCCTGCAGGCGCGCCGGATGCGGCGCCGCCTTGTGTTGCCTGGCCGGGCGCGGCCGGACTGTTGCCGCCGGCGGCCACGGATGTGGCGCCGTTGTAGGCGGTGCCACCGTCAGGCAGCTGCGAGCCCCCGTTAGCTTCCGGGCCCGTCATTTGCGCCGCCATCTCATGCCCTGCGGCGTATCTTCCAGCAGGATGCCCTGCTCCTGCAACAGATCGCGAATCTCGTCGGCACGGGCCCAGTTCTTCGACTTCCGCGCTTCCGTACGATCTTCGATGAGCGCTTCGATCTCGTTATCCAGCAGCTCCTGCTCTTCTTCCGCGGCGATCCGCAGCACGCCGTTCATTTCCTCGAACAGCTTCAGCGCGGCTTCCAGATCGGCGCGCGACACCTCCGAGCCTTGCAGCAGGCCGTTTACTTCGCTCACCCATTCAAACATCGCCGTAATCGCATCCGGCGTATTGAAGTCATCCTGCATTTTGGCGTGGAAGGTCAGCCAGATTTCACGCAGCTTTTGTTCCCACTCCGGCCTCACCGCTGAACCTTCCCCGCTCCCGGCAGCTTCCTGCAACCGGTAACGCAGATTACCCAGCGCGTTGGCGATCCGTTCCACGCCGCGCTCCGCCTGCATCATCGACTCCTCCGTGAAATTCAACGGATTGCGGTAATGGGTCGACAGCATGAAGAACCGGATCGCTTCACGCTTATGCTTGGACCGGAGATCCTTCACCAACACCCCGTTTCCGAGCGATTTCGACATTTTTTCCCCGCCGATATTAATGTAGCCGTTATGCATCCAATAGCTTGCCAAAGGTTTGCCGGTCACCGCTTCCGATTGGGCTACTTCGCACTCGTGATGCGGGAACTGCAAATCTTGTCCGCCCCCGTGAATGTCCAGCGTGTCTCCGAGCAGATGTCGGGACATGGCCGAGCATTCGATGTGCCATCCGGGCCGCCCTTGGCCCCATGGGCTATCCCAGTGGATTTCCCCTGGCTTGGCGGCTTTCCAAAGCACGAAATCCTCCGGATTTTCTTTTCGCTCATCCACATCGATCCGGATGCCGAACTGCAGTTCTTCGATGTTTTGACCCGACAGCTTGCCGTAGCCTTCAAATTTCCCTGTCCGGTAAAAGACATCCCCGCCCTTCTCATACGCATAGCCTTTGCTTTCCAGGTCGCGGATAAACTCTATGATGATATCCATATTCTCCGTTACGCGCGGATTGGCCGTCGCCCGGGGCATTCCCAGCCCCTCCAGATCCTCGTAATAAGCATCGATAAACATGGAGGCTACTTCCGGTACCGTAAGGTTCATTTCTTCAGCTTTGCGGATCAATTTATCGTCCACATCGGTAAAATTGACCACATAATTCACTTCATACTTTTGATTTTCCAGGTAACTGCGCACGACATCGAAAAAAATCATCGGCCGCGCATTTCCGATATGAATATATCCGTATACGGTCGGTCCGCACACATAAACCGAAGCCTTTCCCGGCTTCTGGGTTACAAACTGCTCCTTCATTCGGGTAAGCGTATTATAAATTTGCAGTGCCATACTCTCGATCCTTTCCGCTTTGAGTTCTACTCTATTTTAACCTTGAATCCCCTTATCGTAGACAGGAGACAGTTGACTGTCCCCTCACATCATTCATCGGCCGATATTTTCACTTCAGGCGAACCGTGCTTTAAGCTGTGAACTTCTTTTTGCAATTGTTCGATTTCCTGTTGAAGCGATCGCATCGCATCGACAACGGGATCGGGCAGCTGATGGCTAAGACGGTCCAGACGTTTTCCGCCCTGACGAACGACTTTACCCGGAATACCGACAACCGTGCTGCCCGCCGGCACTTCTTTAAGTACGACGGAATTTGCCCCGATGTTGCTTTGATCCCCTACTGTAAAAGAACCCAATATTTTCGCGCCTGACCCAATAACGACATTGTTGCCGATCGTCGGGTGGCGCTTGCCTTTTTCCTTGCCGCTACCGCCCAGGGTAACGCCTTGATAGATCACTACGTCGTCGCCGATTTCGCAAGTTTCCCCAATAACAACGCCCATGCCGTGGTCGATAAACAACCGGTTCCCGATCCGGGCACCCGGATGAATTTCGATGCCGGTAAAAAAGCGGCTGACCTGGGACACAATTCGGGCCAGCGTAAACCAGCGGCGGCGATAAAACGCATGGGCGAACCGATGGCTCCAAATCGCATGAAGACCGGAATAGGTGAAGACCACCTCGAACCAGCTTCTGGCAGCCGGGTCGTTTTCAAATACAGCCTGGATATCGGACCTCATTCTTTTGAACATAAGCGCTTCCCCCTCTATCTGTTTGCTTACGCTTCTCTCCCGGTCAACCGCCATTCATCAAAAAAAGCGCCCCCGCAGCTTTCGCTGCAGAGACGCCCGATGCGTGGTTCCACTCTGCTTCGGATCAAGCCCGCAATGGACGTTATTGCATGGCTGCAATAGACGCATTACATTGTCGAACTCATCCCTCCTAAGCGTCCTTAACGCGAACGATACGGCAGCATCTACCCGCGCCGGAAATGGCGCGCTCGAGTCTGCGGCTCCCGGGTGCATTTCCGTCACGCGTATTGAGATAACTCCCAGCCCGAAAGCGGCAAAGCCGCTTCTTGGTTATCTTCTCTGGACAATACGTACGCTCAAACGTACTTCTCCCGTTCTATGCCGATGCCTTTATCTTACATGATAGTCCATTATACTGACAATAAATGATTTATTCCATAACTAAGCGCCGCGGATTTGCGATTTCAACCGGTCGATGACGACATCGCGGCCCAGCAGGTAAATGGTCAGGTTCAAATCCCGGCCATGGGTTTGCCCGGTCAGCGCCACGCGGATCGGCATAAAGAGCCCTTTCCCTTTAACGCCGGTTTCTTTCTGCACTTCCTTGATCAAGACGGCCATTTGCTCCGGCGTGAATTCGGCGGCCGCTTCAACCTTGCCGAGGAAAGCGCTCAATACGCCCGGCACCTGTGCTTCGGCCAACACGGCAGCCGCTTCCGCATCCAGTTCCAGGTGACTGCGGAAGAACATATCCGACAGTTCCACAATGTCCGATGCCGCTGTCATTTGCTCTTGGTACAAGGCAACGAGCGTCTTGGCCCAGGCTTGTTGTTCCGGCGTCAATTCCGCCGGCAGGCGGGACGCCGCTTGCAGGTGAGGAATCGCAAGATTAGCGACCACTTCGGGATCGGCATTCTTGATATAATGATTATTCAAGTGGGCGAGTTTATGTTTGTCAAACACCGCAGGACTGCGCGATAACCGGTTCGCGTCGAAAATCGAGATCAGTTCTTCGCGCGAAAAGATCTCCTCTTCTCCTTCCGGCGACCAGCCCAACAGGGCGATGAAGTTGAACAGCGCTTCCGGCAAATAGCCGAGCTTGTCGTACTGCTCGATGAACTGAATGACCGATTCGTCGCGTTTGCTCAACTTTTTGTGGTTGTCGCCGACGATCAGGGTCATATGACCGAAACGAGGCGGCTCCCAACCGAAAGCTTCATAGATCATCAGCTGCCGCGGCGTATTTGATACATGGTCTTCCCCGCGCAGCACGTGACTGATTTCCATCAGGTGATCATCGAGCGCCACGGCGAAGTTGTAGGTCGGAATGCCGTCTTTTTTTACGATAACAAAATCACCGCTGACATCGGACTCGAACGTAATCGGCCCTTTGACGAGATCATCGAATGTATAGGTACGGCCTTCCGGTACGCGGAACCGGATGCTCGGAACACGTCCCTCCGCTTCAAAAGCGGCACACTGCTCCGGCGTTAAATTCCGGTGTTTGCCGGAATAACGCGGCATTTCCCCGCGGGCGGTTTGCTCCTCACGTTCTTGCTCCAGCTCTTCTTCGGTGCAATAACAACGGTAAGCCAAGCCGCGGTCGAGCAAATCCTGCCAGTACGTGCGGTAGATATCCAGGCGCTCCGTTTGGCGGTAAGGCCCGTATTCGCCGCCGACATCGACGCTTTCATCCCAATCCACGCCAAGCCATTTCAAATAGGTGAGCTGGCTTTCTTCCCCGCCGGCCACATTCCGTTTCACATCGGTATCTTCGATCCGGATAATGAACTTGCCCCCATGATGTCTGGCGAACAAATAATTGAACAGCGCCGTTCTGGCATTGCCGATATGTAAATGCCCGGTAGGACTCGGAGCATACCGCACTCGAACCTCTGTCATTTCAAATCCCCTCCAAAGTATGAACTAATCCCAAACAACCCTTACAATCCTAAGATGATAGCACATCCGAGATCAGGCATACAATACATTGTGCCGCAATGCCTTCTCCACGGCCCGTAAACCCGAGATGCTCGGTCGTCGTCGCCTTCACGTTAACCCGCTGCGGGCTCGCTTCCAGCGCTCCCGCGATCACCTCGACCATCTGCGGAACGTACGGCGCCATTTTCGGCGCCTGCGCGATGATCGTCGCATCCAGATTGCCAAGGCGATATCCCCGTTCCTTGGCCATATCCCATACCCTGCGCAGCAGCACCAGGCTATCTGCGTTCTTGAAGGCCGGATCCGTATCCGGAAAATGCCGGCCGATATCTCCGAGCGCCAGCGCTCCCAGAATGGCATCGCTCACCGCATGCAACAGCACGTCGGCGTCGGAATGGCCGAGCAGTCCTTTTTCATACGGAATCGTCACTCCGCCAATGATGCAAGGTCTCCCCTCCACCAACTGGTGCACATCATATCCTTGTCCAACTGCGATCATAGTTTGTCCTCTCCCCTGAATTCCTTCTTTTTGCCGATAACTTCCGCGAAGTCCAGATCCTCCGGCGTCGTAATCTTGATGTTGCCGTACCCGCCTTCGGTCACCGCCACGGAGATGCCCAGCCGCTCGATGAGCGAGGCGTCGTCCGTGCCGACAAAACCTTCAGCCTCCGCCGTCTCATGCGCCGTCAACAAATCGGAACGCCGGAATCCTTGCGGGGTTTGAACCGCCCATAAACTGCGGCGATCCGGTGTCGCGGTTACCAGCCCTTGTTCGTCAACCTGCTTTACCGTATCCTTAACCGGAACGGCGAGAATGGAAGCACCGTGCTTCACCGCCGCTTCGAGGCAGGCAGTAATCTGCCCGCTCGTGACAAAAGGGCGCACGCCATCATGCACCAGTACCCAGGAAGTGCCGATCTCCAGCAGTCCCCGGTATACCGAATGCTGACGCTCGGCGCCGCCCGGTATTACTTTTACTTGTTTCGAAATGCCGTATTCGGCGACCCAGGCGCGGCAACGTTCCACGTCCTGCTCCCCGGTGACGAGCACGATTTCGCTAATCCATGGATGACGGTCGAATACCTCTAGCGTATGAACGATGATTGGCTTGTCCTGAAGAAAGAGAAACTGTTTGCTCTCCTTCGTGCCCATCCTTGTTCCCCGGCCGGCCGCCACCACGATAACCCCGGCTGTCGGGAGTGATTCTATTTGCATGACATCTTGCCTCACCCTGCCAGAATAATACGGGAATCCCCGTGTTTATTCCCATCATACCGAATTTACTGGGCTTTTTCCAACAGTTTCGGTTTGGCAAAGATCATCCGGCCCGCCGAGGTCTGCAATACGCTAGTCACCAGTACCTCCGTAATGCTACCGATAAAGTCGCGTCCACCCTCCACGACGATCATCGTGCCGTCATCCAGATAGGCCACGCCTTGTCCGTGCTCCTTGCCGTCCTTGATCACCTGTACCATGATTTCCTCGCCCGGCAGAACGACCGGTTTGACCGCATTGGCAAGATCGTTAATATTAAGGACCGAAACGCCTTGCAGCTCGCAAACTTTATTCAGGTTGAAATCATTGGTTACGACTTTCCCCTGCAATACCTTGGCCAGTTTGACCAGCTTGCTGTCGACTTCGGAGATTTCTTCAAAATCCCCTTCATAAATCAGGACATTCACATCGAGTTCCTTCTGGATTTTATTCAAAATATCCAATCCCCGGCGTCCCCGGTTCCGCTTCAATAAATCGGACGAATCCGCGATATGCTGAAGCTCTTCCAGCACAAATTCCGGGATGACGATCGTTCCTTCGATAAAGCCCGTCTTGCAAATATCGGCGATCCGCCCGTCAATAATGACGCTCGTATCCAAAATTTTGTGTTCCTCCAGCCGCCGTTCTTCCTCTTGATTCCCGCTGCCCCATTTTCCCGAAAGCCACAAGGAAGACAGCTCCTCTTTTTTCTCCAGTCCCACATACAGGCCCATATATCCTAACAGTACGGAGACCGCAAGCTGAACCAAGCTCTCCAGAGTTCCAAACCAGGACAAAACGGGATAGACCATTAAAGAAAGAAGAAGTCCTGCAGTCAGTCCGGCCGCTCCGGCCGCCATGTCCTTCATCGGGATTTCGATCAAACCCGTTATCCATCGTTTCACTCTTGCAGAGACTACATCGGCTGTAAGCGAAAAGAAAAATAAAAACAAACAAGCTCCCGCTGCAGCCAGAATCAAATGAGCCGCCAGCGGACTCATCCCGTCAAACCAGCCCTTGAGCGGCTCAGGAAACACCCCTGCCAATCCTTCAATGGTGTAACCGAACCACGCGCCGCAAAGCCCGGCTACGATCAATAAGCTCTTTTTCAGCATAACTCTCTTCACCTCCTGATTAAGTAATATCTTTATCCAGTATGATCCAATTTTTGGGACCCTAATCGGTGGTGAAGCAACTTTTTTTGGAAGACGATTTTCGAGTATCTTCGGAAAGAACCCGCGCTATGCGGGATTTCTGGTTGATTAGTGGGGAAAAAGTGGCATATAATGAACTCAATTCATAATATTGAGGTGGATGGATAATGAGCGCACCAAGCCTTCAATCTTTTCAAGACCAAGTTTCTGAACTGTTGCTCCGTCACCGCAGTCTGCTGGACGTCATGTCTAAAATGGGACAAACCAACGCCGCAGCTGTCCGCTCCGTGACCAAAGCGGTTACCGAATGCGGCTGCGTTGAGCTTCATGCCACCAAACAGGAATTCGAGCCGGGCATGAGCCTCGAACAGGCCAAGGAGAGAATCAATCAGCACGTCCAGGGTGAATTATGCGAAAACTGCCGGGATGCGATCAGCAATGAACTTGGACGCAGCTTGTTCTATACTTCCGCGCTTTGCAATCTGCTCGGGATCGAGCTTGATGAAGTGCTGGAGAAAGAATCGCAAAAATGCTCCACCCTGGGCTTATTCAATATGTCCTAAGACATCACGACTTCTTAGTTAAAATTACAAAGAAAAGGCATCGCTTTCCGCAAGACGGCAGAAGGCAATGCCTTTTTATTTTGGATATCCTCATCCGGCTGGCTTGATACTGCTAGCGTTTAGGCCGGTATACGCTTTCGGAGTCTTCATCGTCCCGCCGTTTGCGGCGCAGCAGTTTGTCGATGTTTTGCTTCAATCCATAGCCCGCATAAAGTACGAGCGGCACGAAAATCAGTTTCGAAAGTTCTTCCGGGAAAAGCACCGCGATCGCCACGGCGAGCACAACGACAAACGGCGTAATCGCAACAGCCTTCTTCGGCAGGCCGAGCTTCTTGAAATTCGGATATTTGACCGAGCTTACCATCAGATAAGATAACAAAAGCATCGAGATAATAAAATAAGGTGCCGATATATCCTTATGAAACAGCGACAATGTCGCAACCACGCCGCCTGCGGCCGGAATCGGCAGTCCGATGAAATATCCCGGAATGCCTTTCTGAACGTTAAACCTGGCCAGTCGGAGCGCACCGCACATCGGAAAAATCGCGGTAACGACCCAGGCGAGCCCGGTTTGCGGCAGGTCATGGAATGAAATCAAATACATAATGAGTGCCGGAGCAATGCCAAAAGAGATGATATCCGATAACGAGTCGAGCTGCTTGCCAAACTCACTTTGACAGTTCAAAGCTCTGGCCACGCGTCCGTCCAGTCCGTCCAGCAGCATAGCGACAATGACCATGATCGCGGCCAGGCTGAATCTGCCGTCAAGCGCCAGCATCATCGCCAACATTCCGAGAAACAGGTTACCTAGGGTAAACAGGTTCGGAATTGATTTAGTAATCATCTTTTCACCTCGAATAGATATTCCTTAACATCATCATTTGATTGTAGGAGAATTAAATTTGCCTGTCAATGAATACCTGCTCTTGAAGTCGCTTCAGGCCTTCCTTGATTGCGCGGGCACGAACCTCCCCGATGCCGTCGACTTCATCCAGTTCTTCGATCGTTGCCATCAGAATGCTCGGAAGATCCCGGAAGCGTTCAACCAGATTGTGTATGATCACATTCGGAAGACGCGGAATTTTGTTCAGTACCCGGTAGCCGCGAGGGGAGATCAGTTCCTCTGACGTTGCCGCCGAAGTAGGATAGCCGAGCAGACGAGTAATGTGGTTGTCATCCAGCAGTTCGTCATCCGTGGAGCGCTTCAACCCGAGTATGATTTCGCGGATCGCTTCATCGCTGTCATCCTTGGCATAATCCTTGTAAAGGAGCCACGCCTCCTCCTCCATATTGCTGACCAGTTCCTCCATCTGCATGCTGATCAGGCGTCCCTCCGTGCCCAGTTCATTGATAAACCGCTTGATCTCCATCTTGATGCGGATGACCATTTCCACCCGCTGCATGACATTGATGACTTCAGGTATTGTAACCAGTTCTTCAAACTCTGAAGCAGTCAGATTAGTGAGTGCCTGATTCAGTACCGACCGGTACTTCTCCAGCGTTTGGATCGCCTGATTGGCTTTCGTCAGGATCACGCCGATTTCCTTCAATGCATACCGCAATCCGCCTTGATACAGCGTAATAATATTCCGCCGCTGGGAAATCGATACGACGAGTTTACCCGTCTGTTTTGCCACCCGCTCGGCCGTACGGTGACGGATTCCCGTCTCCGAAGAGGAAATGGAGGAATCCGGTATAAGTTGGGTGTTGGCGTACAAAATCCGTTTCAAGTCCTCGCTCAAAATAATCCCGCCGTCCATTTTGGCGAGTTCATATAAATAGTTTGGCGAAAAATCGCAATTGATGGAAAAGCCGCCCTCCACCACTTCCATCACTTCCGGACTGTAACCGACGACAATCAGGCCGCCGGTTTTGGCTCGAAGCACATTTTCCAGCCCGTCGCGAAAAGCGGTACCCGGCGCAACGAGCCTAAGCAAATCATTCATTTTTTCCGCTTGGGTTGTTTCTTTCATCATTTAGTGCCCCCTAATCTAACGCAACAGCTAGCGCATCTGCAACGGTATTCACACCGATTAATTGTATTTCCTTGGGGCCTTTCCACCCTTTCATGCTTTTTTCGGGAAGAATGACCCGTTTGAATCCGAGTTTGGCGGCTTCTTTTACCCGCTGTTCCGCCCGGGAAACCGCCCTTACCTCACCGGTCAATCCGACTTCGCCGAAAAATACGTCAAAAGGTTTGGTCGGCAGGTCGCGGAAGCTGGAGGCGATGCTTACGGCGATCGCCAGATCCACGGCCGGTTCGTCAAGCTTAACGCCGCCTGCAAGGTTTACATAAGCGTCCTGGTTTTGCAAAAACATGCCCATCCGCTTTTCCAGCACGGCAATGATCAGGTTCATCCGGTGATGATCCACACCGGTCGCCATTCTCCGCGGCGACGGGAACTGCGTTGATGCGATGAGCGCCTGTAGTTCCACCAGCATCGGACGCGTTCCCTCCATGGAAGCCACGACCGTAGAGCCCGCAACGCCCAGCGGCCGTTCGGACAGGAACAATTCCGACGGGTTTGACACTTCCGCAAGGCCCGCTTCGTTCATTTCAAAAATGCCGATCTCGTTGGTCGAACCGAACCGGTTCTTCACCGCCCGGAGCAGCCTATAAGAATGATGGCGTTCGCCTTCAAAATAAAGCACCGAATCCACCATATGCTCCAGCATGCGGGGCCCGGCAATGGCGCCTTCCTTAGTCACATGGCCCACCAGCACCGTGGCGATGCCCTGCCCTTTGGAGATCCGCATGAACCGTGCGGTACATTCGCGAACCTGAGAAACGCTTCCGGGAGCGCTCGTTACCTCCGGCAAATACACCGTCTGAATCGAGTCGATCACCAGGAAGTCAGGTTTCACCTGGTCTATGGCCTCTTCGATTCCGTCCATGGCGCTCTCGCACAGTACGTATAACTCGGGAGACAACGCACCGAGCCGCTCTGCGCGGAGTTTGGTCTGGCGGGTCGATTCCTCCCCGGAGATATAGAGCACCCGAAGACCCGCTTTAGCCATCTCATGCGAGGTTTGCAACAAAAGCGTGGACTTCCCGATGCCGGGATCTCCCCCTACCAGGATCAACGATCCGGGAACGACGCCTCCGCCAAGAACACGGTTTAGCTCGCCTATTCCCGTTTGTATCCGCGGCTCCTTGCCGCTTTCTATATTTATGATCGGAAGCGGCTTTTCTTTCGTATGAAATAGTCCTGAAGTAAGCCCCTGAGTCTTGACCACTTTTTCCGTTTCTTCCACCATGGTGTTCCAAGACCCGCATCCCGGGCATTTTCCGTACCATTTTGGCGACTCGTATCCGCATTCGGTGCAATAAAACTTTGTTTTTACTTTAACCATTTATCTCTCCTTTTCCACACTGCAAAATTTGACAAACCTTGCAGGTCACACCACAAAGGTGACATTCAAAGTTTACCATTCTTTCAGATTTGGCGTAAAGTTTTTACGGCCAATTTGGGTTAGGCAAGAGCGGTATTCTATGTATGATTTCAAAGATTGATTAAAAAAAGAACAGCCTCCAAAGCGCTTGCTTCGGAAGCTGCTTTTATTTATTTCATCGGCTTAAACGTTAAGGTTTTGAAGTAACTTCCAAGATTTATTTTACTGCACCAAATGCTTGCTTAATAGATCGGCTATGCCCGTGCTGCGGGCAACCTTGGAATTATTCAGGAACAAGATGCCGGACTTCCACTATAATGACTTGAATCGGTGTTCATTGAAAACTCCGACTCTTCGGAAACTGTCCATAAATCAAAAACGGACCCGCAGGAATCTGCAGGTCCGTCGCTTTATGCAAAGCATGCTTGCTTATATCTTATTTTTTTATGCATTTTTGGAATAAGAACCCGACTTCTCGACCGTCAACGCGCCGTTCTCTTCGTCGATTGTGAGCGAATCGCCCTTCTTCACGTTCCCGGTCAGCAATTCTTCGGACAAGCGGTCCTCGATATGCTTCTGGATGGCCCGGCGGAGCGGACGTGCACCGTAAGCCGGATCGAATCCTTCCTTGGCCAGGAATGCCTTAGCTTTATCGGTTAAAATAAAATCAACGTCGTATTCACGCAGCCGCTTGCGCAGTTCCTCGGACATGAGCGTCACGATTTCGCCGATATGGGCTTCCTCCAGGGAATGGAAGACGATGATTTCGTCGATCCGGTTGAGGAATTCAGGACGGAAGCTCTTCTTAAGCTCTTCCATCACTTTGCCCTTCATGTTATCGTAATCCGCTCCCGCATCTTCGACTGCGGTAAATCCAAGCCGCGTATTCCGCTTGATCGCTTCCGCGCCGACGTTGGACGTCAGAATGATCAGCGTGTTGCGGAAATCGACCACCCTGCCCTTGGAGTCGGTCAACCGGCCGTCTTCCAGCACTTGCAGCAGGATGTTGAACACCTCAGGGTGCGCTTTTTCGATCTCATCAAGCAATACGACGGAATAAGGCTTGCGGCGTACTTTCTCCGTAAGTTGACCGCCTTCCTCATAGCCGACATATCCTGGAGGCGCGCCGACCAGACGGGCTGTGGAGTGCTTCTCCATGTATTCCGACATGTCGATCCGGATGACGGCGTTCTCGTCGCCGAACATCGATTCGGCAAGCGCTCGGGCCAGCTCGGTCTTACCTACCCCGGTAGGCCCGAGGAAGATGAAGGAGCCCATTGGACGCTTCGGATCTTTAAGACCCGCACGCGCCCGGCGGATCGCCCGGCTGACTGCCTTAACGGCTTCGTCCTGGCCGATAACCCGTTCATGCAGGATTTGCTCCATATTGAGCAAGCGCTCGGTTTCTTCTTCTTTTAGCTTGCTGACCGGGATTCCCGTCCAGCTGCCGACGACCTGCGCGATATCTTCCGGAGTTACCTCGGAATCGGTGCGGCCCTGCTTTTCTTTCCACTGATTTTTCGTTACATCCAACTCTTCGCGGATCTTTTGCTCGGTATCGCGAAGGGCTGCCGCTTTTTCGAATTCCTGGCTTTGCACCGCGGCGTCTTTCTCCTTGCGGATATCTTCCAGGCGATTCTCCAGCTGTTTCAAATTCGGCGGTACCGTGTAAGAGTTCAGCCTTACTTTGGAGCCCGCTTCATCGATCAGGTCGATCGCTTTATCCGGCAGGAACCGGTCCTGAATATAACGGTCCGACAACTTGACGGCTTGCTCGATTGCATCATCGGTGATCTTCACGCGGTGATGAGCTTCATAACGGTCGCGAAGCCCGTGCAAGATTTGAATCGCTTCCTCAACGGACGGCTGATCTACCGTGATCGGTTGGAAACGGCGTTCCAAAGCGGCGTCCTTTTCGATATATTTGCGGTACTCATCCAGCGTCGTGGCTCCGATGCACTGCAATTCGCCCCGGGCAAGCGCCGGCTTAAGGATGTTGGATGCGTCGATGGCACCTTCCGCGCCACCCGCTCCGATCAAGGTGTGCAGCTCATCTATGAATAGAATAATATTGCCCGCTTGCCGGATTTCATCCATGATTTTTTTCAGCCGGTCTTCAAATTCACCGCGGTATTTGGTGCCTGCTACCACGGAGCCCATGTCGAGCGTCATTACGCGTTTATCGCGGAGCGTTTCCGGTATTTCGTTGTTGATGATCTTTTGCGCCAGGCCTTCGGCAATCGCCGTTTTCCCGACGCCGGGTTCACCGATCAATACCGGATTGTTTTTAGTCCGGCGGCTAAGCACCTGAATAACCCGTTCGATTTCTTTACTACGTCCGATAACTGGGTCGAGATTTCCTTCCTTGGCGGAGGCCGTCAAGTCACGAGCCAAGCTGTCCAGCGTCGGCGTATTGATATTGGCAGGCGCTCCATGATGGCTCGAGACGGCTTCGCTACTGCCAAGCAGTTGAAGCACTTGCTGACGCGCTTTGTTCAGGCTGATGCCGAGGTTGTTCAGCACGCGTGCCGCCACCCCTTCACCTTCCCGGATCAGGCCAAGCAAAATGTGCTCGGTACCGACATAGGTATGACCTAACTTGCGAGCTTCGTCCATAGAAAGTTCAATGACTTTTTTGGCTCTCGGCGTATAGGCGATATTGGAGGGTTGCTCCTGACCGCGGCCGATCAAGGTTTCCACTTCATCTTGTATTTTCTCGAGTCCGAGTCCAAGGCCGATCAACGCCTTGGCTGCAATGCCTTCGCCTTCCCGGATCAAGCCGAGCAAAATATGCTCGGTACCGATATTATTGTGGCCGAGTCTGACCGCTTCTTCCTGGGCCAAGGCCAACACCTTCTGGGCACGTTCCGTAAATCTTCCAAACATCATCTCTCTTTGCACCTCCACATAAAATCTATTGCTTCCGTTAATTACCCACTTTTTCCCGAATCAGTTTGGCGCGGTACATATCCCGTTCTCCTGGCGAAAGATTTTCGCCGAACAGCTTCTGCAGAAAACCGGGTTGGGTCATGACATTGAGCTCATTTAACACCTGAGCCGGCACGTCAGCGATCAAACCGATATCCACGCCAAGCCGAACGTCGGACAATCGTTGCGCCGCTTCTTTCGAATCCATGATTGCGGCATGGGATAAAATCCCGTAAGAACGCATTACACGGTCAATCATTCGTAAACGCGATTCGGAAAGCAGCTTCTCGCGGGCATTTTTTTCATGCTCGATAATCTGCAGGACGACACCGTACAAATTCTCAATAATTTCCGCTTCGCTTTGTCCTAGTGTAATCTGATTTGAGATTTGAAACAAGTTACCCATCGCTTCACTGCCTTCGCCGTAGATGCCTCTTACCGTCAATCCCACCTGGGAAACGGCGGATAAAATCCGGTTGATCTGCTGCGTAAGCACCAAAGCCGGCAAATGCATCATGACCGAAGCCCTTAATCCGGTACCGACATTGGTCGGACAACTGGTCAAAAAGCCGCGGTTGCCGTCGAAGGCATAATCCACGTGATCCTCGAAAATATCATCAATCTCCGTAGCCTTGTTCCAAGCTTCCTGTACTTGAAAACCGGGATACAAACATTGAATTCGCAAATGGTCCTCTTCGTTCACCATAATGCTTAAACTTTCATCTTCACTTATAAATGCGGCACCCCTACGGGATTCACCTGCCAGATTGGGACTGATCAAATGCTTCTCGACCAGTATACGTTTATCCAGGTCCTCCAGGTCCTCCAGCAAAATCGGATGGAATATCCCGTAATTCTGCAGGCGCTCATCCTTCAGAACCTCCTGAAGCATTTGCAGCACTTCCTCGGACTGCTGCCCCGTAGCCAGCATCGGAAAAGGATGATGAATCAGGTTGCGGGCAATCCGTACCCTGGTGCTGATTACGATATCCGACTCCTTGCCGCCCCGGCTCATCCATTCGCTTAATGGCTGTTCTGTAAAACGAAGATTAGGCATCGTACACTCCTCCTACTCTGCGGGAATATTCTTCTCAAGTTCGCGGATCTGGTCCCGAAGCGCGGCGGCCTCCTCAAACTCTTCCTGAAGAATGCGGGATTGCAGCTCACGCCGCAGGTCGTCCAGCTTGCGTTTGAGTTGGATGTGACTGCCAGCCCGTTTCGGGATTTTACCAACATGAACCGTGTTCCCGTGCACTCTTTTAAAGAGCGGATCCAGGCGGTCATTAAAATATTTATAACAGGAGCTACAGCCAAAGCGTCCTATCTTGCTGAATTGGGAGTAAGTCAAGCCGCACTCTTCACAGCGGAGATTCTCCGGCTGCCTGGAGGCGGCGGATTGACCAGGGACGCCGGGATGAAAATCCATCAGACCCGACAACAGGTTGTGTATGGAAAATCCACCCGTCGTCCCCGGGATCATTTCACCCTTTTCTCTGGCACAAGCTTCACAAATATGAAATTCCGTCTTCTCGCCGTTTACGATCTTCGTAAAATGCAGCGTAGCGGGGCGCTTACCGCATTCTTGACATTGCATAGGATGTCCCTCCTCCAATGGATAGGCTCTAACACACCTGAGGCGGTGCCGGTCATCAGCCAAGCAAAGAGATCAGCATCGCCTTCATCAGTCTCGCCCGGATTTGATCCCGGTATGGCAATTTGACCATCAGTACTTCCCTGGAAACCGCCGCACGCATCAATGCAGCTTCCCTTGCGCTTAGAAATCTGGCCTCTTCCAATTGATAAATTAACCCCTCCGCCGCAGACTGGCCGATTTCATCGCCAATCGTTTGATGCAGGTGCGTATGCAAAGAGGTCGGGCCCGGCAGTTCGATCCGCCTGATGCGGACATATCCTCCACCCCCGCGCTTACTCTCCACCAGATATCCCTTTTCGAGCGTAAACCTCGTGCTGATCACATAATTGATCTGTGAAGGAACGCAGGAAAATTTGTCGGCCAGATCGTTGCGCTGAATTTCTATCGCGCCTTCAGGGCTTTCGTGCAAGATGCTTTTGAGGTATTTTTCAATAATTTCTGAAATATTGCGCATCACCTATCCTCCATTGCTCAGTACTCCAACATACCGCGCCACCGATGAACCTAACTCAGCTTATAAACAAAGCATCGCATGTATGAATAGTATTAACCGTATGCGCCGGTTTGAATATGGGATGGCTATGATATGTTGACTTTGACTTTCTTTGACTTTAACTTAAATTTATTATAGCACAAATTTCCGATTTGCCAAGGGGAGCATCAAATTCGTATTAGCCCCTTGGAGCAGGTCAATAAACTTCAATAAACAT
The DNA here is from genome assembly GCF_046559655.1 of Fontibacillus forbon. Lineage (NCBI taxonomy): Bacteria > Bacillati > Bacillota > Bacilli > Caryophanales > Paenibacillaceae > Fontibacillus > Fontibacillus forbon. Next base: position 1,772 of record NZ_JBKGFV010000012.1, on the reverse strand, counting down.
ACTGTTTGCGCAAACGTTTCCATGTATAATGAGAATTATTGGATTTGCTTTAAAGGGAGCACCATCGGAGGCTTTGATACAATACGGCTTTTTATTGAATGGAGGTATCTCATCGCTATGTATAATTCTTATATTTTTGACTTGTATGGAACGCTGATCGATATTCATACGGATGAGGAAGACCCTGCAGTCTGGGAAAGACTTAGTTATCATTTTCTGTACAGCGGTTTACCGATAAAACCGGAGGTACTTAAGGAGCAATATCGCGGAGAGGTTGCGCGCCAAATTTCCACTCCGCCAGTTGAATGCGAATTTCCTGAGCTGGATATTCATTTGATCTTCAAAAATATCGCTTCTAAAATAGGATTCAGTCCGGAAGCGAGCTGGCTCGATGAAACGGTGCGCTGGTTCAGAATACTTTCTATGCGGCGTCTGAAGTTATATGATGGCGTTAAAGAAACATTAAGCGCATTAAAAAATCAGAATAAGAAAATTTACTTACTATCTAACGGACAAGAGACTTTTGTGGAAGCAGAAATGCGCATTCTTGGCATAACAGGATTTTTTGATGGCATTGCCATCTCATCCAAGCCGGGGATCTGTAAGCCAGATCCCCTGTTCTACGCCTATCTTGCCGACACGTTTAAGGTTGATCTGGCCTCTGCTATTATGATCGGGAATGACGCAACCACCGATATCGCGGGCGCCAATCGCCTAGGTATGGATGCATGCTATTACCATTCCAACTGCTCTCCGGAGACCGAAACGGTGGATTGTAAACACCAGATCTGGGACGGCAATTTCCGGCGCATTTTAGAGCTGGCTTGATCTAATTCTTTTTCTTTGCAGCTCTATCGCCACCAATAACTGTAAGCGTGGATGGTACAATTTGCGGCCGCAACATTCGGTTTTCTTAATTAACTGGATTTCCTACAGTTAATTAGGCTAGGATGAGCTGCCTGAGTAAATTAGATGGAAAACCTCCATCTAATTTCACTCATTTCCGCTGAATTGGCTCAAACCCTCCGAATTAGCTGCAGGTTTTACAGTTAATTATCTCAAAGGGGCGATTTCCGCGGAATTAACTGTAGGTTTTCCAGTTAATTTATAGCCGGCTTCTATAACCTGCTCCGCTACTACCTGGTTACCTTCTAATTTCCATAGCTCCGTCTAACTCTCTTGATCCTGTCAACTCGCTTATGTCTACTAAATTAACTGTAAAAACTACAGTTAATTTTGCCTGGATCGAGCTGCCGGAGTAAATTAGATGGAAAACCTCCATCTAATTTCGCGCTTATCCCCTGAAATAGCTCGAACCCTCCGAATTAGCTGCAGGTTTTACAGTTAATTATCTCGAAGAGGGGATTTATTCGAAATTAACTTTAGATTTTCCAGTTAGTTTATTGATTTAAAGCCCCAGAATAGCAAAAGAGCACTACCGAGGTTATCGGCAGTGCTCTTCTTCATTGCTTGGCGGCGTCCTACTCTCCCAGGACCCTTCGGTCCAAGTACCATCGGCGCTGGAGGGCTTAACGGTCGTGTTCGGGATGGGTACGCGTGGAACCCCTCCGCCATCGCCACCAAACGGTTCAAGCGTCTTAATCGCTTGAAAACTGGATACGAAACGTAATTTGCGTGTTAGATATTTGGATAAGCCCTCGACCGATTAGTACCTGTCAGCTCCATACATTGCTGCACTTCCACCTCAGGCCTATCAACCTCGTCGTCTTCAAGGGGTCTTACGAATTGGGAAATCTCATCTTGAGGGGGGC
>NZ_JBKGFV010000011.1:0-69713 GCF_046559655.1 Fontibacillus forbon | reverse complement strand
ATAATGCCTGCATTGAGTCGTTTCACAGCATTTTAAAGAAAGAACTTGTGTACCAAACAAAATTTCATACACGCAAACAAGCCTACGAGGCCATTCAAACCTATATTGAACTGGAGTACAATCGAATTCGCATACACTCCACATTAAACTACAAATCCCCATACTGGTTTGAAAAAGCCTATTACGAGAAACTCCAGATTTCATAACGGAGTGTCTACTTTATTGACGTAAGTCCACTCATGCCAGCTTCATTGGATATTTTCCAACAAAACCCTCTATTCGAGTTAAAATATCGAGACCGATTGGATTTTTTCCAACCGTTAGGATGAGTGAATTGCCAAATTCCCCAAATTAGCTGTTCCGATCATGAAGTTCATTGGATTTTCTCCAATCAATCACCCTATCCACTAGGAAAAAGCACCAAATGATTGGAAATTCCCCAATCAAGCATAGCTGATACTGCGAGATTCAACTTGAATTAGAGGGGTTAGGGCCGGGATGTTTTGGTTACATCGATTTTACTTTGATTGTGGAGTACTTCGGATTATTTGGTTACTTCAACCACTCTGGTTACTTTAGACACGACACTTTGAGCACTCTCGGCACTTTGGTTACTTCGGGTCACTACGGTTACTTCAACCACTCTAGTTACTTAGACACAACACTTTGAGCACTCTCGGCACTTTGGTTACTTCGGGTCACTACGGTTACTTCAACCACTCTAGTTACTTAGACACAACACTTTGAGCATTCTCGGCACTTTGATTACTCCAGGTCACTACGGTTGCTCGTCCACTTTGGTTACTTCAAACACGACACTTTGAGCACTCTCGGCACTTGGGTCACTCCAGGTCACTACGGTTGCTTTGTCCACTTTGGTTACTTCAAACACGACACTTTGAGTACTCTCGGCACTTTGGTTACTTCGGGTCACTACGGTTACTTCAACCACTCTGGTTACTTAGACACGACACTTTGAGCATTCTCGGCACTTTGATTACTCCAGGTCACTACGGTTACTCGTCCACTCTGGTTACTTCAGACACGACACTTTGAGTACTCTCGGCACTTGGGTCACTCCAAGTCACTACGGTTGCTTTGTCCACTTTGGTTACTTTAAACACGACACTTTGGCACTCTCGGTACATTGGTCACACTGGGTCACTACGGTGCTTGGGTCCACTCTGGTTACTTCAGACAGACACTGGCGGCACTTTTCTACTTTCGACACTTCGCCCACTCTGCATACTTTGCACTTTATTCACTTTAGTCACTTTATTCACTTTAGTCTCTTTAGTCACTTCAGTCACTTTAGTCACTTTAGTCACTTCAGTCACTTAAGAACACGTTAGTTACACATGCTCCTGTTATTACTTTAGCTAATTTAATACCCTGGACCTTCTGCCGAAATTGCGAACTGGAAGCTAAGTAGGGATCGGGTTTCCTGTTGGATATATCCAACAGGAACGACAACTTCATTCCCATCATGGCGATCTCATTGGATAATTCCAATGAATGTCGGCAAAAGATGATGCGGTTTGCTCGTTTAGGAGTTTTTGAATGGAATTATTTAATCAAGCCGTCGCAACCTCCTTTGGTTGCGCTCTCTCATTGGAAAAATCCAATGAAACTCGTTTCAAGCCTCAACGGCTAAGGCTGCCGGCCAATAAACAAAAAAGCCGTCCCCCTTAGGAGGACAGCTCTTGATAACCGGCAGCGCCGACGAAACGACGGAACGCTTCGCGTCCGGCTTCGTTTACCTTAAAGACGCCGGCGTGGCCCAGAATCTCCGCAAACTTGCGGCCTACTTCTTCTTTGAGCAGCGCGTCGGCTTGCTCGCGCTCCAGCTTCATGCCGTGCCGGTCAACCAGTTCACGGATCCAGTCGGCGTGCACAGCCAGCGGGCTGTCGCCCTGCGGATTCGAAACGGTCGCTTCGTACAATCCGGTATCGCCGCTCAGTATGCCGGCAATATCGGCTAGTTCCTGTTTCAGGCGGCCAGGCAGAATTGCGAGGCCCATCACTTCGATCAAGCCGATATTCTCTTTCTTGATGTGGTGCATTTCCCGGTGGGGATGGAATATCCCCTCGGGATGCTGCTCATTGGTACGGTTGTTGCGCAGCACGATATCCACTTCGTACCCGCCGTCCGTGCTCCGCCGGACGATCGGCGTCACCGTGTTGTGCGGTACGGGTTCGCTGGAGCCTTCGGCATCCTCGCTAAAGGCCAGCACATCCGCTGCAGGATCGCTATAAGCTTTCCACTTCTCGTACAAATCGTCCGCGGCCTCCAGCATCACGTCGGGATCCTGCCCTTTAAGCCGCAGCACCGACATCGGCCAATGCACAAGGCTCGCCGTCACTCCGGCGAATTCCGGATGACTGAACACCGCTTCGATCGGCGCTTTTTCCAGCGGGAACGTGTGCCGTCCACCTTGGAAGTGGTCATGTGTCAAAATGGAGCCGCCTACGATCGGCAAATCCGCATTGGAGCCGATAAAATAATGCGGGAACCTTCCGGTAAAATCAAGCAGACGCTTAAAGGTCAGCTTCGTTAGCTTCATCGGCACGTGATCATGATGGAACACAATGCAGTGTTCATTGTAATACACGTAAGGCGAGTATTGGAAAAACCACGGTTCCCCGTTCAACTCGAGCGGGATAACCCGCAGATTTTGCCGGGCGGGGTGATTGATCCGTCCTGCATAGCCCACATTTTCCCGGCACAGCTGGCACTTCGGATATACCGGAGGAGGAAGCAGCTTGGCCATCGCGATTTCCTTCGGATTTTTTTCCGGTTTGGAAAGGTTAATCGTGATTTCCATGTCTCCGAAAGAAGTCGGCTGGTTCCAGTAAATATTTTGCGCAACCCGGTCCATCCGGATATAGTTGCTGTCAACGGACAGCTTATAAAACTCGTCCGTAGCCGCCTGAATGCCGCCATTCTCCACCGTTTTACCGAATTTGGCAATCGTTTCCGAGGGACGCGGCATCAAAAGCCCCATAATGCGGGCGTCCAGCAAATCGCGGTAAGTATCCGTATCCTCCGGAATCAAGCCGATTTCAACGCCGTAGTCGATCAATACGTTCAGCGGCTGCTGCGGCCCAGTCAATACTTCCTCTTCGGTTTCACCCGCGAACGGCTCGTCAAACCCGAACAACTCCAACAGCCGGTTTCGGGAATAATCAAGGTCCCACCAGTCAATCAGCCCTTGCTGCAAAGCATAGTGAGTCAGCCGTTCTATCGCATGCTGTGCATTTTGTCTGTTATGGTTTGCTTCAGCTTCCACTATTCTTCACTCCTTAGTTGTCACCATAGCCGTCAGGATGATGGAGATGCCACTCCCAGGCGCTGCGGATAATGTCGTCCAATTTGTTGCGGGCAGGCTGCCATCCGAGCACGGTTCTCGCTTTATGGGAAGATGCAATCAAAACGGCAGGGTCCCCCTCGCGCCGCGGGCTAAGGACGACAGGAAAATCGCGGCCGGTAACTTCTTTGACCTTGGCGATAACCTCTTTGACCGAGAAACCTTGACCGTTGCCGAGATTGAACACATTGCTGTCCCCGCCCCCGATCAAGTACTCCACTGCACGCAGGTGGGCATCCGCCAGATCGCCGACATGGATATAGTCGCGGACGCAAGTTCCGTCCGGCGTGTTGTAGTCATCGCCGAACACCTTGATCGAATCCCGTTGTCCCAACGCCGTTTGCAGGATTAGCGGAATCAAGTGGCTTTCCGGATTGTGATCCTCGCCGATCTTCCCGCTTTCATGAGCCCCTGCGGCATTAAAATAACGGAGAGCCACGTATTTGATGCCCAGCACCTTATCAAACCAGGCCATCATCCGTTCCATCGTCAACTTCGTTTCTCCATATACATTCGTAGGTTGCGTAGGATCGGTCTCTTCAATCGGCACCTTATCCGGCTCGCCGTAGGTCGCCGCCGTGGAGGAAAAGACGATTTTCCGCACATTCGCGGCATCCATCGCTTCCAGCAGGCAGAGCGTTCCAAACACGTTGTTGTCGTAGTATTTCACCGGATTTTGCATGCTTTCGCCGACCAGGGAGTTGGCGGCAAAATGAATCACCGCTTCGATTTCATTTTCGGCAAAAAGCTTGGCGAGCAGTTCTTTATCCCGCAAATCCCCTTCATACAACTTCCCGCCAAGCAGAGCCCCTCTGTGCCCGGATTGCAGATTGTCGATGACTACGACTTCCTTGCCTTTGTCCAGCAGTTCCGCTACCGTATGGGAACCGATATATCCGGCTCCGCCAGTCACTAAAATCGCCATGCTCAGTTCTCCCCTTTCACTTCATGGACTCCATTGCCTACGCCGCACACATAAAACTCGCCTTCCAGGCCGGTACGTTCCTTGTAAGCCGCGCCTACCTCCGATACAAAGCGATCCACAGCATCTTCATGAACGAGGGATACCGTACAGCCGCCAAACCCGGCTCCGGTCATCCGCGCGCCAAGCGTACCTTCGATCTTGCGGGCTTCCTCGACCATGACATCCAGTTCCATGCAGCTTACTTCATACAGATCGCGCAGGGAATCGTGAGAGGCGTTCATCAACTTTCCGAATAACACCAAATTGTTCGCGCTAAGCGCATCTACCGATTTCAGCACGCGGGCGTTCTCTTCCACTACATGAGTTGCACGCCGAAGCAGCACTTCATCACTGAATTTGCCTTTGAGTTGTTCAAAACGTTCCGGCGAGAGATGAGCCAGATACTGGATCTGAGGTTCTTCCTGCTGCACGATCCGAAGCGCCGCGTCGCACTGTTCCCGGCGTTCATTATATTTGGAATCCACCAGTCCTCTGCGCTTGTTTGTATTGCCGATCACCAACTTGTACGCCCCGGTCTTGAACGGCACAAGTTTATACTCCAGCGTATCGCACATGAGCAGAATCGCATGATCCTCGGCCCCGTTCGATACGGCGAACTGGTCCATAATTCCGCTGTTCACGCCGACATAGAGGTTTTCCGCTTTTTGCGAAAGAACCGCGATTTCGACTTTATCCGTAGGCTGGCCTTCCATGGAGAGCAGCGCGTAGGCAGTTACTACTTCAATGGAAGCCGAAGAAGAAAGACCCGCTCCATTCGGAATTTCACCGTGAAAAAGCAGATCATATCCGCTCGTGAGCGAAACTCCTTTTTTGCCAAGCTCCACGATCACGCCTACCGGATAATCGACCCACTCTTCCGTTTTGGCTTTGCCCAATTCATCCAGTCCGATTTCGGCCGTGTAAGGCAAATTGGTTGATGCAAATGTTACTTTCTTATCGTCGCGTTTCCGGACGGCAACCGTTGTTCCGAATTCCAGGGCGGCCGGCAGCACATAACCGCCGTTGTAATCGATATGCTCGCCGATCAGATTGACGCGGCCCGGCGCATTGAAGATTCGTACGGTTTCTCCGCTTTTCCCGCAACGTGATATAAACAATTGTTCCATTTCCTGTTTTTTCATTAGCATACACCCCATCTTCATGGAATCTTAAGTTCTTGTACCTAGTATAAGAAAAAGCATTGTTTTTGATAATGCATCTATGCGAGAATAATATGGATAAATGTGACCACCCTTTGGTAAAGGAGTCTCTCTTATGACCCAAGAAACGTATAGCGCGGCAGCCAATCCGGAAGTTTATGGAGTCAGTGACCTGCATGTCCTGTTCGCCGGCGAAAGTCAGACTCAAGCGGATCACCGCCTCGGACCTAAAGTCTACGATTACTTCCTGCTTCATTTCGTCGAACAAGGAAAAGGAAGCTTCCGGACGGAATTCGCCCATTATGATCTCAGTCAGGGCGACTGCTTCCTGATCCAGCCCGATCAGCTCGTCAGCTACGCTTCCGACAACAGCGAGCCTTGGCGTTACCGCTGGATCGCGTTTACCGGAGCCAAGGCGCATGACCTGATTCAGCGCGCGGGGTTCACCCCGCAGCTTCCGGTGTTCCGGCCCGGCGGTGACAGCCGGATTCCCGGTCTGCTCGAGTCGGTGCTTCAAGCATTCCGCAGTAAGAAACCGAGCTCCCATCTGGCCTCGCTCGGATGCCTGCATCTTGTCATGGCCGAAGCGGAAGACACCCTGGTAAGGGAGTTTGCCTTTCCGGCAGGTGAAACGGGAGTGCAGCGCATCGTCAAGCAAATGATCCACTATATGTCCAGTCAATATGCGCATCCTATGTCGATCGAGCAAATGTGTTCGAGTCTCGGGTACAACCGCGCGTATTTATCGCGGATTTTCAAAAAAGAAACGGGGCTTACCCCCGTCACCTACTTGCTGAAACTGAGAATCGACAAATCGCGCCAGCTGCTCCGCGAGCGCCCCGAGCTGTCGATCGAGCAAATCGCCGCCTCCGTCGGCCTGGCGGATGCCTTGTATTTCTCCCGCCAGTTCCGCCGCTTTCATGGCGAATCGCCAAGCGAGTATCGGAAAAACGCATCCGGTCGCTCTAATCGCAAAAACACCCCTACTCCATAGCTCCGGATATAGGGGTGCCGCTCGCTTGAAGGCCGATCGACACGGTCTTCCTATATTATTGGTGATCTCCGTTCGTATTCAAAATCGTTTCGATGCGGGCCAGCTCTTCATCCGTGAAATCCAGCTTACTGAGCGCTTGCACGTTCTCCTCGATTTGGCTGACCCGGCTGGCGCCGATCAGGGCTGAGGTCACTTTGCCGCCGCGCAGCACCCAAGCGAGCGCAAACTGCGCCAGGCTTTGGCCGCGGGCCGCCGCCATTTGATTCAACGCACGGACTTTCCGCAGCGTTTCCGGCGTAATTTGTTCTTCCTTCAAGAACCCCGTCGAGCTCTTGGCCCGGGAATCATCCGGAATGCCGTTCAAATATTTGTTCGTCAGCAATCCTTGGGCCAGCGGACAGAAAGCAATACTGCCGACGCCGTTCTCTTCCAAAACGTCCTGCAATCCGTTCTCGATCCAGCGTTCAAGCATGGAATAGCTTGGCTGATGAATGAGCAGCGGGGTGCCGAGTTGTTTCAGGATGGCGACAGCCTCGGCAGTCTGCTCAGCAGAGTAACTGGAAATGCCTACGTACAGCGCTTTGCCCGAGCGCACGACCTGATCGAGCGCCATCATCGTTTCTTCGAGCGGAGTTTCCGGGTCCGGACGGTGCGAATAAAAAATATCCACATAATCGAGTCCCATCCGCTTCAAACTTTGATCCAGACTGGATATCAGGTATTTCCGGGAACCCCATTCTCCGTAAGGCCCCGGCCACATATAATAACCGGCTTTCGTGGAAATCACCATTTCATCCCGGTACGGAGCGAAATCCTTTTTCAACACCTGTCCGAACATTTCTTCCGCCGAGCCCGCGGGAGGCCCGTAGTTATTGGCCAGATCAAAATGGGTAATCCCCAGGTCAAAAGCACGGCGCAGCATTTCGCGGCCGTTTTCAAACGTATTGACGCCTCCGAAATTATGCCAAAGACCGAGTGATATCGCCGGAAGCTTCAAACCCGAACGCCCTACCCGGTTATATTTCATAGTTTCGTAACGATCATCGCTAGCGGTATAAACCATGTTTTCCCATCCTTCCTGAAGTGAAATGTCTTTGAGACACATCATAGCTCGTTCAAATATCTTTGGCAAGAAACCGTTTTCTTGTTCATGCTCCCGTCATGAACCGCTTTCCATGAGGCGGAGCCACGCTCCCGTTTCCTTCATTACCCTGCCGATCGGTTCTTTAATATGCAAATCCGCCCTGGAATCATACGAGGTTGAGGAAGCATTGAGCAGCACGGTCCGGCTTCCCCTGAAATATGTGATCAGCGATGCGGCAGGCTGCACCGTGAGGGAAGTGCCTCCGATCAGCAGCAGGTCAGCTTCCGCGATCGCCCTGACCGTATCCTCTATAGTGACTTCATCCAGACTCTCGCCGTAAAGGACGACATCGGGTTTCACGACCCCGCCGCAGGCTTTGCAATGCGGAACCGCCTCCGGGCTGTTCATCACCTCATCCAGCGTATGAAAGCTCCGGCAGTCCATGCAATAGTTGCGGTGAATCGAGCCATGCAATTCCAGCACCTTGCTGCTGCCCGCCATTTGGTGCAAGCCGTCGATGTTTTGCGTGACTACGGCTTGCAGCCGCCCTTCCTTTTCCAAGTCGGACAACAAGAGATGAGCCGGGTTCGGCTTTGCTTCCGGATGAATCATTTTCGATTTATAGAAATCAAAGAAAACTTCGGGATGACGATTAAAAAACGGCCGGCTTAATATTTCCTCCGGAGCGTACGGCGATTCTTTCTCAGCCTGGTAGATCCCCGCCGCGGAACGAAAATCGGGGATCCCGCTCTCCGTGGAGATGCCTGCTCCGCCGAAAAATACGATATTCCGGCTATCCTTCATCCATTCGGCCAATGTTTTCGCATGGGATATCGACATTTCCATGTCTGCCATCTCAAATTCCTCCCTTATGTTCGGTCCCTTCAAACGCTGCGGTCAAATTTTCATATCCGGGAACAATGACGTCGGCATCCAGCAAATAAGAGGCTCCACCGCCGTCCGGCGCGATTCCGACCTTCCGATAAAGCCCTGCCTGCTTGCCCATCGCCATATCGGCATTGCTGTCTCCGAAGACGATGCACTCCTCCGGGGTAACGCCCAATTCATGCATCGCCAAAATCGCCATTTCGGGATCGGGTTTTCCCTTAACCACGCGATCCCGACCCACTACGCTATTGAAATAGTCGCGAATTCCGAGCCACTCCAGATGTTTGATCGCCTCTGGCGTTGTGTCCGAAGTAACTACGCCAAGTTCAATTCCGGCATCCTGGCAGGCGGCCAGAAATTTCTCCAGTCCGGGGATCGGCAGAGCGCCGCGCCGCTTCTCCACCTCCACCATCGCGGATGCACTGAACTGGCGGACTTGGACCACGGCTTCATTCCAGGGCACGCCGGCGATATATAGCTGCCAAGCCAGGAGCGCGGTTACTTCTTCTTCCGTTCCCATGGCAAGCGGACCGGTTTTATCGTACCCTTCGACTTGACCATCCTGATCGTAGCGCAGTCCGATCAATCTGGATTTCTCGACGGGAAGCCCGGCGCCAAGCACGGCCAGATGTCCCTCCAGGAGTTCCGTAAGGGTGTTCGCCCAATCACCCCAAAGCTGCATAAAATCAAGCAGGGTTCCGTCTTTATCAAACAAAATTCCCCGGCACGGAACAAAAGTCTCATTTATATGTATTCCGGGCATCATGGCACCTCCCGAGTTGAAATTCTTCTATAAGATTCTCGATAACCCTATTGTACCCCGTACGGAAAAAAGAGACAAAACCCGCCTAAAAAAGGGTTCATTAGATGGACACAACTAAAGGCTCTGACAGCGTTTTCTATTGTGATAATAATCACAAGGTTTCATTGATAAAAAGAGTATTTTTAAACAAGAGAACATTGCTTCAAATTTTTAATATTTCGCTATGCTTGATCCGATTAGCGAAGCTGCAAGGAAAGGGGTTTACGTCATGTCGGCTAACCATATAAATCAACGAGGAGAGACGTTTTTTCTCAACTTGCGCTTTTTGCTCATCGTTTGCGTTTTTGTCGGTAATGCCATCGAACCGCTCATCACCCGAATGGAAGGAATGCACTCCCTGTATTTGTGGATTTTCACCTTCCATATGCCCCTGTTCGTATTCGTGACCGGCTATTTTGCCAAGTCCAGCCTGACCGGTGAAGCCGGCCGCAAAGTCATGCTCCAAATCGGAATGCAATATATTATTTTTCAAAGCCTATATTCCGTTCTTGACGTTACGATATTTCAAGTTGATGGAATTCACCATTCTTTCTTCGCGCCATATCTGCTGCTCTGGTTCCTGGCCAGCCATTTATGCTGGCGGCTGTTGCTGCTTGCACTCCGCAAGTGCTCGCCGCTTCAACAAATCGTCATCTCCGTCGTGCTGGGCGTATTGGTCGGTTATTTGCAACTGGACGGAGTTTGGCTCAGCATCTCCAGAACGTTTGTGTTCCTGCCGTTTTTTATTGCAGGTTATCATTTCTCCTTTGCCGCATTGGAACGCATCCTCACGCGAAAAGTCAGAATCGCCGGAATGGCGCTTTCTGCCGGACTATTTCTGGCGATTTTCCTAAGCGGATCCAACTTCATCCCGGGCTGGCTGTACGGCAGCATGACTTATATGCAACTGGATCACCATGAATGGTACGCCGGGCTGTACAGATTGGCGTTTTACATGCTGCAGTTTATCGCGGGCGCTATTTTCCTTTCGTTTGTACCGCAAAAAGAAAGCCTTTTGACCGATTTCGGACGGAGAACGCTGTATGTCTTCCTGCTGCACGGACTGATTATCCGCTTAGCCGTCGCGTCGCCGCTGTACGATTACATCCATACCGGCGCAGCTGGCATAGCTGTGATCGTCGGGGCCATAGGCTTGACGCTGTTGCTAAGCCAACCGGTTGTCCGTAAATGGACATCTCCTGCGATCGAACCGCCGGTACAATGGGCGCTGTCCTTGACTCGCAGGGCGAGCGGACATACAGGAGTCATAAGCAAGCATCAGTAGCTTCCCTAATGAAAATAACATATTTTGATAGAATCAGAATAAAAAGGGTCCTTTAGGCCCTTTTTTCTTTTTATGCAGATTGTTGGTTTCAAACTAAGTGGCTGTGGTAAATAAACCATACGCAGGATAAAAACGACCTAAGGAGTTGATATGCATGGCACGGGGTAAGGGCAAGATGAGCCGTGAGGAAGCAGGCCGTTTAGGAGGACAAGCCACCTCCAAAAACCACGGCAAGGAATTCTATCAGGAAATCGGCCAAAAAGGCGGAGAGGCAACCTCCAGAAACCATGACAAGGATTTCTATCAAGAGATCGGCCAAAAAGGCGGAGAAGCCACGTCCGAGAAATACGATAAAGAGTTTTATCGCGAAATCGGCCGTAAGGGCGGAGAAGCCCGAAATAACAGCAAATAATGAAAGCAGGCGGTTTTCGCTTGGTTTCTTTACGAAAGAAGCTCCGGCAGCGCCGGGGTTTCTTTTTTCTGTCGGTAGAAAAAGCGGATTACATATGATAGACTTTAAAGAAAACCTTTAGCGGTGTAAAGTTCCAAAATCAATATATTTCATATTTCTAGTGGGGGGAATCTTCATCATGGCAGCAAACAAAATGCGTTCAGACATGATCAAAAAAGGCTTCGACCGCGCTCCTCACCGCAGCTTGCTGCGGGCCGCAGGCGTGAAGGACGAGGATTTCGGCAAACCGTTCATCGCGGTGTGCAACTCTTATATCGATATCGTGCCGGGACACGTTCACCTGCAGGAATTCGGCAAGATTGTCAAAGAAGCGATCCGCGAAGCCGGCGGCGTACCGTTTGAATTCAACACCATCGGCGTGGACGACGGCATCGCTATGGGCCATATCGGAATGCGGTATTCCCTGCCGAGCCGGGAAATTATTGCCGACTCCCTGGAAACCGTAGTATCCGCGCACTGGTTTGACGGAATGGTCTGCATCCCGAACTGCGACAAAATCACGCCCGGCATGATGATGGGCGCATTGCGCGTCAACATTCCGACCGTGTTCGTCAGCGGCGGCCCGATGAAAGCCGGCGTGGACAGCAAAGGACGCAAGCTGTCGCTTACTTCCGTATTTGAAGGCGTAGGCGCTCACCAAGCCGGTCAAATCAGCGATGATGACCTGCTGGAGCTCGAACAATTCGGCTGTCCTACGTGCGGCTCTTGCTCGGGCATGTTCACGGCCAACTCCATGAACTGTCTGGCCGAAGCCTTGGGGTTAGCTATGCCGGGTAACGGAACGATCCTGGCCGTTGCCGAAGAGCGCCGCGAATTCGTAAGACAATCCGCACGTCAGCTCATGGAGCTGATTAAGCTCGACCTCAAGCCGCGCGACATCGTTACCAGAGAATCGATCGATAACGCGTTTGCCCTCGATATGGCCATGGGCGGATCCACGAATACGGTGCTGCACACGCTCGCCTTGGCTCAGGAAGCAGGAATCGATTATCCGCTTGAACGTATCAATGAAGTAGCGAACCGTGTGCCTCACATCGCCAAGCTGGCACCGGCCTCCGATATTTTCATCGAGGATGTTCATCGCGCCGGTGGCGTAAGCGCCGTGCTGCATGAATTGCTCAAGAAACCGGGCGCCATTTTCGGGGACCGGATTACGGTAACAGGCAAAACGATCGCCGAAAACGTGGAAGGCTGCGAAATTCTGGATCAGAGCGTCATCCATCCGATCGACAAGCCGCACTCGGAAAAAGGTGGTCTGGCCATTCTTTACGGCAACCTGGCTCCGGAAGGCTCCGTAATCAAAGTCGGCGCCGTAGATCCTTCGGTTGGCGGCTACCATAAAGGCCCGGCCATCTGCTTCGATTCCCAGGAGCAAGCGCTCGAAGGGATCGCCAATGGTAAAGTGAAGGAAGGCAGCGTTGTTGTCATCCGCTACGAGGGACCGAAAGGCGGACCGGGGATGCCGGAAATGCTGGCACCTACGTCGCAAATCGTCGGCATGGGCCTCGGTGCCAAAGTCGGCTTGATCACCGACGGACGCTTCTCCGGTGCATCCCGCGGCATCAGCATCGGCCATATTTCTCCGGAAGCCGCCGAGGGCGGACCGATCGCCTTTGTCGAAGATGGAGACATCATTGAATTGGATCTGAACAACCGGAAAATCGAGCTCCAGGTCGATGACGAAGAAATGGCACGCCGCCGCGCCAACTGGAAAGGCTTCGAGCCTAAAGTAAAGACCGGCTACCTGGCCCGTTATTCCAAGCTCGTTACCAATGCCAGCTCCGGCGGGGTATTGAAGATCTGATATCCATAATAAACATAAGAAAAACCGTCCGGCAGTAGCCGGACGGTTTCTTTTGTATCACGTATAAATATAAGTGCTAGGGATATGAAATCGTTGCGCTTAAAACCGCTTCTTCTTCGATTCCTTCTTCCTGCTGTTTTCCGGCCATCTTACGATGAGAGCCATCCGTCAAATATTGTTTAACGAGATAATCCACAGGCATCACTATCAGTTTGGGAATCAAATGCTCGGATGATTGCTTTAACCGGGAACCTCCATCCGGATGAATGATCCGAAGCAAAAATTTCAGATACCATTGCGATGACTTGGCAAACAATCCCTTAGGAAGATCGGTCACCGTGAAGCCGAACTGTTCCGGCCCGCGGTTAATCATACTTACGCCATATAACGCCTTCACGTCGTGCAAATCGTCGTGGTCGACCACGTGCCTAGCCAGCTTCGGCAACTCTTTCTCCATGTTGCGTACCATTTTAATGGCCAGCTGTACCGGAGATTTGGAACGCGTACCGATTTCGAACAGTTTTTTATTGTCGAAATGAAGTTCCATGACCCGGTCTCCGTTGGAAAGCTTAATTCCCCCGATCATTTCAACGGGATCCCCGTGATAATGGCGGATTCGAAAATGCAAAAACGGTTCTTCCTTGTTGGTGGATTGAAGCTGGAACAAAAGATGAAATATTTTTTCCCAAAGCAACCATAAAAAAACAACGCATCGTTTAACCCAGGACAACCGCTTGGGGCCGGCCGGGGTGACATTCCCGTCGGAACTCGCCCGGGTCCCTTTAATTTTCGCAGATTCGCTTGCCCGAATCATTTCATCCACCCGGATGCTTCTCAATTTCCGCTTCTCCGCTTCCTTCAGGACTCGTTCCAAAGCGACCAGCATTTCTCCCGGTGCCCCGCTGTTGGCTCCCAGCGTAGCTCCGCAATCATGCAGCAGGAATACTTCCCCGCCCCGGAGTTTCTTCATCATCCGCTTCGTCAGGCGATCCGCGCCGATCCGTACGCGCCAGTCGCTGAACATCGCGGACCAAAGCACGATTTGGGTGTCGTCCCGTTTGGCGAAATCAAACAGGTTTACGATGCCCCATGGCGGTCTGTAATAGTTGGTTTTGTCTCCCGTAACGTCCTGAATGATCTTGCTCGTTTTTTGGATCTGTTTCTTTACGGCCGCGGGGCCCATCAACCAGTTCGTCTTGTGAACGTAATTGTGGATCCCGATCAAATGTCCTTCTTCGTGCATCCGTTTTAACAGGTCGGGATGTTTCTCCGCGTTGGAACCGACAACGAAAAAGGTTGCCTTGGCATCATAGCGCTTCAGCAAGTCCAGCAATTGAGGGGTATATACGGTATCGGGACCGTCATCAAAAGTAAGTGCAAATGTATCGTTTCTCACCCCGCGCCTGAATACGCGAAAACCGAATATACGCGTAATTAGACCGGGTATGAACGCATATAGCGATGAAATATAGAACAACCACAGCAGCAAAGTCTCCATGTCGCTTTTCCCCACTTTTCTATGATCAATGACTTTGTCATGCCCTAAAGCATAGCATCCCCACTATTTTATCATACACAACACATATTTAGTGCCCTTTTTTTAGAAAAGAGTATGGTTGATTTGCCAGTTCACGCCGCTCACGTTCCCTGTTCTGCCAACAGATCCATCGTTCGCCGGAACAAGGCGGTCGCCTGATTCGGAGAGCCTTCCGGCCGGTTCTGCACAAGTACCGCAACCGCATATTTCGGGTTCCCGACCGGACCGTATCCGATGAACCATTGATGATTGAGTTTCTTCCCGCCTTTTTTTACCTGGGCGGTACCTGACTTGCCGGCTAACGGCCACTTCGCCTGTTTTAGGGCACTGCCCGTTCCGTTTTCCACCACTTGTCTCATCCAGTCGAGCAGTACCCCCGCTGTTTGCGCAGATATTCTTTCCTGGCGTATGTTCGTTGTATGTACGGGAAAATTGGCCATTACGGAACCGTCCCTAAAACGGATTTGCTTGACCAGACGGGGAAATGCAACTTGCCCGTCATGAAGCAACGTAACGACCAGGTTTGCCGCTTGAAGCGGTGTTACAAGCACATCGCGTTGTCCAAGGGAAGTCTGCGCCAGCACGCCTCCATCCATGTTTACATGGGGACCGAATACGGCTCCTTTCTCCTCCTGGTCAATTTGCGATAAATCTTCTCCTCCCATAAAAGCGTGCTGGCTCCAACCGACCTTGCGGTTAAGCCCAAGGCGGTACGCCGTCCGCTCGATGACATCCGCGGGAAGACGCTCTCCAAGAGTTGCAAATACCACATTGCAGGACTTTGCAAATCCTTCCTTCAGCGTGATGTCGCCATGTCCGCCCTCTTTCCAGCACGATAACCCGTATTTGCCGTAATGTCCGGAACAATGAAACACCTCACCCGGAAAAGCAAGCTGTTCCTCCAGCGCTGCCGCAGCTATCACGGTTTTAAAAATGGAACCGGGGGCAACGGCTTTCACAGCTCTGTTGCTCCAATCCCCGCTGCTTAAATCCACATGTACCGGGTCATGAAACGGGCGGGAAATCATCGAGATGACGTCCCCCTGCCTTGCATCCAACACAACGACTGCGCCTTCCTGCATATCCATCCGGTCAACGATTTGCTCCAGTTTCTGTTGAAGGCCGTTATCGACCGTCGTAACAACTTGAACCGGATAATAGGGGTTGGAATCTCCTTCCACCCTTGTCCCGATTTCGGAGAAGGGCCGTTTTTTTCCGTCGACCGAATAATAGACCCGAGTTCCCCCGCTCCCCCGCAAAAAACGATCCATCGTTCTTTCCAATCCTGAGGCGCCCACTTGCGTGGTCAAAGGAAATTGATAAGGCTTGCCGATTTTACGGATCACGTCCGGACGCTGGGCGACATAACCAAGCCATTGGTTACCGCTCATTCCGACCGGATAACGTTCCATGTAGGGAAGCATTTCAAATCCGTTTACTGAAGGCCAAATACCTCCGTGACGCTCCCCATTAAGAAACTTGTCCTGCGTTTTGGGTTCACCATATCCTAAGACAGGACTGGTAACCGGCAAGACCTCTTCCTTGGGCTGTCGCCACATCTGGGGCTTCAACAATCCGCTCCATAGAGTCTTCAACTCCCACGGAGATGTGCCAAGACGATTGGCCAATGCTTTCATCTGGGGTTCATCCGGCAGTTCCGAAACGGGAAACAGAGTCGGTCTCCAGGTGATAAAACCCGTAAGCGGCATCCCGTTTCGATCCACAAAATGCCCGCGGCCCGAATCCAGCATAATCCCCTCTTCCCGCTGTCTCACTGCCATTTCATTCATCGTTCTCCCCGAGGCGGTAAGAGGCAAATAGGCAGAGGCCCACTGGATCCAGGATATTCGCGCAACAAACAGGACAAGGACGATTATAAAAGCCATTAAAGTATAGAATATGCGTTTTTTGTGCAATAATGACATGCCAATCGCTCCCGCTCTTTTTCCCTCCATTATTTCCTGGGAAAAGCAGGTTCACACGCCGACAACAAGGCAACCCGCAAAAATATAAAAAACCACCGAAGCAAAAGCTCCGGCGGTCTTAAATCCGTTATTTATACAGTAAACTTGGACAAGGATTCCTTTAATCCGTTAGACACGTTCTCCAGCTTGTTCGACAATTGAACGAGTTGATCTCCGACCGTTTGCTGCTCACTGCTAAGCGATGCAACTTCCTCGGATGTAGCTGAGGATTGTTGAGCAACTGCACTTACATTGCCCATCGCTTCGGAAAGAACATTCTGCGAAGCATTCAATTCATCAATGGAAGACGTAACCGTATCCAGATGGCGAATGAACCCTACCATTTGCTCTTGAACGGAAACGAAAATTTGACTTGTTTCCTTCACCGAACTGATTTGCTCCTGGAACAGCGGGCTGGCATCCGACAGAGCCTGAACCGTTTCGTTCATTTCCTGCTGAATGTTATCCGTAATTTGTCCGACCATCGTAATCGATTGCCGCGATTGGTCCGCCAGTTGACGAATTTCATCGGCGACTACCATGAAGCCGCGCCCGGCTGCGCCTGCCCTAGCTGCTTCGATCGTAGCATTCAGGGACAAAATATTCGTCTGCTGAGTAATATTCTGCATAACTTCAAGCACTTTCATTACCGACGAAGTACTTGCTTTCAGGGAATCAACCTTCTCGGTTAACGAGTTAATCATTTCGACGGTCATATTCGTCTTATCCAAAAGTCCGTTCAAATATTCCGTACCGGTTTGACTTGATTTCTCGACCTGATGAGCGGATTCTTCCATCTCCTTGTTGGCATAAATAACCCGTTCCATTTGCCGGGAAATATTCTCGGTCAAGGTGTTGCCGCGTTCGGCTTCGTTGGCAAGACTGGTTGCTCCATTCGCGATTTCTTCCGTGGCAACGGCAATCTCTTTCGCTGACAGAGCCGTCTTATTGGAAGCGTGAGTCAACTCGGTAGCTGTATCCAAAACGTCCTGTGCCGAGTGGTTCGTTTGTTTTACGAGTTCCGTAATGTGCTCCATCATAAGATTAAAGCTACCCGTCAACTGGCCGATTTCATCTTTGGATTTCGTTTCCATCCGCACATTCAGGTTTCCTCTTGCGCCTTCTTCCATCAGATTTCTCAAATTACCCAATGGATGGGCAATCATTCTTACCATCCACATCGCAAGGAGAATCGTTATGATAGCTACTACAGCCGCAGAGATATATGTAGTTAGCAAGATACCGTTAGCGTCTTTGATCAATTCCGCTGTCGCTACCGTTCCCACCAGTTTCCATCCGGTCGCTTGCTGAGTATTGAAGACGGCAAGAACCGATTTCCCATCAGTGTTTTTAGTCGTTATACTGCCTGTCGGTTTGTCTGCCGCTTTAGCCATGTCAATTCCCGTAGGCTTGCCCTCTTGTCCGTCGATAGACGAACCGACCACCACGTTATCCCCGGTGAGCATTTGGATCTCCGAATTTTTGCCGAGATTGACTTCTTTCAAATATTCGGTAAGTACTTCCAGATTTACATCCGCTATCAGAATGAAACGCTTCATGCTGTTCACGCTTTGCACCGAACGAACCAGACGGAACATGGACGTTCCTGAACTCTTCTCCTCAGGCACGTTCATCCACATTACTTTTGTGCTTTGGGAAGCTTCTTCAAACCAAGGTTCATTCCGTACCGATTCCAAAAAAGTCAAGCTAGTATTTCCCGAGGTTACGTCATCTACGATTTTATCGGGCGATATCATGTATACAGCAAGAATGCCCTTTGTAGAAAACGTCAGGCCGTTCAACCGCGTTCTCATTTTGTTCGTTACGGTAAAGCGCTCATAATCCGAAATGTTGGGAAGCGAAGCTTCCATAATCGCATTCTGCATCTCGTCATCCAAAAACATCTGCTGAAGATTTTCTTCGTACTTTTTGAGCACGATATCCAATTTCTGCGAAGTTTGTACAATCGTCTGCAGGTTGGCGCTTTTCGCGTTTTCCTGAATGGTCCCTTTTGCCATTTGGTAAGAAATAATCCCGATCGTCAATACGAAGAACATAATAGCGATAAAAAAGATCAAAAATAAACGGACACCAACCGATTTGCTGGGATTCATTTGGTTAGGCAACATATTTCCCAAAGACGATGTTGTTTTGTCCTTCAATCCCACGATGAAGGATTTCTTACCACCTTCTTTTGTAGCCCCTAAGCCCTTCTTCTTGGTATCCTTGTTGTTACTCTCTTGGTTCTCTCTCTTCGGAACCAGACCCATTTCAATCACCCACCGCTCATAATAGTCGTCTCACCCTCAAAACTAGGTTTGAGGTCATGCCCAAAATTGCTTAATTACTTTACATTTCTCTAACATGATTCGACAGTAAATGACGACTTCCTCTTTAATATCGGCAAGTTGAAGGGCTGAATTTAAAGATTTCCGTTAAAAATATCAACGAAACACAAAAAGGGGACTTTCGTCCTAATTCCCAATTTTTGTGCAAACGATTTATCACAAAGGCTTTTTTGAAAACGGTATCAATTGGAAATTCGATAGTTATTTTTTGGGAATGATATGGCGTAAATATGAACAAAGCCCCGGCTGTTTTTTAAACTTGGCCGAGGCTTGAAATGAGACAGTATGTTATTTTCTTTTCCGCATCATGTCGAAATAGGAAACCGGTTGGTCTACCTTGATTTTAACCTTTTGCAGCGGGTGACGGGCCGCGTCAAGCTCATGGCCCTCTTCGTCCCAGATCGCGGTAACGGTCTGTTTGAAGAAGGTGCCTCCCGGACCGAAAAACTCGACTTCCTGTCCCGGTTTGAAATGGTTGCGCTGCTGAATGACCGCCATACCGGTGGCTTCATCATACTCCAGAACCAGTCCGGCAAAATCATAAGGAGCCGCCTTTTCCTCTGGCTCGTAAATATGATCTTCGTGATCCGGCGTGTCATAGAAAAACCCGGTATTCAGCGGACGGTTCGCCGCCTTATTGATCTCCTCGATCCATTCGGGCTTCAAGACGTAGTTTTCCGGGTCGGCCATGTAAGAATCGATCGCTTGGCGGTATACATTAACTACCGTTGCCACATAATGAATCGACTTCATTCGCCCTTCTATTTTGAAACTGTCCACGCCTACATCGATCAGGTCAGGGACATGCCCGATCATGCAAAGGTCCTTGGATCCCATAGTAAACGCGTTATCCTGCTCTTCGAACAAAGGCAACTGCGTCACGCCAAGCTGGAATTGGCGAAGCACCGGATCCTCCATGGCTTCTTCTTCCGAAATCCAGGCCGCTTCAGGACGGCTGTCCTCGAACAAATCGTATTTCCAGCGGCAGGATTGGCAGCAGCCCCCCCGGTTGGAGTCGCGGTCCGTAAAATGGTTGGACAACACGCAGCGGCCGGAATAGGAAGAACACATAGCGCCATGAATGAACGCTTCAATTTCGACATCTACATGCTTTTTGATCTCTTCAATTTCTTCCAGGCTCGTCTCCCGTCCAAGCACGACCCGGGGTAGCCCCTCTTCTTTCCAAAACTTCACGGCTTGCCAGTTCACGGTCGACTGCTGGGTGCTAAGATGGACTTCCAGTCCCGGTACCGCCCGGCGGGCTGTATCTACAATGATCGGATCGGCGACGATGACCGCGGAAATTCCCGCTTCGTACAAATTGCGCAGGTATTCCTCAATCCCCTCCAAATCCTCGTTATGGGCATATATATTCGTTGCGACAAATACTTTGGCGCCGTATTTTTTTGCAAATTCGACCCCTTCGCGCATCTCCTCGAAACTGAAGTTGTCCGCATTGGAACGAAGGCCGTATTTTTGTCCTCCGATATACACGGCATCCGCCCCGTAGTGAATCGCGAATTTCAGTTTTTCGAGGTTTCCCGCCGGCGCGAGCAATTCCGGCTTCTCCAGCCGATACCGCTTCCCGGTGTATTTCGGTATGTGTCTCTCCGCTGTTTGCATCTTCGTTCACCTCTTGAATGTTTATAAAAGCATGCTGCGCACGCCGTTTGATCTTCCGATCGCTGTTGCCGCCAAATTATTTGAATTGCTTAATTCAGAAAAGGTAATAATTCGGCGGCAAAGGCGAACACTATCGTTTCTATAGATTCAAACGTCCCGCTCCGCACGGATCAAATTAATACACCTGCTCCTTGTAGAAGAAACCGAACGAGAGCTCGCGCTCGGGATCCTGGATCGCCCGGATGCTTTCGATCCAGGCTTCGTCAAACTCGTAATTTTCCGGGTCCTGATCATAGGCATCGATCGCTTGGCGATAAATGCGGATCACCGCTTCGTTGTATTTTGACGGTTTGAACAAGGTTTCGATTTTGAAGCTATCCACCCCGGCCGCCATCAGCAGGTGTAGATCCTCCAAAATACAAATGTCGTCCGAACTCATAATGTGAGTCCCGTTTGCGTCTTCATAGATCGGAAATTTCTCGTCAGGGCGTTCCGCTTCGATCAGAAAGAGACCCCGGTCCTTATCCAGGTTTCCTCCTTCGACCGGCCGGCCCTGATGCGTCATGTAACTGTGCACAAGGCGCCGTTTGGAATGATAAATATTCGTCATTCCGTGTACCTGAACTTCCGAGTCTACCTTAAGCTCAGGCTGCATCTCCGTGATCTCATCCATGTTCAATTCCCGGGCAAGCACGACGCGGTTCGCCCCTTTAGTTCCCCAATAATTGGCCGTGGAATAGTTCGTCGAGGTCATCTCGGCGTTCCAGTGAAGCGGGATTTGCGGAGCGATTTTCCGGACGGTCTGAAGCACGGCCGGATCCCCGAATTGAATTCCGTCGATCCCCGCCTTAGCCAACTCCGTCACATAATGCCGCAGCTCGTCCAATTGTTCGTTGTGCATCAATTTATTGATGCTAACGTAAACTTTGGCATCGCGTTCGTGCCCGATCTTTACAGCCTCCGCGATATCTGCGACCGTTAAATCGCCTGGCAGTCGCATCCCAAACTTGGCCTCGCCGACCAGCACCGCATTTGCCCCCGCTTCCAGATAGGCTTTCAGTTCGGTCAAAGACCCTGCAGGTACGAGCAGTTCCGGTTTATTACCCATGTATATCCACCTCTGTTATTTGGCCATAGCCTTGCTTTTCTTGATGTTCTTTAAATGCTCTTCATACGTTTTGGCAAACAGATGCTCGCCGCTGCCGTCTTTTTTCGTCACATAAAAGAGATACTCCGATGCCTCCGGAGCAAGTGCCGCCTCAATCGATTTCAGACTTGGCGCGGCGATGGGCCCTGGAGGAAGCCCTTCGTAAAGGTATGTGTTATAAGGACTGTCAACGCTTCTTAGATCGGAATTCAGCAGCCGCTCCTTCGGCTTTCCAAGCAAATACTGAACGGTTGCGTCAATTTCCAGCTTCATTCCTTCTGCTAGCCGGTTATAAATTACGCCGGCCACAACCCCACGTTCAGAATCGGCAACCACTTCCCGTTCGACAAGCGAAGCTATCGTCATGAGTTCATTCAGCCCGATTCCGCGCTGCGCCAATTTCTCTTTGTAATCCGGAATTTCATTCAACCGGTTTGCCGTTTCGTCTAGCATCCGTTGTACGATATCCGCTTCGGTACTCCCCTTTTTCAATTCGTACGTTTCAGGGAACAAGTATCCTTCCAATCTATAAGTGAGCTGGTCATCTTCAGGCAGGTCGGCAAGCAGCGTATTGTCCAGTCCTTCGGCGTTCTTGGCCAGATCCAAAAAGGCATCTTTCTTGATTATTCCCTGCTCAACCAGCTTTTCCGCCATCTGCGTCACGGTGAATCCTTCAGGAATCGTAAAGCGGATCATTTCCGCCTTGACCACGTCGCCGCTGTTCAGCTTGGCGATAATTTCGTCATACGTTACGCCCGGCTTCAATTCGTACACGCCGGCTTGAAACCGGCTCCCTTCCGACTTCCATTTCAAATAGGAAAGAAAGAAAAATGAATTTTTAATCAGGCCTTGATCTTCAAGCGTGTCCGCAATGCCGCTCGTTCCGGTCCCAGGCTCGATCGTAAATTTTACCGGCTGCTCCGATTGCTTTACAGGCTGCATCCCGTTATATACATACCAGCCGCCGGCCGCACCGATGACGATAATAATCAGGAAGATCGAAACCAGCCATTTCATTACCTTCTTCAATAGATCAACCCCTCTAAGATCCGCAGATCAACTAAAGTTTCCGTCTCCGCAGCGGGAATCCCGAAAATGAATAACTCTTGACAATTCAAAAAGAGCGGTTGTCCCGCCCTTCTCAGTCCGATCTATATTACCACAGGTATGCCTTCCCGGTCTATTCCGGGAAGGTCAATTCATCATACAATTCAGACACATTTTCCCATTCTTCATCGTCATCGATCGTGATGAGTTCCAGGGAGCCGTCGGCAGCCGTTAAAATTTTGAAAATTTCGTGTTCTTCATCGTCATCGCCGTTTTCAGGGCGAAGTACGGCGTAAGAAGCTCCGGCTACATCGAATTCCTTTTCGACGTTATAGTAGGAAACTTTACCGGCATCATCCTGCAGTTCCACTACAGGGCCGAAAGCATCGTTGACGCGCGAGGTCCAAACGACCTGATCCGCTGAATAATCAGTCACGGTCATCCTCCCCGTCAAACTCGTCGATGAGCGTATTAAACGTCTCCTCAACGATTTCCCACTCTTCATCGCTCTCGATGGTGTACAGTTTCAGGTCATCTCCGTCTTCTTCGTAACGGAATGCGTATACTTCTTCGCTCTCTTCATCTTCACCTTCAGTGGAATCCAAAGGAACGACCATCATATACTTGGCATCCGAACCGTCGACTTCGAATTTCATAATGACTTCGAATTCTTCCTCATTGCCCTCGTCGTCGGGGATATAAATAATTTCCGGTTCTTCTTCATTGCCGATACGATCTTTAGACATGTGCGATCACCCTCACCTTTGACTCTTAGAGTCCAAATAATTTTGCAAAATCAAACTTGCGGCCATTTTATCAACGACCCCTTTGCGCTTTTTCCGGCTGACATCCGCTTCGAGCAAAGTCCGATGGGCGGATACCGTGGTCAAACGCTCATCCCATAAATGAACGGGAATCTGAAGAAGGTTCTTCAGTTCCTCGGCAAAGGCCATACATATCTCTCCACGGGGTCCGACCGTACCGTTCATGTTCTTGGGAAGCCCGACAACGACTTCCTCAACCTCATGCTCCGATACCAGTCCTGCGATGATTTCAAGATCGTCGCCTTCACGGCGGCGCTCAATCACCGTGAGCCCTTGGGCGGTCCAGCCGAAAGCATCGCTAACGGCTACACCGATCCGCCGGTCCCCGTAATCCAAACCTAATATTTTCATGCCATCTCCTAACGGTGGCCGGCAAGATAATATCTGACCAGCTCTTCGATCAATTCGTCGCGCTCTTTCTTGCGGACCATGCTTCTCGCATTGTTATGGCGCGGAATATATGCCGGGTCTCCGGACAATAAGTAACCTACAATCTGATTAATCGGATTATAGTCTTTCTCCTGGAGAGCCTCGTAAACCGCAAGTAAGATTTCCTGTGCCGACGCTTCCTGCTCATCGCCGGTAACGTTAAACTTGACGGTTTTATCCATGGAGTCCATGATGACACCTCGCTTCTTCAGACATGCGGCAAATCCGCAGCCGATTTCGTCATTATATATATTTACTATATCATATCATGGGCCCCATAAGGAAATTTTCGGTAGGGTAATTCAAAAAGCCAATTTTGCTTATGCTTGCGAAGCGATCCATTGCTCTGGCAGCTTCAACGCCGCATCCAGCTTGGAAACATCCTTGCCCCCGGCTTGGGCCATGTCCGGACGACCCCCGCCGCCACCGCCGCAAACGGCTGCGACTTCTTTGACCAGCTTGCCGGCATGAAGCCCGCGCTTCACTTCATCCTGAGGCACAACCACGACAAAGTTCACTTTATCGTCCATAGCCGCTCCAAGCACGAGCACGGTATCCGGCAGTTTCACCTTCAACTCATCGGCCAGTCCGCGAAGCGCATCCATGCTTCCTGCCTGCACTTTTGCGGAAAGGAGCTTGGTTTCGCCTACCGAGGTCACTCTGTCGGTCAATTCTCCGGCTTCAATAACGCTCAGCTTGCTTTGCAGGGATTCATTTTCGCGGCCCAAATCTTTAAGCTGCTGATACAACGCTTCGATCCGCTTAGGGACATCGCCTACATTGGACTTCAGCAACCCTGCCGATTGTTTCAGAAGGTCCAGTTGTCCGTCCATGAATAGATACGCCCTGCGACCGGTTACCGCTTCGATCCGCCGTACCCCGGAGCCGATCCCGCTCTCGCTAACCAGCTTGAACAGTCCGATTTCCGACGTATTGTTCACATGGCAACCGCCGCACAACTCCAAGCTGTAACCGCCTACTTGAACGACCCGGACGATATCGCCGTATTTTTCGCCAAACAACGCCATTGCACCCATAGCCTTCGCTTCATCAATCGGCTTCAGTTCAATCAAGACATCCAGTGAATTCCAGATTTGCTCGTTTACCCGGCGCTCGATCTCGACCAGTTCCTCCGGCGAAATGCTGCCCAAATGGGAAAAGTCAAAACGCAGCCGTTGCGGCTCCACCAGGGATCCTGCCTGATTGACATGCTCGCCCAAAGTTTCCTTTAAGGCTTTATGAAGCAAGTGAGTCGCCGTGTGGTTCTTCACGATATCCCGGCGCATTTCCCGGTTAACTTCCGCAGTTGCCTCCGAACCGGTGCGCAGTTCGCCGGAAGTCACGGTAACCAGATGAACATGCTGTCCGTGCGGAGCCTTGAACAACCCTTGTACCGCAGCCGTTCCGGAACCGCTACGAATCGTTCCCTGGTCGCTGACCTGACCGCCGCTTTCGGCATAGAACGGCGTCTTCGCCAAAATGACCTGGCCTATCTGGCCGGTTGTGAGCGTATCGACAAACTGATCGTCCGAAATAATCGCCACAATTTCAGTTGCCGCATCAAGCTCATTATATCCAATGAAATCCGTTTTAGTCGTAAAATCCGACAGAACCCCGCCCTGAACCTTCATGCTTCCGCTATCGTGACGGGCGGCCCGGGCGCGCTCGCGTTGTTCTTCCATTGCCGCCTCAAATCCTTCGCGGTCAACGCCAAGTCCTTGCTCGGCCGCAAAGTCTTCGGTCAAATCCAGCGGAAAGCCGTACGTATCGTACAATTTAAACGCATCCGCGCCTCCGATCAATGAACGACCCGCCGCTTTGGCTTCGGCGCTTACTTCCGCCAAAATCGCCAGCCCGTCGCTCAGCGTCTCGTGGAAACGTTCTTCCTCCGAGCGGATGACCTTCTCGATGAATTCGCGCTTCGTGACGATATCGGTGTAGTAACTGCCCATGATTTCTCCAACCGTCTCAACGAGGTTGTACATAAACGGCTTGTCCAGCCCGATGAGCTTTCCGTAACGGACAGCGCGGCGGAGCAAACGCCGGATTACATAACCGCGGCCTTCATTGGAAGGAAGCACGCCGTCGGCTACCGCGAAGGCGACGGTAC
Organism: Fontibacillus forbon; assembly: GCF_046559655.1. Classification (NCBI taxonomy): domain Bacteria; kingdom Bacillati; phylum Bacillota; class Bacilli; order Caryophanales; family Paenibacillaceae; genus Fontibacillus; species Fontibacillus forbon. The sequence goes on along the minus strand of NZ_JBKGFV010000011.1, from coordinate 43,863 downwards.
GGATATGGTCGGCAATCACCTTCAGGGCGACGTCCGTATCCTCTTGAACGCCGTAAGTCACGCTGGCCAACGAAGCCGTTTTAGCGATAATCGGCTGGAACAAATCGGTGTCGAAGTTGGAGTTGACGTTTTGCAGAATCGATGCGAACCGTTCTAGACCGGCGCCGGTATCAATGTTTTTGTTCGGAAGCGGAGTGTAGCTGCCGTCTTTATTGTGATTGAATTGGGAAAATACAAGATTCCATACTTCCAGGAACCGTTCATTCTCGCCGCCCGGAAAGCATTCGGGATCGGACAGATCGCCATAGGCTTCGCCGCGGTCATAGAAAATTTCCGTACAAGGGCCGCAAGGACCTTCACCGATATCCCAGAAATTGTCCTCCAGCTTAATGATTCGCTCTACCGGAATCCCGATTTTTTCGTTCCAGAGCTTGAAAGCTTCCTCATCCTCCGGATACACGGTCACCGAAAGACGGTCCGGATCAAACGCGATCCAGTCTTTACCGGTCAGGAATTCCCATGCCCAAGTAATCGCTTCTTCCTTGAAGTAATCGCCGATCGAGAAATTGCCCAGCATTTCAAAAAAGGTATGGTGACGGCGCGTTTTCCCGACGTTCTCAATATCATTGGTGCGAATACATTTCTGGGAATTGGTCAATCTCGGATTCTCCGGTTTTTCCCGGCCGTCAAAATAAGCTTTGAGCGGGGCCATCCCGGCATTGATCCACAACAGGGACGGATCGTTATGCGGTACGAGCGAAGCGCTCGGTTCAACCTTATGTCCTTTACTTGCAAAAAACTGCAGCCATTTAGAGCGGATCTCACTTGTTTTCATCTATTTTCCTCCTAAAATTGAACTCTTCTCTTAAAAAAAGAAAAAACGCCCCTGAAAATCAGGGACGATTGTCTCGCGGTACCACCCTGGTTATCGTCTCCCCCACTATTACAACATAAAGAGAAGCGATCGCCTTGTACGGTTCGATAACGGGAACCCCCGGTGAATTTTGAACTCACACTCGGAAAGCAGCATTTCTGTCCGGCGATATTTCGGGTTCTTTCAGCCAGCGCCAGGAGCGTGGCCGACTCGGCCGCATACCTTGGCGAAGGAACGCCTTCTCTGGGAAAATCAACAACGGACATACTTTTTTTCGTCAACGTTTTGCTCATATGGATCAGATAACACTTTGATTACAAATTATAAAGGGCGGCAACGAAGCTGTCAATGCGCTTCCTCTATGCTTTTATACCGTTTTACGCCTTACATAATACGCATAAAAATGCTGAAGCACGACCTTACCCACCGCGAAAAACGGAACAGCGAGCACAAGCCCCGGAATGCCGCCGATCTCGCCACCGACCAGCAAGGCGAAAATAATCAGCATGGGATGCAGATGAAGCGTTCTTCCGACCACTTGCGGAGAAATGACATTGCTCTCGATCAACTGGCAGATCATGTTGACCAGAAACACCATCAGCACCATTTTCCAGGAGATTGTCGAAGCCATGACTAACGCCGGGGCTGCTCCGAGAAAAGGGCCGAGGTATGGAATGATATTGCAAACCGCTACAACTCCGGCAAGAAGCAGGGCAAACGGCATTCCAATAATGATATAGCCGATGTAGGCAAGCACCCCGATAATGACGCAGACCAACAGCTGGCCGCGCACGTAGTTGCCCAATGCATCATCGATTTCTTTGAGCAGCGTCACAATGGATTTGCGCCGGGATTTAGGCAAATATCTCAGTACGATCCGTTCGAAAGCCTCAAAGTCCTTGAGCATGTAGAAGATCAGAAACGGTACGATAAACGCGTTAAATACGACGCCGATCGTCGTTCCGATATTATTCAGAAAACTCGAAATCGAGGCGGCTAAACGGTGTTCAAATTGAAAGAACCAATTATTCATTCCCATTCGGATACTGCCGGGAAGCATGCTGTTATCCCAGCGGTTCATCAACTGCTGCGTATGTAAAGTAAGCTCGGGCAAGTGCTCTCCCAACTCCTCCAGCTGTTCCACGAACATCGGAATCACATTCATCAAGATAACGGAAAGGCTGGTTAGAAATACCGCATATATGAGCAACACCGACACCGTGCGAGGCACTTTCCGGCCGCCAAGCATCCTGACGACGGGATTAAGCACGTACGAGATGATGATGGCGATAATAAAGGGGGAAAGAATCGCTTTCAGGAACCCGAAAACAACGCCGAACATCGGCCGGAGCAGCCACACAAAATATAAGATGACGAGACCCAGCAGCAGCCAAACCCCATAGCGGAACACCTTGCTGTTATTTAACGGCTCCACTTCAAATTACCCCCTCCCGAACTTCGGAGTCGGACCAGCTATGAAGAAAGTATATGCCCGGGAGGACAAAAATAATCGTGAAGAAACGAAAAAGAGACGATGTCCAAAGCGTAATTCGCTCTGAGCATCGCCCCCTTGACCATTCATTATCCGCAAATCAGAAATTGCTAGGACAGATGCATTTGGGGAAATTCCTGAGGAACTTCTTCTCCAAAAAACAAATCATCCAAAGAGCTGAGCGTTCCATCCTCTTCTACTTGATAGACCGACATCTTCTCCCCATTTACCGTTAATTCGATAAAGCAGCCCCAGCAATAAAATTGATGGGAACCGATTTTGCCGATATCTTTGGAACTGCAGTTTGGACACTTCATCATTCACTTATCACCTATCCGTTAACAGAATTCATAGCATTCTCCAGCCGCTGCTCACTGTTTGGAGGCACCATGATCGCATTTTCGCCCTTGCTCATTTCGGGGGTAAAAGGCAGCACTTTACGCCCTTCCATCAGATCCGAGATAAACCCGTCACTGACTTCAATACCTGTAATTGTATTTCCCATTTCATGGTCAAAATAAACATCCGTAACATTCCCTATCAAAATTCCGTCCTCCGTAAGGACAGGAAGTTCTTTCAACTTGCCGTTGCCGGAAAGAAAGGTGAATTGTATATTCTCGGCTTCCTGTTTTCGGATCGCCTGTTGATTGCGAATCATTACGGCATCTTCGCCGTATGCAACGATATCTTCCCAAAGCACCACCTTGATCGTGGAGGAAAACATCGCTTTCCCTTCCAATTGAATGCCCGTGATACTCCAGTTCTCATCCAGGAGGAAATCGAGGACTTTCCCGATCTGTTTGCCGTCTTGTACATCAAAAACGGCCAAGCCTACCATTTCCTGAAGTTTCATGAGCATGGTCCTCCTATTGTGACAGTCTTCTGATCCTGATAAACCGCGTAATACCTCCTTCCGAAAAAACTGCAAAACACGCCCATTATCTTCTTTTACGAAGACGTTCCAAAATGGTTCCAATTTTTTCGGCGGTATGTTTCATTTCTTCAGTAGTATTACCCAAACCAAAGCTGAATCGAATCGCCGAGTTCAAAATATTTTGCGGCAGATTCATTGCCTCCAGAACATGCGATGGTTCCAGGGAACCCGAGGAACAAGCAGAGCCGCTGGCGACGGCGATTCCTTCCATATCGAGATTCATCAGCATCGTCTCAGTATCGCATTCGGGAAAGCTGATATTAAGAATATGCGGAAGGCGCTGCGTTGGGTGGCCGTTAACACGAAACCGGTCCTCTCCGATCTCACGCTTCAGGGCCGAGATCAGAACTTCGCGGAGCTGTTCATCGTGGGCTGCCCGCTCCGGAAGTTGTGCGGCGGCCAGTTCGGCCGCTTTGGCAAAGCCGACGATTCCCGCCATATTTTCCGTCCCGGCCCGGCGCTTGCGCTCCTGTAATCCCCCGTAAAGTAGGGGCTCGATGGAAAGTTCCCGCCGGATATACAAAACGCCAACACCTTGAGGTCCGTTGATCTTGTGAGAGGAAAAGCTCATCAAATCGACAGGAAGCTCATGGCAGTTAATCGGCAAGGCCCCCATTGCTTGAACCGCATCCACATGGAAAACGATATCCCGGGAAGAAGTCAATTTACCGATTTCAGCGATCGGCTGAATCGTTCCGGTTTCGTTATTGCCGTACATCACGCTGACCAGAATCGTATCTTGCCGGATGGCTTCTTCAACTTGTTCGGGGTTAACTTGTCCATACCGGTCGACTGGTAAATATGTAACTTCATATCCTTGTTTTTCCAGCCGACGGCAAGCGTGAAGAACGGCATGATGCTCGATCGCCGTCGTGATGATATGCCGGCCACGGTCACTCCGTGCCTCCGCTGTCCCGAACAGCGCGAGATTGTCGCTCTCGGTTCCGCCCCCCGTAAATACCAGCTCGTCGGAGCGGCATCCAATAAACCGGGCCAGCTTGTCCCTTGAGCCGTTCACGAGCCTTTTGGCCGCGCGTCCGAAGGAATGAACGCTTGACGCGTTACCGTAGTGTTCCGTCATGACGTCCAGCATCACCTTCGCTACCCCCGGATGTACCGGGGTCGAAGCCGCATGATCCAAATATATGGTTTTCATTTTTACATCACCTTGTTTTAGAGGTTGTACACCTTACAGGTTATCTTTAAATGGAATACCGTCCCTTCCGGGACGGCATTTTCATGTTAGCTCATCTATGTTATGCGTATCTCGGCAAAATGTAAAGGCTATTTACTGTACTGGTGCCTATCCATATTAATCGTATTCCCCAAATTTGTACAGCTTATTAACTATAATAAACAAAATGGAAAATAGCGGCATCAATAAGGAAGATTGGAGATGCAACGGGAAAAAGCAAGATTCAACATTTGTTGATCATAAACCTTATACTTCGCATTCTGTTCGAGTACCCAATTCGCAAAACCTAAAGCTCTTGTATAACTATGCTGATCCCATTGATTGATTCTAAAAAACACAAAATCCAGCATGATCTGATTTTCTTCGGCAGACAACTCAAGTCCCAGTTGCGAGAACTGTCTTTGCCGGATTCTCCGGGCGGATTCATCCTGAATGGCCTTGTGCCGATGGGATACTTGTCCGCTATGCTGACGATAAAATAGCAGGTTGTCAGGCAGATTGGCTACCTTTGTTTCAAATGCGAGCCGGTTCCAAAGCTCATAATCTTCGGCATGCGGATAATTGCTGTCATACCGGACTCCTAACCTTTGAACCAGATCGTTGCGCATGATAACTAAAGGATGGCAAATGCAGCAATGAAACAGCAGCCAGGTTTTGATTTCCTCATGGTTAGCCGGATTTACTTTAGGTCTCTCTGCGCCCGAACTGGCAAAGGCAGCGGCGCTTAAGCCGATGTCCGGATTTTGATCCATAAAAGAGACCTGACGCTCCAACCGGTTGGGCATGGAGATATCGTCGCTATCCATGCGAACGATATATTCCCCGGTTGCCAATCCGAGTCCTTCATTCAGCGTGGAAACCAGGCCTTGATTTTTTTGATGATAAATTCTCCTGACCCTGTAATCCGTGATTCGCGAAATCAGGCTGGCCGAGCCGTCCGTAGAACCGTCATCGATCAAAATCAGTTCAAAATCCTTGTAAGTCTGGCCCAGCATGCTGTCGACCGCTTCCATAACAAAGTCCGCATTATTGTAAACCGGCATAATAATAGAAGCCCGCGGCATAAAATCACCTCCCAAAAAGTTACTCATCATAAAATATGGGAGTGAAGCTTGTCACGTTTGGACTTCCTGTACGGTTGTACTTTTTTCCCTATTGGAGTGGGGAAATCATCATAATCTCACTAAAAAAGCTATGAACAAAATAACCCGAATCGCTTGAACGAATCGGGTCATTTTCCCGCTATACTAATGTAGCTACAGCGATTTATTGAGTTAAGCGCATATATCGTACTATATATAAAACATATAATTTTCTTTGGCGCCTCGCTCCTCGAAGGAAATCAGGTTTTCGAGGGTCGTGGAATCCAGCACTTCGGCGATGCTATCGCGAATCCGCAGCCATAAATCACGTTTGGCCGGATCATCTTCTTCCGTAAAATCAACCGGAGAAATCGGACCCTCCAATACGCGGATAATGTCACCCGCGGTGATTTCGCCTGCCTCGCGGGACAAAATATACCCGCCGTAAGCGCCACGAACGCTTTTGACCAGGCCGGCATTGCGCAGCGGTGCGATCAGTTGTTCGAGATAATGCTCGGATAACTGGTTCTTTTCGGCAATGCTTTTGAGGGAAGTCGGTCCTTCGCCAAATTTAGCGGCCAACTCCATCATAATTGTCAGGCCATAGCGTCCTTTTGTGGAAATCTTCAAAGAAGCCACCTCTTTCAATTTTCAAATAATCTTTATATAATTGAACTTTGATCAAATAAGGTTAAGGAAAAGACAACTGGATTTCCATATGCATCTATTCCTATCATTAACCTTTGTTTATCGTAACATATCCCATCTCGTTTTGGAAAATAAATCGGTGAATAAATTATATAATTTGTTCGCCTGGCGCGGACAATATTTAACGAAATCCCGAAGGTTTCGCGCCGCTTCAACCATTGGCTCGAAGTGAACGTCCGCCTATGGTAAAATAACATCAGGCCAAGGCGCCTGAAGGAGTGATGAAATGAACAAGACCAAACCCATACAAGAAACCCGCGTCGTCGTCGGCATGTCCGGCGGGGTCGATTCCTCGGTTACCGCGCTTCTGCTGAAACAGCAGGGGTATGACGTAATCGGCATATTCATGAAAAACTGGGATGATACGGACGAGTTCGGATACTGCACGGCGGAAGCGGATGCCGAAGATGTGCGCCGCGTCTGTGAGCAGATCGATATCCCGTACTATACCGTCAATTTCGAAAAAGAATACTACGATAAAGTATTTGCCTATTTCCTTGAGGAATATAAGCGGGGACGCACACCGAACCCGGATGTTATGTGCAACCGCGAAATCAAATTCGGCGAGTTTCTGAACAAAGCGCTGGATCTCGGCGCCGATTATGTAGCCACCGGGCATTACGCCCGCGTCGTGGAAGAAGACGGAATCTTCAAACTGCTGCGGGGCGTGGACAGCAACAAAGACCAGACTTACTTTTTGAATGCACTGAATCAGGAACAACTGTCCAAAGCCATGTTTCCGATCGGTCATCTGCCTAAACCGGAAGTGCGGCGGATTGCGGAAGAAGCCGGACTTTACACCGCCAAGAAAAAAGACAGCACCGGCGTCTGCTTCATCGGGGAGCGCAATTTCCGCGAATTTTTGAGCCATTACCTGCCGGCCAAGTCGGGAGAAATGGTCGACATCGCCACCGGCGAAGTCAAGGGCCGGCATGACGGGCTGATGTATTACACGCTGGGCCAACGGCAAGGCCTTGGCATCGGCGGATCGGGCTCGGGCGAACCGTGGTTTGTCGCCGAAAAAGATCTCGAGCGGAACATCCTTTACGTCGTGCAAGGAGATACGCATCCGAGTCTCTACTCCACCGGATTGACCGCCTCGGACATCAACTGGATCGCCGGAGCGGACCAGTTGCCGCAAGGGCCGTTCAAGTGCACCGCCAAATTCCGGTATCGCCAACCGGATCAAGGCGTGACCCTAACGGCGCGGGAAGACGGCACCTTGTTCGTGCAATTCGACGGACCGCAAAAAGCGATCACGCCAGGGCAAGCGGTCGTATTTTATGACGGCGAAGTCTGCCTCGGCGGCGGCATCATTGAAGTTCCGGAGAAGCTGCCCGTTCCGGAACTGGGCTTGCACCGGTAATTTCAAGAGCAACCATTAAGATAAAGCACCCGCGCTTTTTCCGGCGTCTCATTCCGGAAAGCGCGGGTGCTTCTTTTTGCTGAGTGACAAAAAGGCCCAATTAGCTGGATAATCTACAGCTAATTATCGGGAAATCAGCTATTGGTACTTCATTAGCTGTAAAACCTGCAGTTAATTAGACCGAATACGCTGCACTCTACGCAAAACCTCCGAAATAGATGGAGGTTTTCCAGTTAATTGCTGCGAACGACGTGATCACGACAAAATAACTGGAGGAAATCCAGTTATTCTGCACCAATTGATCCGCCCCGGATCCGGACCGTTTCATATCGGGCTAATCGCCCCTGCGCCGCAGCTCCTGGTTATGCCGGATCTTGCTTTCATTGCCCTGCTCAGTCGCTTTATAGAAGCTCCGACCGGCCAGATTCGGCGGCAAGTAATCCTGCTTCACGTAATGCCCGGGGAAATCGTGCGGATACTTGTAGCCGGTGTGTCCGAGCTTGACCGCCCCTTTGTAATGGGCGTCCCGCAAATGTAGCGGCACCTCGGCCGACTTGACTTCGTCCATGGCCGACATCGCGTTTGAGATCGCCGCAACGACGGCGTTCGATTTCGGGCTCTCCACGGCGAACAGGATCGCCTGGGCGATGTTCAGCTTCGCTTCAGGCCAACCGTTGTTGCGGTAAGCTTCCAGCGCGCTTACCGCCTGCACCATGGCCTGGGGGTTGGCGAGCCCGATGTCCTCGCTGCTGGCGGCGATCAGCCGCCGGATGAACGTCATCGGGTCCATGCCCAGTTTCTCTACCGCGTAGAGAAACCAGAACAGCGCGGCATCGCTGGAGCCGCGGATGCTCTTGTGGAACGCGGAGAGGACGTCGTACTGCGTCGACTCATCCGCTTTCACCAGGGGGCGGCGGATCGATTCCTCCGCCACCTCCTGCGTAATGCGGACGGTGCCGTCCTCTTCCGGCGGCGTCGTCATCGCGGCAAGCTCCAGCGCGTTCAAGGCCCGGCGGATATCGCCGTTGGCCATCTCCGCAATGTGCCGGAGCGCCTCTTCCGAGGCCTCGAGCTTCATAAAGCCGAGGCCCTTGTCCCGATCGCTCAGCGCCCGCCGCATCGCGATCAGCGAATGCTCCTTCGTCAGCGGCTCCAGCTGGAAGAGCGTCGAACGGCTCAGCAAGGCCCCGTTGACGTAATGGAACGGATTCTCCGTCGTCGCGCCGATAAAAATGATCGTTCCCTTCTCCACCGCCGGCAGCAAGGCGTCCTGCCGGGAACTGTTGAAGCGGTGTACCTCGTCGAGAAACAAAATCGTTTTCGTGCCGTAAAAAGCTTTATCATTCTGCGCTTTCTCGATGACTTCGCGCACGTCCTTAACGGATGCATCGACTGCATTGAGCCGGACGAATTCAGCCTGCGTATGATTTGAAATAATGGTGGCCAACGTCGTTTTGCCGCATCCCGGAGGGCCATACAGCAGAATGGAGGAAACCTGATCCGCTTCGATGGCTCGCCGCAATAATTTTCCGGGGCCGACGATGTTTTCCTGGCCTATATACTCGTCCAGGGTTGTAGGACGCATCCGGTCGGCAAGCAGCCGTCCGGATGGATCCTGATCCTGGCGGTAAGAGAATAAATCCATGACTTCACTTCCTTGAATCATTGTTTGTCCACTATACTCTATCTATTCTAGCACACGCCCGGTAAAAAACATTTATAAACGTTCTTTAGCTTCCTTCCGGTCCGGGAATATGAGTTAATATAGATGTCGGGCCGACGAATCACTGGAAAGGGGGCTGATCGAAGTGATTACAGTGAGTGAGGTGGCTACCGCGTAATGCGGTAGCTCATGCAACGAGGGGCTTATTGCCCCTCTTATTTCCGTTTGAACCGGTCTATGTTAAGATAGATGCAAGATAAGCAAAATAAGGAAAATTCAAACTATGCCGAAAGGGGGATTTACGACCATGTACACTCAATTTTTCCAACTCAAACCGTCACTAACAGAACGGATCAAGGAGGATCATGATCGTGAACTACAAAAACGGGAAGGATGTGCTTCCCCCTAGGCTGCTGAAAGAGCTCCAGGATTATATTCAAGGCGAGCTGCTCTATATCCCCAAACCGGATTGTTCCAGAGCGTTATGGGGAGAACTCAGCGGAACCCGCACATCAATGGCCAAAAGAAACGAAGAAATATTCTCGCTATACCGCACCGGACATTCTGTCAGCGATTTGGCGGAAAGGTTTTTTCTATCCGATGAAAGCATCCGTAAAATTGTTTGCAAAATGCGCTCCTCGCTCAGAGAAGCGGCGACAGTTACTGAATAAGCCAAGAGGCCGTCCCTAGTCAAGTTGAGGGCGGCCTTTATTGTTGTCTCTGTTACTTATTCATTTTTTTCAATGGCGGTAGGAGTTATAGCAGGCAGAAGGTATAATATACATAATGATCAAAAAACGAAATTGGAACTCCATTGAATCGAGGTAACCGGACGAATGCAGATGAACCAAGACAATCAAAGCCGAATATCCAGCCGAAGTGATTCCCAGGCGGGCTCCAAACGCTGCGCGCGCTGTGGCGAGATTAAACCTGTGTCCGATTTCCTCAGAAGAACCGGCAAGCATTCCGCCAAGGGTTCGCGCCGCGGCACATGCCGCAGTTGCCGGGCCCAACTGAAAAAACTGGAGCAAACGGCGGCTTTACCAACCGTAACTAGTCCGTCCCCCGACATACCTTCGCGTACAGAGCCGAATACGCAATTCCCTGCACCGGAAAAGCTTGCGGTGAAGCCCCAGCGCCGGGCGGCAACGCGCGCTTTGCCTGCCCCGCTTCCCGTAGAAGGCCCGGACGCCTCGGTGCTGCGTCCGAACCGGCAAGGCAAGATCCGCATGCGCGGGCGCACGGACAAAGGCAGCCGCTGGCATCAGGAAGTCGACCTTGAACTGGCCGTCACTTTGGTGAAGGAGCATGCGGCAGTCGTAGTAAACCGTCATACGATCCGCCGCCTATACAGCAATAAGGCATTTCGCCGCTACATCCTCGTACGCGACCGCCATACCTGTTTTTTTTGCGGCGGCTACGGCGATACGATCGACCATCTGCTGCCGAAAGCCAAGGGTGGGCATACCACACCGATGAACTGCGTTTGTGCCTGCAACGAATGCAATCAGAGCAAAGCCGACCGGAGCCTGGAAGATTTTATTGGGAAATAGGAGCGTAATCTGTCGTTTCGGCGTCATCTTCAGGCCCGGGCACGTAACCGGGCAAATCCCGATCATGCAGCAGCCAAAGCTCATGCAGGGCCCGGGTACAGCCGACATAAAGCAAGCGCGCGTCACTCGGGCTGTAATGTTCCTTGTCCACATCGGTCACGATGACGGCATCAAACTCCAGTCCCTTGGAAAGATAGACGGGTAGCACGGAAATCCCGCCGGCATATCGCTTCTGGTCGCCGCCTATTAAATTGGCGCCCGTGCCTGCTTCATTCAAATAGCCATGCAATTGCTCCGCTTCTTCCATCGTCCGGGTCAATAAAGCTACCGTTCGATGGCTTCCCGTCAGTACCTGCTTTAAGACGTCCGATATAACCGTCAAACGTTCCTCTCCTGCAGCCTGGTTTACCCGCACCGGTTCTCCGCTGCGGAATACCGGCACGGCCAGCAGTTCCGTTCCGACGCCGCGTTTCAGAATCTCGTTGGCAAAATCGATAATTTCCATCGTCGACCGGTAACTTCGCGTTAAAGCGAAATAAGCCGTCTCCTCCGGCGCGAACAGCGCCTGCATCTCTTTCCAGCTGCGGACTCCTTTATAATAGTGAATCCCCTGCGACAGATCCCCCAGGATGGTAAAGGAATGGCCCTTCACAAAGCGGTCCAGCACCGCAACCTGCAGCGGGCTGAAATCCTGTGCTTCATCGATCACGACGTGGTCGAAAGTCATACTCCCTTCAATTTCATAAATTCGGGAGTACAGGTATAACAGAGCCGCCAGATCCTCCTCCTGGACGACTCCTTTTTTCAGGTATGCCTGCGTCTCTTTCACAATCGCTTTCGGGATCCCGAAAGCAAGATCATCTCCGGAGGATGTTTTAGCTTTGGTGAAGGCGGAATGAAACAGCCCCTTATACAATGCCACGGCTTCAAGCTCCGGCCATTTTTTGGCGTATGCTTTTTCCCGTTGCTGCGCTTTCTTCTTCCGCTCTTTCAGCGCGGCGGCTGAAGGAGATTTCTTCAGTTCCATTTCCACCCATCGGTGAATCCGGGCCAATACGCGCTCTTTACGACGGGCGACAGGATAATGACGGTATTCTCCGTCGAACCATTGAACGATGGTTTGACGCGATAGCTTCGCCCCTTCCCATGGTTCGAAATCGCTCTCGGGCACACAGCCGGATTCAATCTCTACCAGATAGTCGTCAAGGATAGATTTAAAAGCTATCGCTCCTTTAAACCTTCCCGGCAATTCGATATCCTTTGAAGCGTCATGCCGTTTGTCCCCGCCATCAAACCAGCGGGCCAGACTTTCCGATCCATCGGCCGGTGCCTGATCCAGCTCAAGTACCCGAGCCGCCCAATCGCCGAAGGTACTCTGCTGAATGTCGCCGACCCCTAATTCCGGCAAGACTTCGGATATATAATCGATAAACATATGGTTCGGGGCAAAGATAACCATCCGCTCTGCCTTGATTTGCTCCTTGTATTGGTACAGCAAAAAGGCGAGCCTGTGCAGCGCTACGGTCGTTTTTCCGCTGCCGGCAACCCCTTGAATAATAAGTGCGGTATTTCTGGCGGCACGGATAATCAGATCCTGCTCCGCCTGGATTGTCGAAACGATATCGCGCAGACGATTGTCCTTGTTCTCCCCGAGACGATAGACGAGAAATTCATCGGAGACCGCCGGTCCTTCGCTGTTCTTGTTGTAAGTGTCCACTACCCGATCCAAAATTCCTTTGCGGATGACGATGTTCCGCTTCAAATAAACAAGGCCTTCAATCAGGCCTTCCGGTGCTTCATAGGCGGCAGAATCGCCGCCGGTAAAGGAATAGAACAAGCTCGCCACCGGAGCTCGCCAATCGATGACGACCGGCTTTCCGCCGTCTTGATCCCCTACGCCAACTTTGCCGATATAAAGAGGTTGTGTTTCTTTACCCTGTTCCTCAAAATCCAGCCGTCCGAAATAGGGCTCACGGACTGACCGTTCGAGTTGCTGCCTGTGAGATTCCCTGCCCGCTTCCAGCACTTGCTCGGTAAAGTCATGCCCTGTGTAGACGGGAATGCTCCGCAGCGCTTTCAACTGGCCTTCAATATCGCGGAGAGTGCGGTCCAGCCGCTCTTTCTCTTCTTGATAGGCACTTTGAAAATGGTCCACTTTCAGTTACCTCCTAAGGTTAGTATTCCGTCTGCTCTCCGGCTTACTTTTCCGAAGTCAAAAGGAGTTATATTATAGCATTCGTTCATGTAAAAAGCGAATAACGGGAAAAACGCAGACCCGGAAAATCCGAGTCTGCGTAACTTCATTGCCGGTCAGATCCCATGGATCAGCTCCGGCTTTCATCCCTGCGTTTCCCCCGCTTCAAGCAGTTCCCGCACGGCTACGCTGACCATGATCAAGCCCACGACGGGCGGCACGAACGAATTGCTGGCCGGCGGCTGTTTGGCCTTGCGGATCTTGGCTCCGGCCGGTGCGATTTTCTCCGTTACGTCTGCCCGTGGCTTAACCGGCTGTTCCGTGGAGAAAACGACCTTAACGCCCTTTTTGATCCCGTCTTCCCGCAGCTTGGTACGAATTACGCGGGCCATAGGGTCCATATGGGTTTTGGAAATATCGGCGACCTGGAACTTCGTAGGATCCATCTTATTTGCAGCTCCCATGCTGGAAAGGATCGGAATCCCGCGTTTGCGGCATTCCTTGATCAGATGGATTTTGTAAATAATCGTATCCGAGGCGTCCAGCACATAGTCGATATCATATTTAAACAGTTCTTCATAGGTTTCTTCGGTGTAGAACATATTCAAAGCGATTGTCTCGCACTCCGGATTGATCAGCTTGACCCGCTCGCACATCAGATCCGCTTTCTTCTGGCCGATCGTCGTCGTCAAGGCGTGAATCTGCCGGTTAATATTGGTGATATCGACAACGTCCTTATCGATCAGTATAATACGTCCGATTCCGGTTCGCGCCAGCCCTTCGACCGCCATAGCACCCACGCCGCCGATACCGAGCACCGCTACCGTACTCTTTTTCAGAATGTCGAGGCCCTCGGCTCCAATGGCAAGCTCTGTCCGTGAAAATTGATGAAGCATGGTTTGCTACCTCCCAGATAGGTTTGGCTTATCCTTCATGATAGGCCCTTCATGTATTAGCATCATCTGCTGAGATCCTGAATTCCCTTTTGACGATGAAATCCGCTTCTGCGTGATCGGTCGACTGCAGCTTAACATACAGATGATTGTCCTGTTTGTCATAATACCATCCCGCCCGACGTTCCTCAAGATGCCGCAAGCTACGCATCTCGAAAATTCCGAAAATCCCGACCGGAATAAACGATCTTCATCGTCCAGACCGCCTGATAAAGACCGCGATTAATTAAAAGGGCTCATTATTTTATCAATGCAAATTTAAAGCGCGGGGGATTAATCCCCCGCGCTTTATCAGCATCATGCTTTTTCAAAGCCAAATTTACTTTTTGTCTTCAACCGGCTTCTTAGCCAGCTTGATATGAAGTTGCTCCAATTGACGCGGATCCACTTCGGACGGCGCATTCATAAGCAGGTCGGTGGCGCTTGCCGTTTTCGGGAAGGCGATCGTCTCCCGCAGATTCGAGCGTCCCGCCAGCAGCATGACCAGACGGTCCAAACCGAAGGCGATGCCGCCGTGCGGAGGCGTACCGTATTCGAATGCATCCAGCAAATAACCGAACTTCTCTTGTGCCTCTTCAGGCGAAATTCCGATCGCATCGAACATTTTCTCTTGAATATCGCGCTTGTAAATCCGCATGGATCCGCCGCCCACTTCATAACCGTTCAATACGAGGTCATAGGCTTGTGCCAAAATCTGGCCCGGATCGGTCTCGAACAAGTGCAGATCTTCTTCGCGCGGACGGGTGAACGGATGATGTTCCGCAACGTAACGTTTCTGTTCTTCGTCCCAGCCGAGCAGCGGGAAGTCGACAACCCAGGCAAATTTATAAACATTATCGTCGATCAAACCGAGCTCGCGGCCGATTTTCAAGCGAAGAGCGCCCAAAACGTCGGCAACCACTTTTTTGTTGTCCGCCGAGAAGAGAAGCAAGTCCCCTTCTTCCGCACCCGTGCGTTCTTTCAACGCTTCGATCTCTTGCTCCGTGAAGAATTTGACGATCGGGCCCTTGAATTCCCCTTCCTTCACTTGAATCCACGCAAGTCCCTTCGCTCCGTAACGCGCCGCGAACGGACCGAGATCGTCGATATCCTTCCGGCTCCAAGTACCGCAGCCTTTGGCGTTAAGTACTTTAACTTCCCCGCCTTTTTCGATCACGGAGGCAAACACCTTCACGCCGCTGGTAGCCACAAGATCGCTCACGTTCACAAGCTCAAGGCCGAAGCGCAAGTCCGGTTTGTCCGAACCGTATTTGCCCATGGCATCGGCATAGCTAAGGCGCTGGAACGGCGTAGGAATATCGATCCCTTTCGTTTCTTTGAACAGGCGGACAACCAGCTTTTCCATCAAATCCAGCAGCTCGTCCCGGCTGAGGAAGGAGGTCTCGATGTCGACCTGCGTGAACTCCGGCTGGCGGTCAGCGCGCAGATCCTCGTCACGGAAGCAGCGGGCGATTTGATAGTAGCGTTCAACGCCGCTCACCATCAGCAGCTGTTTGTACAATTGCGGCGATTGCGGCAAAGCGAAGAATTCGCCGGGATGTACGCGGCTTGGCACGAGATAATCCCGCGCGCCTTCTGGCGAGCTCAATGTCAGGATCGGGGTTTCCACATCGATAAAGCCCTCGCCGTCCAGGAAATCGCGGAATACTTTAGAGGCTTTGGAACGAAGCCAAAGCGTTTTTTGCATTTCCGGACGACGCAGGTCCAGGTAACGGTATTTCAGGCGGAGCGCTTCATCCACCTCGACGCCGTCTTCGATAAAGAACGGAGGCGTTTTGGCCGCATTCAACACTTCGATCTCCGTAATTTGCACTTCGATTTCGCCGGTCGGCAAATTCGGGTTGACGGTTTCGGCGTCCCGTTTTACTACTTTGCCGCTAACGGCAAGCACGTATTCGCTGCGCACTTTATCGGCGACTTGCAGCGCTTCTCCGGAATAAGCCGGGTTGAAAACGATTTGGACGAGTCCGCTGCGATCGCGCAGGTCAATAAACAAGACACCTCCGAGGTCGCGGCGGGTTTGAACCCAACCGTTCAGTGTTACGGTTTCTCCGATGTTCGCGGTGCTGAGTGTACCGCATTGATGAGTACGTTTCATATCAGTTTCTAACTCCTTCGCAAATATATATTTTTAAAACTTATATCCATTTCAAGCGTTTATCTGAGTTCATTTACCAGTTCCGCAAGTTTAACGGTACGCTGTTCTCCGGTTTCCATCGACTTCAACGCGATTTCCCCGCGCTCCAGTTCATCGTCCCCGAGAATGGCCGTAAAGCGGGCCTGCATGCGGTCAGCGGATTTCATCTGCGCTTTCATTTTACGGCCCAGGTAATCGCGTTCGGCAGAGAAGCCGGCTTTGCGCAAATTGAACAGTTGGGTCGTAATTTCCTTATCGGCGGCTTCGCCTAGGGCAACGAGATAAACGTCGAGCGGTTTGATGCCGCTCAGCCCGATTTCCTGCTTCTCGAGAATGAGCGCAATCCGCTCCATGCCGAGTGCCATGCCGATTCCGGGCTGGTCGGGTCCACCGACTTCAGCCACCAGGCCGTTGTACCGGCCGCCGCCGCCGATCGTGTCGATCGCACCGATGCCTTGGGCTTTATATTCAAACGCGGTATGCGTGTAATAATCCAATCCGCGCACCAGCCGATGATTGATGACATAATCCACTTCCATCGCCGTCAACAGTTCCTGAACCTTGGCAAAATGGGCGGTGCATTCCTCATCAAGACTGTCCAAAATCGATGGCGCCCCGCCGAATTTGTCCTGATCGACCTTGCAGTCCAGTACCCGCAGCGGATTGCGTTCCATCCGTGACTTGCAGTCCTTGCACAGGCTGTCCTTCATCGGGTACAGGAAGGCCAGGAGCTTCTCGCGGTACGCCTCCCGGCTGGCCGGATTGCCGACCGAGTTGATCTCCACTTTTACGTCCTTGAGTCCAAGCTCACGGCAATACTGGAAGCCTAGGGCTACAACTTCCGCATCAATCGCCGGATCGGTCGCTCCGAACGCCTCTACCCCGAACTGGTGGAACTGACGCTGGCGCCCTGCTTGAGGCCGTTCATACCGGAACATGGGTCCGATATAGTATAGCTTGGTTACATCAGGCTCACCGTACAGTTTATTTTCCACATAAGAACGAACGACGCCGGCCGTCCCTTCCGGCCGCAGCGTCATCCACCGCTCGCCTTTGTCCTGGAAGGTATACATTTCCTTCTCCACGATATCCGTCGTTTCGCCCACTCCCCGCTCAAACAGCGAAGTCTGTTCAAAAATCGGCGTACGGATTTCCCGATAATTAAAACGCCGGCACAAGTCCCGGGCTTTCTCTTCGATCAATTGCCATTTCTCCACGGTACCCGGCAGCAAATCCTGCGTACCCGTAGGTTTTTGAAACGCCATGTTCCCATCCTCCATCCTTTGCATTTATCATTTTCTTTTTTCGTTAGCATGAAAACACCCTGAAAAATAAAAAACTCCCGTTCCTGTTTAATTACAACAGGGACGAGAGATTGGATTTCCAATTTACCCGTGGTGCCACCCACATTCCGAAATACCCATCTTATTGCTTCAAGCAGGTTCGGATGATCCGTCCGATGGTCTGCATGTTATGAGGTATTCGCTTCACAGCGGTGTAACGCCCGCCTGCGCCGAACGTCTACTTTGCCGGAGAAAGTTTTGTCATAACTCCGCGCATTTTGCCGTCGGTTCTCGGGGAAGTCTTTCGTTCAATCATCACCGGAATCCTTCCAGCCAGCCTTATCCGGATTGAAATTCATGAATGAATTGCCAAACCGTCAAGGCAGGGATTCCTCTCTGCGGGTGTGGGGCTGAAGTACTTTGTCCCGTCATCAAATCGGTATGAAACTGTATATTTCCTGATTTTAAGGAATTGCAGTAACAAAGTCAAGTAAGAACAAAGAAAAAAACCTGCACCAACGGGGCACAGGTCCAAAGGTTATATAAAAAAGGGGGTCATGTTGTTATTATAAACAGGCTATGTTAAAGGAACATGAAACTAATATTACAGTTACATTACAAGAAATCGTACAGTCGACTTTTTTCGTTGCAAAAAGGCGGTGACCTTAATCCAAGTGTTCAACAAACGCGCCTTGAAGGCGCAGTTTATGAACAATATCGTCATAATCCGACTCCCTGACTTTGGCGGTCAATACATACTTTAAGTTTCTATAATCATCATCACTTATACCAGTAACGTCGGTAACGGGATCCAGTTCCGAATCAAAGTCAGGACGATCCCGTTCGGTATCGACTCGCTCGCCGTTGATTTTGCCATCTTCGGCGTCCTTGTCTCCCATCGCCACTACCGGCAGCACTCCTTGCGCGGATACGGTTCCCGGAATGCCTACGGCCCCGTACGTTCCGCCCGTGTTAGTGGTCGTACTATTAACAGGGAGTAAGGGAACGAGAATATTGTGGCTTCTGCCGATCGAATGATCCAGCGAACTGACCTCCACCTGTTCCATTTCGAAGGTAAGCAAGCTTGTCCTTGCCCCTTCCGCCTGGTCTTCACTCCTGAAATAAGCTTGAATATGCTTGGCCATGTCGATCTCTCCTTTTGAACTGCATCGTATTTTTCCTTCAGTCCCGAGCGGTCTAGCCTTGTATAGCATGAGTTTGACTGACTACAACTTTTTCAACAGTTCCCGAACAAACGCAGGCTCGTCTTTCGGCGTTCGCGATGTTACGAAGTTGCCGTCAACGACGACCTCCTCGTCACGGAACTCCGCGCCTGCATTAACCATATCGTCCTGCAATGGCGGATAACAGGTGATCGTCCTTCCCTTTAACAAATCCGCACTGATTAAAATTTGCGGGCCATGACAGATCGCGGCAATCGGCTTGCCGGTTTTGTCAGCCTTTGTGACAAAATCCAGAATTCCCGGATCCAGCCTAAGATTTTCAGGAGAAGACCCCCCGGGAATAACCACGGCGTCGTAATCTTCAACCTTCACCTCTGCAATTCCCTTATCCGCCGTATATTCGGCTTTACCTTGTTTGCCTTTTAGAGTTCCCCCTGCTTTAAGACCGATGATATCGGCCTGGTGACCAGCTTTCTTCACTTCATCGTATGGAACCTGCATTTCCGAATCTTCAAATTGGTTCGCAAGCAAAAAGGCTACTTTGCTCATGAGTTCATTCTCCTCCCGGAAGTGTCTTTCGCTTGTTATTACCCGAATGGCTTCGCTTTATAACAAGACAAAAAAGGCACCAGGTTTCCCTGATCCCTTTTTATTGCGCCGTCTCAGCTTCCAGGCCGCGGAATATATTCACCGGATGGCCTGACTTCCCGAATGGCCTGCAGTTCCTCTGCCTGTGCGGAGCGCGCCAGAGCCTGCGCTTCGTTTCGGCCTCCCGCGGTGAGCAGAGGAGAAGATTGCCAAATTCTCGATTTTAAAGATTGACGCATTGTGATCATGAACTCCTTTAAGCGGACGTTTTTCACTGTATACCTACAGGTTGTCCAATAAAAGAATCCGTTATCCCGCAAAGCAACCAATCTCAAACCAGAGGATGCTCCAAAATGAGCGTAACCGGCCCCCAGTTTGTAAACTCCACATCCATATCGGCGCCGAATTTTCCGGTTTCCACAACCAGGCCTTTTTGACGAAGAAGTTCGTTAAACCGGTCATAAAGCGGGGCAGCGATATCCGGCTTCGCGGCGGTGGTGAAACTCGGGCGTTTTCCTTTCCGGCAGTCACCATAAAGGGTAAACTGCGAAACCGACAAAATGGCCCCGCCGATGTCCGCCACACTGAGGTTCATCTTGCCTTCCACATCTTCAAAAATGCGCAACCCCGCGATTTTGTCGGCAAGGTATGCCGCATCTTTTTCGGTATCCTCATGCGTAATGCCTACCAGCAAAACGAGGCCTTGGCCGATGGAGCCGATCATTTCGTTTCCAACAACCACTTTGCCTTGCTTGCAGCGTTGAACCACTATTTTCATCCTGCCTTGCTCCTCATGTCCTGATAACGGATGCCCCGGTTTATTGCACGCTATTGCATAATCCGGTGCACCGTATAAACGTCTTTCACGCGCTTGATCCTTTCCACCACGGATTGCAGATGATCCGTATTCCTGATCAGAATCGTCATATGGACAAGCGCCATTTTATTTTTGTCTGACCTTCCGGAAACCGCCGAGATATTCGTTTTGCTTTCCGACACGGCCTGAAGCACTTCATTCAGGAAATTGCGCCGATCGTGTCCCGTAATTTCGATATCGACACTGTAATTGGCCTCAATGGCGCTTTCCCATTCCACATCGATGACGCGGGCTGCTTCTTCGTCGTCGTTCCCGTTTGGAATGTTCGGACAGTCGCTGCGGTGTACGGAGACGCCGCGGCCGCGCGTAATATAACCGACGATGTCGTCACCTGGAACCGGATTGCAGCATCTGGCAAAGCGAACGAGCAGATTGTCGATCCCTTTTACCACAACTCCGTTCGTCGGACGCTGTTTCCGCTCTTCCGGCGCAGCTTTGACTTCCTTCACTTCCGAAGTAAGTTCGATCGAGTTGCTTTCTTCCTGCTCTTTCCGGAGCTTCTCCGTCAGTTTCGTCGTGATTTGGGCGGCGGTAATACCGCCAAAGCCGACGGCGGACAGCATGTCGTCGATATCGTTGAAGGCGAACTTTTTACAAGCTTCCATCAGCTTGTCATCGGACATCCAGGCAGACGGTTCGATGCCTGCGCGTTTCAATTCGCGCTCGATCGCTTCGCGTCCTTTTTCAACATTTTCCTCCCGCTTCTCTTTCTTGAACCACTGCTTGATCTTACTGCGGGCGTGGGAGGATTGGGCGATTTTAAGCCAGTCTTGGCTCGGCCCGTAAGAATGTTTGGACGTCAGAATTTCGACGATATCCCCGGTCTTCAGTCTGTGATCCAGGGGAACGATCCGGCCGTTCACCTTGGCGCCGATCGTTCGGTTGCCGACTTCGGTATGAATCCGGTAGGCAAAATCCAAAGGCACCGATCCGGAAGGCAGCTCGATTACTTCGCCGGATGGAGTAAACACGAACACCAAATCCGTGAAAAAATCCATTTTAAGCGACTCCACGAATTCCGAAGCATCCTTGGCCTCGTGCTGGAGTTCCAAAATTTCGTTGAAAAAGGTCATTCTTTTCTCAGGGCCGCCGTTTTCCGGACCTTCCTTATAGGCCCAGTGCGCCGCAATTCCGTATTCTGCGGTTCGGTGCATCTCCCAGGTACGGATTTGCACTTCGGTCGGCTCACCATTTGGCCCCACAACCGTCGTATGCAACGACTGATACATGTTGGCCTTCGGCATAGCTATATAATCCTTAAAACGGCCCGGCATCGGTTTCCATAACGTATGAATAATGCCCAGAGTCGCATAGCAATCCTTGATATTGTCGACAATAACCCGAATCGCAAGCAGATCATAAATCTCATTAAACTGTTTGTTTTTCGTGGTCATCTTCTTATAGACGCTGTAAATATGCTTGGGACGGCCCAATAAGTCGGCTTCGACCCCCATCTCGTCCAGCTTTTCGGAGATACGTGCAATGACGCTATCAATATATTCTTCGCGTTCCGCTCTTTTTTTCCGCATCAAATTAGCGATCCGGTAATATTGCTGCGGATTCAAGTACCGGAGCGCAATATCTTCCATCTCCCATTTGATAGCCGATATCCCGAGCCTATTCGCAATCGGACAAAAAATTTCCAGCGTTTCATACGCGATGCGCCGCTGGCTCTCCTCGGATTGATATTTCAACGTGCGCATATTGTGGAGACGGTCCGCGAGCTTAATGACAATGACGCGGATGTCCTGCGCCATGGCGATGAACATTTTCCGGTAATTCTCATTTTGCTGCTCTTCCTTGGACTGGAACTTGATCCGTTCCAGCTTGGTCAACCCGTCGACAAGCATGGCGCAGTCTTGGCCGAAATGCTCTTGAATTTCCTTCAGGGAAACGGTCGTGTCCTCCACAACATCATGAAGCAACGCAGCAATAATGGACAAGATATCCATCTGCATATTGACGACAATTTCCGCAACCGCCAAAGGATGCAGAATATATGGTTCCCCGGATTTGCGCACTTGTCCGTGATGGGCCTGCTCCGCAAAATCATAAGCTTCCCGAATGCGCTCCAGGTCCGGTTGTTTTATATAGGCCGACGCCTTTTCAAGTAATCGCTCTATGCCCATTGAATCCTGCTCGATTCCTTTCTATAATCCCCAATTTTGATTTCCTATAATTATGACTCTTGCGCCTCCTTCCGTCAACTCTTGGCCTTGTTGTCTGCGAAAAAAGCAGCCCTTTACCAGCGCTGTTTGCAAACAAACCGTGATCCCATTCCATGTATGCTGGTATTTTCTTTAGGGGAATCTGTAGAATAAACTCGCTTTTTATAAAATTTTTTGTTGTAAAATGAGTGCAATCTAATTAATCTATTAAGGATAGTCATAATTAACCGTGAAAAAAATAGAGGAGTGACCTTGTTTGCAGCGCGAAATCCAAGTTAATGAAAAAGTTCCTTTTGGACCCGGCGTTCTGCTGAGTCTGCAGCACCTGTTCGCCATGTTCGGCAGCACCGTGCTTGTACCGAATCTGTTCGGGGTTGATCCCGGCATGATTCTGCTGATGAACGGTATCGGAACCCTGCTTTACATTTTCATCTGTAGAGGAAAAATCCCCGCTTACCTCGGTTCAAGCTTTGCTTTTATCTCCCCGGTAACCTTAGTTCTGGCTGCGCATCCGGGTAACGGCTACTCGCTCGCACTGGGAGCCTTCATTGTGACCGGCATCATCTTCGTGTTGATCGGATTGGTTGCCAAGTATGCCGGCACGTCCTGGATCGATGTCGTGTTTCCGCCGGCAGCCATGGGCGCCATCGTGGCCTTGATCGGTCTCGAACTGATCCCGGTAGCCGCCGGCATGGCAGGATGGATCTCGAAAAACCCTGCCGAGTCTTGGACCCCGGACTCGACCAGCATCCTGTTGTCCTTGGTTACCCTCGGTGTCACCGTGCTAGGTGCCGTTCTGTTCCGCGGCTTTCCAAAAATCATTCATATCCTGATCGGGATTGTTGTCGGCTACGTCCTGGCGTATATACTCGGAGAAGTGAATACGGCAGCGATCGCCGAAGCCAAATGGTTCTCGCTTCCTACCGTCACTACACCGCAATGGGATATTTCCGCGATCATTACCATTATCCCGGTTGCCCTGGTCGTAATTGTCGAACACATCGGGCATTTGCTCGTAACGAGCAATATCGTAGGTAAAGATTTATCCAAAGATCCAGGTCTGCACCGCTCGCTGTTCGGGAACGGGATATCGACCATACTGTCCGGCTTCGTCGGCTCCACCCCTAACACCACTTACGGTGAAAACATCGGGGTCATGGCGCTGACTAAGGTCTATTCCATCTTCGTTATCGGAGGTGCGGCCATCTTCGCGATCCTGCTTTCATTCTCCGGCAAATTTTCCGCGATCATCGCCTTTATTCCGGAGCCGGTCATGGGCGGTGTTTCCTTGCTTCTGTTCGGTGTCATCGCGGCTTCCGGTCTGCGTATCTTTGTAGAGCAAAAAGTCGATTTCTCCAAACCGACCAATATGCTGCTCGCGACCATCGTGCTTGTCATCGGGCTCAGCGGAACCAAACTGGCTATGGGCAATGTCGAACTGAAGGGGATGGCTTTGGCCACCATCGTCGGCATCGTGCTCAGCCTGTTCTTTAAACTGATTCAAGTGCTTGGCTGGTCCAACGATAAAGATGAAGCGGCTCACTAAACTTAAGCTAGAGTAATTGTGAACTAAAAAAGCTGTCTCTCAAGTGAGGTTTTCACTTGAAGACAGCTTTTTTTATTGGCAGCCATGTAAATTAATAATCGTAATGAACCAGAGAGAACACTTCAATTCCCGGCAGCTTTGCGCGTCCGTTCAATTCGCCGAGCTCGATCAGGAAAGCGGTGCCGACTACATTTCCCCCAAGCTGGCGGACAAGGTTAACCGAAGTTGAAATTGTACCTCCCGTAGCGAGAAGATCATCGGCGATCAGGACATTTTGCCCCGGTTGGATGGCATCGCTGTGCATAGCCAGCGTGTCCTTACCGTATTCGAGATCGTAACCTACTTCAATGGTTTCATAAGGCAGTTTGCCGCTTTTGCGGATAGGGACAAAGCCTACCCCCAATGCATAAGCAAGCGGTGCACCGACAACAAAGCCGCGGGCTTCCGGGCCGGCGATCAGATCGATCTTCAGATCGGAAACGAGCTCTTTCAATTGGTCGATCGCCAAACGGTACTTCTCCCCGTCGTTCAATAAGGTTGTAATGTCCTTAAAGCTGATGCCTGGTTGCGGGAAATCCGGAATGACCCGGATATAGTCTTTGAAATCCAATAAAATCTCCTCCTAGAATATATGCAAAGCTTAATAAGTATATGGTTATGAAGCCCCTTGTGTCCGGACTTGCATCCATTCCGTAATCTGCGGAACCTGCGCATGCAGCAGAATCCGTTCCATTTCTGCCAGCCGCCCCAGTTCTCTGTACCTCGTCGAAGTTTCCAATTCCCGCTTGGAGGGAGATGACGTCACCGTTACTATTCCCGAAGTTCTCGCAATAAAGCCAAGTTCCTCAAAAACGTCCAATGTCATGATAAGCATGCGTCCGGACAAGGAGGTGCGGGCTATTAGCGCGGTAATTAAATCTTCTTCCCTAAGCCCCTCGTGAGCAAGGCTTCTAAGCAGGGCGTATACTTTTTTAAATTTGTCCCGGGATGGCGGCTCTATCAATTCCTGGACCGGAGTTTTCGGATGCAGTAAGTATATTCTTTCCAGCGATCCGAACAAGGACAGCATACCGTTCCATTCCACAGGCGATTCCGGCATTTCTAAAATAAACAGCGTTTTGATGTCCTCAGACCCCTTTGGATCTGAACCTGAATCCGCCGGGCAAACGCCGACTCTCCTATCATATACCCAAATTGTGGGTTCATTCAAATCATGTCCCTTTAGAACCAAAGACCCGGGATTCACCACAGCCGCAGCCGTCCCCGGTCCGCAAAGATTCCATTTTGCCAGATTCCCGATCAGTTCGTTCATTTTGAGGGCGGGGGTTCGTGAGCCGCGATAATCATAGACCTGCAAATGGGAAATACCCAAATCCTGAATCAATAACTGCGGCTTGCGGGAACCGTTCCATTCGTTAATGCTTGCTTCCGCTACGATATCAAGCACCGCTTCTTCCGAAAGCAAGAAATCCAGATCGCCTTTCCCGAAGGCAACCGCCTCCACCGTTTTCCCGTTTTGGCTTAACGTCAGCCGCAAATGCTTGCCGTCCTTGCCCATCTGCCTGGATTCGATCAGTTTAGCGCCGCGGATCAGCAGGCGGGGACAAGGATTTTCCATTCCGAATGGAGCGAGCAGCTCCAATTGTTCAATGACCGGCAGGGTAATCTCCTGCAGAGAGCATTCCAGGTCATTATGCATGACCGGCATGAAATGCTCAGGCTGCAGCACCCCGGAGGCAAATTCATTCAGCCGCCGGTCGAAGTCGGCAAGCGACTCCCGGTGCAAGGACATGCCTGCCGCTGCAGGATGTCCGCCAAAATGGTCAAGCAGATCGGAGCAATGTGTCAGGGCCTCGTAAATGTCCAGACCTGGAATGGACCGGGCGGAGCCTTTACATTCCCCAGTCTCCGTATTAATGCCCAGGACGAGGGTCGGCCGATAATACCGTTCCAGAATTTTCGAGGCGACGATACCGACCACGCCGACATTCCATCCCTCTCCGGCGACGACAATCACATCGGGAAGTCTTCCAGCCGCCTCTTTCGCCTCCAGTTCAACCATCGCCTCTTGGACTATGGATTCGACCAGTGCCTGGCGCTGCTTGTTCAAGAGATCCAGATCAAAGGCAGCACGCTCGGCCTCCTCCATACTTTTAGTGGTCAGCAGTTCCACCGCTGTGCTGGCATGGCTCATCCGCCCACTTGCATTGATGCGCGGGGCGAGACCGAAGGCAACATTTGTAGCCGTCACTTCGCCGGATTTCCAGCCTGCGGTTCGAAGCAAAGCCGTCATTCCCGGAAAAGCAGAGTGCATCATAGACGCCAGCCCGTAAGTGACAATCACCCTGTTCTCGCCGGTAAGCGGCATCAAGTCTGCGATCGTACCTAGTGCCGCCAGCTCGGTCCATTCGGATGGAACTTCACTGCCCAGCAAAGCCAAGGCCAGCTTATAGGCAACTCCGACTCCCGCCAATCCCTTAAAGGGATAAGGACAGTAGGGAAGCTTCGGATTAATGAGTGAATAAGCAGCCGGAAGAACGGCCGGAGGCTCATGGTGATCGGTTACGATCACGTCCATTCCCGCACCTGAAGCGTAGGCGATTTGCTCCACGGCGCTGATACCTGTATCGACTGTGACTACTAAAGTTACTCCGCGCTCCCTGGCTTGCTCCAGGGCGTGAATATGCAGCCCGTAGCCTTCCTTGGAGCGATGGGGAATATAATATTCGAAGTCGGCTTGCAAATGCCGCATAAGATGGATCATCAGAGCGGTTGAGGAAACTCCGTCCGCATCATAATCCCCGTAAACTAAAATGCGCTCCCTATTGTCAACTGCCTGCCTGATGCGGGGAACCGCTTCTGCCATGCCGCTCAAGAGGTACGGGTCATGCAAATCTTCCATCGTGCCTTTAAGAAAGCGGGAGGCTGCCTGCGGATCTTCCATCCCCCGCGTAACCATCAGAGCAGCCAGCAGCGGGGGAATGTCCAATTGCTGCGCGAGTCTGGCGGCAACGTCTCCGTCGCAAGGGAGCGTCTTCCATTGGTATTTCGGCTGAAGCAAAATTACACCTTCTTTCTCGGCGCCCTATACTACTGAATCAAGGTCGGTAAGTCATCGCCGGACCCCTCGCAGTTGCTTTTATATGGATAACCGGGATCATAGGGCAACACTTGAATACTTACA
The DNA here is from genome assembly GCF_046559655.1 of Fontibacillus forbon. NCBI lineage: Bacteria > Bacillati > Bacillota > Bacilli > Caryophanales > Paenibacillaceae > Fontibacillus > Fontibacillus forbon. The sequence continues at coordinate 16,882 of NZ_JBKGFV010000011.1, read as the reverse complement.
TCGCTGATATGCGAGAAGCGGTTCATGAGCAGCACTTTCGCCCGGCTCGCAATTTCGTTCGCTTCCATGACGGTAATCCGCGGATTCACGCTGATCCTGGCCGCGATCGTTACATAATGACCATTTTCCTGGGCTTTTAACTCATCCACGGTAATGACTCCATGCACCCGTTGAACGGTCTCAATAAAGCGCGTGGCGTCTTCCTCCTGCATTTCGGAGATCAAAGAACCGTATACGGATCCGCGCACCATCCGGAATACCCGCCAAAGCACCATGCATGCCACAAACAGCGCTACGGCTGGATCCAGATAGAGTAATACCGGCAATTCCATCGCTTGCCCGGCCATCGTTCCGAACACGCCGATCAGCACGGCGACGGACGAATACCACGAATAACGGTGTGTTTCAATGAGAAATTGCGTATGCTCTCCAGGCTGTTTCCGCGCTTGGCGGTATTGATACTGAAACAACGCTTCTTTTAGAGCTATCGATATTACAATGGCAACCCCGGCCATATAACCCGGAGGGACAAGTTCCCCTTTTGAAACAGCGGCAATCGAGGAGATTCCCATCTGAAAGCTCCCCATCAGCAAAAATACGGACAGGAAAATAACCAACAGCGGCTCTCCCGCGCCTCCCGGCAAAGATCCCGAATGGGCCGTTCTTCTTTTCATCAATTGCCGGTTAATTTTAAGTTTGTCCGACAGCATTGCGGCTGCGTCCGAAGCCGAATACAAAGCGTCAGCCAGCAGAGCCCGGCTGTCAAACAGCAGGCCCACCGTGCCCTTGAAAGCGGCCAAGACAATATGATTAGCAATACCGAGCCAAGCAGCTGAATCGGCTGGAGCGGCTTGTTCGCGTGACATATGAATCCTCCTGAAGCACTTTTTAAAGTATCCCTGCAAAAGTTATTGCAATGCGCTATTAACATATAGAATCGTAAAGCCGCGTCCATTTCGACGCGGCTCTACCATGCCAAACAAAAGGCAACATGGCCTTATTTAAGTTTTTAGGATGCTTTGGCCGGCTTATTTTTTTGTTTGCTTTTAAGAACGAACCACAGCGGGCTGGCGATGAAAATGGTCGAGTATGCGCCGAACAGAAGCCCGACGACCATAGCCAGCGAGAACATCCGGATAGACTCTCCGCCAAGCAGGAACAGGAAGAAGGCGGCGATAAAGACCGTCAAAGCGGTGTAAATGGACCGCATAATCGTCTGGGATATACTTTTGTTTACAAGATCGGCTAAATCGCTTGTCGTCTTCAGCTTGCTGAAGCGCAAGTTTTCGCGAATCCGGTCAAAGATAACGATCGTATCATTAATGGAATAACCGATGATGGTCAGAACGGCAATGATGAATGTCAAATCGACTTCGAAGCGGAAAATGGAGAAAACCGCGACGACCAAGAAAGCGTCATGCAGCAAGGATACGATCGCTGCCAGCGCGAAGCGCCATTCAAACCGGATGCTGACATAGATGATAATGCCAAGGCAGGAAATCAGCACGGCATAGATGGCATTTCTGGCCAATTCCTTCGCCATCTCCGGATCCACCGTATTGACTTCGAACGAAGCCGACTCGTCAAGCTTCGTAATTTCCTGTTTCAACTGGGATTCCTGATCCTCGTTAAGAACATTCGTGAAGCGGATAGTCATACGGTCATCGCCCGGACTTACCGATGTTCCTTCCGCAACGCCGAGTTTTTCCAGAATCGGATGGATCTGTTCCTCCGTCAGCTTTTGGGATGTCGTAATGTCCACATTGGAACCGGCCCGGAAATCGACGCTGTAATTCAATCCGAACAAGGACAAGCAAATGATCCCGACGACCGTCAATGCGATCGAGACCATGTAGCAATACTTACTAATATGCACAAAATTGAAGCTTTTCACGTTTTTATTAAAGCTCACGGATTTCACTCTCCTTTACACCGAAGTATTTCGGCTTCGACAATTTTCCTGCCTTAACCAGCAGGTTCAGAAGCCAACGGGAGAGATAAACATTCGTAGCGATACTGAGCACGATTTCCACGATCAGGACAAGGGCAAAGCCTTTGACGGCACCGGTCCCGAACCAGTACATGACAGCCGCAACGATAATGGTCGTAATATTCGAGTCCAGTACGGTACGCAAAGAATGCTTGTCCCCGGCTTTGACGGCGGACATGATGCTTTTGCCGGTCCGCATTTCTTCATGGATCCGTTCATTGGTAATGATATTGGCATCCACGGCCATCCCGATTCCGAGAATGAACGCCGCGATCCCCGGCAAGGTCAGGGTGAAGTCAGCCCATACAAACACTAGAATAAGCAGCCAAGTATGAACGATCAGTGTAAATGCGGCCACCAGACCGGGAACCCGGTACATACCGACCATGAACAGCAAAATGAACACCGAGGCGATCAAACCGGCTTCGATGGTTTGGTTGAGCGATTGCTTCCCAAGCGTAGCGCCGACGCTCTGCGAGTATTTCTCCGTCAACTGGAGCGGCAGGGCGCCGAGGTTGATTTGGTCTCTCAGTTCCTTGGCTTTATTAATATCGCCGCCCACGCTGATCGAGGCGGTTCCGTCAGTAAGGACAGCCTGTACTACAGGGTCGGAAACTAATGTATCATTCATATAGATGGCCAGCGGCTGACCAAGCAATCGCTTGGTCACTTCGGCAAACTTGTCTTTGCTCTTTACCTTGATGCTAACAAGGGGTTCATTCATCTGGTTAAATTCCAGCTTGGCCCCGTTTTCGGCAAAATCCGTACCGATCATTTCGATTTTGTTGTACTCGTCGGCGGTCTTCTCCGTTCCGTCTTTACTGCGGAAGGTAAGCGAAGCCGGCTCTTTCATTTGCTTGCGGACTTCAGCCTCGTCCGTTACGCCCGCCAATTTGAGGCGGATACGGTTCGTACCTTCGGTCGTAACCTCCGGTTCGCTGGTTCCCAGTTTATTTGCCCGTTCTTCCAGGCTTTGGGCTGTCTTCAGCAATGACTCCTTGGATACTTTGGCTCCGCCTTCCATCGGCGTCGCTTCATACAAAATCTCGAATCCGCCTTTTAAATCAAGGCCGAGATGCACATTGTTCAGCAAGCCGGGGGTTGACCAGGCCATAATGCCGGCAGAGACAACCACGACGGTTATGAATGCGATGATTCTTTTCATCCCGTACTTATTTCCCCTTTCAGTTTTCAATCTCTGTAAGTTTAAGAGGCAAGGCACCCAAATTGATCAGATCGCATAAATCCCTTGCAGCTTGCAGATCTCCTCCAATGGAGATGGAGGCACGACCGTCTGTCAGAACCGCTTGAATCATTGGATCCGAAATCAATATATCGTTCATAAAGATTGCCAGCTGCTGACCGAGCAGACGCTCCGTCACCTCCGCCAGCTTGTCCTTGCTCTTGAATTCAATGGCAACCATAGGCTCATTCACCTGGTTGTAAACCAATTCGGTTCCTTCTTTAATAAGATCCGATCCTGTCATTTCAACAACGTTGTATTCGTCGGCCGATGCCTCCGTACCGTCCTTACTTCGAAAAGTAAGCAAAGCCGGTTCCCCCAACCGCCTTCGGACTTCGTCCTCATCCGTAACGTCCGCCAGTCTGACACGGATTCGTTTGGTTCCGACAACCCTTATTTCAGGTTTGCTTAGTCCTAGTGCTTCGGCTCGCGCCTCAAGACTCTGGACGGTCATGATCAGCGCTTCTTTGGTTACCGGAGCCCCGCCTTCCATCGGCGTTGCCTCATACGTAATCACGAAACCTTCTTTATGATCAAGTCCGGAAGATTCGCTGCTTTGCGGGCCAGGGGATGAGCAGGCAGTGATTGCGGTGCCCATGATAACAAACATGACGGTTATGGATGCGAAGATCCTTTTCATCCGATACTCTTTTCCCCTTTCAAATCTCAATATTCCTATTATAGCGATGCATGAAAAGACCGTCAATTTATCAAATATTGTCGTTTTGATTCATCAATTTCATCATTCCAACAAAAAAGACCCCTTTCAATCGAAACGGGATCCACGATATGCGGAAATCGTCATGAAATTCATAAACTGGGTTGTTTTTAATGAAAGGATATCATTCACTAGCTGATATAAAGGCGGGATGCCGTTCTTCTCGTATTTCTGGCTGACGCAATCCCAGATATCAGGTCCAGTAACCTGCTCGTAACCGAGTAACCGGAACTCTTCCGCTTTGCTCCGGCATAAGCTTTCGATCGCTTCATTAAACTCCTGCTCGCCCATTTCGTCTTCAGCCATCATGATGCCTCCTTCCGTCTACCCGTCTTAATACATTCTACCTTATTTTTATGATTCCTGCATACGAACTATAAAAAGACAAGTCATGAATCCGGACAGGTCCAGCATATCCTTAGTAACAACTGCTAGTCTTGCTGGATATATCGCTTCTTTCGGGAGAGAGGGAACCATTTTGAACAAACAAACCTTTATCCAAGGCACCATGATCCTATTGGCTGCCGGTATCGTCAACCGTATTCTAGGGTTCATCCCCCGGATACTGTTGCCCCGGATCATCGGATCGGAAGGCGTTGGACTTTATCAGCTGGGATATCCGTTTTTTCTTGTCCTGGTCACGATCATTTCCGGCGGGATTCCCTTGGCCGTTGCCAAGCTGGTAGCCGAAGCGGAATCGTCCGGAAACCCCGAACGTTCGAAAAACGTTCTGCGGACGAGCCTGATCTTCGCTGCGGGAGCGGGAATATTATTTACAGTGTTGTGTATAGCAGGAGCTCCGCTTGCCAGCCGTTATATTTTGACGGACGCTCGGGTCTATCAAACCTTTGTCGCCATGAGCCCGATGATTGCTATCGTCTCTATCTCTTCGGTATATCGCGGTTATTTTCAAGGGAAGCAGGACATGATCCCTTCCGCCGCCTCCTCAATTTTGGAAACAATTGCCAGAATTATCTGCGTCCTGTGGTTTTCCTATCTATTGCTGCCGATGGGCATTGAGTATGCAGCAGCGGGAGCCATGCTGGGGGTTGTAGCGGGTGAAGTCGCGGGATTGGCGGTACTGCTCTGGCAGTATCGGCTGCTTCGGCGTCGGGAGAATAGCTCCGGTTCAAGTTCTGATCCCGCTTCCGCTAAGGGTTCCAGTCCCGCCGATGTGTTGACGCCCAAGGACAACTTGCCGTTCATGCCTATGCTTCGCAGAATTATGCGAATTGCCATCCCGGTCACCGGCGGTCGGTTGGTCGGATCCATGTCCTATTTGCTGGAATCGATCACAACGGCGCAAAGCCTGGCCATCGCCGGAATTGCAACCGCCGTGGCAACTTCCCAATACGGAGCGCTTCAAGGGATGATTATTCCGCTTCTCCTCCTGCCCGGTGCGCTCACATCCTCCCTTGCCGTCTCGTTGGTCCCTTCGCTTGCGGATGCCCAAGCAAGGGGCGATATAAAGACCATTCACCTTCGGCTGCATCAGTCGATTCGGCTAGCGCTGGTCACCGGCGCACCTTTTGCAGCCATTATGTATGTTTTGGCAGAACCCTTGTGTTTGCTGATCTACAACAACACCGAGATTGCTGGAATGCTGAAAATCATGGCACCGTTCGCGATTTTTCTTTACGCGCAAGCACCGCTTCAGGCGACATTGCAGGCGCTGGACAAACCTGGGCGAGCATTGATTAATACCTTGGTCGGTGCCGTCATAAAGATCGTTTTAATCTTCTACTTGGCTTCCAATCCCGAATTTGGCATCTACGGAGCGATTCTGGCGATCATAGTCAATTTTGTGATTGTAACTTTATTGCACGGGTACAGTGTGTACCGAACCATCCATTACCGTCTGCCGGTGTTGGATATAGTGAAGGTTTGCTGCGGAATGGTCATTATGGCTGGAGCGGCTACCTATCTTTACAATAATTTTGCGTTCAGCGATAGCCTCTGGTTGCAATTCATTTCCGCAGCCTTCGTATCGACGGTTCTATATATTCTTCTTGCCGGAATCATGGGATTGATCGACCTGCATGACATCAGACGGCTTCCCATTCTCCGCAAGTGGTTCCGGGGATGAGTTCAGGGGAAATTTTTGGGGTTGATATAAAGCCTTCCTTTATGATCGATAGAGCAGAAGAACACATCCTTAAAATCATGAATCCCCTTGGATTGAATTTGATTTTTTAACCAGAACCGGGTTTTTCCGATTTGCATCAGACTATTATCATCTACCTTCCCATCCAGAATGAGCGGTAAAGGAAGAGCTTCGTATTTTACTTTAGGAACCAGAGATGACAATGCCGAATCCCGCTTTTTATACGCTTTGCCGACGGGAACATTTTCAGAGCTTTCATTTTGTTCTTTGGGCAGAACACTGAGTTGCCCGCTGGTTTCAAGCACCGCAAATTCCACATCGGCTATACTATCTATATTTTTGGAGCGTAATTGCATGAGAAGGTCATCCATATTATAGCGTTGCTTCTTCATTTCCTCTTGATTGATATCGCCATTGCGTATAATTACGCTGGGTTTTCCGTCAAACCAAAGGCGAAGCTTGCGAAACCGCAAGGACAGAATGGCGATGCCGATTTGAATCAGCAGCAGAATGATCATAGGCACGATACCGTCATACAACGGACGGTTTTGATCCTCCAGGACAATAACCGCAATTTCGGCAACCATGATGGAAATAACGAGGTCAAAAATAGACAGTTGGCCGATTTCTCTTTTTCCCATGATTCTCATGACCACGAACACCATTACATACATAAGCAATGTACGAAAAATCATACCCGACAGGTGTGCCACCACAGCATTTCCCCTCCCTGCAATTGTCGTTCTTATAAGTCAAGGGTGTACTGGTATTCTGGCCTCGGTCATCACATTCCATGCCAAACAATATATTCCTTAAATTATGTTATTTCTGTCATATCGCCAGAAGCTTGGCCATAAAATGGGATATCAAGACTTGAATGGAGGATCACTTATGCATTTCATTCGACGTTTGGGTTCTTTCGGACTATCCCATCCCACCTTATCCGGTTTATGGTACGCTTTTTTCTGGATGATGGTCGGCGCTTTTGTCTTGTCCCTGCTTTTGCAGTCCAACATTTTGGAAGAAGAAAATCTGTCTTTGTACACTTATATTGTCCATGGTGTATCGCTGCTTGCTGGCGGAGTCGTGTCCGGAAAACGCGCCAAACAAAAAGGGTTATACCAGGGATCGATTACAGGCCTGATTTATGGAATTCTGCTGCTCTTGATCAGCTTTTTGGCCTTGGATAATTCACTGGGGCTTGGCGAGTTGGCATTAGTCGTGCCTGCGCTGTTACTGGGAGGCATCGGCGGGGTTTTCGGGGTGAATTTGAACAAGAAGTAAAAGAACTGCAAACTTCTACCTCCATCTCAATCACTATAGCTTTTCTGGCGGTTCGCTCGGGTAACCGCAGATGGGGATTTTTCGCATCGATCAGCGCTGTCATTATCGTGTTCTCCATCTTCTATTTAGGAATCCACTGGCTCAGTGATATGCTGGGAGGGTTATTCCTTGCCGGCGCCTCCTCTACGCCCGCTCTCAAATGGGCCTGACGCTGGAATCGCAGCTATGATGCCCGTGTTCTTATTTCTGCATAATGGCGAAAAAGCCGCGAAAACCTCAGTTGAGGCTTTCGCGGCTTTAATATTGCTATTCGCTTATCCTAACTTTCCGAAACTCGGTGACTGATCGCACTGCGGTCGAAAGTCACTTTCGTCGTATCATTGATGCGCAATACCACGACATCGTCGGCCAGTTCCAGGATCGTGCCGTGCAACCCGCCGATCGTGACGATCTTATCGCCTTTTTGAAGCGAATTGAGCATATTATTGCGGGTAGTTTGTTTTTTCTTCTGAGGACGAATCAGCAAGAAATAAAACACGGCAAACATAATTACGAGTGGAACGATAAACGAAATCAACGAACCGGTTCCGCTTGGTGTGCCTGCTGCTAATGGAAACATACATCCTTCCTCCTTTCAAATTTATAGCGTGGTTCCATTAAAATCCCTTTTCATTGCCAATCAGACCATACTGCTCAAAAAATTCATCCCGGAAGTCCAAAAGTCTGTCATCCATAATAGCCTGACGGACCTTGCCCATCAGATTGATCAGGAAATGCAGATTGTGGTATGTAGTCAACCGAAGACCGAACGTCTCATCCGCTTTAATAAGATGACGGAGATAAGCGCGGGAATAATTCCGGCAAGTATAGCATCCGCACTCCGGATCTAATGGTCCAAAATCGTTGGCATACTGAGCGTTACGGACAACCAGTCTGCCCTGACTTGTCATCGTGGTTCCGTTACGGGCAATCCGTGTCGGCAAGACGCAATCAAACATATCGACTCCCCGAATCGCCCCTTCAATCAGAGCATCGGGAGAACCTACCCCCATCAAATAACGGGGCTTGTCTGACGGCAACAGCGGCACCGTACACTCCAACATTTCATACATGAGATGTTTGGGCTCGCCCACACTCAGTCCACCAATAGCATACCCCGGAAAATCCAGGGAAGTCAAATCTCGGGCGCTTTGCTTTCGCAAATCTTCAAACATGCCGCCCTGAACGATCCCGAACAGCCCTTGATCATGCGGTCTGGCATGACTTTTCAGGCAGCGCTCCGCCCATCGGGTGGTCCGCTCCATCGATTTTTTTACATAATCGTAGTCGGCGGGATACGGGGCGCATTCGTCAAAGGCCATCATAATATCCGGACCGAGCGCGTTTTCGATTTCCATCACCACTTCCGGTGACAAAAACAGCTTATCCCCGTTCAAGTGAGAGCGGAAGTGAACGCCTTCCTCCGTAATTTTGCGCATTTCGCTAAGCGAAAACACCTGAAACCCGCCGCTGTCGGTCAAAATAGCGCGGTCCCAGTTCATAAATTTGTGAAGCCCGCCGGCTTCCCGGACAAGTTCATGACCCGGACGCAGGAACAAATGATAGGTATTGCTAAGAATGATCCGGGCATCCATTTCTTTCAATTCTTCCGGGCTCATCGTCTTAACGGTAGCCTGAGTCCCTACCGGCATAAATACCGGCGTTTCAATCGTGCCATGAGGCGTATGCACCCGACCCAATCTTGCTCCGGACTGTTTACATGTTTTGATATGTTCATAAGTTATCGCTGCCATTGTTATCATCCATCCTCTGTAGCCTTAGTAAATAAACATGGCGTCGCCAAAACTGAAGAACCGGTATTTCCGTTCGATCGCTTCCTGGTACGCCTTTAATATATTGTCCCGCCCCGCAAGCGCGCTGACAAGCATGACCAGCGTTGACTTGGGAAGATGAAAATTGGTGATCATCGCATCCACCAGGCCAAATTCATAACCGGGATATATAAAAATGCCCGTCCAGCCGCTGCTTTTCACGACGGGTCCGTCGCCGCATTTCCGGGCGACCGTCTCCAGCGTTCTCGCGGAGGTCGTTCCCACCGCGATGACGCGGCCGCCTCTGGCTTTGGTTTCGTTGAGCAGATCCGCCGTTTCCTGCGGAAGAACATAATACTCCTCGTGCATCACATGATCCTCAACGCGATCGACGGACATCGGACGGAAAGTTCCCAGCCCGACATGCAGCGTTACAAAAGCGATGTCTATGCCTTTGGCCCGGATTTCCTCCAGCAAGGACTCGGTAAAATGCAAACCGGCCGTCGGTGCAGCTGCGGATCCTTCATGTTTGGAGTAAACCGTCTGATACCGCTCACGGTCGTCCAGCTTTTCCTTTATATATGGCGGCAAAGGCATTTGCCCCAGCCTGTCAAGAATCTCATTGAAGATCCCTTGATAAGCGAAGCGAAGGACTCGTCCACCCATATCCCCTTCCGACTCGATCGTGGCTTTCAGCTCATCGCCAAAAACAATAATCGCGCCGATTTTCAGTTTTTTGCCGGGTTTCACTAGCGCCTCCCAGCGATCGTCGCCCAGGTTTTTGAGCAGAAGAACTTCCGCCTTCGCCCCTGTATCTTCTTTGACGCCGAACAAGCGCGCCGGAATAACCCGGGTGTCATTTAAGACTAATGTGTCTCCCGGCTGCAAGTATTCCACGATATCCGAGAAAAGTTGATGCCGGATGCCGCCATCCTGCTTATTTAAAGTCAGCAGCCGCGAAGCGCTCCGCTCCACGAGCGGAGTCTGGGCAATTAATTCTTCCGGCAGCTCAAAATCATACAAGTCCACATTCATAATCAGTACGCCTTCATTCCTTGACTATTGTCACATTTTGATAGTAGTGTTGCAGAATTTGCCGGTAATCATACCCCGCATCAGCCATTCCCTTGGCGCCCCATTGGGACATGCCGATTCCATGACCGTATCCTTTGCCGACGAACAAAAATTCGTTGCTTTGATCGATGACGCGGGCAACTCCGTTGCCGTCCATAACAACCATACTGCCTCCGGTCCAGGTTTTGACGCCGGATGACGTCAGCACCGGAGTGCCCGAGGCTGCCGTGCCGTTTGCGGTTACGCCTCCGGCACTCTGTACAGTATACCTTCCGGTAGCGGCAATATCAAACAGGGTGCTGGGCAGTCCGTTTAACGCCGAACGGAAAGCATCCGGGTATTTCACATCAAGGATTTGCCCATTCGCTTTAATCTGGATTACCCGACCCGAGGGTCCTCTTTGGGTAATCTCGAGATTCACGATCGGAGAGGAAAATTCGGTGGCTGTTTTGCCTTTTAACGACTTCAGCAATTCTGCCGAGCTATAAGGCCCCCGAATCCAGGAGTAGGCGCTCGATTCATCCACTTTATCAAGCACAATGGCTTGATCTCCCGGATTCAGCTTGGCTACGGGATCCACATCGGACTGAATTAACGGAAGCGGCCGAACCATGACCGAACTGGTGGTCACCGTCAGTTTGCTTAAACCCGCTGCCGTGGTCCCTCCGGACATGGCCGTATTGTCCTCGCGTACATAACCGGTCGCGCCGTTCGATAGAAGCACATGGTACCATGATTTTAAAGAAGCCTGCGTTACCTCATCTTCCTTACTCGGTACGCTGGAATACACGGAGTTGAAGCTGTTCCATGCTTCCGTGGAATCCGCGGTCACTCCGCCGCTGTTGGAGGAAAAAATCCCTTCAACGATTTTCCCGTCCGCCATCATCACTTCGCCGGCCGTACTGTCTACGGCCTGGGCAATGCTGTCGGCCTCTTTCTCGGTCCCATTATAAACTTGACTTAACGTCGTATCCACCAGACCGGCAATCTTGAATTTATTAAGAGAAGCATTATACAACGCGTAACTCCGGGCGGCAACCGCTTGCGCCTTCAACGATTCTTGAGGCCAGGAGGCCGACATCTCGGCCCCAAGGACCGAGTAAAGATATTGTTCCAACTGGACCTCATTGACGAGCGCGAGCTGTCCGTTATACCGGCTGATTTCAAAATCGCCGCGGTATTTGCGTCCGGAACGTTCGACAAGCTGGAGCAGAGAATCATCGCCATCACGGATCAGGAGAGCCGCATCATTGCCGCTAAGCTCATAGTGATCAACGGGTACCGGGCTATCCAGGTTCAGCGTTACATCGCTGCGAAGAATGATCGCGGCTCCCCCTTGCGAAACAGGCGACCAGGCTATTTGCGGAAATGTCTGAGCCAATTGAGCTTGTAGCGTACCCTGCTCGGTTTCATTGGCAGCGCCCCCCACCCAGACCGCATACTGCTGAGGTCCCGTCATAACCACAAAGGCCCCCGCCCCGGAGGTGTTTAATGTACTCAGAACAGCCTGCGCTTCTCCTTGACTGCCGAAGCTGCCGGCCGAAACATAATAATTGCCATGAACCGACGGCTTTTGGCCTTTTAGCCAGGCCGACACGGAGCCGGCGACTCTATCAACGGCTTTTTGGGCTTCAGCGGCGTTGGCATAGGGTCCCGTATAAATTTCGTACACCGTTCCCTCTGTGCTATTGCGGGCAAACGCCACAGGTTTGTCGGTCGTTCCCTGCAATTTTTTGACCGCTGCCGACACCGTCTTCCAGTCCGTGCTTTCCAGCGCTTTTACCTTATATCCGTCTACACTAAAGCGAGCGGATTGCCCGGGAGCTAGTTGAATCCAGTTCTCCGCTCCCGTCCGCGGTCCTGCGCCCCAGGCCGAATCCGCCTTTATAGTAACCGCCGGTGCGGTCGATTTATAGGTACTGCCGAGATCCAGATACATGGCTACCCGAACATGAGTGCCAGTGGCCGAATCCGCCGATGCCGGAAGCTGTATCGCGCCGGCCAGCAGTATTCCGGCAATGATTCCTTTTCCCCATCTGCTCCATTTGAATCCCGATAACGTTGATCTCACGCGGTTACTCCTCCTTCATGATGCCAAGCTTATTTCATGTTTCTTTTATTTTTCATCCGGAATCGGTAAGCCTAAATGATGGTACCCCGCCGGAGTCACAACCCGTCCCCGCGGCGTCCGTTGCAAGAATCCGATCTGCAGTAAATAAGGCTCGTATACATCCTCGATCGTCTGGCTTTCTTCGCCAATCGTTGCCGCGATCGTATCGAGTCCTACGGGGCCGCCCCGGAAACTCGTAATCATGGCACGAAGCATCTTATGATCGATCATATCCAGCCCCATCGGATCAACCTGAAGCATCTGAAGAGCTTCTCTGGCGATTTCAGGGGTGATCATCCCGTCGCCCCGAACCTGAGCATAATCCCTTACCCGCTTCAGCAGGCGATTCGCGATCCGCGGCGTTCCCCGGGATCGGAGCGCGACTTCATCCGCGGCATCACCGATAATCTCAATCCCCAAAATATCGGCATTGCGCGAAACAATATAGCTAAGCTCGTCCTGCGTGTAAAACTCCAGGCGGCTGACTACCCCGAAGCGGTCGCGTAGCGGAGCTGACAGCAGACCTGCGCGGGTTGTAGCGCCAACCAACGTAAATGGAGGCAGATCAAGCCGGACGGAACGGGCGCTTGGGCCCTTACCGATCATAATATCCAGCGCGAAATCCTCCATCGCCGGATAAAGAACTTCTTCCACGGTCCGGTGCAACCGGTGGATTTCATCGATAAACAGGACATCGCCTTCCTGTAGATTGGTCAACAAAGCGGCAAGATCACCCGGCCGTTCGATGGCTGGGCCAGACGTCGTCCGCAGATTTACGCCCAGCTCATTGGCGATAATATTGGCCAGCGTCGTTTTGCCAAGTCCGGGAGGTCCATATAGCAGGACATGATCCAGCGCTTCTTTCCGCATCTTTGCGGCTTCAATATATATTTTTAAATTCTCTTTGATTTGATTTTGCCCAATATACTCCGCCAAATAGCGGGGACGCAGGCTCAGCTCGACGGCTTGGTCTTCCATCATCAAGTTCGCGGATATGATCCGGTCATCCATCATCGCTTTCCAGCACCTCTTTCTCCCGGCCTGTTATCAACCTGCATACAGCAGCTTGAGGGCCTTTTTCATAACCGAATCGACAGCTTCGTCTTGACTCACCTGATCCTTCAGCTTGCTCCATACCCGGTCCAGTTCCGTTTCGGTGTATCCAAGCGCCTTCAATCCTTCTCTAGCCTCAGGCCAGCCCGGATTGCCGTCTTGGAAAGCCGCAGCAGCAGCCGGTTCGGGATCGAACAAGGAAGCCATGCCACCCATGCCCTCCAGCTTGTCCTTCAAATCCAGGATCATGCGCTGCGCAGTTTTTTTGCCGATACCTGGCAGCTTTGTCAAGAATGAAATATTCTCCTGATGGATCGCAGCCACTACCGTATCCGGGTTGCCGCCGCTTAAAATCCCCATTGCCACGCGGGGGCCTATCCCCGACACCTCGATCAGCTTACGGAACAGCTTCTGCTCCTCCCGGGTCGAAAACCCGAACAGCAAAATAGCATCTTCACGTACATGATGATGCGTATACACCGTAACTGTCTCCTGATTTTTGGCCGAGAAGGCATACGGGTTCAGACAGAAAACGCGATACCCTACCCCGTTGACGTCCAGCACAACGTATTCACTTTCAAGATGGGCAACCTGGCCCCGTAAAAAATCAATCATGACCTCAATACCTCATTCAATTTGGAATTTAATGTACAGGAGTGAGCGTGGCAAATTGCTACAGCTAGCGCATCCGCTACGTCATCCGGCTTCGGGATCGCCTGAAGCTTCAGGAACATCCTGGTCATTTCCTGTACCTGTCTTTTCTCAGCCTTCCCATAACCAACAATCGCCTGTTTTACCTGCATCGGCGTATATTCCGACACCGGGAGCCCCTTCTGCATCGCAGCCAGAATCATGACGCCCCGTGCCTGGCTAACCGACATCGCGGTCGTTACGTTGCGATTAAAAAACAGCTTCTCCAGCGCTACCGCATCCGGTTTATATTTGTCGATCAGTTGGACCATGCCTTCATACACATGAAGCAAACGTTCCTCTTCGGGCGTGTGTGCCTCCGTCTGAATGCAGCCGTATTGAACCGGAACACATTTGCTTCCTTGCTTATCAATAAATCCGAAACCAACAATAGCGATTCCGGGGTCTATTCCCAATATTCGCAAAGTTCAACCTCTCCCCAACCTGCTCAAGTCTTCCGAAACCTTTAACGTTAGATTGCAAAGGTCCGGCTTTATGTCCTGATAAGCGAACATATGTATTCACTTTATTATAACAAAAGATTACTGTTATTGAGGAAAAAGTTTGTATACCTGCCTAAAAGTAATCCGCCCACAATTGCATCAAAATTGAACACAGCAAAAAGAGACGTTAATTTTAACGTCTCTAAGCTTATACGCCCTACTGTTCGGTATGTTGCATTGTTTTTTCCGATGCTTCAACGGCAAAGTCGCTAAAGGTGGATAACACACTGTTATATTCTTCAACGTCCTGAATTCGTATGCCGCTGTTCAGCTGTTTCAGCACTTCCGAAGGAAGCGCGCTTTCCATCGTTTCTACATCAAGTTGAAAGAAAGTACGAATCACCTTTTCCTGCTTCGGCGGGCCCTCAAAAAGACTCAAATTCCCGTTTTTGTCGATGCCCACGTAGCCCTCGCGCTGGCAAATGTCGGACAGCCCTTGAACATGCTCGTCGAACCATACATCGCCGCCCGGGGCGAGCCGGCCGTTCCAAGCAGGGTGTTCTCTGGCTAATTGACTAATTTCCGTCGGTTTCATCAATCCGAGCACCAAATTTTCTTCACCGCAGGTATATATTTTATTCAAATGAACGATTCGGACTTGATTGGATTCACGGAGCTTCTCCAGCCAATCTTGCGAGGATTCCTCCGCTAACTGATCTTCCAGTTTACCGAACGTTTCCAGGACAAGCGGTTCTTTCATCATCAGCTTCTCCATTTGTTCTGACAGGAGCATGCCTAGCCATGCCATCAATGCCACCAAGACGCAAGCCCCAATGGTCCAAATAGCCCGTTTCCATCGTCTCCAACGTTTTCTGAGCTGCCTTCTGATATGAAAAATATTCACGGGGATCCCCTTCATTCGGAATTTTATGTATATTGTGACCGCCAAAGGGTGGAAATATACAACATCCGAAAAGGATCTCGATAAGTTCATCTGCATTAAGCACCGCATTGCTTCTTTGAGGCAAAATTTCAGAAAACAATAAAAAAACAGCCATCTGCGATGACTGTCTTTGATCGGGACGACACGATTTGAACATGCGACCCCCTGGTCCCAAACCAGGTGCTCTACCAAGCTGAGCTACGTCCCGATATATGCCGGTGAAGGGACTCGAACCCCCACGGTTTCCCTCACGATTTTGAGTCGCGCGCGTCTGCCAATTCCGCCACACCGGCCTATACAATTAAAAAATGGCGCGCCCTAAGAGATTCGAACTCCTGACCTTTTGATTCGTAGTCAAACGCTCTATCCAGCTGAGCTAAGGGCGCATATTATGGAGCGGACGACGGGAATCGAACCCGCGACCCTCGCCTTGGCAAGGCGATGCTCTACCGCTGAGCCACGTCCGCAAACTAATAATAAAACTGGTGAGCCATGAAGGACTCGAACCTTCGACACCCTGATTAAAAGTCAGGTGCTCTACCAACTGAGCTAATGGCTCGCATAAGCGAATCTAAGATGAAAATGGCGGAGCCGACGGGATTCGAACCCGCGGTCTCCTGCGTGACAGGCAGGCATGTTAGGCCTCTACACCACGGCTCCACACTAGTAATTTTCCATCCCTTAAAGGGATAATTGCGGGGGCAGGATTTGAACCTGCGGCCTTCGGGTTATGAGCCCGACGAGCTACCGGGCTGCTCCACCCCGCGTCAGTAAAAAGATATTAAGTTAATGGTGGAGGCTGAGGGGATCGAACCCCCGACCCTCTGCTTGTAAGGCAGATGCTCTCCCAGCTGAGCTAAGCCTCCATATGTAATGCACTTATTAAGAAAAATGGTGACCCGTAGGGGATTCGAACCCCTGTTACCTCCGTGAAAGGGAGGTGTCTTAACCCCTTGACCAACGGGCCATAATTTATTTTGGGGTCCCCAGAAAGTAATCGGAATATGCTTCAAAGCCATTCGTCACTTTCTGGGGAGTTGACTCCCCGAACAGGACTCGAACCTGTGACAACTCGATTAACAGTCGAGTGCTCTACCAACTGAGCTATCAGGGAACATTATGCTTGGCGGCGTCCTACTCTCCCAGGACCCTTCGGTCCAAGTACCATCGGCGCTGGAGGGCTTAACGGTCGTGTTCGGGATGGGTACGCGTGGAACCCCTCCGCCATCGCCACCAAACGGTTCAAGCGTCTTAATCGCTTGAAAACTGGATACGAAACGTGAATTTGCGTCTTAGTCTCCTCAAGTGCTCCTATCGGCTTGTTCAGCCTGACGCCACTTTTTGGAGTTGTTTTGGATAAGCCCTCGACCGATTAGTACCTGTCAGCTCCATACATTGCTGCACTTCCACCTCAGGCCT
>NZ_JBKGFV010000010.1:0-73297 GCF_046559655.1 Fontibacillus forbon | reverse complement strand
CTGGAGTACAATCGAATCCGCATACACTCCACATTAAACTACAAATCCCCATACTGGTTTGAAAAAGCCTATTACGAGAAACTCCAGATTTCATAACGGAGTGTCTACTTTATTGACGTAAGTCCAATAAGGCCAAAATGATTGGAAAATATCCAACCAGGCCTCCTGCGTTGAGTCTTACGACGCAATTCGTTGGAATTTTTCCAATGAAGGGAATTCCGCAACAAACTTTATATAGAAGAACGGGAGGAAGAAACATGTCTTCATTCGTGATATACCCGGCGATCGATATCCGGGGCGGAAAATGCGTACGTCTCGTTCAAGGGGATTATGCCCGCGAGACGGTATACAATGAGAACCCTGTGGAAGTCGCCCGCTCCTGGGAAGCGCAGGGCGGCAGCTTCATCCATTTGGTCGATTTGGATGGGGCCAAAGCCGGTCACCCGGTGAACGACGCGCTGATCGGCGAGATCGCCCGCAGCGTGCAGGTGCCGGTTCAGGTCGGCGGCGGTCTGCGGACTCTGGCCGACGTGGAGCGGCTTCTGGGGCTCGGCGTCAGCCGCGTCATTATCGGCACCGCGGCGATTGAAGACCGCGCGTTTACCGAAGCCGTGCTTGGCACTTACGGCGACAAGGTCGCCATCGGCATTGATGCGCGAAACGGGTACGTGGCGACGCGCGGCTGGCTCGAAACTTCCGAAGTGCAAGCGGAAGTGCTCGCGAAGGAACTGGCCTCCAAAGGGGCGGAGACATTCATCTTCACCGACATTTCCCGCGACGGGATGATGCAGGGGCCGAACGTGGAAGCGATCCGCTCGTTGGCGCAGGCTTCCGGACGGACGGTGATTGCATCCGGCGGGGTAACCGTGCAGGAAGATCTGTTGAAGTTGGCCGCTTACGCCGATCAAGGTATCGGCGGGGCGATTGTCGGCAAAGCACTTTACACCGGCAGCATCGACCTTGCCGTGGCGATCGAGGCCATTTCATCGGCAGTCAAGTAGAGAAGGGGAGTTGAGAGGCCGATGCTGGCGAAACGAATTATTCCTTGCCTTGACGTTAAAGAAGGCAGGGTTGTAAAAGGCGTTAACTTTGTCAATCTTCGCGATGCCGGGGATCCGGTTGAGCTGGCTGCGTTATATGACCGCGAAGGGGCGGACGAGATCGTTTTTCTCGACATTTCCGCTTCGAATGAAGGCCGGGCCACGATGATCGAGGTCGTCCGGCAGACCGCCGGCGAAATTGCCATTCCGTTCACGGTCGGCGGCGGCATCTCCCAGGTGGAGGATATGAAGCGCATTTTACGGGCCGGAGCCGATAAAATTGGGATCAACACGGCGGCCGTGCTGAATCCTCAACTGATTTCGGACGGAGCGCGGCGCTTCGGTTCCCAATGTATCGTCGTGGCGGTGGACGCCAAGTTCAATTCCGCTTGGGGCGAGTGGGAAGTTTACACGCACGGCGGACGCAAGCCCTCGGGAATCAAGGCGTTGGAATGGGTAAAAGAAGCCGAGTCGCGTGGCGCTGGCGAGATTTTGCTGACGAGCATGGATGCCGACGGCACCAAGGACGGATTTGACCTGCCGCTGACGAGCGCGGTAAGCCGTTCGGTAGGGATTCCGGTTATCGCCTCCGGAGGCGCGGGCAAGCCGGACGATTTTTATGAAGTGTTTACGGAAGGACAGGCGGATGCCGCGCTGGCGGCGACGATTTTTCATTATAAAGAAATTGCCGTACCGGATTTAAAGCGGGACCTGAAGTCCAGAGGGGTGGAAATACGATGACACATAACCAATCGCTGCAGCTTTCTCTGCCGCTGGAAGCGCTTGTGCAGGAAATCAAATGGGACGCGCACGGATTAGTTCCGGCTATCGTTCAGGATGCGTCCAGCAAAGAAGTATTGATGCTCGCCTACATGAACCGGGACTCTTTAGGCAAATCGTTGGAAACGGGCCAAACGTGGTTTTGGAGCCGTTCCCGCTCGGAGCTTTGGAATAAAGGCGCCACTTCGGGCAACACTCAGCAAATCCGCGCCCTGCGCTACGATTGCGACGGAGATACGCTACTGGTGGAAGTGGACCGTCAAGGCCCGGCTTGTCATACGGGAGAAGACACCTGCTTTTTCCGTACGGCAGCGCAAAACTCATCGCCTGAGCAAAGTACCGATAGCGGCAACCGGTTTGCGGTGCTGGACGAACTGGAGCGCCTGATTGCGGACCGCTACGCGGAACGCCCGGAAGGCGCGTATACCACGTATTTGTTCGATAAAGGCATCGATAAAATTTTGAAAAAAGTCGGCGAAGAGACCGCCGAATCGATCATCGCGGCCAAGAACGGCGATAACGACGAGCTGCGGTACGAAGTTAGCGACTTGATCTATCACCTGCTGGTGCTGCTGCGCGAACGTAACCTGCCGCTGGATGACATTATGCGGGAACTTGAGCGGCGTCATGAACGGCCGCGCCGCGATTAAGACGGGGGTGATTCGAGCATGCTCATCGATTACCATACCCATCACGCCCGCTGCGGGCATGCCGTCGGTTCGCTGGAGCAATACGTACAACGCGGAATCGAGATCGGCTTGTCCCAAATCGGACTGTCCGATCATATGCCGCTATTGCACGTCGATCCGGCTACGTATTATCCGGAAATGGCCATGCCGATGGAAGAACTGCCACGTTATGTGGAAGAGGCCTTTGCCCTCAAGGAGAAATACCGCAGTCAGATCGATGTGAGGGTAGGCCTGGAGGGCGATTACATCGAAGGCTGGGAAGAGCAGATCGGGCGTATCATCCAGGAGTATCCTTGGGATTATGTCATTGGATCGGTTCATTTTCTCGGCGAGTGGGATGTTTCGGACTTCCGGCAGGTGCATAACTGGGACGGCCAGGACGTGTTTGCCGTGTATGAACGGTACTATGACGCGGTTGCAAAAGCGGCCCGGACCGGATTTTACGACATCATGGGCCACCTGGATGTGATCAAGCGTTTCGGCAACCTGCCGGACCCGGCGAGAGACGCCGAGACGATCCGGCTGGAGCTGCAAGCGCTGAGCGCAGTCAAGGCGGCCGGCGTTGCGATGGAGCTGAATGCGTCCGGACTGTCCAAGCCCGTGGCGGAGATGTTCCCGAGCCGCCGGATGCTGGAGGCTGCCGTGCAGATGGGCATTCCGCTCACGGTCGGCTCGGACGCGCACGATCCGCTCAAACTGAGCGAGCATTTGGACACGGCGCGGGCGCTGCTGTATGAACTCGGCGTGCGCGAGCTGGCAACGTTCGAGGGTCGGCAGCGGACGATGGTGCCGCTGGTAGCGGAAGAGATCTAGTTGTTCAAATAAATGTAGACCCAATAAAAGCCGCCCAATTAGGCGGCTTTTATTTTATCTGTTGCAGGTGCTGCTTTCACTGATGACGCTATACCGAGAAATCGTCACCTTTTCACATGAGGTGCCTTCCATATCTGTAAATTTTGCCTCCCACACGTGATTTTTCCTATCCCAGCGAATATTTTTAAAAATATGGCTACTTGTAGAATCGTTTTTCTCTATCGCAACACGAACCGCTTTTCCTTGTTCATAGGAGGCGAGGACTCCCAATAAATGATGCCTTCCCGGGACAGCAAAAAGCCACATAATGCGGGAATAATAAATAATCCTATTTTCACAAGCAAATGTTTGACAAGAGGAGGCTTTTTGAAAATCTTATAGACTAGTATGCCGCCAAGGATTAGATAAGCGATTGATAATAAGATGAATCCGGCATGGAAAAAGAGAGGATATGGGAGTTTGGGATCCGAACTAAAATTCCTGCGGGTAACTTTTATAGCCAAGAAAACACCGTAAATGTACCATCCAGCTCCCCCAGCAACAAGTAACCCCCCGTAAAAAACACAACAGAGCCTATCGGTTGTTTTTCATAAACTTCCCTCCACCTGGAAATACCCATTATTTTCTATTCGATATTTCTGCCGGATAACCTCCAAACGCGGCAATTCCGCCAAAAATCCGTTATTTTCCGTAAGTATTTCCCGTGGGAGGACAGCTTTCACTATGGTATACTGTGAAATGGAGAATAAAGACTTGAAGATAGATAGGGAGGTGCCTTGTTTGAAAGAGAAAAGGGAACCCGGGGAGAAGCGGGGAAATGTGTTGCCGATCTCTATGGACGCGGGCTTTTTCTTTGAGCGGGCTGTCTCTTCATTGGACCGTTATCACTACGACAAGGCATTAAAATATTTTCGCAAAGCTGTGGAGTACGAGCCGAGCAATCCGGTGAACCATTGCAATATGGCGGGGATTTTGTCGGAAATGGGGGACTACGAGGCGTCTAACGCAGCGCTGTCCCGCGTTCTGGAGGAGATCGACCCGAATATGACGGAATGTTATTTTTATATGGCGAATAACTATGCGAATATGGATATGTTTGAAGACGCGGAAAAGGCGCTGGTAACGTACCTGGAGGAGGATGCCAGCGGTCAGTTTCTGACGGAAGCGGAAGAGATGATGGACCTGCTCCAATATGAGCTGGAACGTCCGACGAAGCTAAAGAGCATCAAAGCGATGGAAGGCGTGGTCGAGCACGACCGGGCCCGCGAATTGCTGGAAGAGGGCAAGTTTACGCAAGCGGTAACGTTACTGAAGGATATCGTGGATAAGCATCCCGAATTCCATGCGGCCCACAACAACCTGGCGCTTGGCTACTATTATCTCGGCCGGTTCCAAAAGGCGATGGAGACGATCGGCGAGGTGCTGGAGAAGGATCCCGGGAATCTTCACGGATTAAGCAATCTGGCGATCTTTTACCAGCATGCGGGGAACGAAGAGGATTTGAGGGAATTGACGGACCGGCTGCGGAAGATCGTTCCCTTCCATCATGAACATGTATTTAAGCTGGCGACGACGATGGGGATTCTGGGCGAGCATGAAGCGGCTTTCGGGCATTTTAAGCGCCTGCTTCGGGATAAAGAAATTGAACGCGATCCCTCGCTGTACCATTATGCGGCTGTAGCGGCGTATCATACGCAGCGGTTCAAGGCGGCCAAGACATTATGGCGTCAGGTAAAAAGATTGGATCCGGCAAGCGGGGTTGCCGACTTTTATTTATACAGGCTTGAGGAATGCGAAACTACGGACGATTCGGGAGTAGGCCGGTTCCCTGTCAGCTATCATTATCATCTTCCTTTTGAGGAACAGTTCAAGCAATGGGAAACCTCGCAGGAGAGCCTGACCTCCGAAATTACGGGGAATCCGCTGGTGCGGTCGTCCTTTTTCTGGGCGCTGCGCCACGGCGATACAAAGACCAAACTGCAGGTGATCCAGGCATTCGGCCTGATCGCCGACCGGGAAGTGGAGGAGGCGCTTAAGGCCTTCCTGTTGGAGCCGGAGGAAGATCCGTATTTGAAAGATATCGCGTTGTTTGTCCTGCGCAATCTTGGGGTTAACAATCCGTTGCCGGTCAGCTTCGGCGAGAAGACCAAGCTGGTGGATCCCAGCCGGGTTGCCTCGGGTTTGCCGGTATGGAAAAGCGAGTGGCAAGCGGTCGTCGATTTGGCGGCAAAGCAACTGAAACGAAGCTTTGATCTGCAGCAGCAGCATGATCTTGAAACGTTATGGGCGGAATTCTTGACCCTATTATATCCGGATACCCCGGAAATTACGCATATCGAGGGATGGGCTGCCGCGCTGGAATATTTAACGGCCAAGATCCACCGCCGTCCGGTCACGTATGAAGACGTTGCGGAACGTTACGGCATTTCCGCTTCCACCGTACGCCGCTATACCCGCCGGATCGACGAGGTATGCGGGGTTAAAGAGAAAATTGAAACGATATTCCCTTCCGTACAATAACTGTCCCTAAAACGGGTAAAGCAAGTCCAACTTGGGTAAAACTTAGTATAAGTGTGTGTTCAGAAGGCCGGCTTCCTATGAAAGAAGGCCTTTTTGGATATCGTCTTTATGAGTGAGTTACATATTCAAGGAGGAGGCGCCATGTATAAATCCATTGTAATCGGAACCGGTCCGGCCGGTTTGACGGCGGCTATTTATTTGGCCCGCGCAAATTTGAATCCGCTCGTAATTGAAGGAGTGCAGCCCGGAGGCCAGTTGACGACAACGACCGAGGTGGAGAACTTCCCGGGATTCCCTCAAGGAATTCAGGGACCCGAGCTGATGGACAATATGCGCAAGCAGGCCGAGCGTTTCGGGGCGGAGTTCCGAAGCGGCTGGGTGGAGCAGGTTGATTTTTCAGTCCGGCCGTTCAAAGTAAGAGTCGAAGGCGGAGACGAGCTGGAAGCCGAGACCGTAATTCTTTCGACGGGAGCCTCGGCCAGATACCTCGGCATTCCCGGCGAGCAGGAAAACGTCGGCCGCGGGGTCAGCACCTGCGCGACATGCGACGGATTCTTCTTCCGCGGTAAGAAAATCATCGTGGTCGGGGGCGGCGATTCCGCGATGGAAGAAGCCAGCTTCCTGACGCGCTTTGCATCTACCGTCACGCTGGTGCACCGGCGGGATGAGCTGCGCGCCTCGAAGATTATGCAGGATCGGGCGCGAAGCAACGAAAAGGTGCAATGGGCGCTCAACCGGACACCGCTTGAGGTCTTCACGGATGAAAACGGCACGGTGAAAGGGTTGAAGGTGCGGAATAACGTCACAAACCAGGAGGAACTGGTCGAGGCGGACGGCGTCTTTGTGGCGATCGGGCATACCCCGAACACGAAATTCCTGGGCGATGCCATTCACACCGACGATCACGGCTATATCATCGTGAAGCCGGGAACGACGGAGACGAACATTCCGGGCGTATTCGCCTGCGGCGACGTGCAGGATACGCGCTACCGTCAGGCCATTACGGCTGCCGGATCCGGGTGCATGGCCGCGATGGACTGCGAGAAATATCTTGAGGGCAGCATGGTACATGATTGGAGCGAGACGTTGAACCCGTAAACAGCAGAGCAGAATGACAAATAACAAATGCCTTTCCCGAATTCGGACGTTCCGGCCGTAAGGGGAGGGCATTTTTTAATGCAGCAAAGGGTTCTCTGGATAGTAACAATGGAGATTATCGTTATATCGACGGTTGATAAGCTAACTTTTTCCAGTCTGATACGTCTATAGAAAGGAGCGCAAAATTGACGACGATGGCGACGATGGTGCAAACAAAGGGAACGTACTGTTTTTTGGAGAGAGGAGAATGAAATTTGAAGAAAATGATGGTGTTCATGATCTTAGCCTTAGGCTTGGGAGGGACGATTCATTCGCCCATCTCCGCCACGGCTGCGAAGGATATCAAAGAAGCATCGCCCAATCAGGTGGAAATTAACGTGAATGGACAGTCCGTTCAGACGGATGTACCTCCAGTTCTTAGTGGGCAAAGTGTACTCATTCCGATCCGAAGCCTTTCATCGCTAGGTTTAACTTATACGTGGGATGCCGCTTCCCAATCCGCTATCGTCCATAATAAGGAACGTGATGTTTTAAAAATTACAGTAAACAGCCGCACTGCATATAAAAACGGACATGTTCTCGAAATGACGGCACCAGCCCTCAGCAAAGAGGGGCGTGTGCTGATTCCCATTCGGTTTGTCAGCGAGTCCTTAGGCTATCAGGTTCGGTATGAAGCTGCCCGCAAGATCGTTTATATCACTTCGAACGAGGGGGGGAAGGAAGAAACCCCGGAAATCAACCTGGACAATTACTACTCTCCTGAGATAAACGTAGAGAAGAAGGAATCGGGCAACAAGATGATCTGGACCGTGGACAATATCGTCGTCCGGATGGAGAAAGTCAAAACGGTCGGCGACGAAGCGGCTGAATCAAAGTATGTCATGGATGCCATCGTCTTGGAAAACAAGGATAAAGTTTATCCGATCAAATTAGACAAGAGACCGAGCGAAGTTTCCTCCATCTCGTTATCCCCTGGCGGGGACTACTTGGCTTTGTCCGTTTTTTATAACCATGTTGGTCACAAGGTCATCATCATAAATGTAAGTACGGGAGAACAGGTTATGCTAAATGAAATGGTCTCTTCCAGCCGTGAAGGCGCGGAAACGATCCACGCTTATAATTGGTCGCCCAAGGGGAATGTGCTGGCCTTCGCCTACGGGAATACCAGCGAGAGCAAGCTCGGTGTATATGATTTTGACAAGCAGGTGTTCGTGAAAGTATCCGAGGCTAATAGTTATATCAGTACCGCGTTTGTATTATGGAATAAAAACGGGGAAGTCGTGGACGTGATTAGCGAACAGCCTTCCGATCAATATAAGATGTACAGATATAGCCTGAACGATAAATCCGTGAAATCTGTAACCGTTGTGAAACGGGAGGAATTGGAGCAATTTTCGAAATTCAGACCATAGCCATGTTGGAAAAAAAGAGCGCCGCCGAAACCTCACTTCGGCGGCGCTCGCTATTTATCCGGCAGTTCGTCTCCCTCAGATCCAGCCCTTCTCCTCGGCGAGACGAACCGCTTCGATCCGGCTCTTCACTTCGAGCTTGTTTAAAATTTCCGAAATATAATTACGCACGGTGCCGTAGGACAAATGCAGGTTCTGCGCAATTTGCCCCGCGCTATGCCCTTCGGCCGCCAGCTTCAGGATGTCCTGCTCCCGGGCGGTGAGCGGATTTTCTTCCCGCAGGCTGCCGAACACGAGCTCCGGCGACACCTCCAGGTGGCCGGCCATGACGCGGCGGATCGCTTCGGCCAGCTTGTCGCTGGACTCGTCTTTGAGCAGGTAGCCGCGGATGCCCGCTTTGGCCGCCCGTTCAAAATAACCGGGCCGGGCAAAGGTCGTCAGTATGATGACCCGGGACGGGGAGGCTTCGGCCTGCAGTCTTTCCGCGACGTCGAGACCGCTCAGACGCGGCATTTCGATATCCATCAGGCAGACGTCAGGTTCCAGCAGCTTGATCATCGAGAGCGCTTCGGCCCCGTCAGCCGCTTGTCCAACCACCTCAAAGTCATCCTCCAAATCAAGCAATGAGGACAATGCGCCCCTGAGCAGGCGCTGATCTTCCGCGATGACAATGCGAATCATGCGGGTTCACCTTCTTTCTGTTCTTTAACCACGAGCGGGACAGAGACCAGCAGTCTCGCCCCTTTTCTCTCGCCGGCGGTGGACAAGGTGAGCGAGCCTTCGATCAGGGACAGGCGTTCGGCCATTCCCTTCAAGCCGTTGCCGTGTCCGTGGGCAGCCGTGGCGGAACCGGGCAGCCCGGGCGCAAGGCCGATTCCGTTATCCTGGATCGATACCCGAACGTCTGCATCGGTTCTGCCGAGCGTGATGATGCAGCGGGATGCTCCGCTATGCTTCACGATATTGGTTACCGCCTCTTTAATGCAGAGGCTGAGGATATTTTGCGTCAAGTCGGATACCTCCTCAAGCACGGTATCCCCTTCGATATCGAGGGAAATATCGGCCGTGCGGAGGATTTCGCCGGCTTCGGCCAACTCCTCGGCTACGGTCACGGCACGCATGTCGGAGACGAGCTCCCGCACCTGCCGCAGCGCGGCCCGGGAGGTCCGCTGAATTTCCTGGGCTTCCGCCCGGGCACGTTCCGGATCTTTGAGCGCCAGCTTTTCCACGAGCTGGCTTTTCAGCGTGATCAAGGATAACGTATGACCGAGCGTGTCGTGCAGGTCCCGTGCGATCCGCATGCGCTCTTCCCGCTTGACCAGCTCTTTGATTTGCTGATGGGCCTGGTCCAGCTCCTTCTCCAAACTCTGCCTGCGGGCCATAGAACGTATCCCGAAAGGCGACGCTACCATAATGGCATAGAACGGGAGAGTAAAGATGAAGTCATTCAGGGACATGCTTCTTACCACAAGGGATAAGGGGATAAGCTCAATCACGGCAAAAGCAATCATAGCTATGTTGAATTTGCGGTGATCGGTATACCAGCCGATAAAATTGGCGGTGAAGAATCCCATATACATATTGTATGGATTATACAACACGCAGAGCAAGACGATTAGAGCCATTTGCAGGGCGAGCCAGCAGGAGAAAGCTTTTCCCGTGACCATATAAAGCTGGCGATAAGTCACTACGAATAAGGCGATCATCGCGTAGCCGAGCAACAGCTTGAGGCCGGTCTCGTCCCGGATGTTAATAACGGGTAAGGCAATGTAAATCAGCCACATATAAGGGAACAAACCGTATTTTTTCGGGAACAGCGTAAATGGTTTTCGGGGCGCCATCGCCATGTTGAGTTACACCACTTCCTGTTTTTTTCTGATATACGTGGATAGTATCATAAACAGGATGAGATAGCCCAGCAAAATCAAGATATTGCTCCAGTCCGGCGCATGACCGCGGATGATTTCCCAGGCCCCGTTTCCGAAATTATAGGAAGGCAGCCATTTGCCGATATGCTGCATGAGCTTTGGCATGATCTCTAACGGCATCCACATGCCGCCCGTCACCGCGAGGGCCAAATAGATGGCATTACTGACGCCGCTGGCGGTGTCGACCCGCTTCATCGTTCCTACCAACGTACCGATCGCCAGAAACGGAAGCGAACCGGCGAGAATCCATAGGCCGCTGTAAATCCAGGTAAGCGCGGGGAGCGAGACGCCGTTGATCAGAACGCCGGCCAGGAAAATAAACACGATGGAGATCAGGTGCATGACGGTTTGGCCGAACATTTTTCCGAAAAAATAGACCGGTCCCGGCAATGGCGTTACCCGCATGAACGTAGTCCAGCCCTGCGTGCGTTCCTGCACCAGCCGGATGCCGAGCGTCATGATCGCCGAGCCCATCACGCTGAATGTGGTCATCGACATGAGATAGTGTGCCGCCCACTCCGCCTGATTCTCGCCTCCCGTATTGACGACCCGGGTGAAGATGAAATAGAACATGATGGGCATGAGCAGGGACCAGAAAACATAGTAGGGGTTGCGGATCACCCGCAGCAGCTCGGCTTTGCACTGTTTGATTAGAATCTTCATCATCTATATAGCCTCCTCTTGGCTTAAGGTCAGTTGTTCAAATGCTTCATCCAGCCGACCTTGGTCGATCCGGATATCCCGAACCTCCAGTTTTTCCGCAAAAATCGTTTCCAGCGCCAGGTCGGTATTTTCCGTATTCACATAAATCCGCCCTTCTTTGTCATGAAAGTCCGACAATACGGGTAAGGTCTTTAAGACCTCCAACAAGGCCGGGACATCCTGACGGGCAAGGAAGGAAACCGAACGTTTGACGATTCGTGATTTAATCTCCTCCGGCGTTCCGTCGGCAATCAGTGCCCCTTGATGAAACAGCAGGATGCGGTCTGCGGCATCGTCGGCTTCCTGCAAATAATGAGTCGTGAAAATAATCGTCTTGCCCTGTCCGGCCAACTCCCGGACGCTTTCCCAGAACCGGCGCCGGGCCGTGATGTCCAGGCCGACCGTCGGTTCGTCGAAGAAGAGCAGATCGGGATTGCCCGCCATCGCAAGGGCATAGCCGAGATTGCGCTTTTGTCCCCCGGACAGCTTCTCTGCGAACCGCTTCAAATCGGACTCCGCCAGTCCCGTCAACCGGATCAGGACCTCCATGTCCATCGGCTGCGGATAATAGCTGCGGATAAGGTCGAGCACTTCCTTTACTTTCAGCCGGTCCATGATGCTGACTTCCTGAAGCATGGCTCCGGTTTTTTCGCGTACGGTTTGATCCTTCGGATGTTTTCCGAAAATCCTGATATCTCCCTCCGTCGGATCAAGCAGGCCCAGCATCATTGATAGCGCCGTTGTTTTGCCGGCTCCGTTCGGGCCCAGAATCGCTACGATCGAGCCTTTTTCTATGCGAAAAGAGAGATTGTTGACCGCCTTTTTGTCTTTGAACGTTTTACTTACCTGATTCATTTCGATAATGGCTTCCATGGGTTCGCCTCCGTTGTTCCTGTTCTTGATTTAAGAATAAGGTAAGGGAGGATTCGGTGTTAGTAAGGACTGTCATGAATGGAGGATGACAATTGTCATGAAGTGAAAGGGAGCGAGAAGGCTGGAAAAGAGAGAGCAAGAGCCGCTTTCCGGCCCACCGATATCGATGGCTGAAAGCGGCTCTGCTCCATTATGGGTCAAGCAAGCGGGGTTAAGGTTACGAAATCCATTCGCCGTCTCCGGGAACAAGCACGCGGCCGGTTAGCCCTTCGGCGGCCAAGTACTGGCGGAGATTTTCCCGGGTGGTCAGACAGTGATTGACCGCATCCATATGGACGGCAATGAAGCGGGTATCGGGGGCATGGCGGCAGAGGGATGCGATGTCTCCGGTATCCATCGTGATGGGATCGCCGGTCATGAAACGGGCCCCTCCCGCATTAACGACGGCGATCTCCGGCCGGTGGAGGTCGAGCGCTTCGCGCACTTCTTCGCACCAGATCGTGTCGCCGGCGATATAGAGGTCCGGTTCGCCGGCGGCCCGGAAGAGGAACCCGGACACGCGGCCCATCCGCTCGCCGATCTCGCCGGTTCCATGGCGGCCGCCGGTGCGGGTTAACGAGACGCCCCGGTATTCCAGAGAGTCCCGCACCGCGGCGACCGAGTTAAACCCGGCGCTCCGGACGGCTTCCTCGTCGCCCGGCTGGCAGAGGATCGGGGTAGTTTTCGGCAGCAGTTCCTGCGCCGCGGCGTCCCAATGATCGGCATGCAGGTGGCTGACGACGATCACGTCCGGCGCCAGCCAGCTTGCCGCGGGCTCCGGAAGCGGGACGAGCGGATTGCGCCGGTCATTCGGCGTATCCGGGAACGGGGGATAGGCGCCGGATTCGGCCAGCATCGGATCTATAAGCCAGGTCAGGCCGCCGTATTCCACCCATAAAGTGGCATGGCGGATCAATTGAATTTTCATGAAGCACACCTCTTTCTTTGGAGAAGACTCATTTGCTACAATTATAGAAAATTTATCGAAAGTCAGACATGGCCTCGTGAAAGGGAAATCGCCTTCCGGCTTTCAGCTTGAAAGAATAGATAGGAGTGATCAGGGTATGGAGCATTTGCCGGATATCCAACATCCGGGTATCGACGATACCGATCTTCGGATACTCCGTTGTTTACTGGAGGATGCCAGCCGTTCCCATAAAGAAATCGGCGGAGAGGTTCACCTGACGGGTCAGGCGGTTGGCGCACGGGTCCGCAAGCTGCAGGATCTCGGCGTCATTGAAGGCTTTACGCTCCGCTGGAATCCCGAGCGGCTGGGGCTGTCCGTACATGCGCTGGTTACGGTATTTATGAACTCCGGTACGGGGCATCAAGCTTTTCAGGAGTTTGCGGCGGGCTGCGCCAGTATCGCCGAGTTACACCGCGTCAGCGGCGAGGGCTGCTATTGGATGAGGGTTCGGGTGTCGAGCCAAGCCTTGCTGAATGAATTTCTGGAGGAGCTGCTGCGGTTCGGGAATTATAAGGTCAGTTTGTCGATCGGGCAATTGAAGGGGTAGTGGAAGAAAACAGGCCGACCATGGCACAAATGCAATAATGCAGAAAAACCGTCCGGGGAGTGCGCATTCCATCATTAAATGCGCAGTAAATGTCCGGGCGGTTTCTTTGCAATTACATTAAATTTCCTTACGGCGGAAATGAATCAGACCGGCCGCAAGGAAGATCAGGAAGCTGCCGACAACGGTAATCATCAAACTTTCGAGCGGAAGGTTAAACGCGCCGTAGTTTTCTTCGCCGGATGGCATCATGGCAAGAACGGGCTGGCCCCATGGGTAGAACGGACCGATTTTTGCCGAATTGACGATTAGCATGTTGGGGATCGTCAGCGACACGTTCAGGGCGAGCGGAGCGGCAAAGCTCGCCCAGCTCAGGGATACGCCGAGCTGCAGCGCAACCAGCGGCATACAGGCGATCCAGCCCCCGAGCAGGCTGGATGCGATCGTGGCCCACGGGATTGGAGCCGTGAAGGCCTGAATCCAGCCGGCGGCGAGAACGCCGCCCAGGAAGATCAGCTGGCAGATGGCCAGCAGGCCGGCCACGATGGTGAATTTGGCCAGATAAACGGCACTCCGCGAGACCGGCAGGACAAGCAGTTGCTTCCAGCCGCCGCCGGTGTGCTCGTACCGGCAAAGGAATGCCGGGAGCAGGCCGGACATAATCGGCATGAAGAACAAGGCATGGAGCATGGCCATCGCCCCGAGCATGACGGTCCAGGGATTAGCATCGCTATACGACGTTTCGACCAACGCGCCGATCAACGTGGACAACAAGGGACTGGCTAGCAGAAGCAGCCAGATGCGCGACTTCGACATTTTCAGTCTTTCCGAAGACAAGACACGGAAAAAGGTGCCCATTTATTCCACATCCTTTCGGTTGAAATGGATCAGGCCTATCACCATGATGACGGCGCCGCAGATGATGCCCGCACCGACGAACCAACTGGCATGAGGACCGCTGTAACCGAAGGCCGGCCAATTGAGCGGGAACCATTCCGGGAGCTGCATGGCAAACGGAGACATGATTGCAGCCGCTACCCCCAATGTCACCGGCAGGGCCTGGTTCCGGAAGGTTAGCGACAGCCACAACTGAAGCGCGAGCAAAGGCAGCGCGCCCAGGTAAGGGAAGAAGCCCATCCGCAGGATGTCGCCCAGCGGAATATCGGTACCGAATCCCAACGCTAAGCCAAGCACGATCGTAAAAATCGGCAGCAATATGCAAGACGCGGTAAGCAGCAGGAAACAAAGCGTAAACTTGCCGCTAAACACGGCGGTTCTGGAAATGGGCAATGCCAGCAATTGTTTCCAAGAACTCATTTGATGTTCCACATTAGCGACTAAAGAGCTGACTAAGGTTACGCCCAGGTAAAGCGCAATGGGGACGAACATGACGATATTGCCGATCAGGCCGCCCCAAAGGTCTTCCGCGTACTGTTTCTTCAGGTAATCGAGCCGCAGGCCGAAGTTCAGTGCCTGCATGGCCACGAGCCCGATCGGAGCCAGAAAAATCAGAAACCAGATTCCTTTACCGCGGATTTTCAAAAAGTCGGCGGAAAGCGAGCGGAGCATCATGGCCGGCTTCCCTCCCCAATGACCTGCATGAAGATATCTTCCAGCGATTTCTTATTCTGCTCCACCCGGTAGATGTCATGTCCGTTCTCGACCAGACGCTTGACGAGTTGGGCCACCTGCGGGTCTTTCATGCCCGGGAATACCAGCGTGCCTTCCTTCAAGGTACCGGCAGCCCCCAGGTCGCGGGCCAACCAGAGCGCGGAATCGGGCTCGGAGACAACCAGCTCCATGTCATGCGAAGCTTGGAGCCGCAAGTTCTGGATCGTGTCCTGGAACACCATCCGTCCTTCCCGGATAATGCCGACCCGATTGGCCATCTGCTCGACTTCGCCCAGCAAATGGCTGGAGACGAGCACGGTAATGCCGTATTGGGCCGGCATGCTTTTGATCAACTCGCGGATCTCGTGAATCCCGGCGGGGTCGAGGCCGTTGGTCGGCTCGTCGAGAATGAGCAGATCCGGGCTGCCGAGCAGGGAGGCGGCGATGCCAAGCCGCTGCTTCATCCCGAGCGAGTAGCCTTTGACCGCCCGGCGGGACTCGCTTGTCAGCGAGACGATCTCCAGCACCTCGTCGATGCGCGACTTCGGCGCGCCGAGAATGCGGCGGATCGCCTCCAGGTTGTCGACGGCGTTCAGATGGCCGTAATAAGACGGGTACTCGACGAGGGACCCGATTCGGCGGAGTATCGCGAGCTTGTCTTTGCGGAGCTCGCGCCCGAAGATGGAGATCGAGCCTTCGGTCGGACCGATTAAGCCGAGCAGCATGCGGATCGTGGTCGTTTTCCCGGCCCCGTTCGGGCCAAGGAAGCCGTAGATATCCCCTTTGGCAATTTCCAAGTCCAAATGGTCCACCGCAAAGCGTCCCCGATATTTTTTCGTTAAACCCTTCGTTTGAATAATCATTTCGTTCACGTCAAATCACCTCGGTAATGATCATACCGTCCGAAGTTTAAGGGTGAAGGGGGGCCAAGTTTAAATTTTGTTTAAGAGAGTGAGCAATAACTGGATTTTCTCCAGTTAATTTCGCTGAAATAAGCGATTTAAATAAAATAACTGGAAAACCTGCATGTAATTCGCCCCTTTTCGCGCAAATGAACGGAATCAGGGCAAATTAGCTGGAGGTTTTCCAGTTAATGGGGCAGTGTGCACCTTAGACGTAAATTAGCTGCATGTTTTCCAGTTAATTATGTCGGTGTCGGTGTCGGCGGTGTCGGTTAGGTTAGTTTTTAGGTTAGGATGCTCTCTAGCTAAACAGCCGGATAAATATAGATCTTCGTCCCGCCATCCGCGGACGATTCCGTCTCGCGGACAAGGCCCATCTCCCGCAGCAGCAGATCGACGATCTGCAGGCCGAGGCCGGCGCCTTTCGCCGGGGAAGCCGCGCCCAAGCCTGGCCCCCGGTCCGCGATGACCAGCGCCGCCCTGTTGTGCCGCTGCGCTACCGAGATGCCGACGTAGCCGCCGGAACCCGCGTGCCGCACAAGGTTCTGGAACAGGTTGTCGAGCACGCGGCGGAAGCCCTGCTCGTCGATCCGCCAGGACAGCGGCTCCTCCGGCAGGTCGATGTCGGCCTCGATACCGGCCTTTTCCCAGAGCGGGTACCAGGCCGCGGCACTCACCCGGACGACGCGCAGGACGTCCCGGCTCTCTAAATTCATAACATATCGCCCGCTGGCGAGCAGATTGTAGGAGAGCAGATGGTCGATCAGCCCGCCGAGATCGTTGATTTTGGTCTCCATCAGGGACAGGGCTGTCCGTCCCTGCTCGGAGAGCGGTTCCTTGTGGAACGAATACAGCTGCCCGGCGAGTACGGTCAGCGGGGTCCGCAAGTCGTGCGAGAGATTGCTGATCAGGCTCTTGCGGAGCTCTTCCTCTTCATGCTCCCGGCGCCGGCTGTAGCCGAGCTCGTCGACCATATGATTGAATGCCTGCTCAAGGCGTCCGATTTCATCCGGCCGGCCTGTTGGAATCCGGACCGGCAATCCGTTCGGCCCGGTCCGGGTCATGCCCGATTCCAGCCGGAGCAGGCGCTTCCGGATATCCCGGAAGAATAAATAAGATAGCAGAATAAAGAAAGCAAACATCAAAAACATAAAGAACCCGTAAAACCGGGAATCTCCATCTCCGTTTCCGGTCGTCTTTTTCATATGTTTACGGGGAAGTTCAAATACCATAAAGCCTTGCCCCGCCGCCTCCTTTTCCCCGCCTATAAAAGCGACGATGGTAAAAGGGTCGGAGTCCACGGCCGTTTTCATATAGGAAATGGCGTCCTCCGGCGACCACTTGGCCGGCAGGCCGCTCCGTTCGGGCAACCGAAGGCGGGTTACGCCTTCCGCGTCGACCCAGAACATGGAAGCATCCGGATAGCGCTGTTTGAGATTCTTCAGACCGGCATCAATTTCCGCCGGCGTTTTTCCGCCAAAGGCCAGAGCTTCTTTGTGCCATGCCTCCTCCAGCGTATAGGCTGACCCATAGGAGCGCGGTAAGGGTTCTTGCTCCACCGACGCGGGAAACAGCAGCCGGTTAACGCCCCACGAAGCGATAAAGCTGAACGGAATCAGAATCGGGATGAACACGAGCGCGAAGCAAATGATGACCAGATAGCGCGACAGCAGCGAGTTGCGGAATTTGAGTTTGTGAGCGGGTCTCATGACCGCACCCGATAGCCGATGCCACGGATCGTTTCGATAATTTCCGGGGCGGCGGGATCGCGCTCTAATTTTTCGCGCAAATGGCGGATATGTACCATCAAGGTTTTATCACCGTCGAGATAAGGTTCGCCCCAGACCGCTTCGAAAATTTGTTCCTTGGTCATGATCTGCCCGAGATGTCTCAGCAAATATTGAAAAATGTGAAACTGTTTCCCGGTCAATACGATTTCTTCCCCCGTCTCCCGGTTTTTGATCGTGTTTTCTTTTTCGTACACGAGCAGATGCTTTAATTCCAACGCCTCGGAGGAAGCCGCGCCGCTGCGGCGCAACAGTACCTCGACCCGGGCCGCCAGCTCATCGGGATGAAACGGCTTGGTCAGGTAGTCGTCGGCAAACTGGAGACCCTGCAGCTTGTCATCGATCGATGTCCTAGCGGACAGCATCAATATCGGCATTCCGGGATACTGCTTTTTCAGCCGCTGCCCTACGGTAAATCCGTCCAGTCCGGGCAGCATGACATCCAGGATAGCCAACTGGCTCGAAGCCGCCTCTTCGACGGCACGTTCTCCGCTGGTAAGCCAAGTGACGCCGTACCCGCGCTCCCTTAAGTCCGAGCTAACCCATTCCCCGATTTCCCGGTCGTCTTCAATATATAAGATGTTTTTGCTTGATATCATCTGGAATCATTCCTTTCGGAATCTATTGTGGCAAATTGGTGAGGAAAAATAAACCGTCCGGGTCAACAAATTTTAATTTGTGATTACAATCACAAGTCGGCTATATCCGCTATGCTACTTTTTATGTGAGAACGGTTATCACTTAAATTTTACTTATTTTAATATTGATAGAATATTTGATCAGACTTTTAGCGGCATATCAGGCCCATGGACAATGAATTAATTGAAATGAAAAGGTGAAGGGAGATCCGAAAATGAGCGAACTCATCAACAACCGGGAGCAAAGCGTACCGGAACAGACGCGCCGTCAGGCTCTGCTGAAGGAAATCATCAAGGAACTGCATGAGGGGAAGAGCGTGGAGGAAGTAAAGGCACGCTTCGAAGAAGCCGTAGGCGATGTTACCGTGTCCGAAATCTCCGCGATGGAGCATGCGCTGATGGAGGAGGAGGGCATTCCCGTCGAAGAGGTGCAGCGGCTGTGTTCCGTGCATACCGAAATTTTTAAAGGCTCGATTGAAGACATTCATCGTTCCTCCACGCCGGAAGAGCAGCCGGGGCATCCGGTTCATACGTTCAAGCTGGAGAATCGCGAGATCGAGCGGCTGGTCAACTTCAAAATCGCGCTTCATCTGGACAAATTCAAAAAAGAGGTTACCGAAGACGTTATTTACAAACTGTTGGAGGACTTGAGCCTGCTGCTTGATATCGATAAACACTACAGCCGAAAAGAGAATCTGCTCTTTCCTTATTTGGAGAGATACGGCATTTTCGGTCCGACCAAGGTCATGTGGGGCGTCGATGACGGCATTCGCGCAATGATCAAGGAGGTCAAGGCCAAACTGACGTCCTATGACGGCGACCAAGAGACGCTGTGCATCGATCTGGAGCGGATCATTCAGGAAGTAAATGCGATGATCTTCAAAGAGGAGAACATTTTGCTGCCGATGGCCCTGGAGAAGCTAACCGAAGACGAGTGGGTAAAAATCGCCCGCGAAAGCGACCAGATCGGCTTCTGCCTGACGTCTCCCGACCAGGAATGGATTCCAGAGCGTTCTCCGATCCCGGGCATGGAGACGGCGGAGGATGGAAGCGAGGAGGAGGATGGAGCTCCCCAAGGGTACGTGAAATTTCAGACCGGCATCCTGTCGGTGGAGCAACTTGAAGCGGTCATGAACCATCTGCCCGTGGATTTGACCTTTATCGACGAGAACGATGTGGTTCGTTACTTCTCCCACGGCAAGGAGCGGATATTTGCCCGCACGAAAGCGGTCATCGGCCGGACGGTGCAGAATTGCCACCCGCCGCAAAGCGTGCATATCGTAAACGAACTGCTGGCGGATTTCAAAGCCGGGAAAAAGGACGCCGAGGACTTCTGGATTCCGGTTAAGGACAAATTTGTGTATATCCGGTACTTCGCGGTTCGCAGCGAGGACGGACGTTATCTGGGCACCCTCGAATTCACGCAAAATATCGCGCCGATTCGCGCTCTGGAAGGGCAGAAACGGATCATGTCCTAATTGGACTGCCGCCTTGATTTCCGCTTGTTGCGGAGGTCGGGGCGGTTTCTTTTTCCAATGGTTGTGATCGTTGTCATATTGCCGGAAAGCCTTGTCTTTACTGGATTCTCTGACTTCCGGCGTCTCTTGACCGAACGGATGGGTTCGCTTATAGTTGGTACGTAGGAATATTATCGTATTATTTACTATTTAGAGAAAAAGGTGGCTTGTACAATGTCTGAAAAAATCTACATTGGTGTTGACCTGGGCGGAACGGCGATTAAAGTCGGCATCTGTAATGAAGAAGGTCAGCTTCTTCATACTTACGAAGGGCCCACCGAAACGGAGAAGGGCGCTGAAACGATCGTTAATAACATCGAGCGCTATGTTCGCCTGATTGTGGAACAATCCCCTTTTGAGTGGGAGCAAGTGGCAGGTGTAGGTGCCGGGGTGGCCGGTTTTACTAACGTACGCGAAGGCATTATTATTTTGGCGCCGAATGTAGGTTTGAAGGATCTTCACATTCGTGAAATCCTGGAAGAACGTTTGGGCAAGCCGATCAAAATAGACAACGACGCCAACGTGGCGGCGCTTGGCGAAGCTTGGGGCGGCGCAGGCAAAGGCGTTGAAAACTGCGTATGCTATACGCTGGGTACCGGCGTCGGCGGCGGCATCATTATTGACGGCAAAATCTATCAAGGGTTCAGCGGATTGGCCGGAGAGCTGGGACATATGGCTGTCGTGCCGGATCTGGAAGCGATTCAATGCGGATGCGGCCAAATGGGCTGCCTGGAGACGGTTTCTTCCGCAACGGGAATTATCCGTATGGCCAAGGATGCCGTAGCGCGCGGGGAACGTACTTCCCTTGCACTGGTCGAGAACATCATGGCTAAAGACGTATTTGACGCGGCAAAAGCCGGCGACGAAACGGCGATCCGGATCGTAAACCGCGCCGCTTTCTATCTCGGTAAATCACTGGCCGCTGTTGCCGTCGTGCTGAATCCGGAGCTGTTCATCATCGGCGGCGGCGTGTCCAAAGCCGGAGACATTTTGTTCGACGAAGTGCGCAACGTATTTGCCAAGCATACGCCGGAACCGGTCCAAAAGGGCCTCAAGATCGTCCCTGCTTCCCTGGGGAACGACGCCGGAATGGTCGGCGCGGCCGGATTGTTCCTTCGTTCGTAATAGGAGTTTAAATAAGAGATATAAGGAATAGGAGATTTTTCGAGGAGGGAAAAGGATGCCGGAAAAAGATACTTCTTCAGTTGCCAATCTGATTATTATTACTGGCATGTCGGGAGCCGGTAAGTCACTTGCTGTAAGAAGCTTGGAAGATCTCGGATTTTTCTGCGTCGATAATTTACCCCCGGTTCTTATCCCTAAGTTTGCGGAGCTGATCGAACAGTCCAAGGGCAAGATCGCCAAAGTGGCGCTTGTCATCGACCTTCGCGGCCGGGAATTTTTCACCGCCCTGTCGGAGTCGCTCGGGTACATTAAAGATCATTTCACTATCAAAAGCGAGATCCTGTTCCTGGACGCCACCGATGCGGTGCTGGTACAGCGGTATAAAGAAAGCCGCCGCCGCCACCCGTTGGCTCCGGAGGGGATGCCGCTCGACGGAATCCGGCTGGAACGCAAAATGCTTGAGGAGCTGAAACTGTCGGCTACCCAGGTCATTGATACCAGCAGCATGAAGCCGGCCCAGTTGAAAGAAAAGATCATTACCCGGTTTTCCCACTTGGAGAGCAGCAATTTATCTGTTAATATTACATCTTTCGGATTTAAATATGGCATACCGATCGACGCCGACCTGGTGTTTGACGTCCGGTTCCTGCCGAACCCGCATTACATTGAGCAGCTTCGTCCGCACACGGGACAAGACAGTGAAGTATATGATTATGTTATGAAGTGGCCGGAAACCCAGGTATTCCTGACCAAGTTGTTAGACATGCTGCACTTCCTGCTGCCTCAATATCATAAAGAGGGAAAAAGCCAGGTCATTATCGGGATCGGCTGTACCGGCGGTAAGCACCGTTCGGTCGCGATCGCCGAATATTTGGGCCGGATGCTCGGGACCAGCGAAACGGAAACCATTCGCGTGAGTCATCGGGACGAGGGCCGAGACCGGCATTAGTGGCCGCTCAGAGAAAGTGGTGAGTCAGAAGTGGCAAATCGGTCCAAGGAAGGAAGAGTGCCGCGGATCGTGGTGATGGGCGGGGGAACCGGCCTATCGGTTATGCTTCGCGGATTGAAAGAGAAACCGCTCGATATTACGGCCATTGTTACCGTAGCCGATGATGGCGGGAGTTCCGGGATTCTCCGCAGCGAGCTGCAAATGCCGCCTCCGGGGGACATCCGTAACGTATTAACCGCTTTGGCGGACGTCGAGCCGTTGTTGTCGGATATGCTTAATTACCGTTTCGCCTCCGGATCGGGTTTGGCCGGACATAGTTTGGGCAACTTGATTTTAGCGGCGATCACCGATATTTCCGGTGATTTCGTTACCGCTGTTCGTGAGCTTAGCCGCGTGTTTGCCGTACGCGGGCGCGTACTGCCGGCCGCCGGTCAGGCGGTCGTGCTCCATGCGGAGATGGAAGACGGATCGATTATTACGGGCGAATCCAAGATTCCGGAAGCCGGCGGCAAGATCAAGCGGATTTTTCTGGAGCCGGAAGAGGTCGAACCTCTGCCGGAAGCGGTGGAGGCCATCCGGGAAGCCGATGCGATTCTGATCGGACCGGGAAGTCTGTACACGAGCATCATTCCGAATCTGCTGGTGCCGAAGCTGGCCGAGGCGGTTCTGGAAAACGAGAGCGCGATTAAAATTTTCGTCTGCAATGTGATGACCCAGCCGGGCGAAACCGACAATTATACGGTCAGCGATCACTTGCAGGCCGTTTACGAGCACGTGGGTCACCACCTGTTTGATTACGTCATCGTCAATGACGGCGAGATCCCGACGCAAGTTCAGGATTTCTATGCCGAGAAAGGCGCCAAACCCGTTCAAGTCGACTGGGATGTGGTAACGGGCCGGGGATATAAAGTCATCGCTGATACGCTCGTGCTGTTCCGCCGCTATTTGCGGCATGATGCGGACAAATTGAGCCATCATATATATCAGCTGGTGCAAAACTGGATTTTACGAAAGAGGTGAGTCCCTTGTCGTTTGCGGCGCAAACCAAAAAAGAATTGACCATGGTCGAGGCCGATGCCTGCTGTGAACAGGCGGAGCTATCCGCGTTGATCCGGATGAACGGTTCGGTTCAGGTTTCGAACAAAAAGGTCATTCTGGACATTTCGACGGAAAACGCCGCGATAGCAAGGCGGATTTATTCTTTGTTGAAAAAGCATTTTCAGATCCACACCGAACTGCTGGTCCGCAAGAAGATGCGCCTCAAGAAAAACAATGTTTACATCGTGCGCATTCCTGGCCGGGTTCAGGAGATTTTGAAGGAGCTGCAGATCGTTTCGGAGGGATTTATTTTTACGCCGGGGATTAATCCCGACCTTACCCGGAAAAACTGTTGTAAGCGGGCCTACCTGCGCGGCGCGTTCCTGGCCGGCGGCTCGGTCAACAACCCGGAAGGCTCTTCCTATCACCTGGAGATCTCCTCCATGTACGAAGAGCACTGTCAGGCGCTTGTCGATCTCGCCAATGAGTTTCATTTGAACGCACGCTGCATCGAACGCAAAAAGGGCTTTATTTTTTACATCAAGGAAGGCGAAAAAATCATCGAGCTGTTGAACATTATCGGCGCGCACCAGGCTCTGTTCAAATTTGAGGATGTGCGGATAATGCGCGATATGCGCAACTCCGTGAACCGGATCGTTAATTGCGAAACCGCCAATTTGAATAAAACGATCGGTGCCGCCGTCCGGCAAATCGACAACATCAAGCTGCTGCAAAAGGAAGTAGGTCTCGAAAATTTGCCCGACAAGCTGCGGGAAGTCGCTGAGGTGCGCCTCGCGCATCCGGATATGAACCTTAAGGAAGTCGGCGAACTGCTGAAGGGTACGGTAAGCAAGTCCGGCGTAAACCACCGGCTGCGCAAAATCGACGAGCTGGCGGAAAAAATTCGCGGGAGCTAAAGTTGTTTTGCTAGTGTGACGTAGGCTGTGTATGATATAATGATATAAATTATAAATGTTCACATTGTTGAACACGTGATCGAATTTGTAATAGGGGGTAAGGTTTGATGATCAAAAACCCGGTAACCGTTCGTCTGAAAACGGGTCTTCACGCCCGGCCGGCGGCGCTTTTCGTTCAGGAAGCGAATAAATACTCGTCCGAAATTTTCGTCGAGAAAGACGATAAAAAAGTGAATGCCAAGAGTATCATGGGCATTATGAGCCTTGCCATCAGCACTGGCACCGAGATTTACATCAGCGCGGAAGGTGCGGACGCCGAGCAGGCTGCAAACGCTTTAATCAATTTGGTCAGCAAAGAGGAATTGGAGAACCAGTAATTTTTGGTTTGGTTCGATTCTTATGCAAAAACAAAGGGGATGAATCCGTTCATGCGAGCGGATTCATCCCCTTTTTATTATGGAGTGACTTGGGTGATTTTGGGCCAAGTAACTGGCTTTTCTCCAGTTAATTTTCGGGGAATTGACCCTATCAACACATTTAACTGGAAATCTTCCAGCTAATTAGGCCTGTTTAGGCTTCAAGAGGGTAAAAAGGGGATATTAACTGTAGTTTCTCCAGCTAGTTACGCCCAACACGACCAAGTGTGCAAAATAACTGTAGGTTATCCAGTTAAACTTTGCCGGATCCAGCGAGCAATCTGAATACGGAATGCGCAGCCCGGTAAAAATTATGAAGATTTTGTGGTTTGTCCTGCAACATTTGATCTTGTACTGCGTTTAGTAGTTAAATTCACCAATAAATGGAGGGTCAATTCATGAAAACTTGGATAAAACCTGTAGGTGCAGTACTGATAGCGGGAACTTTACTCGTAGGCGGAACGTTTTTGAGCGGTGCGCTCAACGCATCCCAGCCTGTTTATGCCGACGGTGAGTTGCAGAAGAATATCATAAGCGTAGTGGGGAGCGGAGAAATTTCCGCTAAACCGGATGTTGCGTATCTATCGCTTGGCGTAGAGACACAGGCCGATACGGCGAAGGAAGCCCAAAGCGCGAATGCGGCGAAGATCGCCAAGATCAATACGCTGCTGAAGGATACGTGGAATATTGATGCAAAGGACATTCAAACCGGCCAATTCTACGTGCAGCCTAACTATACCTACACCGAAAAAGATGGCCAAAAAGTCAAAGGATACACCGCGCAGCATACGTTGAACGTAACTTACCGCGATTTAGCGAAAGTCGGCCAATTGCTGGACGCCGTTTCGCAAGCCGGAGCCAACCGGATCGACAATATCCGGTTCAGCACCGAGAACCCGGACCAGTACCAGGAGCAAGTGATCGAGAAGGCGATGAGCAATGCTAAGCTGAAAGCGGCGGCGATTGCCAAATC
Source organism: Fontibacillus forbon (assembly GCF_046559655.1). NCBI lineage: Bacteria > Bacillati > Bacillota > Bacilli > Caryophanales > Paenibacillaceae > Fontibacillus > Fontibacillus forbon. The sequence continues at coordinate 48,022 of NZ_JBKGFV010000010.1, read as the reverse complement.
GGCCGGTCGCAGCCTCGGCGTCGTAGTCAGCGTGACGCAGTCGGGCGGAGGGGAAACCCCGATCTACATGCAAAATGAAGCTCTTCAGATGAAGGCTACCGCGGATGGAGCCGCAAGCACAGCCGTGGAACCGGGCGAAGTGACTTTGAAGACAACGCTCAGCGTCATTTTTGAAATGAAATAGACTAAAACCGAAGCCGGGCCCTAACAGTTGTAACTGTCGGGAAACCCGGCTTCTTTTTTATTTTGTATTGTTTTGTGTTGCTCCGGTTACTTTGGTGAATGGCTTCAGCTTTTCGATCAATTTGATGTCCTCGTAATAATCCTTTTTCAACGAATTCACGGTATAGGAGATATGTACTTTCATGATGGAATCATTACGGACCTTGAGACCATTAAAAAGAATTCCCTCCCCCAAATACTCCGTCAAGTGCGTCTCATACCGCTGAAAGGGATCACCCCCGAAGGCGGTATCCAAAACATGCACCCCATCGACCGTACCGGAAATAATAATCCCGTCAAATTGCTGATTAGCGCCTGTAACCTCCAAATAATAATTCGGAGCCAGGTACAGATAACTGCCGAAGGAGACCAGGTGAATATCTTTGATGTCAAAATCCGGCGTATGAATCTCGAATTGATATTCGGTTGGCTTTTTATCTTGAATGGTGATTTTCCAGACTAGCACAGTTGTTGCTAAGAGCAAAGCGATCATGGTTGCGGAGATGGCGATGACCGTCATTTTTTTCAATCTGCAAAGCCTCCAAGAAATAGAATTGTTCATTTATATACATAATATAACAGAGTCGCCAGGTGTCACTATTTCGCAAATGATACGGTTCAATGAATTATTGGCTCCGATGGGCTAGATGGAGGAGGGATATCATGGGGCGATTGCCGAAAAAGTGGATGGCCGTAATGTTATGTGTTGCCATCATGCTTGGATGTTACGGACAAGCCCATATCGACGCTGCTACGGATGAACCCCCGAAGGGGTTTGTAGAAATCGTGGATTTGGACAAAAATGTACTGATAAAGAGAGTAGAGTTCAGCAAGGATCTTCAATATAGGATGAAGCTGATGCTTGCCGACATGAAGTTGAACGGACGCAGTAATCTGGACTTTCCAAAAGGAATATTAATGAAGGTTCCCCTGCATACGCGGATCCATAACGATTGGTTTGACGATCGCATCCATGAAGCAATTGTTATATTCGAGCCCGGGCAGAGACCTGTTGTTTTATTGTTTAACCGGAAAAATCAGCCAGTCCTGTTTACAGCTTCGGGAGACGAGGGAATGATGGATTTCGTCGTAACAAAATAAGGCGCATGTGTCCCGGCAAAGGCTTACTGTTGCAAGGCAGTGGCCTTTTTTGTTGGAGACTGTCGAATTTTCGCAATATTTCTCGCCCTCTTACCGCTGCCAATCCCTAGAAAAGTGTTGTAACCCGCGCCAAAACAAGGTATAGTGAATATGCAAAAAATGAATCGATAGACCTGATAAAGCCATACCAATGGATATGGCTTTTTTTTCTTAAAGGCAACAATTTATCACACAACCTATGAAGGAGTTGATGCATACATGATTGAGCTGTCCGGGGTTGAAAAACACTTTCAGGGACAAGTCGTTGTGCATCCGCTTTCGCTCACCATTAAGGAAGGGGAATTCCTGACCTTGCTGGGCCCGAGCGGCTGCGGCAAGACGACGATTCTGCGCATGATCGCCGGATTCGAGCATCCGACCAAAGGAAAGATTTTGCTGGACGGGGCCGATTTGACGAGCCTGCCTCCGAACCGCCGGGATTTGAACCTTGTCTTCCAGCATTATGCACTCTTTCCGCATATGACGGTGGAGGACAATATCGCTTTCGGGCTGAAAATGAAAAAAATGCCGGCTAAAGAACAGCGGGAGCGCGTTCATGAGGCCGTAACCATGACGCAACTGACTCCGCTGGTCAAACGTTACCCGCATCAGCTTTCGGGCGGGCAGCAGCAGCGCGTAGCAATTGCCCGCGCGATCGCCAACAAGCCTAAAGTGCTGCTTCTGGACGAACCGCTAGGCGCGTTGGATCTGCAGCTGCGGAAGAACCTGCAATCCGAGCTGAAGCATCTGCAGCGCAGTCTGGGGATCACATTCGTATACGTCACGCATGATCAGGAGGAAGCGATGATGCTGTCCGACCGGATCGTGATCATGAATGGCGGCAAGGTGGAACAAATCGGAACGCCACGGGAGATTTACGCTACACCGACTACGCTGTTTTCCGCTACATTTGTGGGAGAGAACAATATTTTCTCACAGGATGGGCGGCTGTTTGCTGTGCGTCCGGAAAAACTGAAAGCCGTCCGTAATCAGGACACGGCCAAGCGAACGGGAGAAGTGTTGGATGTCCTTTATCTGGGGAGTATCCACAAACTGATCGTTCAGCTCGACGATGAACCGATGACGGTGTCCATCGTGCTTGATTTTACCGATGACCGCCCATGGCAAGTTGGAGAAAAAATCGGCGTGAATTGGAATACGGAGGATGAGGTGGTTATCGGGTCATGAAGAAATCAAGCCTGGGCCTTCTGCCGGTCCTCCTTTGGCTGAGCCTGTTCCTGGTCGTTCCGATGCTGATCGTAATAGGGATTTCTTTTATGGGCCGGGACGAACTCGGCAATGTGGTGTTCAATTTAAATCTGGATGCTTATGCCACGTTCTTTGATCCGCTTTATTTGGGTATTTATTGGGACACGATTGTTCTGTCCGTATTGACTACCGTTTTATGTTTGCTGCTCAGCTATCCGCTGGCCTATTATATCGCAAATGCCGGTCCGAGGATGCAAACCTGGGGATTGGCGCTGATCACGATTCCGTTCTGGATTAACTTCCTGATCCGTACTTATGCTTGGGTGCTGCTATTGCGGACGCAGGGCGTGGTCAACAATTTGCTGATGGATTTCGGATTGATCCAGGAGCCTCTGCAAATGCTGTACACCAAGGGCGCGGTACTGCTGGGCATGGTGTATACTTTTATTCCGTTTATGGTACTGCCGATTTATGTGGCGCTGGAGCAGATGGACAAGAAGCTCCTTGAAGCGGCGAGCGACCTGGGTGCAACCGGCTGGAAATCTTTCTGGCACATTACGCTGCCGCAGACGAAGTCAGGGATTATGACCGGCTCGGTGCTTGTGTATGTATCGACGACCGGCATGTTCGTGGTGACCGATATTCTGGGCGGGGCCAAATCGGCGATGATCAGTAACATCATTCAAAGCCAGTTCCTTGGAGCGCGTAATTGGCCGTTCGGTTCGGCGTTATCGGTGATCTTCGTAATCACGTCGCTGGTCTTGATCGCTCTGTTTAATAAAGCGATGACATCCAGACATTTGACGGCAAAGGAGGGACGCTGATGAAGCGGAAAAATCATCCGTTGCTCGGGATCCATTCCCTGCTGGTCATGATATTCATTTATGTGCCGATTGCCTTTATTATCGCCTATTCGTTCAACAGCTCCCGGCTTGCCGCGGACTGGAGCGGCTTTACGTTCGAATGGTATGCCTCTCTGTTCACTAACCGGCATGTCATGGAAGCACTTAGCAACACAATGACCGTTGCGCTTGTTTCAACCGTGGTTTCAACCTTGCTTGGTACGCTGGCTGCGCTAACGATCCGCAAGGTTGGCCGGAAGACTAAAGCCGGCGTGGGCGGTCTGCTTTATCTGCCGATCATCATTCCGGACATTATCATGGGGTTATCCCTGTTGGTCCTGTTCACCCAGTTTCATATGCCGCTAGGGAAATTGACGATTATTATCGCGCATATCACCTTCTGCGTTTCCTATGTCTATGTGATCGTGACCACGAGACTGACGGGAATGGGAGGCCAATTGGAAGAGGCGGCGCAGGATCTCGGTGCTGATGCCTGGCAAACTTTTAGGCACGTTACCTTGCCGCAAATCATGCCGGGGATCATCTCCGGGGCATTGATCGCATTTACGATGTCGCTTGACGATTTCATGGTCAGCTTTTTCGTCAGCGGTCCGAGCTCGACGACTTTGCCGATTTATATTTACGGTCAGGTAAAACGGGGTATTTCCCCGGAAATTAACGCGCTTTGTACGATTTTGATCCTCGTCAGCGTAACATTGATTTTCCTGGCTCAATTCATGTTAAATAGAGGGAAGGGCCAGAAGAAACAATCGGTTCTTCCGTTTTAAGGCAGTTTGCTTGTAGACTTCCAATACGATGAAAGAAAGAGAGGAGATAGAGAATTGAAAAAAATGAAATGGGCCGGCCTGGTGCTGGCGGCTACTATGGTGCTTGCGGTATTGTCGGGTTGTGGATCGTCCAAGGAAACGTTGAACATTTACAGCTGGGCGGACAATTTTGACGCAGATGTACTGGCAGCTTTTGAAAAACAGTACGACGTGAAAATCAACTACGATGTGTTTGCCAACAATGAAGATCTGCTCGCCAAAATCAAAGCAGGCGGCGGTGGCTATGATTTGATCCAGCCTTCCGACTACATGGTGGCAACAATGATCAAGCAGGATCTGCTCGCACCATTGAACAAGGACAATATTCCGAATTTCGCGAATATTTCCGATACGTACAAGAACCCGTCCTTTGACCCGGACAACAAGTATTCCATTGTTTACACCTCCGGCGTCACAGGCATCGCATACAATACGAAATACGTGAAAGACGAGATCGACAGCTGGGAAGACCTCTGGAATCCCGAATACAAGGGGAAAGTCATCCTGCTGGACGATAACCGCGAAGTCATCGGCATGGCGCTGAAAAAAGCCGGCAAATCGAACAGTTCGACCGATGAAGCCGAAATTACCGCCGCAGTGGATGATTTGAAGAATCTGCTGCCGAGCGTGCTCGCTTTTGACACCGACAATATCAAGCAGAAGATGATTCAAGAAGAAGGCTGGATCGCTACGGTTTGGTCCGGCGATGCCTCTGTTATTGCTAAAGACAATCCGGACGTAGCCTATGTAGTGCCTAAGGAAGGCGGAACAATCTGGTCCGACAACTATGCGATTCCGAAAGGCGCCAAGCATCAGGAACTGGCGGAGAAGTTCATCGACTTCATGCTGGATCCGGAAAACAGCGCCAAAAATTATGAATCCATCGGCTATAGCGATCCGAACGTCAAAGCACATGAATTTCATAGTGAAGAATACAATGGCGATAAAATGATCAACTTGTCGGAAGACGAATTGTCCCGGACCGAATGGCTGGGCGATGTCGGCGACAAGCTGCAAGTATACGACCGCTTCTGGACCGAGTTGAAGAGCGGCCGGGAGTAATGACTAAGGGAAGAGCGTGGGAAACCACGCTCTTTTTGTTTGGATGGCTCTATGTGGGTAGGGTTGCGTAACGCGCCGATTGATCCGGCTTAGTTAACTTTATCTCTTTAGTTTGCGTCTATAGAAGTAAGTCGGGTAAAAGAGTCTTGCTAAGGAGATGATCAACTTGAAAAAAGCTTTTGTGATAGCAGGGATCGTGTGCTCGCTGCTTGCGGCGGAAGGTTCTGCTTCTGCGCTTCCTGCCAATGAGGAGACTAGCGTATTCGTCAACGGGAGGCTGCAAGTGGAAGTTTTGACCGTGAACGACCGAACCCTGATCCAACTCGTCGCTTTGAAGGATCCGGCTTGGAATATTTCTTATGATTCCAAGAAGAAAACCATCGTCGTATCCAACCCATCGAATAAGAAGAGCATTCTTTTGAAGGCGGGCGAGAAGGCAGCAGAGGTAAACGGTAAGAAGGTGGCCATTGATGTGCCGGTTACCGTGAAGGAGGGGCGTACTTATGTGCCGTTAAGATTCATTTCCGAGCAGTTGGGCGGTTATGTATCTTTCAATAAGGAAGAGAACCGGGCGGTGATCCGGACTCCATCCGGACAGGCAAACTATGAAACCTTGATGAGCGGAGACTTGACCGAAGCCCGTGAAGTCGCCTCCCGGCTGGAGTTGGTATATGAGCGGGATACCGAGCCGCTTCCGGTGACCGGGGAAGGATTTACGACCACAAATACGTATCCTAAGGGGGAAGCGCTGCGCCTGAAGCGGGATTACAAGGGAATGACCTGGTATGCGGAAGTCAATAAGGAGGGCCTGCTGGTCGTCAAGTGGCAGAAGGACAGCCTTGGTGAAAAGCGCGAAAGCGGGACGCCGCCGAAGTCTTTCGGCGAAGCGTTATTTTTCTCCGATAACTTCATGTCAGAATTGTTGATCTATGGAACTGTAAACACAGCCGGAGAGTCGTCGGAGCTGGGAAGAATCAGCTTGGCGGGTAACGGGGACAAGGAACCGAGTCTCGCTGTTCCCATCGAGGGAGAAACGAGGACGGATGCACTAACGGGAACGGATGTATAACAGATACGGTAATAGATGTAGTAACAGATGCGGTAATTGGTGCGGTAATAGATGCGGTAATAGATGCGGTAAAAATACGGTAACAGAACGGTAATAGATGCTGTAGCAGCGGGCGCATGGGATGGGCTGGCACGAGAACTTCTTCTATAACTCCTGCTTCCTGGAGCATGATTTTCCACACTCGGGGAAATAATTGGGGTAACTCCGAGAAGAAGTGAGGTTAAGAAATGAAAAAGTTCGCTTTTCGTATAGGTTGTGCAGTGCTTGCTATCGGTATGCTGGCTTCGGGATTGGGGAGCATGACTTGGTATGGCACTCCGGCTTATGCTGACCCTGCTCAAGGCAGTCCGTCTGCGGTGCAAGTCCAAAAACCTAAAGCCGGCCAGCCGGTAAAGGTTACGCTGAAGGGCAAACCGTTGAAACAGCAAGGCGTAATGGGGGAAGAGGCAGTACTGGTTCCTTTGGAACTGATTCGCAAAAGCTTAAAGATACCGGTGAAATTCGATGAGAAGAGCAATACTTACACGTTGAAGCGGGGAAATGTCGTTGTCCAGCTTCAGCCTACGGAGACGGGGGCCAAAGTGGTTGTGGACGGAAGCACGCAAGTGCTCCCCTATGAGTGGATGGTCATTGACGGCAAGCCGTATGTATCCGTGAAAGTACTTACCGATAATTTGGGGTACACCTCGGAATGGACTAAGGATGGGAGTGGGAGTTCGTATAATCTGATCCCTCACCGCTTGAACGATATCAAGATCAGCACGCGCAACATAGAGAAGGTAATACCCGAGGCTTCCATCAAGGTGCAGTATCCTCAGGTCAGCGGGCTGCGTAGCAAGGAAGCCGAGCGGAAGATTAATACCCTGCTTCAGGCAAGAGCCGATACATTCGTGCAAAAATCATTGAAGGAAGCGAAGGAAAACCAACCGTCGCCTAACGGCAGTCCTTACGAGTATCTCGGCAACTACACCGTAACCTATAACCGAGGTGGGCTCCTGAGCATTTTGGAACAGACCTATGCCTATACGGGTGGAGCGCATGGTATTAGCGTCAGAGAAGGCCTTACCTTCCGACTGAGTGACGGCAAGCTACTGACGCTGGATGAAGTGCTGCGCGCCAATCCCAACTTCCGAAGCATAGTGGATCCTTCCATCGCTAAGCAACTGAAGCAAACCGAGGGCTACTTCGGAGGCTTCGAAACCATCGGGAACAACCCGGATTTTTACTTGAAGGATAACGGGGTAGTCATCTTCTTCCAACTGTATGACTATCTTCCTTACGTGTTCGGATTCCCCGAGTTTTACTTCTCATTCCCGGAACTGGGAATCTAGAAGTAGTTGCGGTACCATGATGAAACGGCTTTAAGTACTGGACAAACATTAGACCGACAAGTATACACAGTAAAGTAAAAGGAACAACAGCAGATGCAGTAGCTACAGCAGAAGGTAGTAGCAACAGCAGAAAGAGTTGCAATAGTAGGAACGTCAACAATAGCGCAACAGTAACAAGCAACTACTGTGACAGTAATAACGTGAACAGCATCACTAGTAAAACCAGTAAAACCAGTAAAACCAGTAAAACCAGTAAAACCAGTAAAACCAGTAAAACCAGTAACATCCGCAATACCAGCGCCACCAGCCACTAGCAAAACCAGTACACAAGCACCTTCCGCACCAACACCAGTAACACCACCAACACCACCAACACCAGTAACACCAGTAACACTCGCAACACCAAAACTAGTAACACCAGAAAACCAGAAAACCAGAAAACCAGAAAACCAGAAAACCAGAAAACCAGAAAACCAGAAAACCAGAAAACCAGAAAACCAGAAAACCAGAAAACCAGAAAACCAGAAAAACCAGAAAAACCGGCAACAACAGCACCCGCAACACCAGTAACTAATAGCACCAACAACCGCAGAAACAATAACGACGGAAATAATCGCAACAGTAACAACCGGCCGACCGAACCAGACCGATAACTTGCAATAACTAATTCGAGAATACCCAGCAACAGACCCAATACCGTCAATATTTGGACCTTAAACAAATCTGCAACTCAAAAAGCCTGCCAATTTGGCAGGCTTTTGTTTTTTAGATGTATAGCGAGATTCCAATAGGGTGTACGTAATTAAATCAAACTAATGCAAAAATACATCAGTTTACTTGTGCAGAAGCCAGAATGAGCTCAATTGGTGCAAAAGTGCATCATTTTTCATCGTATAAGCCAGTTTTACTCCATATGCCCCGACAAATGATGTACTTTTGCGGTATTTGCGGGAAAGCGGTCGGTTTCGTTTAGAAAAGCTGCATTTTTGCATCATTTCGTAGCCAGATGGCATGAGTAAAAGCTACTTGGAATGTCACTCTGCCATCTGCCCAAACCCTTATTCCCCGATCTCGACGGGAATCAGTTGAACCGGTTGACATCCGACAGGTTGTGATTGGTGACGTTCAACTCGAAAATGAGTGGGACGGCGAAGTTATTGCACGGATTTATCGAGCAACAGAACAGGTATAATGCAAAAATACATCAATCTACTTGTGCAGGAGCCCGAATGAGCTCAATTGGTGCAAAAGTACATCATTTTTCATCGTATAAGCTAGATTTACTCCAAAGACCCCGACAAATGATGCACTTTCGCAGTATTTGCCTCTAAAGCAGTCTGTTTCGCTTAGAAAAACTGTATTTTTGCACCATTTTGTAGCCGTAAAGCGGTGCGAAGGGGCTTTACCCGATCTCGACGGGAATCAGCTTGAACTGATCGACATCCGCCAGGCCGCGATTGGTGATGCGCAGTTCGGGGATGACCGGCAGCGCGATCAGCGAGAATGTCATGAACGGCGCGTTCAGCGTACAGCCGAGCGTTTTCCACGCTTCTTCCAGCGTCTGAACTTCCTTCACGACGATATCGAGCGGCTGATCGGACATCAGCCCGGCGATGACCATCGGCACGGACGCCAGCACCTGTCCGTCCAGCACGGCGATCATGCCACCGCCCAGCTTCGCTAGCTCGTTGGCGGCGAAGGCCATGTCCTCCGGGTTGGTGCCCATGACCAGGAGGTTGTGGCTGTCATGCGCCACGGTTGAAGCGACCGCTCCGCGCCGCAGGCCGAAGCCTTGCGCGAAGGCCAGGGAGATCTGCCCCGTGCCGTGATGGCGCTCGATGCAGGCCAGCGTGAGCACATCCTGCTCGAGGCTCGGCCGGATGAAGCCGTCCTCGACGGCCAGCGTGGCTGTGCCGCGCCCCGTCCGGGCGCTGTTCTCGATCGCCCGGATCACGTTCACCTCGGTCGAAGCCGAGGTGGCCGAACCTTCGCGGCGACTGGCCAGCAAGAAGTCGCGCGCCTCCAACGGCCGCGCCAAATGCACCGACTGCCGCGCGGCTTCCGGATAGGCATAGGCCGGGAAGGCCATTTGCAGCTCGCCGCCGCCGAACACCACATTGCCGTCCGTGATGACGGTGGATGGCACCATATCCTTCAGGCTGTCGATCAGCAGCAGATCGGCGCATTTGCCCGGCGCGATGCCGCCGACGTCGCCGTCGACCCGGAAATACCGGGCCGTGTTGATCGTCGCCATCTGAATCGCCGTTACCGGCTCCACGCCTTCCTCGATCGCGCGGCGCACGACGTGGTTCATATGACCCTTCTCGATCAGGGTCTGCGGGTACACGTCGTCCGTGACGAGCATGATGTTGCCCGGGTGCACGTGATCTTCCGTCACGACCTTGATCACTTCCTTCACATCATGCCAGGCCGAGCCTTCGCGGATCATGAGATGCATGCCGAGCTGCAGCTTGAGGAGACCTTGCTCGCGCGTGACCGTCTCATGGCAAGACGTTACGCCGGAGGCAATATACGCCTGCAGCATTGGCTCGTCTTCGCTCGGAAAATGGCCGGTAACCGCTTTGCCGGCCTTGATCGTCGCGGCAATCTCGCCGCTCATCTTGGGGTCGCCGTACACGACCCCGGGGAAGTTCATCACTTCGCCAAGCCCTTCGACGCCTTCCCAAGTCATTCCGTCCTCAATATCGGCTACGTTCAGCTCGGCTCCGGCGTCCTCCAGGTCGTCCGTGGCGGGAACGCAGGAAGGGAAGGTCGTATATACCTTCAGCGGCAGCCCGCGTCCTTCTTCGTGCATCCAGCGCACGCCTTCCGCACCGAATACATTGGCGATCTCATGGGGATCCATGAACACGCCCGTCGTCCCTTTCGCCAAAGCGGCTTTGGCGAACTCCGTTACGGACAGCATCGTGCTCTCCACGTGCATGTGGCCGTCCAGCAGGCCCGGGACGATAAAGCGCCCCTTGGCGTCCAGCACGACCGTCTCTTCGCCGATCGTATGGCCGGCGTCCCCGACATAAGCGATCCGGCCCGCAGCGACGGCTACGTCCGTATGTGCCTGCAGCCGTCCGGTGTATACATTGACGAGCGTTCCGTTTTTTATCACCAGGTCGGCCTTTTTCGTTCCGGTGGCCACTTCGGCCAGAGTCCGGCTAACCTCGGTCAAATGATGTCTCTGTAAATGGCTCATCTTTGTTCACTCCTTCATTGGTGGGTGGCTAACTTCTCTGTTCATATTCTTTCACCGAACTCCTTGAAAAGCAAGCTGGCCCGGCAAAGCGGCGCGATATTCAGAAGCCGGTCCCGATGATCTTGGATCGATTCGGAATCCTATAGGTTAATGTATATAAAAAAGACCGCTCCAAGGGCGATAACCCGTTGGAGCAGTCTTTGATTTACTTTTGCAATTAAAATTAAACGCCTTGCGGTGTTACTTTCTCGATGACGCGATCGATCAGGCCATAGTCTTTCGCTTCGGCAGCGCTCATGAAGTAGTCGCGGTCGGTATCCTTTTCGATCCGTTCCAGCGGCTGTCCGGTGCGTTCAGCCAAAATCTTGTTCAGCTTATCACGCATCTTCAGGATGCGGCGGGCACGGATTTCGATATCCGTAGCCTGACCTTCGGCTCCGCCGAGCGGCTGGTGAATCATGATTTCACTGTTAGGCAGCGCGTAGCGTTTGCCTGGAGCGCCCGCATTCAGCAGGAATGCGCCCATGGAAGCCGCGAGGCCCACGCAGATCGTGGAAACGTCGGACTTAATGAATTGCATCGTATCGAAAATGGCCATACCGGCTGTAATGGAACCGCCTGGGCTATTGATGTACAGATGGATGTCTTTCCCCGGCTCTTCCGCGTCCAGAAACAGCATTTGCGCGATAATGGCGTTAGCGACGACGTCATTGACCTGGGAACCCAGGAAAATGATGCGGTCCTTCAGCAGTCTGGAGTAAATGTCATAGGCGCGTTCTCCGCGGTTACTTTGTTCAACGACCATAGGAATATAACTCACCGATAAAACCTCCTTATTTGGATCAAGCCATTTTATTGAATCGGTTCAATCAATTTCAGAATTGACGGAATCGATGAATATTAACCTCATCATAAACAATTTCAAACAGAAAGTCAAAGAAAGTCAAACTCAGTGTAATAAAAAAACCCATAGGTCAGGGTATCAGGTAAATCGTATAATAACTAATAGTTGCTAATGAAGTAATAATGGCGCGCCCGCGAGGAATCGAACCTCGATCTCAGGCTCCGGAGGCCTACGTCATATCCATTGGACCACGGGCGCAAACAGTACATTTAATTAGCGTGCAAAAATGATTATATGACATCCAGGGATAAAAAGCAAGGAAGTTGCTAAAAAAAGTTGTCAGTCGCCGGATCCGGGATAATAAAAAATAAAAGGATTGAACTGAAAGCGTTTTTATGCTAATTTGATGTTATAAAAACGTTTTTATTATGAAGGGCGAATGGAAATGGCAAAGGTTACAATCAAGGACGTAGCAAGGGAGGCGGGCGTCTCCATATCTACGGTTTCGAATGCACTAAACGATGTGGACGTACTGGCTCCGGAGACAAAATCACATGTGCTCAACGTGGCAAAGCGGTTAAATTATGTACCTAACCTGAACGGCAAGCTTTTAAAGTCCGGGAAGACTAAGATGCTGGGTTTTTTCACAACCAGCGTATCGGGGCCGTATTTCTACACGCTGGTGGAGTCCATGGCCCGCGAGAGCGACCGCTTGGGTTACGGGTTGAATGTGTTCGTCACAAAAGACAAGCAAGTGATCATGAACAACATTCTCGGCAGGCGCGTAGATGGCGTCATCATCTATGAAGAGCTAAAGATCGATGAACATGACATCGCGGTGATGGAGAAAGACAAGATCAAGGCCGTGTTTCTGGATCGGGTCTTTCACAACGAGACGATGGGCAGCGTGACCTTCGATTCCTTCGTGTCCGGTTATGAAGCAACGAAATATTTAATCAGCCTCGGGCATAAGAGAATTGCCTACATCTCCGGCGTGGATACGATGTACGATAGCGTGCAGCGGAGAGACGGCTATCTGGCCGCCTTGAGGGAGCATCAGCTTCCTGTAGACAGCGACTATGTATTGCAGGGCTATTTTGAGGAAGAGGGCACTTTTAATGCCGTAAAATCCTTTCTTCACAACCATTCGGGCAAGGTGCCGGATGCTTTCCTGGCCGGGAACGACCTTAGCGCGATCGGATGCATCAAGGCTTTGAAGTCTCACGGTTTCGAAGTACCGATGGACATTAGTGTCGTAGGCTTCGATGATATCGATATCGCCCAGTACTTCGCGCCGCCGTTAACGACGGTCAGGAACCAGATCGCAAGGCAAGCTATCCTGACGATCGACCATCTGGTTGCCATGATCCAGAAGAAAGAACAGGGTAAGTCCCAAAAGCTGCAGGGAGAGCTTGTCGTTCGAGGCTCAAGCCATGTAAAGATCAACAGGAACGAACAGGCGTAAGCCGGGAACAAGAATCTTTGTTGCGGAATTGTTTTTTTAACGGTGCAAAGATAGGGGGATTTGTTTTGCCAAAAATAAAAACGTTTTTATACTTTAAATTTATATTTTAGAAGGGAGAGAGGAACATGGCAAAAGGGTCTGCCGCTAGCGGGAAAAAGCCGATGGGGCAAAGGGTCAGGGAATTTGCAATCGATTACAAGCGGCAATGGGAGATTCAGTCCATGATCTTGCCCGGCGTCATCTTCATGATCATTTTTTGCTACATTCCGATTTACGGCTTGTCGATCGCTTTTAAAAACTACACGGTCATCGATACGCTGGATTCCGCTCCCTGGGTGGGTCTCGACAATTTCAAAATCATTTTGTCCGACAAATATTTTTGGGATTCGGTGGTTAACACCTTGGGCATCAGCTTTCTGAAGCTGGCTGTCGGCTTCGTGATTCCTATTGTTTTGGCGATCATGATTTACGAATTAAGCATGGGCCGGTTCAAAAAAATCGTGCAGACCATTTCGTATCTGCCGCATTTTCTGTCCTGGATCGTATTGGGCGGGATGCTGATTACGTGGTTTTCGACCACCGGGTTGTTCAACCAACTGCTGCTCGATTTGGGTCTCATTTCGAAGCCGCAAAACATTTTGCTGGACCCGGGGAAATACTGGTGGATCGCCACCCTGTCCGATATTTGGAAAGAGGCGGGCTGGGGGACCATTCTTTATCTGGCCATTATGTCGAAAATCGATCCTACATATTACGAAGCCGCCAAAATCGACGGGGCCAGCCGAATCAGACAAATCTGGAACATTACGCTCCCTAATATGAAGATGATCATCAGCTTGAACCTGATCTTGACTGTAAGCGGTTTATTGGGCTCCAATCTGGATCAAACCCTGGTGCTGATGAACTCCCAAAACCGGGCCCGCGCGGAGGTCATCAACTCTTACGTATACCGGATGGGGATGACGCAGGGCGATTTCTCCTATGCTACCGCCGTTGGTTTGGGTGTCTCCATAGTTTCAGTAATTCTGCTGGTTGCCGCCAATAAAGTCACCAGTAAACTAAACGATAATCAATCGGTCTTGTAAAGGAGGCAATTCCAGTGAATCGAAAGGCGGTTAAAGAAGATCTCGACAGCAGAATCTTTGATACCATCAACATCACCTTGCTGCTCATGTTCACCGTAGTCATCGTCGTTCCGCTTTGGAATGTCATCGTGTCCTCCTTTAGTTCGGGCAGATCGCTGGCGGAAGGCGGATTCGTATTTTGGCCCAAGGAGTTCTCCCTGGAAAATTACGAAGCCGTATTTCGGGACACGAGCATTTGGCAATCTTTCTTTATCTCCATCTCCAAAACGACGCTCGGCGTGATTACCCACGTGTTTTTCTGCGCCATGATCGGTTACGGGTTGAGCAAAAGATACGTACGCGGCCGCAAACTGTATGTCGCCATGGGCGTCATTACCATGTTTTTCTCGGGCGGCATGATTCCCACCTACTTATTGATCAAATCGCTGGGACTGCTCAACAGCTTCTGGGTGTACATCATTCCGGCCTTGTTCAGCTATTACGATGTCGTCATTCTCATGAACTTCTTCCGGAATGTGCCCGATTCGCTCGATGAGTCGGCCAAGATCGACGGAGCCGGGGACTGGCGGATTTTTCTCAAAATATTCATTCCGCTTTCCATGCCTGCCATGGCAACGATCGCTTTGTTCAACGGAGTCGGGCAGTGGAATGACTTCATGACCACCAAATTGTACATTACCGATCAGGCCCTTTATCCGCTGCAGATGAAGCTGTATGAAATTATCGTCCAGTCGCAAACGCAGTCAATGCAAAATATCGGGGGCTCCGTCGTGATCGAAACGACGACCAAAGGGGTTCAACTCGCGACCATTGTCATTACTACGTTGCCGATTGTCGTGATGTATCCAATACTGCAAAGGTACTTTATCTCGGGCATGATGCTGGGGGCGGTGAAAGAGTAAAAGTTTCTTTTCGGCGGTTTACCAAGCAGACAAATGTGGGGTTTTAAAGTTGTTGAAAGCGCTTTAATTCAAAGGAGGGTAAAAGGATGTACAACATGAACAAAGGATTTGGTACAAAAGGGATCAAATTGTGTGCTGCATTACTGGCTGCGGTATTGGTCATTACGGGCTGCGGCTCGGGGGGAGGATCCAAGAACGCCCCTAAGGACGTTTCGATTGAAGGCCGGTATGCGCTCGATCCGGAAACGCCGGCGTGGAAGCTCGACAAAAAAGAAGAGACAACCGAGCTTACCTGGTATGTGAATGCGGACTGGTGGAATACCGACTTCGGCAAGGACGTCGTGACCAAGAAAATTAAAGAGGACTTGAACATTGACATCAAATTCATTACGGGCGACGACACGAAACTGAACACTTTTTTTGCCGGCGGGGATATGCCCGACCTGCTAACCATTTTCGATTCGAACTCTCCGGTGGTGCAAAAAGCTCCGACTTGGGCACTGTCGTTAAACGATCTTGCGGAAAAATACGACCCGCATTTCAACAAAGTAGCCGCCGCGGATACGTTGAACTGGTTCCAGTTGAAAGACGGCAAGACTTACGGCTATCCGAACTACTCGAATACGCAGGCCGACTATGACAGCGGCAACATTCCTGCTAAAACGGCATTTGTCGTCCGCAAGGATGTTTACGACGCCTTGGGCAAAACGGCCATGGGAACGCCGGAAGAATTCAAAGCCGTCATGGACCAAATCAAAGGACAATTTCCGGATCTGATTCCTTTCGGTTTCAATTCCATCGGGGAAGGCACCGGTTCATTGGGCGACGTGTTCCAGGATTTCCTCGGCGTACCGCTGGAAGACAGCAATGGCGGATTCTATAACCGTAACCTGGATGAAGACTATCTGGCCTGGATCAAAACCTTGAACGAGGTTTACAGAGACGGCGCCATCAGCGACGACAGCTTTGCCGACGACGGTACGGCCTTTGAAGAAAAAGTGAAATCCGGGAAATACGCAACGATGCTCCTGGACGGGACTCCGCAGCAAGGCGGAAATCTGCAAATCTTTTTGAGCGCAAATCCCGGCAAGGAATATTTGGCGATCGACGGACCTCAAAGCACGGTTGGTAATCAGCCGACGCTGAACCAATCCGGCATTACCGGCTGGATGATCAGCTTCATCACGAAAAAATGCAAAGATCCGGCCAAAGCCATTCAATTGTTCACGTATCTGCTGAGCGAAGAAGGCCAAATGCTGATGAATTACGGAATCGAAGGAGAAACGTATCAAGTGAAAGCCGACGGCAGCGTGGAATTCTTGCCGGAGGTTAAAGATCTTCAATTGAATAACGCGGATAAATTCAAAAAAGATTACCGGATGGGCGAGTTTATGTTCTTCGGCCATGACCGTCATAAAGCGATGAGCGCCGACGCCTTCCCGGAAAGCATCAAACAAATGCAAGAATGGGGCAAGGGCAAGCTGAAACCGCACTTTATTCTTGAAAACATCAATCCGGATCAGGGCACTCCCGAAGCGCGCTCCCTGTCGGCGATCAATACGAACTGGAACACGACGATGGTAAGCCTGATCCGCTCCAAGAGCGAAGCTGAATTCGATAGCACTCTGGCTGCCCACAAAGCCTTCCTGGAGGATAACAACTGGGATGACATCTTGAAGATTCGCAGCGAAAAGATGAACCAAAACAAAGAGAAATTGGGCATTAAGTAAGCAAAGCAATGAGATGGAGGGCCTGTTAAGGGCCCTTTTTATAACAAAACACAGAATGCGGAGGGAACCATCATGGCCGAAATATTGATTTATGAATCCAATGGGGAGAACCATCTGTTTAAGAAAAAGTCCCCCGAGCAATTGGCGCCGATCGCTTCCGATGGGGAGCTCATTACAGTAAACCTGGATGATACGGAAACTTTTCAGGAGATGGACGGATTCGGGGCCTCATTCACGGATTCGGCCGCCTATTTGATTCACCAGGTTCTGGACGAGCCGCAGAGGGCGGAGTTAATGGAGAAATTGTTTGATCCGGAGTCCGGTATCGGGTTATCCGTCTTAAGAAACCCGATGGGGGCTTCGGATTACGCCAGAGACTTCTATAGTTATGACGATTTGGCCGATGGTGAAAGCGACCCGGCGATGGGAATGTTCTCGATTGCGCATGACGAAGACGATATTATCCCATTATTGCAGAAAGCGGTGGCGTTGAACCCGGATATCAAGCTGATGGCTTCTCCGTGGAGCGCGCCGGGGTGGATGAAGACAAGCGGCTCGATGATCGGCGGAGAATTAAAGCAAGAGTATTATGAGGCTTACGCCGACTACTTTGTCCGCTATATTCAAGCTTATGCCGAGCACGGGCTGCCCGTTTATGCCGTTACCCCGCAAAATGAGCCGCTGTATGTTCCGGGGCACTATCCGGGAATGCTGATGCTGCCCGAAGTACAAAGCGATTTTGTGAAGAACTATTTGAAGCCCGCTTTCGTAAAGCATGGCATCGATACCAAAATTCTCTGCTATGACCATAACTGGGACCGTCCCGATTTTCCGCTGACGGTGTTGGAGAATGCGTACGATGCGGTAGACGGGGTGGCCTGGCATTGGTATGGCGGAAATCCGTCCGCCCAAAGCGAGGTGAAGCGGGCTTTCCCGGACAAAGAGGTCCATTTTACGGAAGGCTCGGGCGGGGAATGGATTCCCGCTTTTGAACCGGCGTTTTCCAATGTTATGCGCACGGGGATCCAAATCTTGCGGAATCACAGCAAGTCCTTTGTATTATGGAATATGGCACTGGACGAAAATAACGGGCCCGCCGTACCGGGCTTCGGCCGCAGTACCTGCCGGGGCATCGTGCTGGTCAATCAGGAGACCCGGGAACTGACCTATACTCTGGATTATTATGCGCTGGCCCATTTCAGCAAAATCATTTCCCCGAAAGCTTTGCGTATCTCATCTTCCTCAGACCGCGAATTCATCGCATCCGCAGCTTTTAGAAATAAAGATGATTCGTTGGCGGTCGTTTTGTTTAATGATGGGGAGGAGGCGGGAAATGTTGCTTTGAAACTGAAGGGAGCCGAGCTGTTAAGCTTCCGTTTGGAGTCTAAAGGTGCCATATCCGTGTTGATCCGAACCAGTTGATCCTGATAGACCATTTTATATAGAACTAATTGCTATACAGTTGATAAGGTCTCCTTTTGCTGAGAACGGGTGAAGAGTTTGCCCGTTACATCAAGTAGGGGCCTTTTTATGTTTATTTAGCCACCCAAAAAAGCAACATGAATAGATAGAAAGCGGAATGTAAATTATACGGACGTCAGGCTTGCAACAGGCACAGAAATTGGTTAAAATATCAGTGGGACTTAAAAAGTTTACCCGGGACATTTTAGGACCAAGGAGAAGGAGAGAGAAGACGAAGCTTGCAGGAGTGGAAAGCATGCGAACTATTTTGGAAATGCAAAAGCAGCTTCTTCCTGATCTCATGGAAATTCTCAAGAAAAGGTATACCATTCTTCACCAGATCTTGTTGTCGGATGTGATTGGCCGCAGAACGCTTGCGGTGTCGCTGAACATGACGGAACGAGTGTTGCGGGCCGAGACGGATCTCCTGAAGGCTCAGGGCCTGATTGAAATCGAGAATATAGGCATGAGAATCAGCGATTCGGGCAGAAAACTGCTGGAGGGCATGGAGCCGGTAGTGAAGGAAATCTTCGGATTGTCCAATCTGGAAGAGAAGATTCGAAAAGCGTTCGGTCTTCGCAAAGTTGTGATCGTTCCCGGCGACAGCGAGATTTCCCCGCTGACCAAGAAGGAACTGGGGCGGGCAGGTGCGAAAGCGCTGCTTGGCGCCATGAGCAGTCAGGATGTAGTTGCCGTTACAGGCGGATCAACGATAGCCGAGGTTGCGGAACAGCTTAGTCCCCCGGCGAACTTGTCGCTGAAGCAATGCTGGTTTGTACCGGCGCGGGGCGGACTAGGGGAAAGCCTGGAAATTCAGGCAAATACGATTGCTTCCGGCATGGCGAAACGGGTTGGAGCAGGCTACCGTCTGCTGCATGTGCCCGATCTGCTAGGCAAAGAAGCGTACGAGTCACTCGTAGGGGATCCGAACATCCACGATATCGTGGAGATGATCCGCGAGGCGCGGATTATCATTCATGGAATCGGTGATGCTATGGAGATGGCACGGCGCCGCAAGCTGGAAGATTCAATGGTACGGGAACTGCAGAAAGAAGGCGCCTTGGCGGAATCATTCGGGTACTATTTTAATCAAGAAGGCGTCGTTGTTCACAAAATGCTGACCCTGGGTCTTCGTTTGGAAGACATTATGAGGACGGATACCGTCATCGGAATCGCGGGCGGCAAGAGCAAGGCGAAGGCGATTCATGCTGTGCTGCAATTCGGACAAGAAGATATTCTGGTTACGGATGAAGCGGCGGCGGAAGAGATCGTGGAGGAGATTGAGCGAAGCGAGCGCCGCAGAGCGGAATAGCCTGTTCTACTTAACGGATTCAACAATCAAATGGTTTACTCATGGCGGGTTATTCAGCCTGCCTTGAATAATAAAAAAAACGAACACTGGGAGGATCTATTCATGAGTGTAAAAGTTGGTATTAACGGTTTCGGACGTATCGGACGCTTGGCTTTCCGTCGTATTCAAAATGTGGAAGGCATCGAAGTAGTAGCAATCAATGACCTGACAGACGCTAAAATGTTGGCTCATTTGTTGAAATATGATACAACGCAAGGCAAATTCGACGGCGAAGTTGAAGTTCATGACGGCTTCTTCAAAGTTAACGGCAAAGAAGTTAAAGTACTGGCTAACCGCAACCCTGAAGAATTGCCTTGGGGCGAGCTTGGCGTAGACATCGTACTGGAGTGCACAGGCTTCTTTACTACTAAAGAAAAAGCTGAGCTTCACTTGAAAGGCGGAGCTAAGAAAGTTGTTATTTCCGCTCCTGCTACAGGCGACATGAAAACTGTCGTTTACAACGTAAACCATGAAATCCTTGACGGTACTGAAACCGTAATTTCCGGTGCTTCTTGTACTACTAACTGCTTGGCTCCTATGGCTAAAGTGCTTCAAGACAAATTCGGCATCATCGAAGGCTTGATGACTACAATCCATGCTTACACCGGCGACCAAAACACGCTGGATGCTCCTCATGCTAAAGGTGACTTCCGTCGCGCTCGTGCAGCTGCCGAGAACATCATCCCTAACACAACTGGTGCTGCAAAAGCTATTGGTCTGGTTATTCCAGAACTGCAAGGCAAATTGGACGGCGCGGCTCAACGCGTTCCAGTAGCAACAGGTTCCTTGACTGAGCTCGTAACTGTTCTTGATAAGAAAGTTACTGCAGCTGAAGTAAACGAAGCGATGAAAGCTGCTTCCGATCCAGAAACTTATGGCTACACAGAAGACGAAATCGTATCTTCGGATATCAAAGGTATGACTTTCGGTTCCCTGTTCGATGCTACTCAAACTAAAGTACTGACTGTTGGCGACAAACAACTCGTTAAAACCGTTGCTTGGTATGACAACGAAATGTCCTACACCGCTCAATTGGTTCGTACTTTGGAATTCTTCGCAAAAAAAGTTAAGTAATTCCGTTTTTCCTTGATAACATTCCAAAGAGGAGTAACCTTCATGAAGGTCTCCTCTTTGGTTCATGGTTTTATAAGTAATTCGACATTCACACACACACCGTTTTTTTATAAAAGATTATATAGAGAAGCAGTACCGCTTAGGAGAGAAATCAAGAGTCGTAGTTGGAGTTGCGCAGCCTGTCTGTGCTTTAGTCCGGAATGGGCGCCGCGCATACCTATAGGAGGAACGTGGAGATGAATAAGAAGAGTGTACGTGATGTGGAAGTAACCGGCAAACGCGTGTTTGTCCGCGTAGATTTCAATGTACCTATGCAAGACGGCCAAATTACCGATGACACCCGGATTCGCGAAACGCTGCCAACGATCAAGTATTTGATCGAAAACGGCGCGAAAGTCATTTTGGCGAGCCACCTCGGACGTCCAAAAGGCCAAGTGAACGAGGATATGCGTTTGACACTGCCGGCTAAACGCCTTGGCGAACTGCTTGGCAAAGAAGTGGCTAAAGCCGACGAAGCGATTGGCGAAGCGGTTAAAGCGAAAGTTGACGCTATGAACAACGGTGACGTGCTCGTGCTTGAAAACGTCCGTTTCTATCCGGGCGAAGAAAAGAACGATGCGGAACTTGCTAAGCAATTTGCGGAGCTTGCCGATTTGTTCGTCAACGACGCATTCGGCGCCGCTCACCGTGCGCATGCTTCCACCGAAGGCATTGCACACCACTTGCCGGCCGTATCCGGGCTCTTGATGGAAAAAGAATTGTCCGTGCTCGGCAAAGCCTTGTCGAATCCGGACCGTCCTTTCACGGCCATCATCGGCGGGTCCAAGGTTAAAGACAAGATCGACGTCATCGACAACCTGCTGAACATTGCCGACAACGTATTGATCGGCGGGGGCTTGGCTTATACTTTCTTCAAAGCTCAAGGTTATGAAATCGGTCAATCCTTGCTGGACGACAGCAAATTGGATGTGGCCCTTGGCTTCATCGAGAAAGCGAAAAAGCTAGGCAAAAACTTCGTATTGCCGGTTGACGTAGTCATCGCTGACGATTTCAGCGCGGATGCCAACCATAAAGAAGTGGACATCGACAGCATTCCTGCCGATTGGGAAGGCGTGGACATCGGTCCTAAGACCCGTGCCATTTATGCCGATATCATCAAAAATTCCAAGCTGGTCGTTTGGAACGGACCGATGGGCGTATTCGAAATCGATATTTTCGCGAACGGCACCAAAGAAGTGGCTGAAGCTTGCGCTACTACAGAAGGCTACACCATCATCGGCGGCGGCGATTCCGCAGCGGCGGCAGAGAAATTCAAACTGGCCGACCAAATGGACCACATCTCCACAGGCGGCGGCGCTTCCCTGGAATTCATGGAAGGCAAGGCGCTTCCAGGCGTTGTGGCTCTGAACGATAAATAAGATTGGCATTAATGAAAGTTTTACTTCTAGGTAGAAGGAGTTGAGCCACAAATGAGAACACCAATTATTGCAGGAAACTGGAAGATGTTCAAAACCGTTTCCGAAGCAAAAGCTTTCTTCGAAGACATCAAAGGGAAAGCGGAAGTAGAAGGCGTTGAGAGCGTGATCTGTGCTCCATTTACGAATCTTCCGGCTTTGGTGGAAGCAGCCAAAGGTACGTCGATCAAAATCGGCGCCCAAAACCTGCACTTTGAAGACGAAGGTGCATTCACCGGCGAGATCAGCGGGGGAATGCTGAAAGAGTTGGGCGTGGATTATGTCATTATCGGGCATTCCGAGCGCCGCGCTTATTTTGCCGAAACCGATGAGATCGTGAATAAGAAAGTGCTTGCCGCATTCAAACACGGATTGACTCCAATCCCGTGCGTCGGCGAGAAATTGGAAGAGCGCGAAGCAGGCCAAACCAAGGATGTCGTGAAGGTACAAACCGAAGCGGCTCTGAAGGGATTGTCCGCGGAGCAAGCGGCACAAGTCGTTATTGCGTACGAACCGATCTGGGCGATCGGCACCGGCAAATCTTCCACATCCGAAGATGCCAACGAAGTCATCTCCTACATCCGCAGTCTGGTGAAAGACTTGTACAGCGCGGAAGTAGCGGACAAAATCCGTATTCAATACGGCGGCAGCGTAAAACCGGAAAATGTGAAGGAATATATGGGCCAAAGCGATATCGACGGCGCGCTCGTGGGCGGTGCCAGTCTGCAACCGGCTTCCTATATTCAATTGGTTGAGGGGGCAAAGTAAGATGTCCACTCCAAAACCAGTAGCACTAATCATCATGGACGGCTTCGGACTTCGGAATACGGTGGAAGGAAATGCGGTCGCTCAGGCAAACAAGCCTAACTATGACCGTTACCTGAAAGAGTATCCGAATACGACTTTGACCGCTTGCGGCGAAGCCGTAGGTTTGCCTGAAGGTCAAATGGGCAATTCCGAAGTGGGCCACTTGAACATCGGTGCCGGACGGATCGTTTATCAGGATTTGACCCGCATTTCCAAGTCGATCCGCGAAGGCGAGTTCTTCCAAAACGAAACCCTGGTTGCTGCCGTTCGCAGCGCGAAAGCTACAGGCAAGAAGCTGCATCTGTACGGCCTCTTGTCCGATGGCGGCGTGCACAGCCACATTGACCATATGTTCGCGATGCTCGATCTGGCCAAGAAGGAAGATATGCACGAAGTGTATATCCATGCTTTCCTGGACGGACGCGACGTAGCTCCGGACAGCGCGAAAGGTTTCATCGAGCGCTTGATCGCGAAGATCGAAGAAGTGGGCGTAGGCAAAATCGCTACGGTTCAAGGCCGCTATTATGCCATGGACCGCGACAAACGCTGGGAACGCGTCGAAAAATCTTATCGTGCGATGGTATACGGCGAAGGTCCGAAATATACCGATCCGGTTACGGCCGTAACCGAATCGTACGAGAAATCGGTGTTTGACGAATTCGTAATGCCGACCGTGATCGTGGATGGACATGACCAACCGATCGCTTTGGTGGAATCCGGCGACTCCGTCGTGTTCCTGAACTTCCGTCCCGACCGTGCGATCCAGTTGTCCAACGTGTTTACGAACAAGGACTTCCAAGGCTTTGACCGCGGACCGAAATTTCCGAAGGATCTGCACTTCGTCTGCCTGACGTTGTTTGCGGAAACGGTGGAAGGTTATGTGGCTTACTCGCCGAAGAACCTGGACAACACGTTCGGAGAAGTGTTGGTACAGCAAGGCAAGAAGCAACTGCGCATCGCGGAAACCGAAAAGTATCCGCACGTAACGTTCTTCTTCAGCGGCGGACGCGACGTGGAGCTTCCGGGCGAAACTCGCATCCTGATCAATTCGCCGAAGGTTGCTACCTACGACTTGAAGCCGGAAATGAGCGCTTATGAAGTGGCTGAAGCCTGCGTGAAGGAAATTGAAGCCGACAAACATGACGCGATCATTTTGAACTTCGCCAATCCGGACATGGTCGGACACTCCGGCATGCTGGAGCCAACGAAGAAAGCGGTCGAAGTGACCGACGAATGCGTTGGTAAAGTCGTAGACGCGGTTAAAGCCAAAGGCGGCGTAGTCATCATCATCGCCGACCATGGTAACGCGGATATGGTATTTGACGAAAACGGCCGTCCATTCACGGCGCATACGACCAATCCGGTTCCGTTTATCGTAACCGACGAGAACGTCATTTTGCGCGAAAGCGGCATTCTGGCCGACGTGGCTCCGACGCTCCTCGATCTGATGGGGCTGCCGCAACCGGCTGAAATGACGGGCCAATCGATGATCGCCAGCCGCAAGGCTTAAGCGATAAACAAAAAAAGTAGAAATACTAAACATACTTGAGTTCAAATGCTGCATTTTAGGCTAACCTAGGAGCATAGAATGACGTTTTGAACATCAACCAACAAAAAGGAGAATATACCAATGACTATTATTTCTGACGTATACGCTCGCGAAGTCCTCGACTCCCGCGGCAACCCGACAGTAGAAGTTGAAGTTTACCTGGAGTCCGGCGCCATCGGACGCGCGATCGTTCCTTCCGGTGCTTCCACAGGCGCTCACGAAGCCGTTGAGCTTCGCGACGACGACAAATCCCGTTACCTCGGCAAAGGCGTGCTCAAAGCCGTTGAGAACGTAAACGAAATCATCGCTCCAGAAGTAATCGGTATGGACGCGCTCGACCAACTCGGCATCGACAAATTGATGATCGCTTTGGACGGAACGCACAACAAAGGCAAACTCGGCGCAAACGCGATCCTGGCTGTTTCGATGGCTGTAGCCCGCGCTGCGGCTGACGCTTTGGACCTGCCTCTGTATGTTTACCTCGGCGGATTCAATGCTAAACAACTGCCGGTTCCAATGATGAACATCGTTAACGGCGGCGCACATGCCGACAACAACGTTGACGTACAAGAGTTCATGGTATTGCCTGTAGGCGCTCCTACATTCAAAGAAGCTCTTCGTGTAGGCGCTGAAATTTTCCACAACCTGAAATCCGTTCTGAAAGCTAAAGGCTTGAACACAGCTGTTGGCGACGAAGGCGGTTTTGCTCCTAACTTCACTTCCAACGAAGACGCTTTGTCCTCGATCATGGAAGCCATTGAAAAAGCCGGCTACAAACCAGGCGTTGACGTATTCCTGGGTATGGACGTAGCTTCCACCGAATTCTTCAAAGACGGCAAATACCATCTCGAAGGCGAAGGCAAATCCTTCACGCCTGCAGAATTCGTTGACCTCTTGTCTTCATGGGTTGATAAATATCCGATCATCACGATCGAAGACGGCTGCTCCGAAGACGACTGGGAAGGTTGGAAATTGCTCACTGAAAAATTGGGCAACAAAATCCAACTCGTTGGCGACGACTTGTTCGTAACTAACACTGAACGTCTTGAAAAAGGTATCAAAGACGGCATCGGTAACTCGATCCTGATCAAAGTGAACCAAATCGGTACGTTGACTGAAACTTTCGACGCTATCGAAATGGCTAAACGCGCAGGCTACACTGCGGTAGTTTCCCACCGTTCCGGTGAATCCGAAGACAGCACCATCGCTGACATCGCGGTTGCTACCAATGCCGGCCAAATCAAAACCGGTGCTCCTTCCCGTACCGACCGTATTGCGAAGTACAACCAATTGCTCCGCATCGAGGATCAACTGGGCGAACTGGCTCAATACAACGGCTTGAAATCTTTCTACAACCTGAAGCGTTAAGATAAAAATGCAAAAGGACCCATCCGAATCCATTTCGGATGGGTCTTTTTTTTTATAAGAATAAAAAGAGGTATGCATAGTTCAGAAATCAATATGGCATAAATACAAACAACATACAAAGATTTTAAAAGGGAATAATTGTATAATAGAAGAAAATTATAATTACTCCATCACTTTATCTTAAAATGCATCTTAATATAAAAACATATGGAGGAGAATACAGGATATGAAAAGATGGATTTTGCTCCTTGTAGTCATTATTTTGATGCAATCGGGGTGTGCGAATAGGCCAGAGGAAAGCAACATAACACTCAAAGTTCTCTACTTTGACACTGATGAATTTATGACAAAATACGGAAATGTTTTTCATACAAAATTCCCTAATATTGATTTCGAGGTCATACCATTGTCTGATTATTATAAAGAAGGGTTAAGTGAGGATGCACTGAAACAATTAATTAAGTCTGAACAACCTGACTTAGTATATGTGGAGGAAACTTTTTTTGATTCCATCATTTCTGAAGGATTGTTGGTAAGCCTTGATCCATATCTTAATAAATCAGGTGATTTTAAAATTGAAGAGATAAATCCCCATCTGCTGGGTTATTTGCGTTTAAAAGGTCAAGGCGAAATTTATGCTCTAACTCCAACTTTTTCGGCAAAGGCGCTTTTCTATAACAAAACCTTATTCGATCAATATGGAGTGGATCATCCAATAGATCGGATGAGCTGGGGAGAGGTATTTAAATTAGCTTCAACGATAACGAATTATGCTCAAAATAAAAGTGATTTTGCAGGGTTGTTTTATGATAAAAATTTGTTTGATATGGCAGTCGACATGGCTTCATCCCAAGGGGTTCGTTATGTGGATCCAAAGGGAAGTAATGCGACAATTAATACCTCAAGTTGGGAGAACATCTTAGGTCCTCTCGTGGAAGGTACTAAAGCTGGTTCATTAAAAACACGTGAAAATATTAATCAAATGGAAGTTAACCCAGAGAATTTTCTATTTAGTTCCGGGAACATCGCTATGACGGTTGACTATTCTTATCTGATGGATGATTTATTAAAGGCGGATTTTGAGTGGGATATTGTCACCGCACCAGTAGATCCAGCCTACTCCAAAAGTGCTTCAGCTATTATGCCAAACGAATTATTTGGAATTTACTCTGGTTCAAGCAAAGTAGAGCAAAGTTGGAAGTTTATTCAGCATATTAATGGTCCGGAGTTTGCGAACATTTACCAGATGAGCAACGATTATTCCGTGCTCCTGTCGCGGGAAGGATACAATAACCATATTGATAAAAATTGGGAGTCGTTTTATAACATAGCACCATCGGATACTCCGAGTAATCCCCTAAGCGCTGAGCAAGATGAGATGATATTCAAAATCGCTAATCAAAAACTATGGGAAGCTATTGATAGCGATGATAATATAAAGGAATTATTATCATCAATGGAAAGTGAAATCCAGAATATTATTCAACAGTAGGAAAATTTATAGATCTTATTTAATTGAGTAAGAGGCGGTGATTCTACCATCTCTTACTCTATTTCAGTTTAATATAGCTAATGGTTAACCATTGATGGCAGGTGCATATTCGGCCACGATGCTGATGGCCTGCAGTTGGGAAGCGTGTTTGACAAATTGGCGACGCATTTGAAGGACGCGTTTCAAGGCGGACCTGTTCTTGAGGAGATTATTTACCATTTTGGCGACCCCGCGCCAGCCTTCGTCTTGGATCAGGCGCCCGAAATGAAGCAGATGCATCGGTGCCGTATGAACGGTGAGTACGGTGAACCCGTTATTCTCCAGTAGTTGCATCCATTCCTGCGCGGTCAGCGGTGCGACATTGACTCGAATGGCTTGGGCTAGGTCCTTACATACCTGCTTTCGCAACGCTGGATTGATATCGCCCGGAGCCAGACTCATTTCGTGGATGCCGTACCGGCCTCCCGGCCTTAGTAACCTTGCAGCCTCCTGGATGATCCTCTCCTTTTGGACAGGCGCTTGCATGGTTAGCATCGCTTCCCCGTATACGACGGTCGCAGACCGGTCGGGAAGCGGAACTTGCTCCACATTGCCGATAATAACGCTGCGGTTGTTTCCGGACAGGTAGGATTGGACGGTTTGGGCCGCCTGCTCGTTTTGTTCGATTGCGACATAACTGTACGGGTTCCGGCTGAGCGTCATTCGAGTGGTTACTCCAAGACCGGGAGCAAATTCAATAACTTGATCCATGTCGTGGATGTTCAAGTGCTCCAGCATTTTTCGCGTCAGGCCGATGCCTCCTGGGCGGAGCACTTTTTTGCCGAGACTGGCCAATACCCAGTGTCCGGGCATTTTCATGTAATCGGAGTTCAACGTATTCATTACAATATCCTCCTTTGTTATTCACCGCTGTTCTAGCGCAGTGTAAATTAACGAATAGACGAATGATGAATATACTGATAATAATAATCATTATCAATGATATAATCAAAAGAAATTTCTCTCGTGTGATTATGGTCACTATAAGAAAATTGAAGGTGCTTATGGCGGCGGAGGAATGATCGACAGAATGGGTTAATTATAGTAAACTCATTGTTAGTAAACGTTTACGTCGTGTTTAAATCAAAGTAGATATGATGAAGCATGAATTGGAGAAGGTATGTCGATGAGCTCAACAATTAAGGACGTGGCCAAGCACGTCGGCGTGTCGGTGGCGACGGTATCCCGTGTTCTGAATAACCTGCCGGGTTATTCGGAGGAAACGAAGCGCAAAGTGGAACAGGCGGTAGAAGAGTTGGGATACCAGCCGAATGCTATCGCTCGGGGTCTTGTCAATAAGCGAACAGAGACCCTTGGTGTACTGTTCCCTAGCGTGTCCAGTTCGTTTTCGTCCGAGATTCTGCACGGTATCGAGGACGTAGCGCATGAGCATAACTACAGCGTGGTCGTATGTAACACGGCGGAGGACGGCAAACGGACGATGAAATACTTGCAGGTGCTGCGGGAGAAACGGGTGGACGGGATTATTTTTTCCAGCGGCGTCTTGGAGCCGGAATACTATGAAGCCGTTCGGGCTATGGATGTGCCCCTGGTGCTCGTGGCGACGCAGTCGGGGTTTGACGGAGTTCCTTACGTCAAAGTCGATGATCGGAAGGCGGCGTATGATGCCGCCTGTTATCTGATCTCCCGGGGGCACCGGGAGATCGCTATGATCGGCGGCAGCGAAAGCGACCTGATCGCGGGCCGGCCGCGGTATGAGGGCTTCCGTCAGGCGCTGCAGGATCATGGCATCCCGGTCCGGGAGGACAGGGTGCTGGACGGCAGCTTTACGTTCGAAGGCGGATGCCTTGCCGCGGAGCGGCTGCTTACGGACGCGCCCGAGGTGACGGCGGTGTTTGCCGCAGGGGACGAGATGGCGATCGCCGTCATCTCTATGGCGGCTAAGCTGGGCATAGCCGTGCCGGGGCGGTTGTCGGTCATCGGTTACGATAACCTGAAGCTGGCGGAGATGAGCAATCCGCCGCTTACGACGGTGGCCCAGCCGCTTCAGGAGATGGGCCGGCTGGCGTCGGAGAAACTGATCGCGATGCTGGGTACCGGGGAGACGGCGGTCAGCGAAGTCGTTTCGCACCGGGTGATTGAGCGGCAGACGGTGAATCAGCACTCGCTTTAACATAGGGGCGGCATGAAGCGGAAGCATGAGGCCCGCAGCATGAGGCCAGCAGCATGAAGTGGCAGCACGAAGCTGCAGCCTGCCGCTTCAACTTGTTCTCTCGCTCGCCCACTCAAATAGCGGCCATATAGGGCCTTATTTGGTCGATGCAAGATGAAAAGGGAGAAATAAGGGCGTTATGGGGTCTTATTTTATGGAAATATCCCCAATTGGGGTGATTCAGCTGTATTTTCCTATAATAGCGTCCTTAAAAGACCCTATTTTCGCCGTTAAGCGCAAAAAGGATGAAATAAAGACCAAAAAGACCCCTAATGGGTAAGTATCTGCAAAAAGAATATTGGTGGCCGCACCCAGGCTTCTCGAATAAACAGTTAGCTTGTGGCGCATCAGGGTTCACGAAAAAGGTAAATAGTTGAATAAGGATGTAAGTGTAAGTGTAAGTGTAAGTGTAAGTGTAAGTGTAAGTGTAAGTGTAAGTGTAAGTGTAAGTGTAAGTGTAAGTGTAAGTGTAAGTGTAAGTGTAAGTGTTGCGTAAACGTTTACGTTAAAATGGGAGCTTACCATACCAATAAAAATGGTCTGCAAAAGGGTAATAATAAGGAACATAAAGGCCAATTGAGCAGTCTTGATTCAGAATAAATTCAGGTCGCAGATCAACCCATACAGGTAAGTCAACGAATTACAGAATCAGGCCAACCAATGTCAACCAGACCAATCTATACAGATCAACCAATGCAGATCAACCAATACAGATCAACCAATACAGATCAACCAATACAGACCAACCAATACAGGCCAAACCAGCCAATACAGGTTACGAAACTCAAGCAAACAATATTAAGGAGGAGCCAATATGGATAAAAAGTGGTGGAAAGAGAGTGTTGTGTATCAAATTTATCCGCGCAGTTTTATGGATAGCAACGGAGATGGGATCGGGGATCTGCAGGGGATCATCTCGAAGCTGGATTACCTGAAAACGCTAGGCGTGGACGTGGTATGGCTGTGTCCGGTATATGAGTCGCCGAATGACGATAACGGGTACGACATCAGTAACTACAGGGGGATCATGCACGAGTTCGGGACGATGGCGGACTGGGAGGAACTGCTTGCCGGATTGCATGAGCGGGGCATGAAACTGATCATGGACCTGGTTGTCAACCATAGCTCCGACGAGCATGCCTGGTTTATCGAGTCCCGTAAATCGAAGGATAATGAGTACCGCGATTATTATATTTGGCGCCCGGGCAAAGACGACAAGGAACCGAACGACTGGGGTTCTTTCTTTAGCGGACCGGCCTGGAAATACGATGAGCAAACGGACGAATACTATCTCCATCTCTTCTCCACGAAGCAGCCGGATTTGAACTGGGAGAATCCGAAGGTACGCCAAGAGGTGTACGATATGATGACCTGGTGGCTCGACAAAGGTATCGACGGATTCCGGATGGACGTCATCAACGTTATTTCCAAGGAGCCGGGATTGCCGGACAGTTCGGACGGATCGGGCAGCGGCGAGCATTACATCAACGGTCCGCGCGTACATGAGTTTTTGCAGGAAATGAACCGGGAAGTGTTGTCCAAATACGACATCATGACGGTCGGGGAGACGGTCGACGTGTCCCCGGAGGATGCGGTGCTGTTCGCTGGAAGCGACGGGAACGAACTGAACATGGTGTTCCAGTTCGAGCTGATGGGCATCGACTCGGGGCCGACCGGCAAGTGGGAAGTGGCGCCGTGGAAGCTGACGAAATTCAAGGAGATCGTGAGCAAATGGCAGATCAAGCTGCAGGGCAAAGCCTGGAACAGCATCTATTTGAACAATCATGATCAGCCCCGCCTGCTGTCGAGATTCGGCCATGACCGGGAGCATCACAATGTATCGGCCAAAATGTTGGGCACGCTGCTGCACACGCTCCAAGGCACGCCGTATATCTATCAAGGCGAAGAGATCGGCATGACCAACGTCCGCTTCGAAATGATCGAAGAGTACAAGGACATCGAGACGCTGAACATGTACAAAGATTACCTGAGCAAAGGACATGACGCGGCCGAAATTATGGAATCGATTTATGCGAAGGGCCGGGATAATGCCAGAACACCTATGCAGTGGAATGGGGAAGCTCAGGCCGGATTCACTACCGGGACACCTTGGCTCGCCGTTAATCCAAACTACAAAGAGATCAATGCGGAAAAAGCGCTAAAGGATCCTAACTCCGTTTTCCATTATTATAAGAAGCTGATCGAGTTGCGCAAAAAACATGACATCATCGTTTACGGCGACTACGGTATTATTAATGAGGATAACGAACAGATCTATGCCTATACGCGTACCTTGGGCGATGAGCAGCTGCTGGTCATTCTCAACTTCTATAAACGGCCGGCCGAATTCAAGCTGGATGAACAAATTCATTTCCAAAACAAGGAACTGTTGATCGCCAATTACGACGTTCCTGTCGAGGAGGACTTCCACCAAATCTCGCTGCAGCCTTATGAAGCGCGGGTTTATAAACTTCAAGGCGTGAAATAAGGATAACGGTTGTTATTCATGTTTTGAAATGGTATAATGATAATGCTGTTTTTGTATTGTTAATGATTATGCATGACGAAAATAGATTTCGAAGTGTTCACACTTAGGAGGTGGATTGGATGAATATCTTTTTAGAAGTGTTGCTCATTATTTTCTCCATCGGTCTGATTGCGGTCGTTCTGCTGCAAAAAGGGAAGAGCGCAGGTCTTTCCGGTGCCATCTCCGGGGGTGCTGAACATCTCTTCGGCAAGTCGAAAGCGCGCGGCATGGAACTCGTTTTGGAACGGGTAACGGTAGGATTGGCAGCCGGTTTCTTTATCCTGGCGATCGTAGTCGCTGTCGTACAAGGTTAGATTGAATTGAATTCTAAATCAAAGAGCCTTCGTTTCCATTCGGAAACGGGGGCTTTTTTTATGGAAAAAACGCAGATGGCGAAAAAGGCAGGGAGAAGAAGGAAAAGAAGGAAAAGAAGGAAAAGAAGGAAAAGAAGGAAAAGAAGGAAAAGAAGGAGTAGACAGAAAACCCAGAGTATTGACGGTTTCTAGGAATAAATTTGAAAATTTGCGCAATAGTGATGCAATCTATTGTCTCTTCCCGGTTAAAATATTACAATTTTGGTATATAAAAAGACTCCCAGTGAATTCCTTACCGAAATTTGCTGAAAGAGAGAGAAGAGGAGACCCCAAATGTACAAGCTGGTGGAGACGTTTGAAGAAGAGATGATTTTTAACGGAATTTGGACGGAGGCCTGGTTGGAGCAGGGGTTTGAACTGGAATTTGCCGAGGAGGTTCTCGGCCGGTGCCTGGTCTATAATGAAGAGAATGCGCCGGTGGCCACGGTGGAAATGAAGCCTTACTCTCCGGAAATGGACGGCCTGAACCGGCTTGCGCCATTTAAAGAACATCCCGCAATCCTGGCACATCCCGAAAGTATTGCGGAGGTGGACAAAGTAGCGCTGCACAAGGATCACCGGGGGAAAAATCTGGACCGACTGCTAGCGACGATCGTCCTGTATGCGGAAGAGAACGGGATCATCAATTATGTGACCCTGCTCGAGCCGCTTCTGTTCCGGGCTTTGAAAATATCTTTCCATGTGCCGATGTCGAGAGTCGGGGAGCGAATATTTTACAAAGGGGCCGATGTCATCCCGACAATCATCCATGCAGCCCAGTTTTACGAGAACAAAGAGAATTATGAGTGGTTCATGAAAACGGTCAGCGGACAACATCTGCCGGTATTGTAGTTCAACGTCTTATGATAGTTTTATAGAAGTTTGTAATACATACATAGGTAGTAAAAAAGGAATTTGAAGAAAGCGATGAGCAAGTTAGAAACAGGAACGGGGTGTCCCCAAGCCGATTGGCGTGGGGGCACCCCGCTTCTGTTTATCAATACAATCCGGACTCAGTTTGCGGTTTGTTTCTGCGGTTCCTGGTGGCCCGGCTTTGACGGTTCGTCTCCTTGCGCTGCAGATTTGGAGAGCGTCAGAATCAGATTATCCAAGTCCTCGTAATGCTGAATGATTTCGTGGATCTTGCCGTCCTGGGCCTCGATTCCCGCTAAAATTTCCTCGGTTGCGCTCATATTGTGCTCGGTACCCTCGGCGACCGACTGGATCTCCGACATAATTCTGGCGTAATTCTCCTGCATTTGTTTGACGGATCCATCTACGCGGTCGGATTGCTTGCTGACGGACTGGGCGTTGTCTCCCACTTTTCCCATAAAGCTTTGAACTTCTCTGGCTTCTTCCTTGCCGATGTCAATGGCTTCATGGCCAAGGGAGATTTGCTCGGCGACATCGTTGATCTTGCCGATCACGTCGGCAAGAATCGTATTGATGAGATCGGTCGAATGCTGTGAATTTTCGGCCAGCTTGCGGATTTCTGCGGAGACCACGGCAAAGCCTTTTCCGTGTTCGCCCGCATGAGCCGCTTCGATCGCCGCATTCATGGCCAGCAGATTCGTCTGTTTGGAGATGCCCTGGATCGTATCGACGATTTGGCTGATTTGCTGGTTCTGGTCTTTAAGATGCGTCATTTGAACGACCGTAGCCGTAATGACCGACTGCAAATTATTAATTTGATCGGATAGCGAGGTCATCCGGTTCCCGACTTCTTCGGTGTTCATAAGCATCTCGCGGGAAAGCTGCTGCAGTTCGGAAGAACTGTCGGCGGTTTCCTCCACGATTTCACCGACTGTGTGCACCGATTTGGCGGTCTCTTGAAGACCCAGGGTTTGCCGCTCGATCGTGGAGGAGACGCTGCCAAAGGTTGTCGTGATTTCTTTAGAGATCGTTCCGGTGACGTTCACATTGTCCCGCAGCTGAGTGCTGAGACGGTTCAACACTTCCAGCGAAGCCTGCAGGCTGGTGAGAATTTCGTCTCCCCGTTTCTTCGCGGTTTCCGTATCCCGCTGCTTGTCCAGCACGGTTTTTTGTAGCTTCTCGCTGAACCGGGCGGCAAAAGCCAGCGCCACCGTCGCAAAGATGAGGAAGAGTAGCAAGTAGCTTAGCGGCTCCCGGACAAACATTTTGTCGTGATAGAACGGCGTGTAATAAAAGTATGTAGTGATGATCAGGCCAAGCACGCCCGCGAAGGCGATCGGTTTATAGTTGGAATAAAGCGTCATTAAGGCGATATTCACATAGACGAGCAGATATGTACCGATCAGCGGTTCGGGATCCTGATAAATCAGCAAAAAGGTAAGTATTGAAGCGATGGTCGGAATGACGAACATGACGTAGCGGGTACCTTTGTTAAAGTAGGTCATGTACGTGGCGATGGAACAGCAGACCCCGCCGACCACGATCAGGGTCACCAGCATGGAGGTTTCGACACCGATCATCAGATCCGTCGCCACGCCAAGTGCGACCATGATCCATATGATTTTGACAAACAATTTGTTGCGCCGTTGAAGAATGCTTAGATTGTCCATATTGACTCCTTTACTAATTAATGGATACCTTATCCTATCATTTTTTCGGCATTTTGCGGTGGGAAATTTAGGGGGTTCAAAAAGGAACTCCTTCCGAAAAAGTCGGTAAACGGATGCCGGAGGTTGATTTCGTGTATACTAGGGTATATACATGAAGGGTATTCATGGAAATTTTAACGTACACAAAATAATTTATGCCGGCGGACAGGCCGGCCGAGGTGAGACATGATAACAGAAACAGAGCTGCTCGCATTTATGCGGGAGACGGCGTATAAACCAATGACATACCAGGAGCTGGAAGAGCATTTTCAAATTACGGATGCTGCCGAGTTCAAGGAGTTCCTGAAGCTGCTGAACCAACTGGAGCAGGCGGGCAAGATTCTGTTGACGCGGAGCAACCGTTACGGAGTACCTGAACGGATGGATCTGGTACGGGGGCGTTTGCAGGCACATGCCAAGGGCTTTGCCTTCCTTATTCCCGATGACCGGGAGCATCCGGATGTATATGTTCACGCGAACGACCTGAAAAGCGCGATGAACGGCGATATCGTGCTGGTGCGAGTAAGCTCGAAAAGCGCCGGAGGCGGCAAGCTGGAAGGCGAGGTCGTGCGGATCGTCAACCGGGCGATTACCCAAGTGGTCGGCGTGTTTCAGCATAACGAAACCTATGGATTCGTCATTCCGGACGATAAGCGGATCAACAGGGATATTTTCGTGGCGCAGGAGAACTTTGGCGGTGCGGTAAACGGGGAAAAGGTCGTGGCCCGCATCGTCAATTACCCGGAAGGGCGGTCGGCGGCGGAGGGAGCCGTCATCGAGATTCTCGGGCATAAGGATGACCCGGGGGTCGATATTTTGTCGATCATCCGCAAGCACCAGTTGCCGGAGGCGTTCCCCGACGAAGTCATGGCGGAAGCGCAGGAAGCGCCGGACGTCATTGCCGAGGAGGAGATCGCCAAGCAGGGCCGGCGTGATCTCCGGAACAAGGTGATCGTGACGATCGACGGCGAAGATGCGAAGGACCTCGACGACGCCGTCAATGTGGAGCGGCTGCCGAACGGCCATATCCAGCTCGGCGTGCACATCGCGGACGTAGGTTACTATGTGCGCGAGGGCTCGAAGCTGGATCAGGAGGCCTATAACCGAGGCTGCAGCGTTTATCTCGTCGACCGGGTCATTCCGATGCTGCCGCACCGGCTGTCCAACGGCATATGCTCGCTCAACCCGAAGGTCGACCGCTTTACGTTGTCTTGCGAGATGGAGTTCGACGAGCAGATGAAGGTCGTAAAGCACGATGTTTTCACAAGCGTAATCCGGACGACGGAACGCATGACATATACGAACGTGCGCAAAATATTGCAGCAGGAAGACCCGGAGGTGACGGAACGCTACAGCCATCTGGTGGATACGTTCGAACTGATGCGCGAGCTCGCGCTGAAGTTGCGGGGCAACCGGATGCGGCGCGGGGCGGTCGATTTCGATTTCGAGGAATCGATGGTCATCGTCGACGAGAACGGCAAGGCAGTCGATATCGTCAAGCGGGAGCGCTCCATTGCGGAGCAGATCATCGAGGAATTCATGCTGGCGGCGAACGAGACGGTGGCGGAGCATTTCCACTGGCTCAAGGTGCCGTTCATTTACCGGATTCATGAAGATCCCGATCAGGAAAAATTAATGAACTTTATGGCCTTCGTGGCCAATTTCGGGTATGCCGTTAAGGGCGGAAAAGGCAACAAGGTCCACCCGCGCGCGCTGCAGACGCTGCTGGAGGATATCCAGGGCACGAAGGAGCAGACGGTCATCAGCACGATGATGCTGCGGTCGATGAAACAGGCGAAGTATGATGCCGAGAGCACCGGTCATTTCGGGTTGGCGGCGGAGTTCTACACGCACTTCACTTCCCCGATCCGCCGCTACCCGGATTTGGTGATCCACCGGATCATCCGCGAGGTGATCGAGCATGGCGGGGCCCTGCCGGAAGCGCGGCAGGAGTATTTGGCCAGCCGCATGCAGGAGATTGCGCAGCAATCGTCCGAGCGGGAGCGGGTCGCCGTGGACGCGGAACGGGATACGGAACAACTGAAGAAAGCGGAGTTCATGCTGGATAAGGTCGGGGAGGAATTCCCCGGCATCATCAGCAGCGTAACGAGCTTCGGTATGTTCATCGAGTTGGAGAACACGGTCGAAGGGCTCATCCGTCTCAGTGCGATGACGGATGATTACTACCACTTCCATGAGCAGCATATGGCGCTGATCGGCGAGCGAACGTCGAAAATTTACCGCATCGGCGATGAGGTAAAGATCCGCGTAGCCCGCGTGAACATGGATGACCATACGATCGACTTCGAGATGGTCGACATGAAGCCGCGCCGCCGCGAGGATGGGAACGGCGGAAACGGCGGCGGGTTTAACGGCGCTGCGGGCGCCGGGCGCGGTGGCAAGCGCGGCGGTAGCGGCAAAGGCGGCGGCAAAGGTGGCGCCGGCAAGGCGGGCTGGGGCGGCAAAGCCGGTAAGGGCGGCGCCGCAGGCGGTGCGGCATCGGGCCGTGGCGGCGCCGGCACAGGCGCCGGGAAAGGCGAAGCCGCCTCAGGGGGCCGCGGCAAGCGCGGCGGCCGCAGAAGCGACACGGCCTCGGGGGGCGGCAGCTCCGCACCGGCCGTGAGCTTCGGCTTTGGCTCCGGCAAGGGCGGCTACGCGCCCGGGCCGGCGGCCCTCAGCCGCGACTCCGGAAGCTATCGCTCCGGAGAAGGCGGCGGGTCCGGCTCGCGTCGGAAGAAGACGTCCGCGAGCGGGATTTTCACCGGCGGCGGAAGCGGCGCCGAGGAGAGCACCGCAGCGTCCCCGCGCAAGAAGCGGGGCGGCGGCAAGAGCAAGGGCGGAAACGGCACGGCTGCGTTCGTGCGCAAAAAGAAAAAATAGCCGAGTCATCAGCAAGTTAGTTGAGCCGGGTACCGCTTCGGGTGGTCCCGGCTTTTTCGCTTATCAGTAATTTTCATGTTGGCGTCACCTTAGTTCTAATTTGTCCTCTTCGGGTGGATTTTTCGCAATAAATGTCTTTCAAAAGGTGGACACTCTCCTGCGAAAGAGATACTGATTTCTCATCCATAAATCATCTATATATAGTATGATTAGATGTATTGGGGCACTTAATATTGATTTTGGCCATACGCAAGGAAAAAGACCTTCATGTCCACTTTTAGACGGACATTTTTGTGTTTTGTCCTCTTGAGGAGTACAGAAAACCACCAAATACTCAAAAAAGGAATGGATGCGGCGATGGTTATGTCAGTGGATCAAGACCTCCTGAAACGGTAAACGGAAAATCATTTTAGGAGGTCGACAAGAAGATGGAGAAGATGGGAAAGATGGAGCAACCGGAGCAACAGATGGAACCGCTGGAGCCGAATGGGCAGAAGGAGTCCGTGAAGCCGGTGGAATTGACAGAGCCAATGGAGCAAAACCGATCTATGGAGCAGGCACGCTTTATTCCGATCCATTTGGAAACTTGGGCGAGAAAGCCTTATTATGAGCATTATTTGAATCGGGTCAGATGTACGTTCAGCATGACGGCTAATGTGGATATTACCCGGCTGCGGAATGAGGTAAAACACCGGGGGATCAAGTTATACCCGGCTTTGATTTATATGATATCGACGGTGGTGAATCGTCACCGGGAGTTGCGGACTTGCCTGGGTCCGGTGGGGCAGGGGCAATTGGGATTGGGATATTGGGAAACGATGTCGCCGGGTTATACGGTGTTTCATAAGGAGGATAAGACCTTCTCGAGTCTGTGGACGGCGTACAGCACGGATTTTTCGGAGTTTTACGGACGATATCTCGATGATCTGGAGCAGTTCGGAAATGCCCGAGGGCTCTTTCCTAAAACCAATGAGCCGCCGAACACGTTTCCGGTGTCTTCGATTCCTTGGGCCAGTTTTACGGGATTTAACTTGAACGTGTTTAATGAGGGGACGTTTATGCTGCCGATCTTTACGATGGGAAAATACTTCACGCAGGGAGAAGCCGCGATCACGATGCTTCCTGTGGCGGTACAGTTGCATCATGCGGTGTGCGACGGCTATCATGCCGGGGTGATGTTTGAGGAGTTGCAGCGGATGACGGATGATTGTAAAAATTGGCTGGCTAATTGGCCGAGACAATAAATAATCGAAATAAAAGTGGCAGTCCTGTGGTAATAGCATGGCTAAGTTCGTGTAAAGAGAAAAATAGCCGTAAGACATAAATAAGCCGGAGACCGTGATTGAACGGACTCCGGCTATTTCAAAAAGAAAAGAGATAATTACTCGCTCTTTTGAATCGTAGATACTGTTAGGAGAATAGCATTAGTTGTTCCACCACTGACATTTTCAAATGAGTACAGCGTTGTTGGAACCCCTCGCAAAGTGACGAAATCCCCGTCAAGAATATCTCCGGTAGAGTTCATATATTCTCCGACGATGGAGTTTTCATTTTCATCCATGATATGTATTTCGGCCACTGTCCCTATATCCGTTTCCTCTTCTTGAATCTGAACAACGTATCCGCTTATTTCTACCATTTTATCCAGATAGGGATTAATGTTTTTTATGATATGGCGTGTCGTCACGTTGGGATCGACTTCGGCTGCGGCAGCCTTTTTGGTCTCAGGGGTTACGGCAGGAAATAGTTCATGAT
This sequence comes from Fontibacillus forbon, assembly GCF_046559655.1. Lineage (NCBI taxonomy): Bacteria > Bacillati > Bacillota > Bacilli > Caryophanales > Paenibacillaceae > Fontibacillus > Fontibacillus forbon. The sequence goes on along the minus strand of NZ_JBKGFV010000010.1, from coordinate 8,221 downwards.
GATCTACAATATAGTTGTATGTCTTTTCATCAATATCTTCACCATCAACATAATAAGAGATAATAGTGCGCATTGCCTCGGCAGTTTGTGTCTCTTCTGGGCTTGCTTCCTGTGCAGCTTGTTCTTCAGCCGCTGCAGCCTCAGCTTCTTTTTCCGCAGCTTCTTTCTCAGCCAATTCTTCTTTAAGTTTGTCCGCTTCAGCCTGTAACTGTTCAATCTCTTGTTGTTTGGCTGACTCATTGGATCCATTGGTTCCGGCTGCTTGACTGTTTGCGTTACCGCCATTATTTCCACAAGCGGCGAGAAGAACTGCCAGAATAATACCTAGGGCTGTTACATTAAATTTTTTCATAATAAAGACCCGTCTCTTCCTTTAATCCCCATCGGTTGAGGTATTTGCTCAGTCACCTTGTCCAATTGCGGACTTGCGCCCTTTTTCGCTCTCTTGCAGGACCCGAAATATCTTCCTCATTTCTTCTTTTCGTTCCTCTGAAGCGCTTAGATAGTCCTTAAAAAAGATGCCGTGTTCAGGGTTATTAATGAATGTTTTGAATTCGGCTTGTTCCTTTGAAGTCAAGTCAAGTTGATCCGTGGGTTGAGAACGATTTGTCCGTCCCAGAAGGTAATCGACGGATACATTCAAATAATCAGCAAGATTATTTAGAGTTTCCATCGGTGGCAGCTTCGTCCCGTTTTCGTAGGCAGTATATGTAGGGCGTGCAACCCCAATGAGCTCGGCTACATATTCTTGAGTCCACCTTGGATCTCCATGCTTAAGTTTCTCCCTCTCGGTTTTAAGCCGTTTTGCAAAAATCACCATTTTTTTCAAACACCATCTCTTTGTTAAGGATATGTTAATTATAATGTTCCTGAAAGAAACTTTAAAGAAATGTTCCTAAAAGACACAGATAATCATATTATTCGTCGTAATGGGCCTATTGTCGCGGTATAAAGTTACTAAAAGGAACGAATGTACTATTTTATTATGGGTATGGTAGAAAGAGTTGATGACTAGAAAGTCGACATAAATCGCGGAAAAGAAGCGAATGAGCTGATATTATCTGGAAATGTCATTTTATGAATCGATGTTCCTTTAAAGAACGATTTGAAAAAAAGAGTTTGAATAGTAACTATAAAAAACGGCAGTCCCGCAGAACATAGCGTTCATGTCCCTGGGCTGCCACTTTTTTATAAACATATGAAGTTAAGCCTTACCGCACACCCCATAGAAGAACATATGCACCATGCCCTCAAGGAACTTGTCCCGGTCGGGGGCTTGGGTGGCCATGTTGAGGATGGTTTGGTACTGGTTCATGTAGAGCTGGATGAAGGCCAGCACGTTCTCCACGGGCATGTCGGGGGCGATTTCGCCGCTGGCTTTACCTTCTTCGACGATGCGCGTCACCAGCGGGTTCGTATATTCCCGGTAGATTTTGTCGATATAAGCCGCCAGTTCGGGATCCTCTTCGACGAGTTCTTTAATGGCGGTGGGGGGGAGGTCGCTATAGGCTTCTTTTTCGAGAAAAATGATGTACTCGATCTTTTCCTTCAGCGTATGGTTGCCATCCATAAATTCGACGAATTCATGGATCGCCTTGTCGATGTAGCCGATGAATACGTCCCGCAGCAGGGCTTCCTTGCTCCCGAAATAGTTATAGATCGTGACTTGCGAAACTTTGGCCATCTTGGAGATATCGGCAATCCTAATGCGCTTCGGGTCCGATGTCCGCAGCATGTCCAACGTAGCCCGTCTGATTTTATCTTTGATTCGCTGGGCTCTTTTCTCAAAACCGTTCATTGTATCGTCCACTTTTACCTCCTGAGGTGAAATAATTTATGGAATTAACGAATAAATATATTTCATAAAATCATTGACGCGTGTATGCCTCAGGTATATTATAACATATGAAATAAGTTTATAAATACATTTCATTTCTTCATTTCTTGGAGGGAGAGCGGTATGTTAACCGTAGAACATTTAACGAAGACGTTTGCGGGCGGGAAAGGGATTTTCGATGTGTCATTTTCGGTGAAGCAGGGGGAGGTCTTCGGATTCCTGGGTCCGAACGGGGCGGGAAAGTCGACGACGATCCGCCACATTATGGGCTTCATGAAGCCGGACAAAGGCACGGTGACGATAAACGGACTGGACTCTTGGAAGGACCAGGGCAAGGTGCAATCGATGGTGGGGTATCTGCCGGGGGAGATTGCTTTTTTTGACGGGATGACGGGGAAATCGTTCCTCGATTTCATGGCCCAGTTGCAAGGGATCAGGGACCACGCGAAGCGGAGTCATTTGATCGATCTGCTGCAATTCGACGTCAATACGCCGATCCGCAAGATGTCGAAAGGCATGAAGCAGAAGGTGGGCATCGTTGCCGCGTTTATGCATGAGCCGCAGGTGATTATTTTGGATGAACCGACGTCCGGTCTCGATCCGTTGATGCAGAAGGTGTTCATTGAAATCGTTTTGGCGGAAAAAGCCCGCGGCACGACGTTCCTGATGTCCTCTCACAGTTTTCCGGAAATTGAGCGTACTTGCGACCGGGCGGCGATTATCAAGGAAGGCGTGATCATTACGGTAAAAAATATCCACGAGCTGCAATCGATGCAGCGGAAGCTGTTCGAGGTTACGTTTGAGCAGGAGGAGGATATGCGGGCATTCCTGAATTCCTCCGGTCTCCAGATAGAGCCGGTGTCGCTGGACGGCGTGGGCGGAGGCGATGGATCCGCCGGGTCCGGATTCCGGGTCCGGGTGGCGGTCCAGGGCAACTATGATCAGTTCGTGACGGAGACGGCCAAGTACCGGGTACGCAATATCGATATTTTTACGCAGAACCTGGAGGATATATTCATGAATTATTATGACCGGAAGGGGACAATGCAATGAATGCCATCCTTTTCAAACAAATGATGAAAGTGAATATGAAGACGTTTATGAATTACGCATTCGGGTCCGCATTTTATATTCTGCTGATGTTTTGGATCTACCCCAGTATCGGCAAAAATGTCACTGCCATCGACGCGCTGGTCGAAGCCATGCCGGAAGGGATCGGCAGAGCGTTCGGACTGAGCGGCTTCGGCACGGCGGAGGCTTTTATCTCGGGGGAATACTACGGGCTGATTCTTATCCTATTGCTTTCGATCGTATGCGTGCAATTGTCGACACAGTTGATGGCTAAACTGGTGGACCAAGGCTCCATGGCTTATTTGCTGTCCACCCCGACGACCCGGACAAAAGTGGCTTTAACGCAGGCGGTCGTGCTGGTTACGGGACTGTTCCTGATCATGGCGGTGACGACGCTCGCAGGCTTTGTGGGGAATGCGTGGTTCCTGGGCGGGGATTACGAGTTTAATACCTCCCGGTTCATTGAGATGAATGTGGCGGCGTTCCTGTTGTTTTTTGCGGTCGGCGGGATTTCGTTCCTGGTGTCTTCGCTTTCCAATGATGAAAAAAAGGCGCTCGGCATTTCCGGATTCATCACTTTCGGCTTTTTCAGCCTGGATCTGGTAGGCAAATTCAGCGATAAAATCGAGTGGATGCGGAGCTTATCGATCTTTTCCTTATATAAGCCGGCGGAGATTATTAACGGAACCGTCAATTTGGGCTTGAGTTTTACGGTACTTGCAGGGATCGGACTCGTCACGTTCGCGCTCGGCGTGTATCTGTTCGGGAAGCGGGATCTGCCCCTGTAACGGGGGCTTTTCTTGATTTTGCGCGGGAGAGTTGATACAATTAATGTCTGGTGCATAAGGCCTGAGATGGCTTTTGCGGCTATAAGCTTGGGATGAGGAGGATGAACATGGCGAAGAAAAATGACGGCAAAGTGCTGGCCCAGAATAAAAAAGCTTCCCATGACTATTTCATCGAGGATACTTTCGAGGCGGGCATGGTGCTCACCGGCACCGAGATCAAATCGATCCGGAACGCCCGGGTGAATATCGGGGACGCTTTTGCGACGATCCGGAATGGAGAAATCCACATCCACAACATGCATATCAGCCCGTTCGAGCAGGGCAACCGGTTCAATCCGCTGGATCCGACCCGGACGCGCAAGCTGCTGATGCACAAGGCCCAGATCAATAAACTGCTAGGCTTGTCCAAGCAGGAAGGTTATTCCATTGTGCCGCTGAAAATCTACATCAAGAACGGCTACGCGAAGCTGCTCATCGGCCTCGGCAAAGGGAAAAAGCAGTACGACAAACGCGACGCCGCCGCCAAACGCGACGCCCAGCGCGACATCCAGCGCGTGCTGCGGGAGAAGCAGAAGGTGGCGCGGTAAGAGTCTGTAAGGTAAGAAGGTGCGGGTACGTTAGTACCGAGTTTAGACAGAAAAGCTGGTGGTGGCCGAGTAACATTCCGCCGACCCCTGCAACAAGGTTCAGTCTAGAGCATGCCGGTAATTTCCGCCAAGTGTTCTTTTGCCAAGCTTACCAGCAAGTTATGAAGCAACTTTCTATACAATATGATATACTAAGTGATGTAAGCAGCGTAATGCTGTTTATATAGAAGTAGTAAGCATGACACAGTTATGCAGCGAGACAGCTTCGTTAAAGCTGCAGAATTGAGGCAAGCAAGTTTGTATTAGCTCCTTTGCTTGATGCTGACCGACCGATTGTCCGGACGGCTGACCGCAGGCACCTTTTAATGCGGGGGCGTTTTTGGATTCGACGGGGGTAGATCGAGCATGGGTAGCGGGTAGTGGGGACGCGTCCGCTTTATCAACGCTAAAGCCTATTAAACGGCAAACAAAACAACAACTTAGCTTTCGCAGCTTAATAACCTGTGAGCTAGCTCTACCTCTGCATCGCCCATGTGCCGAGACTAGGGCCCAACTTTAGTGGGATACGCCGATCGGTCTCCGCCTGGGGTCGACGGAAGAAGACAATCAGGCTGACCTGAAGGGAATCCGGTGACAGGGAGTCTCTAGGGTGACATCAAAACTGTCACTACACCCGTAGAAGCCTATGTGGCGTTGCCTTCGGACAGGGGTTCGACTCCCCTCGCCTCCACTTAAATACTGAAAAAGTTTATTTCTGTGTTTAAGTGGGCGGCAAGGAAATTGGATCTCTCCACATAAAGAAGAGCACCCTTCAAGTTGAGGGTGCTCTTCTTTATAAAGTTAGGATCTCGACTATTCTCCAAGTTCTCATTGACGATGGACATATTTTACGGAACATTGATTGGATTAACTGTTTTTGTGTTTCTTCCTCTAGGAGGCCCCAGTTTTCCGGATACCCAACAAGAAATTGATGATTACACCAAATTTATGAACCATGTAAATAATGATACTCTCATGGATCAGATGAAGCATCTAAATGATAATATTCTTCAAGTAATGGAAATGGCGGAACTCAGATCGTAGGCATACCACAGTTATCCGGATCGCCATTGCTGAAAGTATGCTTATGACATTCTATATCGCATTTACTGAGGAAGTTATTTTTCGGGGATTCGTGTTCTCGAATTTATTACGCAAATCTTCAACAGCACCAGCCGTAATTGGATCTATGATCCTTTTCATTTTATTCCATCTGCCCAAATGGGAGTCGCTAATGACATCACCGTACTTATTTCACCTTGCAGCCTCTGGAATGGTTTTCACACTTATAAATATTAAATCGAAGACGCTATGGCATAGTATCGGTCTTCACTGGGGCTGGAACATGGGGGCATTTGCTTTCATCGAGTACAAGGATACCGTTGTGTGGACCAACAGTACTCATCATTAGGGTGGTCCGATTTAGCTGGATGGGTTTCCGTATTTATCAATTTGATACTTATCTATCTGGTATTTAGACTATATAGAACCCCCCGTACATTACCCTTCACCTACATAACCACGAACTATAGTTGACTGCAAGATGTGGTTATGATTTTCAAAATTTAGGGGTGATAGACCATGATTACCGTACTCAACCTGAATGGCCAGGAATTAACTCCATGTCAGCTTCACCGTGCTGAGCGGGAAGTGAGCCGTGCCCGAGCAGTCTGGATTGATGGGCAGACGATCCGATTACTTTACGACCCTTTCCTATTCCCGGCCTATAGAAAGGCCGCATTACAAAGAGACCATCACATGTGTTTGTGGTGTGGCAGCCATGCAACGACAGTAGACCATATCATCCCGGCAAGCAAAGGCGGGTCTGATCTACCTCACAACTTACTTGCTTCATGCAGCGAATGCAACTCGAAACGCGGCAACCGTTCTGCGTTTAGTTATATGAGAGAAAAGAAGGAATCTATACCGAGTCTGATAAAGATAGGTTATCGCATTATGAGGGCTTTTCTCAAAAAAGAAACCCGCCATCGATTGTGATGGTAGGTTTTGTGTACACAGGTCGGTATTCAAACGATATCTGAGCAAATGACGGCCTTTAACATACGGCGATGGAGATCAAAAAGGGAATTGCTGAAATCAACGCGGCTATAACACAACCGATGGATCTAGTAAGGAAATTAAGGGCTCAGCGGAAAACATCGGTGAGGCTTCGGAAGGTAAAGGTATGGCCTCGGTAAGTTCGGCAAACCTCTGCTGCGTTGGAACAACTGTCAGCTACGGTGTCCATGCTATTGGATCAAAATGAAAACATGCAGCAACGCATTCGGGAAAAAGAACGATCACTTAATCAGTTAATGAATGCTTTTTAATTAAGAGAGACCGAGTTGTTTAGTCGTAGGTGTAAGTTCGCTCCATAAAATAAAAGAACACCATCATGTCGATGGTGTTCTTTTCATACATTTGTAAATAAAAGGAGATCGATTTCATCTTTCTTATGCCCAAGAATAAAATCCATTTTTTCCAGATTCAAAAATAAATTTGCAATTGTTACTGTTACTGTATTGACTATTGGAGACTTATATAATAATATTACTTACATAAAGTAACTAGATATATATAAGTTATAAATTATATTATAGTTAGTTATATATCGTGACAGCAAAGAGGTGCGGGATCATGGGATTGTTTGAAAAATGGTTTGGAAAAAATACCAGGGAGGTTAACACAATGACAAAGCTGAATATCGGGATTATTTTGGGAAGCACGCGTGAAGGTCGCGTAAGTCCGCAGGTAGGAGATTGGGTTAAAGAAATTGCAGACAAACGCGGGGACGCAAATTATGAGATTGTGGATATTGCCGATTACAAATTGCCGTTCTTGGGTACCACCGACGGCACAGAACCAGGGATTGCGGCTTGGAATCAAAAGCTTGCCAGCTTGGATGGCTTCGTATTCATCGTGCAAGAGTACAATCACAGCATTACAGGCGCATTGAAGAACGCGCTCGACTTTGCCCGTGAAGCATGGAACAATAAAGCTGCGGGAATCGTGAGTTATGGATCGACCGGCGGTGCTCGCGCAGCCGAACACCTGCGGGGGATCATGGGCGAGTTAATGATTGCGGATGTACGCGTACATCCGACGCTTTCCTTATTTACGGATTTCGAGAACGGTACGGTTTTCAAACCGAATGAGCTGCACCTTACTAACGTCAATGCTATGCTCGACCAAGTGAATGCTTGGAGCGGTGCTCTGAAAACATTAAGATAAAGAATTTTTCCAAGCTGGCCTACCTAATAATTTGGAGCAGGGTTACCAGTGGAAATTCAAATGGGACAAAGGATGATTGTAGCTTTGCTCAGCACGGCTCGCCTCCATGACGAAAACCCGCTTAGTGAGCGGGTTTTCGTCATTTATAAGTTGCATTGTAGACAAAAGTCTACAATGAATTAGGAAACTGGCCAGAATAAACCGATAAATTCAATTCAAATGGATAATTGATTGTCATATCCAGGCTGGAAAAATTTACAACTTGAGGCGATTCTTCAAATGGGTTATATTATTAGTCCGGCCACTTAAACAAGATGTTTTGCCGGTCAACTAAAAGCCAAAACGGTTTAAAAAAAGTTCTTGCTAAATTAGTTGAAAGATGATATATTATAAGAGTTGCCGCTGAAACAACGGTAACAATGAAGAAACGAAGTTGATCTTTGAAAACTGAACAACGAGTGAGTATTAATAGAGAATTAATTTTCTCGTCAGTTTCAAAATGAGCAAGTCAAACACTTTGATGGAAAGCCACTCGCCTTCGGGAGAGTAGATCCTTCCATCTTTATTGGAGAGTTTGATCCTGGCTCAGGACGAACGCTGGCGGCGTGCCTAATACATGCAAGTCGAGCGGACTAATGGATTCCTTCGGGAATCCGTTGGTTAGCGGC
>NZ_JBKGFV010000009.1:0-86681 GCF_046559655.1 Fontibacillus forbon | reverse complement strand
GCCGCTAACCAACGGATTCCCGAAGGAATCCATTAGTCCGCTCGACTTGCATGTATTAGGCACGCCGCCAGCGTTCGTCCTGAGCCAGGATCAAACTCTCCAATAAAGATGGAAGGATCTACTCTCCCGAAGGGGAGTGGCTTTCCATCAAAGTGTTTGACTTGCTCATTTCAAAAAACTGACGAGAAAATTAATTCTCATTTTAATACTCACTCGTTGTTCAGTTTTCAAAGATCAACTTCGTTCATTTCGTCGCATTTTTGTTTCAGCAGCGACCTTTATAATATATCATGTGCTTACCTCTAAAGTCAAGACTTTTTTATTTAATTTCTTTCGATTAAATGTTTGAAAGACTTGTCCGTTGAAGAAGCGATTTATAATGTACCATACAAAACAAAGCGCCGTCAACTGTCATATCATGGTTAGTTTTAATCCCATTAACAATCCCACGCCCGGCAGCCCGAGTACAAGCACTGTAGAGATAGTTACCGGATTCAGCGGAATATACACTTCCGTCATCAACCCGGAGAAATTGACCACATAAATACCGAGAGCCGCCAGAACCACATGAAGTCCAAACCGCGTAAGCCATGCAAAACCGAGCCGCCTGGAGACCGCGATATACAGCAACAAGAGTAATGAGACTACCAATATGCCTGTTAGCACGATTTTCACCTTTTACCCCCCAATCGAATTATCCCGTTAAAAATACGACCCGTATTTAAAAATATCCCATTGCACTTTCGCCTGCTTGGCCAACTTTAATTGAATCTGGTACCTTCGTTCCGCCGCTTCGAGCGTGTAGATCGCCACGTCAACCTCGTCTTCACCAAGCGCCTCTTGAAAAGCCCAGCAGGCCCTCTCCCACTCCGCACGGGCTTTACAAACCTCTCTATAAAGATGTTCTTTGTACTCCATCTCCTGGTCCGGCCACCGGGATTCCTTTTGCGGTTCGGACCGGGTTCCCCATAGCTTCATTTCTGTTCGCCCCCTCCATCCGGTATATTTATGTGTATCAGGGAACGGACAAACTTAGAACCGAAGGCGGGTGAAATAAAAAAAGAACCTCGACCCGCATTCGCGCGGTCAGGTTCTTTAAATTGCGATTCCTATTTAATGAAGCTCGCGCCGTCCTTCAAGCGCCTTGGAGAGCGTCACTTCATCCGCATACTCCAGATCCCCGCCGACCGGCAGGCCGTGGGCAATCCGGGTTACACGCAGATCAAACGGCTTTACCAGGCGCGAAATATACATGGCTGTCGCTTCTCCCTCTATATTCGGGTTAGTGGCCAAAATGAGCTCTTTTACCCGCTCATCACTTAAACGGTTCAACAATTCCTTCAGCCGGATATCGTCCGGACCAAGACCTTCCATGGGAGAAATCGCTCCCTGCAGCACATGATAATAGCCATCGAATTCCTTCGTCCGCTCCATCGCAACCAAATCCTTTGACTCCTGCACCACGCAAATAACAGAAGGATCACGGGTCTTATCCTGACAAATCCGGCAAGGATCCGTATCCGTAATATTGCAGCAGACGGAGCAATAGTGAAGATTGCGTTTCACGCTGACCAAGGCCTTGGCAAAATCAATGACATCATCCTCTTTCATGCGCAGCACATGAAACGCCAGCCTAGCGGCCGTCTTCGGACCGATACCGGGCAAGCGGGTAAATGCGTCGATCAGCTTTGCGATCGGTTCGGGATAATACAATGGGAGTGTTCTCCTTCAGTCTAAAATTAGAACAGGCCAGGGATTTTCATTCCGCCTGTAAATTTGCCCATGTCCTGGTTGGCGAGTTCTTCCGCTTTGTTAAGTGCATCGTTGACAGCTGTCAGGACCAGATCCTGCAGCATTTCAACATCCTCAGGATCAACGGCCTCGGGTTTAATCGTCAAGGACAGCAATTTTTTGTGCCCATTGACTTGAACGGTTACCACACCGCCGCCGGCGCTGCCTTCGATTTTTTTGTCGCCCAGTTCCTCCTGTGCTTTGAGCATTTGCTCCTGCATCTTCTTCACTTGTTTCATCATTTGGTTCATATTGTTCACTAGGCCCACATCTCCTTCATTAGTATCGTCATTAATTATAATAGTTGCACATCAAATCAAAAAGCCTCTCTATTCCTTGATGACTACGAGTTCTTCGCCGAACAGTTGTATAGCCTCGTCAACCCAAGGCTCTTTGCTTCCGCCGTTACCCTCTTCGGGAGGCGGTTCCAGCTCAAAGGGCTCACTCGGTGATTTCGCCGCCCCTTGAATCGCTTCATTCCAATCTTTCAGCATCATCGTAACCAGGCGGCAAGGACGCCCCAATTGACGCTCCATCACCTGTTCGATCAGCTGTTTATTGGCCGGCTTTTCAGTCGTTTCGCGGTGGATATCATTCTTAAAAGCAACTAACACCGCATCCTCCGATAAGGAAACGGGCTCCCCGTTCACGAACCAGGCATGGATTGTCACTTTCGCATCCTTGACCGCCTGCAGAATCTGGTTCCACTTTCCTTGAACCGCAATAAACTCCTGACTGTTCCGCTGGGCAACGTACCGGTCCATCCCCGATGGGAGTTTGGCTGGAGAAGAGATGCGCGGCGCCGTACTTCTCGTTGCGGAGCGTCCGCCGGAACCAGCCGCTCGGTCGCCTCCTCCGGCTGCCGCCGTCAATCCGCCCTGCAGCGCCTGCTCCAGCTTGCGTTCCAGCTCGGCGAGCTGTCCCTTAAGCTGCTGCACTTCGGAAGCGGAGGCTCCCGCTACGGGAGTAGAGCTTTCCCGGCTCTGTCCGGCAGTCTCTTGTACCGAGACATCGCCCTTCGGAAGGCTGCACAACTTCAGGAGAGCTACTTCGAACAGCGTTTGAGGCTGTGCCGCGTATTTCATTTCCGTCTGATAATGATTCAGCGTATCGATAATCCGAAACAAGTGCGCACGCGAAAACGTCAGGGCCATTTCCTTGAAATCCTGTGCATCCAGCACCCGTTCCGTCAGCTTGTCCGCCTGCGGTACCATCTTGATCATGAGCAAGTCACGGAAATAATACAGCAGGTTCTCCATGCATTTATCGGCGCTTTTACCTTCCTGCATGAAACCCTCGATCATTTGCAGCATGCCGCCGACGTCATCTTCAAGTATGGTCTTCGCAAGCGCCGCAAATTGCCGGGAAGGAATTCCCCCCGTCATATCCAGCACTTGCTGATAAGAGACCTGGCCGTCCGAAAACGAAGCGATCTGGTCCAGAATACTGAGCGCGTCGCGCATGCCGCCATCGGACAGCCTTGCGATGTACTCGATCGCTTCGTCCTCGGCCGCGATTCCCTCCTGCTCGCAGATAACCTTGAGCCGCCGGCTTTGCTCCTCCAGCGATACCCGCCGGAAGTCAAAGCGCTGGCATCGCGAGATTACCGTTGCCGGAAGACGATGCGGTTCCGTCGTCGCCAAAATGAACATCACGTGCGGCGGCGGTTCTTCCAGCGTCTTGAGCAGCGCATTGAAAGCTTCCGTAGTCAGCATATGAACTTCGTCGATAATATACACTTTTTGCCGCACTTCCGTTGGGGCATACTTCACTTTCTCGCGGAGATCGCGAATTTCGTCGACCCCCCGGTTGGAAGCGGCGTCAATTTCAAGGACGTCCATGACAGTGCCCGCGGTAATCCGCCGGCATGCATCGCATTCATTACACGGCTCCGGGGCAGGTCCGTTTTCGCAGTTAACTGCTTTGGCCAACAGCTTCGCCGCCGTGGTTTTCCCGGTTCCGCGCGGTCCGCTGAAGAGGTAAGCGTGCGATAACCGCTGTTCGCGGATCGCATTCTGCAGCGTACGGATGATATGCTGTTGCCCTACCATATCTTGAAACGACTGCGGCCGCCAAGCACGGTACAGTGCGATATGCTCCATTTGCGGCACCTTCTTTCTATCCATAAGCGGCTTTCGCCGCTTTCTTATTATACTATACTCGTCGCGTCAGAAAAACTCATTCTCGGGAAATAAAAAAGCATCTCCGCCCAAGAGCAGAGATGCGTTCTTATTCATTGTAATACCGTGCACCTGTTATTGATCATTGCGATCCAAGCGGCACCTCTACGGCGCAACTCGGGACAGGCTCCCCTCCGGCACAAGAGTGGGACTGCTTATGGCTGCTTCCTTCCGGACCTGACCAGGTTCACAATTACTCATTGCGGAGGACCCGTCCGTCAACGTCTGCCGTAAAGACCGGACCTCACATCGGCAAGACCGCTAACAGGACTTCAACCTCGCTACAGCGGATTGCGAGTTACAGGGCACCGCTACCTCCCCATCTAGCACGGTGAAATTAAGTATAGCCCATGCCCGGACAAAATGCAACCAGGGGGCAAAACTTGGCTCTATCCCCAATCCGGCATCGTCCTACTAATACGGAAATCAAATGAGCTATTCGGTTTCTTTCTTTTCCCCGTCCTCATTATCGTTCTTGCTGGAGATCATCGAATATCCTATACCCGAATAGGTTCTGATAACCTCAAGATAATGGTCGCACCCGGCCTGCTTCAGCTTTTTGCGGATGCGGGCAACCGCCACTCTTAAATATTCGATTTCATTGGAATAATCCAGTCCCCAGACCGTCGTCAAAATTTGATCATGGCTGATGATCTTGTTCATATGCATCCCCAAAAGTTCCAGGATCAAGTATTCGATGTTGGTCAGCTTCACTTCTTTGCCTTTGACATAAACGCGTTTCTGGGCAATGTTGATCTCGAGATTATACGTTGTGATCCGGCTCTCCTCGCGGCTAAGCTCGTAATGGACCTTCGTTCTTCGCAATACGGCCTTCACCCGGGCAAACAGCTCGTCCAGGGAAAACGGCTTCGTTAAATAATCGTCCGCCTCCAGATCGAAGGCCTGCAGCATATCATCCGACGCACTGCGGGCAGTCAGGAAGATGACCGGAACCTTGCTGAACTTCCGAAGCTGCTTCAACACCGTGAAACCGTCCATATTGGGCATCATGACGTCCAGAAGCACCAAATCCGGCTCATGCAAATCAAATTGTTCCAGGAACTGCTCCCCGTTTGAAAATGTACAGACCTGATAGTTGAAAGACAACAGGTTCGCTTTAATGAAACGAACGATCTTAGGTTCATCGTCTACTATGGCAATCTTATAGTTATTTCTCATCTTGCCTCCTATGGAGCTGGTATGATCGGCAGTTTTACGGTAAAGGTGCTCCCTGCGTTCAGTTGGCTTTCTACATAGATATCTCCGCCATGCTCGCGGATCAATCCCTGGCTGATCGATAAGCCAAGACCGGAGCCTCCGCTCTTTCGTGCCGCGGAAATATCGACCCGGTAGAAGCGCTCAAAAATTTTCTTTTGATTTTTTTCTGAAATGCCAATACCGTTATCATTAACTTCTATAATAATAAACTGATCGTCATGGTGAATATTGACGGCAATTTTCTTTTCCTCAGCAACATTATAAGTAAGTCCGTTGATGATCAAATTGATCAGGACCTGTCTAAGCCGGGCTTCGTCTCCATATAATAACGGAAAATTCGAAGTCGTATCGTAGTTAAATACGATCTCCCCTTGGCACATCACTTTCTCGGGTAGTTGATTGAGCGTTCCCTTGATCAGGCGGAATAACGGAAAAAAGTCCTGATGCAGCAGCAAGGTGCCTGTCTCAATCTTCTTCACATCCATCCAAACATCAATCAGTTCTTGCAAATGCAGCACATCCTCATGAATCCCTAACAATAAATCATTGGAAAAGGATTCGTCCCACTTATTGGATATGCCCCTCAGAAGGGTTTCGACGCTTCCCCTGATATTCGTTAGCGGGGTCTTGAATTCATGGCTGGCGATCGAAATCAGATTGCTCTTGATTTGATCGACTTCATATTCCTTGGTGATATCCCTGATACTATACACATTGCCCAATGACTCACTATTCTCGTATACAACGAATTTTTTCATTTCAAAATAGAAAATTTTCCCCGGACCCTGCACTTTAATCCTGATTTGAGCATCGTCTCTCGCAGCGAATTCTTCAATGTCCGCCGATTCAAGCTCATTGATCTGTACGAACATTTTGATTAATTGATTCTCGTTAATGACCATTTTCCCATCATTATAAGCTTTAATGAATTTAACGAATGCCTCATTCTGATGGATCACATTCTTCCGCATATTCAACAAGACGATTCCGTCAGACATGCTATTCAGCAAATTATCCAGTTTGTATAGCCAATCCCTGTATCGGTCGGAATTAAGCTTGGACTGATACAAAGAACTGAACAGATTGGCGAGGGAAACCAATCGCTCAGGCGGCAAACTTTCGATGTCGTTCCTCCCGCCATCGTCAAATACTATTTTTCCGTTCTCTACCTCGTGGATATGGATCGAATGAATCACCGGACTCGGGTTCGGAATGCGATTTCGTAGAAATTCATCCCATTCTTCCCCTTCATGAACGGCACCGTCGGAAGTTATTGAATAATTGGGAAACCAACAGCTGATCCGATAACGGGTCGAACTCTGCAATTCTCTCAGGCACTCCTTCAGAAACAGCTCCTTCCCTATATAGTTCTGCGCATTGGAGTTGAATCGGTCATCCGTGTCGATAAATTCGCTGAAAGCGCTCTTTTTTTGAATCATAATCCGGTCTCCTCTTAAAGCAATTTGATTCATATCCATATTAAAGCATCCGGAGTCATTCTGTTAAGTATAAGAGAAATGGAAAAACTCCATATTCCGACTTACAGAATATGGAGTGCCAGGTTTGCCCTAAGCGTTAATTTTTACGTTTTTCACCGTTTCGACGGTTACTTTGCCGTTTTTGACGACAAACAATCTCGCCGGCATATCAATAATTGCATTCGTAACCGTATGCGTATCCAGCAAGACAAGGTCCGCCTTATTCCCAACCTGGATCCCGTAACCCTTCAAATCGAGCGCCTTGGCAGGGTTTGTCGTAATCATCGGCAGAACCGTATGCAGATCGTCTGCGCCGCCCAAATGGGCCGCCGGAATTGCGATCATAGCTGTCAGCATCAAATCTCCGTTGCCATAAGGCGTGAATGCGTTACGGATATTATTGGTTGCGATACACATATTTACGCCGCCGTCGCGAAGCAGACGAATCGGAGTTACGGTACGGCGCACATTGAAGGCATCGTTTCTCGCCCCAAGATGCAGGTCCGTACACGGAAGGCTCATGACGCTGATCTGAGCTTGTTGCATTTTCTCGATGATCGGCATCAATTGCTCGCGCGGCATCGCTGCGATACTGGTCAAGTGACCTACCGATACTTTACCTACGAATCCTTCCGCAATCGTCTTCTCCGCTACATAATCAATGGTCGTGCCTTCGGCGTTATCCTTGAAATCCTGATGGAGATCGATCGGCTTATTGTATTTCTTGGCAAGCTCGAATACAAAATCGATATGCTCCTTGGCATCACGATCATTATACGGAACTCCGCCGACGATATCGCAGCCCATTTCCATGGCTTCGTGCATCATTTTGTCCGTACCAGGCGCCTTGAAGATTCCCTCCTGCGGGAATGCAACAACCTGGATATCCAGCAGATTCTTGTACTCCTCGCGAAGCTCCAGAATAACCTCGAGTCCGGCAAAGCCCTGGGACGGGTCGAATTCGGAGTGCGTCCGCAAATGCGTCGTTCCGTTCTTGACCAGCATGTCCAAGGTTCTGCGGGCCCGGTCACGGATGTCGTCTTTGGTGAACGTAGGCTTTAATTGAGCAGTAACGCTGATGGCCTCTTGCAATGTACCCGATTTATTCGGCAAGCGGTCAGCGATAAGCGCCTTATCCAAATGAAGATGGCTTTCTACCAAGCCCGGGATCAGGACTTTCCCGTCGGCTTCGATCACTCGGCCGGCTTCGCCTTCGATATTGGCCTCGATTCCGGTAATTTTCCCATTCTCGATCGCAATATCGCGGAGTTCCGCACCCTCGTTTATTCTTGCTTTTTTAATCAAGATATCCATTGTTTGCCCCTCCTGCTTGAATGTCTGAATGATGGCTTATCCAAAAATTAATGAAAGAATCAAGAGAATTCCCATCGCGAGACCGACCCATTTCCCATTGCCTTTAACAACTTGAAGAATCGGAATTTGGAAACCGGAGGAAAGGGCCTGCATCGTAATATTAACAAAGCTCAACTGGCTTCCCAGGCCGACCCCCATCGCAACGAAACCGAAAGCCATAGGCGAAAATCCCAGAGTAACTGCAATCGGCAATACCAAGGTCAGAATCGAGCCTACATAAGCCCCTGCCGGAATACCGACCAGAATGCCCGCCAGTACGGCTACGGGAACCACGATGGCCGATGGAGCCTGTCCGGCTACGCTTGAGATCGCTGCAAACGCACCTGTTTGACCGATCATATTGATGAATGCCAAGAAGATACCTACACTGAACAACCGGGTCAAAATATACGTAGATCCGTCTACCATCGATTCAAGCGACTTATTAAGCGTAAACTTGGTGCACAAGAAAATCAAACCGACCGTAAGCATCGTGTATACAAGCGGTGTGAACAAGCTGTAACCGATCATTTTGTTGATCATCGGTCCCAGGATAACGGAACCCAGCAGGAAGATTGCCGGAATCGTCATTTTGAACAATTGCTTATTGGTCATTCCAGCAAACTCACTGCTCTCTTCACCCACGAACAGAGCCTTTCTCCGCTTGGCTCCCCAGAATGCAATCGCGATTCCAAGGATCACGAAGCCGAGTGTGAACAGGCGCATTTCCGCAACATAATCCGCTACCGGAATTCCGGAGAGCTTGGAGACGATCCCCGATTCAAGCGATGCGGGAGATGTCGTAAAGCTGACTGCGGATACGATAGACATTGCTGCAATGACTTCCGGAATCGCTCCCAGAGCCGCAAACGCGAGCGGTGCAATAACCATTGCGCTTCCGCCGCCGATCCCCGACATATAGGTTGCAGCTGCTTGCAGCAAGACGATGAATGCCGCAAAGTATTCAACGCGTCCCTTGATCCCTCTTCGAACCAAGGTCAAGGCCGAGGTATAGCCCCCGGATTTAAACACGGCCATCGCTACGGCCGAGTTAATGATCGGCACGGTGATCGAAAGCATGCCAGGAATCGAATCCAGGAAATGCTGGTTAGCTTCCTGAAGCGATATCCCGCCGATAATCATCGCCATGACACCACCGACCAAACCGGCTGCAATCATGTCTACTTTCAAGAAGAGCAATACCAGAATAACGATCAAAGGTACAATCGTTAATAAAGCATACCATCCGGTCGGGGTTGCAACTTCCGCGCTGACGGCGTCTGCCGCGAAAACTTGCAGAGGCAGCATTAGCATCAGGAATGCTGCAAAGATTAAGGCTGGGAAACGAAATTTTTTCGTCTTCATAGGACGCACCTTTCTATGCCAGTTTATGATCCATTGAATCTGCATTTGGAACTATCAAAGTACCTGATTTTCCTTCCATTGCATCAGTCAATTTATCGATCGAAGTAATAATGACATTCTTGCCGCCATTCTTAAGGAAGAGAATTGCCGCCTCAATTTTGGGGCCCATGCTGCCTTTCGGGAACTGTCCCTCATTTAAGTAACCGACAGCCTCGTCCAGCGTAATTTTGTCCAGATTTTTCTGGTCCGGTTTCCCGAAATTGACGGCTACCTGAGCGACACCGGTCAGGATGAACAGGTAGTCGGCACCAATCTCCGCCGCAAGCAAGGCGCTGGCAAAATCTTTGTCGACAACCGCCTCTACTCCCTTTAGCTGTCCGTCGTGGTTAACTACGGGAATACCGCCTCCGCCTACCGTAACGACCGTCAGATCCTTGGACAAAAGCGCTTCAATCGCATCCTTCTCAATGATCTGGGACGGGATCGGCGATGGAACAACATGTCTGTAGCCTCTGCCGCTATCCTCCACATAAGGGAAAGATTCTCCCTCGGCGAAAGCCTTGTCGAGCATTTCCTTGGTATAGAACGGACCGATCGGCTTGGTTGGCTGGTTAAAGGCAGGATCGTCTTCAGACACTTGCACTTGCGTAACGAGCGAAACCGCCTTCTTGTCCAATCCTCGGCTAGCCAGCATGTTTGTAATCGTTTGCTGAATTAAATAACCTAAATTTCCTTGCGATTCAGCTCCATATACATCGAGAGGAAACATGGGAAGAACATCCGAGGACATTCTTGCTTTGACGATGGAATTGCCCACTTGCGGACCATTGCCATGCGTGACGACGACCTGATGGCCTTGCTCGATCAGATCGACGATCGGGGCACAGCTCTGTTCAATATTCGCTTTCTGCTCCGCGATCGTTCCTTTTTGGCCCTCTTGTATGATGGCGTTTCCGCCAATTGCAATAAGCATTTTACTCATAATAAACCTCTCCATTTGAAACTAAATAAGATAGCTATCTATACCTTTATCATACGTACCGAATACCCTGAAATCTAATCAAAAGTTCATTAAAATAATCGCCGATTCGGGTTCAAAAAAATAAAATAAACATAACAAAACTTAATGCAAAACGGACGACTGTTCTACTATATGGGATCCATCCCAAACACAGCATTTTAAAGCAGGTTCCGGGGTTTTCTGATGCGCAACAGAAATTGGCCCCGGATAACCCGCTCTTCATGCGTATTAAAAACCTATAACATTTCGCAAGACAAAATCGCGAACAAGAGACCGTAATACGTATCGATTCCGGAACGGCTGCCTACATTCAGTAACGCTTCCGCACATTCTTCAAAATCAAATTCCGGTTCATTAAGTAGTGCTGCAAGCATATCCAGTATAACCGTGCTGAAAAAGCCCTCGCTTGCATTGTAATAATAATTGGCACTAACCTGTGTCGTTAAGCTGGGCAGTTCTCTCGAAATCTCCCTTATGGCTTGGGATACACCGGAGCCGGCTCTGCCTAACAAATGTTCAACCGCCATAATGCCGACGAGGAAATCATCTCCGCTTGGCGTCAGACCTTGTCCCCGTCCTATAAAATATTTGACCAAATCGGTATCCATCGCTTGATGCGGAGCCTTCATCGTATTCGACAAGGTCAATAGATTCCGCTCCAACACGGAATTTCCCTCGCGCCCGTCCGTCAGCGACAGTGCATCCGCCAAAGACAAACCCAAACCCGGCTCTTTATCCATCCTTAAAGCTAACTCGCGCATTCGGGGAGCCCAACCGGCCAACTGATGATCCGGCCCGGCCCGCAGCTCCAGACGGCAATTAAACTCGTTCATCAACAAAATATGGATATGAACATTACAGTTAGCGAAGGAGAGCAGCTTCCTGTCACTGCTCCATTCGACCTCTTCGCCGATAAAGGTTTCGGCAACCAAACGATCATACAAATAAGATTCGATATGAATGCCGAACGGTACTCCATTGCCATATTCCGTTCCTACGAATACAAGATACTTGCCGAAAGAAATATTAAGCCCGTTCGCAAAAATACTTTGAACAACTCCGAAGCTCCTGGCCTGATTCAGGAATATGACCGATGAGCTATATCTCCCTCTGGATATGAATGTCGCAGGATAGAGCATTAAGCTTCAATTCCCAACTTTTCCGCGTAGGCAATCAATGCCTTTTCAAAACACCCGAACGGTACCCGGACGGTGCCCGCGCCTACTTGGCCAACGCCGGCTTGCTTGTGGGCGATGCCTGTATTAATGATTGGCGTGATTCCCGTCTCTACGACCTTACGAATGTCGATACCGAGACAGGTGCCTTGGAAGTTCCATGTAGGGATAGCATAATTGGAGTTGTAGGCGATGCAAATTTCGCTCATCTCGTTGCTGATCGCAAGGGCATTATCAAAACCGCCGGCGCCGATGAAGCGGGTAACCCCAGGTGCAGCCACCATGGCCATCCCGCCGACGCCGAAGGTTTCGGTGATTGCGGAGTCGCCCATATCCGGATTGGCATCATCCTGCGAATAGCCCGTGAAGAACAAGCCTTCAGGCGTATTTACCGGAGCGGTGAACCAGCGATCGCCAAGTCCCGAGACACGGATGCCGAATTCATGGCCATTACGGGTCATCGCAGTAACGATCGTGCCGTACTCCACCGAACGGGCGGCATCCATCGCCGCTTTGGACGAAGCCATCATGATATTCAGGAAAAACTGATCCGTATCGGCAAGGAACTTCATAACATCGTACTTGGTTTTCTCATCCAAATCGGCAACCGTCAAATGCGGAGCAATCTCCTTCAGGAATACAAGCGAAGCCGCAATATTGCGTTGATGAAATTCATCACCCATCGTAATCGCTTTGCCGATAATCACGTTTACGTTCAATCCGCCATCCATGGATTTAAGAACCTTGGACAATGTAGGTCCGAGAACGTCCCTCATCCAGTTCAAACGATTAACAACCTCTTCGCTATAGGCTCCAAAGCGGAGTACCTTACCGATGCCTTCGTTCATCGTGCAATAGGCCCGGTTGCCGTGCTCTTTGTTCTCAACGACCAACACCGGCATATTGCCCGACGTAATTCCGCCCATCGGACCAACGGCAGAAACATGGTGGCACGGAATGAACTGAATCTCTCCGCCCTCCAACATTTGCCGCGCCTTAACCTCGTTATCGGCCCAGCCTTCAAACAATACGGCGCCGACGCAGGAACCCTTCATCGGATCCGTCATCTGTCCCCATTCCATCGGCGGTCCCGCATGCAGAAGAACCTTGCCGTTCAGTTCGGAAATGACCGATTTTGCCGGTACAACGTCCAGCAGAAAGGGCTGCGAATTTTTTACTTTCTCAATGACCGCCTGATTTGCCTCATCAATTTTCGAAAACACTCTCATCACCCCGTAAGTTGTATTTACATTTTATTTAGTATGCTTAAGATCTTTCTCAGCTTTTCATTACCGCCTGCCACCGGTCTCCAATCGAACTGTACGACTCTGCTGCCTTCCGTTTCCAAATTATCGGCGAAGCTGCTTAAACCGATATTAATGACTTTTGGCTTGGATTCGAGCAATTGCTTGACCGCATCCGATGGAGGAGTAACAACCGTGCTTGGCATAGCCTCTTCTTTGACCGGAAGCTCTCTGGAACCCACTTGAACTTCATGGCCGATCATGCGCAGTGCGGTACGGACGGCGCTGAAATTGCTATCTGTCATGATGGCTCCCGCTTCAAGCATCAATTTAAGCTGCGAATCATAATTCTGGGGATCCTTTTTCGTACCGCAGATCGAGCCGACGAAATACAATTTGCGGCCTTCGTTCGCTGCGTTGGCAATTGCCTTTTTGATCGCTTTAGATAAAGAGGCCGCCATATCCTCATGCGCTCCGTAACCGAGCACCAGGTCAAACAGTACTACCGCGACCTCCGGCTGCTTGGACGTTTCTTCAATGAACTGAAAGCGGGTAGTCCCGTCGATCATCGGGTGCGGGCGGCCTTGCGTATACATATCATCGCCGAGGTCGATGACCTCATGCCCGTCATATTGAAGCAAATAGCCTTCATCGTATTTCTTGTGCTTATCAACCTGCAGTGCTTCCTTCATTAAAGTCGCAGCTTCATAAGCCAGCGTTCCGCCCGTATAGAGACCACGGATTTTCGTCTGACTTGAGGTGAAGCCCAAATCGAGCGGAAGTTTAGCCTCAGGAGCCGGTTCCAGTATAGCCCCTTGCGCCAGCTCAACTGCCAGAATCGCCGTTTCTTCCAATGTATGAGCGAATTTAACGGACGGCAAATAGGACTCGGGCTTTTCTCCCATGAAAATGGCAACCACCGGCTTCCCGATATTGGCCAATAAAGTTACAACCTGCTCTCTTACTTTTGGTGCCGGAGGTTTGGAAATAACGACTACAACCTCCGTATCCGCGTTATCGGCGAGAGCCCGGATGCCATCCAGCATCGTAACTGCCTCAATGCTCTCCGACAGATCCCGGCCGCCCGTTCCGATGGCATGGCTGATGCCTGCGCCCAGCTTATCGATCAGCGTGATCACTTCCTGGATACCTGTGCCGGATGCACCGACTACGCCGATATTCCCTTTACTAACGATATTGGAAAACGCAATCGGTACTCCGCCGATTACGGCGGTCCCGCAATCCGGGCCCATCACGAGAAGACCCTTCTCTTTTGCAAAATCCTTAACCCGTTTCTCTTCTTCAATCGCTACGTTATCACTGAACATAAATACATGTAGCCCGTTCTCAAGCGCGCTCATCGCCTCATCCGCAGCATATTTCCCCGGAATGGAAATGACGGCCAGATTCGCGTCGGGCATGGCTTGCATTGCGCGATCCCATGTTCTGACTTTCTCGACTTTTTTACCAGCGGAAGCCGTAGCCTGATTCTTCAAAAATTGCTCGACTTCTTCAAGAACGGTGCCGACGATTTCTTCGCTCTCCGCATCGATTGCGATACACAAATCGCTAGGGGCTGCCTTGTCAAGATCCGTCGTATACATCCCCGTATTTTTCATAATGTCAATGTTGGCAGGGGTTCCCATCATGACAGAAACTTGATTCACACCGTCAATATCGGACAGCTTATTGGACATAAGCATCAGACTTACCGAGTCTTGATATAAGTTTGGCTTAATGATAATGTGCAGCAAGCCAAATCCCTCCTAATTTCATGTAGTTAGCGTTTACAGAACAATTGTACTTGGAGAACCATAACATTCGCATAAATTCTATGAGCAGGACATTAAAAATAGATAACAATAGGGGAAAATCTTCGAAACTACCACATACAGGGAATCTTTGCTATATTTATAGAATGGAATATTTCATAGGTTGGAATATTTCATAGAATAGATAGGGGAGGTTCTCGTTTACTTATGAAAAAACTAGGAGCGCTCGTATTGGGGATTTCCATATTTGCTGGAGCCTTGTCGGGTTCGTATCCAGACAGAGCCGATGCAGCATCACCTGTGCAAATTTTGCTCGACGGTTACCCGCTGTCCTTCTCGGGCGATCCCGTCGTTATCAAAGGGACGACTATGGTTCCTTTTCGTTCTATTTCCGAAGCGTTAGGAATACCGGTCACCTGGAATCAGGCACAAAAAACAATTACGGCCGTTAAGGGCGAAGGGGATGCGGCGGTACACGTTAAGCTGACCCTGAACAATCCCGAGGCTACCGTAAACGGCTCATCCGTAAAATTAGCCGTGGCGCCTAAATCACAGAACGGCAACACCTTGATTCCGCTCAGCTTTTTTAGCCAGCAATTCGGGGCAAAGGTCAATTGGAATCAGGACAATCGGACAGTTTCCATCACATCGCCAAAAGAAAAAATGTATACGCTCGGCTTCTACGCCATCTCGGCTTTCTCTGAAGTATCCCGGGTACAAAGTCTGGATTCGGTCGCTTACGGCTGGAGCCGAATCGACGAGAGCGGAGTCTTCTCGACTTCGACCAAGCCGTTCCGCTGGCCGCAGGATGCCGGTGAGGTTACTCCCGAAAGTCTTGTAACCGATGCGGCCAATTCCGGTACCACGCCTTATTTAATGGTTTATTCCAGCGACGTTAAAGGCGAGCTCACCAAAATCGTCGAGGATCCGGAATTCCGCAAGAAGGCTATCGCCGATATCATAACGGCAGCTAGCGGAACTCCTTTCGAGGGCATTATGCTGGATTTCGAAGGGCTTGGCCTGACTACAGATAAAGCGTCAACCCGGGCCGCCTTTAACTCTTTTGTTAAGGAACTCGGTGCGGAAGCCAAGGGCGCCGGCTTAAAGCTCGGCCTCGCGCTGCATCCGTTGAACTCATCCTATCAAGGCTATGATTATAAAACGCTCGGAAACATCGCCGACGAAATCGTCATTATGGCCTACGATTACCGGACAGGCACCGGATTCAGCGAAGAAGGCGGAAAGCAGCCGGAACCCGTCTCCAAGGTAGACGAGGCCATTCGTCTGGCCATTAAAGAAACAGACAAAAACAAACTTATTCTGGGCTTGAACATGGATAACGAAAATGCGAACTCGGTCAGCATATTGACAGGTCTCGCGAAACGCTATGACTTGAAAGGCATCGCTCTCTGGCGTCTTGGCATTATTAAGGAAGACGAATGGAAGAGCCTGGAGCAAAGCATAGAATTTAAAAAGTAATAAAAAAATCCCCCGCTTATAAAAGCAGGGGATTTCGCATTTATCCGAGATGCTGCAGGGCAGCATGTCTCATTAGATGCCGTATTTTTTCTTAAATTTATCCACACGACCACCAGCATCCAGGAATTTCTGTTTCCCTGTGAAGAAAGGATGGCAGTTCGAGCAAATTTCAACGCGCAGATCTTGTTTCACGGAACCAGTTTCGAACGTATTTCCGCAAGCGCAAGTAATCGTAGTCACGTGATATTTGGGTTGAATGGCTTCTTTCATGACTTTCACCTCTTTCCGCCCTGAGCCTCATGCGTGCACAGAGTTATAATGACACATAAAAACATTATAGCATGGGTGTTGTAACAGCGCAATTGTATACTTCAGGGTATTAGGTTGTCCATCTCATCTGTAAATGATTCGGCATCTTATGGTATAATCAGGAATATATCAATACAGTTAACGAGTGAAGCACAGAAGAAAGAGAAATACGATTTGCTTTTTCTACACATGATGCTAAAGCTAAGAAAAAAACTAGATGATGCTCGAATCGCGCTTATTATGTCAATCGCAGACTTGTACTTCGTGCCCGATCAGAAACAGGACGAAGCTATATTATATGAACTAACCCGAATATATCCGAAGGAAGGTGAAGCCATTATGGAGTTGATGCCGGCTTGGAAGCGCTGGGGATATGAAGAAGGCTTGGAGAAAGGCATCGAGAAAGGGATTGTGGAGGGCATGGAAACTGCCCGGTTAAAAGTTGCCCGTAAATTGCTCGTTAAGGGATTCTCCTTCGAAGAGATCGGTGAAACCCTCGATCTCCCTGCCGAAGAAGTACGGAAGCTGATAAAATAGACTCTACAGGACCAATGATTCTATATTGTTAAAAGTCCCTCAAGCCATGGCTTGAGGGACTTCTGCGTTTTAGTTCCAAGCTTCCTTACTGCCGTACTTTTACGCGCGCCAGTTCGGCGGGAGGGACATGGGTATACGAACCGATGACCACATCCGGCAGCTCTTCCTGGAAAATTTCAATCATCTGTTTCATGCCGAGAATATCCCCCTTAGCTTTGGGAATCAGGTCCAAATAGCTTTCGGGATCGATGTTAAGGTTACGGAATTGAATCAGCCGCAATTTAGTCCGGCGGACGAATTCCACCATCGCCTCGATCTCTTCCTCCCGGTCGGTTACCCCGGGGAAGATCAAATAGTTGATCGAGGTGTAGACGCCTTGTTCGCCAGCATATTTCAGAGATTTCTCCACATTTGCCAAAGTATACCCGCGCGGCTTGTAATACGCATTGTAATGATCGTCCAGGGCGCTAATCGTGCTGACCCGCATCAGGTCAAGCCCGGCATCGACGATTCCGCGGATATGGTCACTGAGGCCCGCATTCGTATTGATATTGATATATCCCATATCGGTTTGCCGGCGAACCTCGCGGATCGATTCAATGATCAGCTTGGCTTGAGTAGAAGGCTCGCCTTCGCAACCTTGCCCGAAGCTAATGATGGCCTCCGGCGTCTTCAAATGCTCAAGCATGATCTCAACCAATTCCTCTACACGAGGCCGAAAGTTCATCCGCGTTTGCGGCGACACAAAGCCGCTGTCATCCGGTTGTTCGGAAATACAGCCGAAACATCCCGCATTACAGGAATAAGAAACCGGCACGGCTCCTTCCCAGCGGTTCAAAAACGTATTCGAAGCGGTCAGGCATTCATAGCCAAGCGCACAGTTGGAGAGGTGATCATAGAGCCGGTTCTCGGGATAACGCGATTTCAAAGTCTTTACCTGGTTCTTCAGCTCGAGCGGATCGCAATTTAGCGGATTCCACTTCTCGGGGTCATCCGAGAGACGGGCGGTTACGAAAAACTGTCCGTCCTTCCAGACAACCGCCGAATAACCAAACAACGGAAGCTTATAATCCTTGTCCGTCTTAACGTAACCGGGCAGGCAAAGACGCGTGAACCCCTGAGGCAACAAAGCGCCCACAGCCTGTACATTGCCGGGCAACGGCTTCATTTCCCCGGTATCGGGATCCATGCCGATCGGACGGGTACAAGGCAATCCGACCAGCGTCGCTCCTTCCGGCAGCGGAATCAGCTCATCTTCCATGATTTCAACGATCATATCCGCACTGCGGGCTAGCCCGTACAGTGACGGATGATCGAACACTTGTCCTTGCTCATCTGCGTATACTAAATACATGGTGTACTCCTTTTCATGTGTTCGGGTCTTTAAGCGCCCGAACCGTTTCCAGATCCGGAGGTCGATGATACGGTTCGGGCCGGACGCCGCGCACCGGTGCCATTGCTGGAGCTTCCGTTACCCGAAGCGGCATTTCCGGCGGCATCGAACGAAGCCAAAAACTCGGCGTTATTCTTGCTGCCCCGCAGCTTTTTCAGGAACCCTTCCACAAAATCGTAGGAATCGTTCATATTTTTGCGGATCGACCAGATCGTATCGAGTTCTTCCTTCGTCAACAGAACCTCTTCCCGGCGCGTGCCCGAACGGCGAATATCGATCGCCGGGAAAATACGGCGCTCCGCCAGCTTACGGTCCAAATGAAGCTCCATATTCCCGGTTCCTTTAAATTCCTCATAGATGATATCATCCATGCGCGAGCCCGTATCCACAAGCGCAGTAGCCAAAATCGTCAAGCTGCCGCCCTCTTCCACATTCCGGGCCGAACCGAAAAAGCGTTTCGGCCGGTGGAATGCGGCCGGGTCAATCCCTCCGCTAAGCGTACGGCCGGACGGCGGAACTACCAGGTTGTATGCACGGGCGAGCCGGGTAATACTATCCATCAGAATAACGACGTCTTTCTTATGTTCAACCAAACGGAGCGCACGCTGAAGAACAAGCTCCGCCACCTTGATATGATTCTCCGGTAATTCATCAAAAGTGGAAGCAATCACTTCGCCTTTGACGGAACGCTGCATATCGGTTACTTCCTCGGGACGTTCATCGATTAACAGTACGAATAACTCGATATCGGGACGATTGGTAGAAATGCTGTTGGCAATCTCTTTAAGCAGCAGCGTTTTCCCTGCCTTTGGCGGCGCTACGATCAAGCCGCGCTGTCCCAGGCCGACGGGAGCGAGTACATCCATAATGCGGGTGGATAGATGGGTTGGGGATGTTTCAAGCACAAGCTTTTCCTGCGGATATAGAGGAGTCAATGCCGGGAAATGCAAACGTTCGGCAGCAATCGTAGGATTCTCACCATTTACCGCGTTAACCTGCAGCAAACCGAAATATCGCTCATTCTCTTTAGGGGTCCGGCACTTGCCGGATACCAAATCGCCGGTTCTAAGATCGAACTTACGGATTTGCGATGCGGAGATGTAAATATCCTCCGTACTCGGCAAATAGTTGATCGGTCTAAGGAAGCCGTACCCTTCCGGAAGAATCTCCAGCACGCCTTCCATAAACATCAATCCGCTTTGCTCAGCCTGAGCTCTCAAAATGGCGAATATTAATTCTTTCTTTTTTAACTGGCCGTAATAAGGAATTTGATGCTGCTTCGCGAGCTTGTACAGATCGGTCAGCTTCATCCCTTCCAAATCGGCAATTTGCAGATCCATGTAAAAACCACCTATTCAATTTGATACTTTCGAATAATACAATACCTATCATTTTCAGGAATGAATCTATGAAGATTTAAGATTGCTAGAACTAGACTTATTACCATAGTATTACCCGTTCTCATGGAACTTATGCCGAAATAGACGGTCCTATTCCACCTGACGCCATACGTCCGCACCCAATGCGCGAAGATTCGTAACCAGGTTGTCATATCCCCGGTCGATCAATTCTACGCCGGATACTTCGGTTACGCCGCCATCTACGGTCAGACCGGCAATGACCAGCGCAGCTCCGGCACGCAAGTCGGCGGCCTTTACTTTTGCCGCGTTGAGCGGTCCGCCCTCGATGATAGCCGAGCGCCCTTCGACGCGGATTTTCGCGCCCATTCTAACCAGCTCCGGCACGTGCTTAAACCGGTTGCTGTAGACAAAGTCGCTGAGAATACTCACGCCGTCGGCCTGGGTCAGCAAACTGGTCATCGGCGATTGCATATCGGTCGGGAAACCGGGATATACCAGCGCCTTTACATCCACGTGTTCATATTTTGCCGCGCCTATGACACGAATCGATTCGTCCAGTTCTTCCACACCGACACCCATTTCCAGCAATTTCGCCGTAAGGGCCTCCAAGTGCTTCGGAATGACTCCGTCAATGATGACGTCTCCGCGCGTCGCTGCCGCGGCGATCATATAGGTTCCCGCCTGAATGCGGTCCGGGATAATCGAATGTCGGCAGCCCTTCAGTTCGGCGACTCCCTCGATTCGGATCGTTTCGGTACCGGCGCCTTTGATGCTCGCGCCCATGGAGTTCAATAAAGTTGCTACATCTATAATCTCAGGCTCTTTGGCCGCATTTTCGATAATTGTTAAGCCTTTGGCTCGCGTTGCCGCCAGCATGATGTTAATGGTTGCCCCTACGCTGCAAACATCAAGATAAATCTTCGCGCCGCGCAGTTCCTTGGCATGCAAATGAATCGCCCCGTGTTCATTCGTTACGGTAGCGCCTAAAGCTTCAAAACCTTTGATATGCTGATCGATCGGCCGTGGTTCAAAATTGCAACCGCCAGGCAATCCGATCGTTGCTTCATTAAAACGACCTAGCAACGCCCCCATCATATAGTAGGAAGCACGCAGCTTCTTGACGGGTCCGTTCGGCATAGGGATGGATTTGATATCGGAAGGGTCGATTCTCATCTGACTGTCTTCCCAAGATACGCGGGCACCCAGCTCTTCCAAAATCTCCGAATACACTGCGACATCGCTGAGATGGGGCAGGTTATCAAGCACTACTTCGGATTCAGCCAAAATTGCGGCAGGTATGAGCGCGATCGCACTATTCTTTGCGCCGCTGATCGATACAGTACCGTGCAGCGGCCGTCCGCCGCTGATCATTAATTTCTCCATAAGCTCAAGGGTCCCCCTACGTATAATGCAGCCGATAATCGGCAAGTGACTCTTTACAATCTAGAGATAATTCAAAATTAGGACAAGTGGAAACTTTTAGCTATGAAAATGGAAAGACACCGTCTAGGCGGTGTGCTCTCCAAAATCACCCTATTTAACTGGAATATCCAGCAGTACAA
The DNA here is from genome assembly GCF_046559655.1 of Fontibacillus forbon. Classification (NCBI taxonomy): domain Bacteria; kingdom Bacillati; phylum Bacillota; class Bacilli; order Caryophanales; family Paenibacillaceae; genus Fontibacillus; species Fontibacillus forbon. Next base: position 65,443 of record NZ_JBKGFV010000009.1, on the reverse strand, counting down.
TTACGCTTTGTTGTTGGAACCAAACTCGCGAATTTTGCCTACAACGGTTGCTTTGATAGCGTCGCGGCCTGGAACGATAAATTTACGTGGATCATAAGCATCCGGTTTAGCAGCCAATACTTCGCGAACTGCTTTAGTGAATGCAATTTGGTTCTCGGTATTTACGTTGATTTTGGAAGTACCGAGCGAAATGGATTTTTGGATATCGTGCGTAGGAATGCCTGTACCGCCATGAAGAACGAGCGGAAGCTTAACGGCATCACGAATTTCTTCCATTTCTTTGAAGCCCAGGTTTGGTTCGCCAAGGTAAGGACCATGTACGGAACCCAGGGCTGGAGCCAATGTATCGATACCTGTTTCATTCACGATACGAACGCATTCTTGCAAGTCGGCATATTTGATGCCGCCGATTACGTCGTCTTCTTGTCCGCCAACTGTACCCACTTCGGCTTCAACGGAAACCCCTTTAGCATGAGCATAATCAACGACTTTTTTCGTCATTTCGATGTTCTCGTCAATTGGATGATGGGAACCGTCGATCATAACGGAAGTAAAGCCTGCGTCAATCGCTTCTTTACATTTGTCGAAGCTGGAACCATGGTCAAGGTGAATTGCAACAGGAACGGTAATTTTCATGTCATGCAACAAGCCTTCCACCATTTTAACAACGGTATAGAACCCGCCCATATGGCGTGCTGCGCCTTCGGAAACACCGAGAATTACAGGCGATTTTTCTTCTTCTGCAGCAGCAAGGATCGCTTGCGTCCACTCGAGGTTGTTAATATTGTATTGACCTACTGCGTATTTCCCCTCAAGCGCTTTGTTCAACATGTCTGTCATAGATACTAATGGCATGGGTTTCAATCCTCCTAAGGATGTTGGATTATCTTTCTTAGCCGACATTCACACATTTTTTATTATACCACACCTTGACAAAATTACTAATAGAGGTTGACCAAAAGTCATCTTTTGATCACGAGGGAAATTCAAGTCGAAACTTCGCACTTTTCCATAGGACTTTTTGTTGCGAATACGGGGCTGCAAATGAAAAAAAGAACCCCGATAAAGGGTTCTTTATAAATTTTTTAGAGCACGGAGCCGCTCTTCAACTGCATATTTACCGCCACTCGCATCTCATCAATATCAAATGGTTTGGTAAAGTGCATTAACGCTCCGAGTTCGGTGGCTTCCTTGATCATGTCCAGCTCGCCGTATGCCGTCATCATAATCACCTTGATGGCCGGGTTGACCTCCTTGATGTGCTTGAGAATTTCAAGCCCGTCCATACCCGGGATCTTCATGTCGAGCAGCACCAGATCAGGCGAATCGCTGCGGACAATTTCCAGGGCAAGCTTGCCGTTGGCCGCTTGGTAAGTCTTATACCCCTCACTGCTGAATACTTCCATCAACAAAATACGGATACCGTTTTGATCATCGACAATCAACACCTTCTTCTCTTCCACAGAAAACCCTCCTACGAGTCCACCCTTGTAATTCTTATATTGTAATAATTCGCCTTCATTTTGGAAATCCCTTCTAAATTGGAAAAAAGAGACTCAAAAAACATATCGACGTTATTTACAACTAAAAATTACATCGTTTTTGAGGAAGAGAATGTACTAAGGCATTAGGACAAATGTGCGATCGATGCCTTCACGAACTCTCTGAACAGCGGTTGCGGACGGTTCGGACGGGACGTAAATTCCGGATGGAATTGAACCGCAAGGAACCAAGGGTGCCCTGGCAATTCGACAATTTCAACGAGGCGTCCATCCGGAGAAGTACCGGAAATGCGCAGCCCCGCCGCTTCGATCGTTTCGCGGAAAGCATTATTAAATTCATACCGGTGACGGTGTCTTTCATACACCAGTTCGTCATCATAGCATTGCATAGCGAGTGAACCCGGTTGAAGCTTGCACGGATACAGGCCGAGACGCATCGTACCGCCCAAATCCTCGATATCCTTCTGCTCAGGAAGCAGGTCGATGACCGGGTATTCGGTGGAAGGATTGATCTCCGAGCTGTTCGCACCTTGAAGCCCGGCCAGGGAACGGGCATATTCGATAACCGCTACTTGCATGCCAAGGCAGATGCCGAAGAAAGGAATGTTATTTTCGCGGGCATACCGGATCGTCGTAATTTTGCCTTCGATACCGCGATCTCCGAATCCTCCCGGCACGAGAATGCCTCCGACGCCTTGCAGGCGTTCGTTCACATTTTCATCCGTAATCTCTTCTGCGTTGACCCAACGGATTTTGACATCCGCATTCGCATCGAAACCGGCATGGGAAAGCGATTCTACAACGCTCAAATAAGCATCGTGGAGAGCGACGTATTTGCCGACAATAGCGATTTCCACCGTTTTGTCCAGTTTGTTGATCCGTTCTACGAGGTTCTCCCACTCGCTCATATCCGGAGCCGGCGTAGTCAGCTTCAGATGGTTCACGACGATTTCGTCGAGGCCCTCGTCACGCAAATTCAAAGGTACTTCGTACAAGGTGTCCGCATCGCGGCATTCTACTACAGCATTCGGATCGATATCGCAGAAGAGTGCGATTTTCGCTTTCATGTCATCCGAAAGTTCATGCTCCGTACGGCAGACGATCACATTCGGCTGGATGCCGATACTGCGGAGTTCCTTGACGCTGTGCTGGGTCGGCTTGGTTTTCACTTCGCCGGCCGCTTTGATATAAGGAATTAAGGTAACGTGAATGTACATTACATTCTCGCGGCCGATATCACTCTTGATCTGACGAATCGCTTCCAGGAAAGGAAGGCTCTCGATATCGCCGACGGTTCCCCCGATTTCCGTAATGACTACATCGGAACCCGCTTCACGTCCGGCACGGAATACCCGCTCTTTAATTTCGTTGGTAATGTGCGGAATGACTTGAACTGTTCCACCCAAATATTCCCCGCGGCGTTCCTTGCCGATGACGGAAGAATAAATTTTACCGGTCGTTACATTGCTGTTCTTGGACAGGTTAATATCGATAAACCGCTCATAGTGGCCCAAATCCAGGTCCGTCTCCGCTCCGTCGTCAGTAACGAATACCTCCCCATGCTGGTAGGGGCTCATCGTGCCCGGATCCACATTCAGGTAAGGATCGAATTTCTGGATGGTTACCTTGAGACCTCTGTTCTTAAGCAGCCTGCCGAGCGATGCGGCCGTTATCCCTTTTCCCAATGAGGATACGACCCCGCCTGTCACGAAAATATATTTTGCCACAGTTCAAAAACCTCCTAAATTAGTACGGGTTCCTTCAAAAGATGTCTTGCTGCCCGAATGCCCCCGGCGAAGCCTGCGGCAGTTCGGATTTCAGGCGACTTTAGATCAATATAGCGTAACCCATTCTGCGAAAAAACATAGCGAAATGGGCATAAAAAAACAAAAAAGTGACACCCGAACAGGTCGGGGCACTTTTGAATGAATAACATATTTATTGGTTTGAATCATAAGCCCATGCAATAGTTTACCCGTTACCCACCCCTCTGTCAAGTGAAGGGCAGGGTTCAAAATGGTGAACATTGGGCCGGGCCTTTTATTTATTAGTTTTCTTCGTCTTCGGCAAAATCTTCTTCGTCTTCGGCGTCGTCCGAGTCTTCGTCTTCCTCGTCCAGTTCTTCATCATCGAGAAGCGTATCGTCCTCTACTTCTTCAACTTCATCGTCATCGTCGTCGGAGAACAAATCGTCGTCCGAATCTTCGTCGACAGCATCGTAATCTTCATCTTCATCGTCAGAAGTAAATGTATCTTCTTCTTCCGTGAAATCATCGTCCAGATCGTCATCGTCATCGTTAATAATGCGCGGACGCTTGGAATTGCCTACCGGATCTTCGGAACGTTCGATCGGATACCAGCGTTTAAGGCCCCACAAGTTGGTGCCAACGCAAGCAAAACGGCCGTCGATATTAATTTCCGTATACAGTTGCGCAATCGCGTTGTTGATTTCTTCCTCGGACATGCCGCGGATTTTGGCTACCTCATTCATGAGGTCACGGTAATAATGCGGCGTATTTGCCGCTTTCAGAATCATAAAGGCCAAGTCGACCATCGGAATCTCATGCACTTTTTCCGGGTCAATTTTCAAATTGAGCGGGGTACTCACGTAACGGACACTTCCTCTCACGCATTGTTCACATAAAGATTGATTTCCTAACTAACATATCCATATCACAAAATAGTAAACCTTATTTGCCATTAAAAAGCAAGTTTTTAGTTATGCCCAAATCGTGTCACCGCCCATTTAAAAATCCGGAAAATTAAACAGAGGCGTGGACTGTCGTCCGCCGCCCCCTGACTGTATCCACTTCGAACGGAATTGAACCTTCCCTCCGAAGGATGGTGAAAGCCTAAAAGACCTTCACCATATCCTATGTCCAGTTTTCCGCTTTGACACGGTGAATGCGGGCCCAACTTCATAAATAAAAGCGATTTCTCTACGCACACCTGCAAGAGATGCCCATTTTGCAAAGAGCAGGGCCTCTTTCCCATTCAGGCCGTGGAGTGCCGTCATACAATACTGCAACACGCTTCGTCAGGAGGGCTACTCATAATGGACTACTCCAACTTCCTGCGGTATTTGAATGAACACATCGACACCTCCGGAAAAAGCGGCCGCCGCATTATCCGCTTTCCGCATCCGACGCTATTTGCCGAATTCGTGAAACAATTGCGGGCAAAAAGACGCCAATATCCGGCCTTGCGGCGGGTACGCACCTCCTCATTGCTTCAGGCTATCTTTTGCCCCGCATCCCTGCCGGGGGGAGAAGCCTGGAGACGGTTCGGTCTGCTCGTCGAGGAGGATGCCCGGGTTGCCGTGCACTCCGCCGCGGTTCAAAACAAGGAACCATCCACAGGCACCCCTTGGGGGGTGCGGCGCATTGGCGCTCCGGACGCCTGGTCGGTCTCGACAGGTAATCAGGTCCGCATCGGCGTCATTGATACGGGAGCCGATTTCAATCATCCCGATCTCCGGAGTTCGCTCGCCAGAGGCGTCAATCTCTTGAACCAGATGAGTCTTCCCTTCGATGATAACGGCCATGGCACGCACATCGCCGGGACCATCGCCGCCTCGGGCGGTTCCAAAAGCATGATGGGCGTAGCTCCCCGTTCCCTGATCTATCCCGTAAAGGCGTTCGATCACAACGGCTCCGCCTATGTATCGGATATTATCCTCGGCATAGACTGGTGCGTTCAAAACCGCATGAACATCATTAATATGAGCTTTGGCATGAAAAGCAAAAGCCAGTCCTTGCAGAACACCGTTCGCCGGGCCTACAACGCAGGCATCGTCGTCGTAGCCTCCTCGGGCAATGACAAAAAAAGCAGAGGCGCCGATTATCCGGCCCGTTACCCCCATACCATCTCCGTCGGAGCTACCGGCAAGGACGGAAGAATCGCGCCCTTTAGCAATCACGGCCCCCGTATCGATATTTACGCACCGGGGGAAAAGATCAAATCTTGCTGGCTTGGCGGAGGCTACCGCGAAATGAACGGCACCTCCATGGCAACTTCCCATGTAAGCGGATCGATCGCCCTGCTTCTGGCGCATCGTCCGGGATTGTCGCCGGGGGAAATCAAGAGGCGGCTGCGCCGCACAGCCCGCCCATTGCATTCCCCGTCGACTAAAGCGAAGCTCGCCGCCGGGGAGGTCAACGCCGCGCGCCTGTTGCGCGGCAAGCCGGCCACGGCCAGCAAAAAACCGTCAGGGAAATCCTAATCCCTGACGGTTTTTGTCAATCACGGCTGGCCGCCGCAGGCGCGTGATGGGCTACATCCGTTCCGGCGCGGACACGCCGATCAGCTTCAGCACGTTCGCGATGACTGTGCGAACGGCACCCAGCAGTACGAGACGCGCTGCGGTTTGCTCCGCGTCTTCCGTAATGACGCGTTCCGCTCTGTAATAGCTGTGGAGCATGGCGGAGATTTCATACACATAGCGCACGAGACGATGCGGAGCATAGTTCTCGGCTGCAACGCCGATCTCTTCCGGCAGTTCGCCCATTTTCCGCAGCAAATCGTATTCGTGTTCCGCCGTCAATTTTTGCAGGTTCACGCTCTCCGGCGACGGGATCGCAACCCCTTGCTCTTCCGCCTGACGGAAAATGCTGCAAATCCGGGCGTGAGCATATTGCACGTAATACACCGGATTTTCATTGGATGTCGAAATCGCCAGATCCATATCGAAATCAAGATGCGAGTCCATGCTGCGCATCGTAAAGAAATAGCGGATGGCGTCGACGCCGACTTCGTCCATCAAATCGACCATCGTTACCGCTTTGCCGGTCCGTTTCGACATTTTCACCTTCTCGCCGTCCTGGAACAGGCTGACCATCTGGGCGATCAAGACCGTCAATTTCTCCGGATCCTTGCCGAGCGCCTGCATGGCCGCCTTCACGCGGGGAATATAACCATGATGGTCGGCGCCCCAGATGTTGATCATCCGGTCATAGCCGCGTTCGTATTTATCCCGGTGATAGGCAATATCGGGCGTCAAATAGGTGTAGGTTCCATCGTTCTTGACGAGAACGCGGTCTTTGTCGTCCCCGTATTCGGTCGTCCGCAGCCAGGTCGCCCCTTCCTGCTCGTAAGTCCGGCCCTTATCGCCCAGTTCCTTCAGCGAGGCCTCGACTTGACCGTTCTCGTACAGCGACGTTTCGCTGAACCAAACGTCAAAGCCGACGCGGAAACGGCCGAGATCGCGTTGGATCTTCGCCAGCTCTTTCTCCAGGCCGTATTTCCGCAAGAACGCCTCGCGTTCCTCTGGAGATTGCGCCAATAGCAGGTCGCCTTTCTCCTTGGCAAGCTCCTTGGCAAACCCTTTAATATCCTCGCCGTGGTAGCCGTCCTCCGGCATCTCGGCATCCTGTCCTAGCTCTTGCAAATAACGGGCCTCGATCGATTTGCTCAGGTTGGCCACCTGATTGCCCGCATCATTAATATAGTACTCCCGGGTTACCTCGTAACCGGCAAAATCAAGCACGTTGCAAAGCGCATCGCCCACCGCGGCTCCGCGGGCATGTCCAAGGTGCAGGCTGCCCGTAGGGTTGGCGCTGACGAATTCGACTTCGACCTTCTGCCCGTTGCCAACGGTAATGCGGCCGTAATTCTCTCCCTGGGCGTAAACTTGCTCTACTACCGGATAGAGATAACTTTTGCCGAGCGTAAAGTTGATGAAGCCCGGTCCCGCGATTTCGGCTTTCTCGATTCCCGCTTTGGCGTAATCCAGATGGCTCAGAATGTCCTCCGCGATCTGGCGCGGGTTTTTCTTCGCGATCCGGGACAACTGCATAGCCGCGTTCGTAGCGAAGTCCCCGTGCGCCTTGTCTTTAGGCACTTCCAGCACGATGGCCGGTATTTCTTCGCGCTGCGCCAGCCCGGCGCCGGCAATCGCTTCAATGACGGCATCCTTCAGGGCCTGGTTAATTTGTTCCAATGGATTTTGACTCATGATTTAAACTTCCTCCCGTATATGTAAACTAATGGCGAAATGTCCCGACAATTCTTCATACACAAATAAATCGTATTCCCAAGCGATATGGCCAAAGGCTCCGTTAAGCCGCGTCTCCAGCGTTCGCGTGTGAGTGGACAGGTTGAACTTCGTAAACGGAGAACGGTAAAATCCGGGCAGCTTGCGTCCGACCTGAAACGTCTGCTCCGACTCCACTTCGCCGTGGCGCATGATTTTCAGCTCGCCACCGGAAATTTTGACCATCGTTCGCGTCGTTCCCCCGGTCGGCCCCGGCTCGGGTTCTTCATATTTAATGTAGGCCGCATCTCCCCGGACAAAGACCTCTCCCGTCACTTCCTGAAGAGTTTCCTCTCCGTTCTGGCGGCTCGTGACCACAATTTTGGCTCTGCTCTGATCCGGCATGTCCCAAATCCCCATTCTATATATTACATTGTATCCTATTGTACTACTATATCCAGTTCATTGTTTCAATTCAATACGGGTGAGGTTCTACCAAGGTGAGGAGAAAAAAGAAACCCGGTCAGAAACCGGGCTCTCTCCATGTGCTTTGCGTTGATACTTATATATGAATGTTTCACGTTACTTGCCGTTTAAATACGTGTTCAAAAAGTCGACTTTTTAGCACCGAGAAGGTTGGATGAAGGCGGGACTGAGGAGCGGAGCGTAGGCAAAACCTACGTGAGCACCTCAAATGTTTCCGAAGGAAACATACTTCGAAAGCATCCTCTTGGCCCGCCTGAATTCAAGATTCGATGTCGGTTAAGGATCCTGAAATGCTTCGTGATCAAAAGGTGACTTTTTGAACAACCTCTATAAATCAAACTTGATATTCCAGCTAACCCCGCCGTCTTTGGTAAAATAGATCGCCGCGTCATCCGGATTGGTGACGGCGAGCCAGCCGGTCTTCTTTGCCGGAAAAGCAATTTTCGCGTCAAATCCGGCAAGCGTTGCCGGGACGTTGCTCCAGGTTTTGCCTCCGTTAAAAGAGCGTCCCACTCCGACCTTGCCCGCTGCCGGAGAACCTCCGGCCAGGTAAACGGCGCCGTCCGCGATGACCAGATTCCCGGGATGTCCGCCGGGATTCGCCGGTCCCCGCTCCGCTACGGCCTTTCCCGAACCGGGTGCCGGTCCGCCGCCGGCGGTACTTTGAGCGACGACGCGGGTCCAGTTCTTCCCGTCATCCGCGCTGGTGTAAAGGGAATAGGAAACCTGCGACATGCCGGATTCCCCGCGCACAAGCGCCCATACCTGTTCGCCGCTGCTATAAATTTCACCGCCGATGCCTCCCGAGACGGCTAGCGACTCACGCCAATGGCGTCCGCCGTCCACGGTCTTCATCAGTTGGATTCCTCCGCCGGGCTTCACCGTCATGGCCCATCCCCGCTTGAGGCCTCCATCCGCAGGAAACAGCGCAGCCCGCGTATTGGCGGGCGTCGGAATCCGGGACCAAGCGTTTCCGCCATTTTTGGTCACATAGACCGCGTTCCTTGTATACCCGACTACAGTCTCGGCATTATGAACATCGATTCGTTGCAGGGATTGTCCTGCGGTATAAACGTTAGCCCACTTCGAGCCCCCGTCTTTGGTACGTATCAAGTTGAGATTCTGTGATTTTCCCGCCCGGGCCAAAGCCCAGCCCTTCACATTGTCCGGAAAATCGATCTGCTCAAACTGCCACTGCCCCGTATAAATCTCCTGCCAATGGCAGCCGCTGTCCGACGTCCCGATCAAAAAGCCGTTCCCGGCTGCACGTCCTGTCGATGTACTCAAAAAGTCAATGTCGCTGAACTTAAGAGGATCCTGATCGGCACCCGCTCTTTGCCGTTTCAGGTTTTGCAGTAATCCGTGATCGCCCTGCCCGCACTTGCCTTCCTCGGCTGCAGTCGCTTTTGTCGGCAATAAACCAGGGGTAGTCCCTATGCCCAGGATCAAGCCAATGCATAGCACCGGAAGAAGCCAAAACCGGACTTGTTGTTTGTTCATACTTCGACACCTCCGTTACCTTACTATTACCCGTTTCGAAGAAAAGTGGGACAACCTGTGTTCAGGAGAAAATGAAAAAGCACCTCCTGCCCGCAAACCAGGTTTACGAGAGGAGGCGCTTAAGTTTATATTTCGAAGGCTTTCAAGTAGCTTCGTTTACTTCACGAATCCAAGCAGCATTTCGCGGATCAGCTTCGCCGCCACGATTTGCGTTTGCTCGGTCGGATCGTAGATCGGGGCCACTTCCACGAGATCGCAGCCGACGACGTTCACGTCGGAACCCGCGATCAGATGCACGGCCTCAAGCAATTCCTTCGACGTAATGCCGCCGGCTTCCGCCGTACCCGTGCCTGGCGCGCAGGACGGGTCGAGCACGTCGATGTCGATCGTCACGTAAACCGGACGGCGTCCGAGCTTCGGCAGCGCGCTCTTCAACGGCGCGGCTACGTCGAACGGGTAGAAATTAATGTTTTCGCGTCCGTATTGGAATTCCTCCTTGGAACCCGAACGGATGCCGAATTGGTAGATGTTTTTGCCGCCCATCAGTTCGGCCGCTTTACGGACCGGCGTCGAGTGGGACAGCGGCTCACCCTCGTAATGCTCGCGCAAGTCGGCATGCGCGTCGATATGAATCAGCGCCAGGTCGGGATACTTCTCATACATCGCCTGGATCACCGGCCAAGTCACAAGATGCTCGCCGCCGAGACCGATCGGGAATTTATCGTCGGCCAGCAAGCCGCGGACGTACTCGCCGATCACCTCCAGGCTGCGTCCGGCGTTGCCGAACGGCAGCAGGAGATCGCCCGCATCGAAATAAGTAGCGTCAAGGATGCTCTTGTCCAGGTAAGGGCTGTATTCTTCCAATCCTACCGAAGCCTGACGAATGCGGGCCGGACCGAACCGGGACCCGGGACGGTAGCTGACCGTGAAATCCATCGGCATCCCGTAAATCACCGCTTTGGAAGACGCATAGTCCTCCGAACTACAAATAAATACGTTACCTGAATAAGCTTGATCCAGTTTCATTCTTTTTCTCTCCCTCTATTTCACAAGATCTTCCACGAATTTCGGCAGCACGAAGGCTGCTTTATGCAAACGTGGCGTATAGTATTTCGTATCGAGGTCCGGGATCTTCGTCTCGTCGACCTCGAGCGGATCATACTTTTTGCTGCCCATGGTGAACGTCCACAAACCGCTTGGATAAGTAGGGATGTTGGCACCATATACGCGGACGATCGGGAAGATTTCTTTGACGTCCTTGTTGACCTTCTGAATCAGGTCGGCCTTGAACCAAGGGTTGTCCGTTTGCGCAACGAAAATGCCGTCTTCCTTCAGCGCTTCGTGGATGCCCTGGTAAAATCCGCGTTCAAACAGCGGAGCCGCCGGGCCCACAGGTTCGGTCGAGTCGACCATGATCACGTCGTATTTATTCTTGCTTTCGATAATATGCATATATCCGTCGTTCACCTGAACCTCAACCCTGGGGTTGTCCAGTTCGCCGGCGATTTCCGGTAAGTATTTTTTCGAATATTCGATGACTTTTCCGTCAATTTCAACAAGAACGGCCTTTTCCACCTGGGGATGCTTGATCACTTCGCGGATCACCCCGCCATCGCCGCCGCCTACGACAAGCACGTGCTTAGGATTCGGATGGGTAAACAGCGCCGGATGGGCCACCATCTCATGATAAACAAACTCGTCCTTAACCGTCGTCATCACCATACCGTCGAGCACGAGCATCCGCCCGAATTCTTCGGTATCGATCATCGCCAGGTCTTGAAAATCCGTCTTCTCCGTCACTAAAGTTTCACGAATCTTTGCTGTAATGCCGAAGACGGGCGTTTGCTTCTCCGTATACCACAATTCCATCTTACAACCCTTCTTTCCGCCAGAATAGTGTTTGAATCATCGTTCACCCATACCAAACAAAATTGATAATAACACAGTTGGTGTTCGCTGTGCGAGTGATTTGCCGCCAAATGTTTCCGCTAATTTACGCAATAAAAAACGGCTGGCTCCCTATTATCGGAAGCTTCACCGTTTCTATACCCAATTATGCATCCTCCACCACGCCCAAAGCGCGATTCTTCTCTTTAAAGCGGCTGTTGTGGGAGGAAACGTAGGCTACCTTATCAGCATCCGGCTCCATGTACAGCTTGGCGCTGTTCACGGCTAAAGCCGCATCCGTAAAGGCCCCGGCGATCAGCCGGACCTTGGTCTCGTAGTCGACGAAATCACCCGCGGCAAAAACGCCCGGAATGTTGGTTTCCATTTTCCCCGAAACTTCCGCCGTCCACTCGCCCATGTTCAGCCCCCATTCCCGAATCGGGCCAAAGTCGCTGCGCATCCCGTGATTGACGACAACGGCATCCACATCGATCGTATCCTCGGAGATCCCGTCGACGTGACAGATCGTGACTTGCCCGATCGTTTTGCCGTCCTGGCTGTGCAGTTTACCGACGAGACAAGAAGTACGCACATCCACGGAGGAAGCCCGCATCCGGGCTACGTTGCGTTCGTGTCCGCCGAACTCCTCGCGGCGGTGAACGATCGTGACCCGGGCCGCGATGCTCTCCAGCTCGTTGGCCCAATCCACCGCGGAGTCTCCTCCGCCGGAAATGAGTACCTTCTTCCCGCGGAATACCTCCAACTCCTGCACCGTATAATGAAGGTTCGTCACTTCATACCGGTCGGATCCTTCAATTTCGAGCTTGGCCATTTTCCGGATCCCGTAGCCGATCGCCATAATGACCGTCCGCGTCCAGTGCCGCTGGCCCGATTCCGTGATCAGAATGAACGTGCCGTCCTCCTGCTTCTGAAGCCGGGTCACCTGCTCGCCCAGCACGATCGTCGGATCGAAGGTTTTCGCTTGCTGCTCCAATTGCTTGATCAGCGTCCCGCAGAGCGTCGGCGTTACGCCGCCTACGTCCCAGATCATTTTTTCGGGATAGATCAGCATGCGTCCCCCTAGCTTTGAGTTCGCATCGATCAATTTCGTCTTGAGGTCCCGCATCCCGCTGTAAAAAGCGGCATACATTCCCGCGGGTCCTCCTCCGATGATAGTAACGTCATATAGATCCAATGGTGTCGACATCTTATACTCCTCCAGTGCAAATTTGCTCCTAGTTACGTCCATCGCTGCTTCTCCTGTCATCAGGAGACTTGCTCCGCCATGCCGAATTGGGCCCGGTGCAGGCGGCTGTAGGCTCCACCGGCTTCCATAAGCTCATGATGCGTCCCCTCCTCGGCGATTCCCTGCTCGGCGACCACAATGATCCGGTCGGCGTCCTTGATCGTCGCCAGGCGGTGCGCAATGATCAGCGTCGTCCTTCCCTTCGCCAGCTTGGACAAGGCCAATTGAATGGCCGCCTCCGTCTCCGTATCCAAAGCCGAAGTCGCTTCATCCAAAATAAGAATCGGCGGGTTCTTCAGGAACATGCGCGCAATCGACAGGCGCTGCTTCTGGCCGCCCGAGAGCTTCACGCCGCGCTCGCCGATCATGGTGTCCATGCCTTGCGGCTGCTCGAGAATCAGCTCTTCAAGCTGCGCCATCCGGGCGGCCTCCCAAATAGCTTCCTCGGTCGCGCCGAGATCGCCGTAGGCGATATTTTCACGGATCGTCCCGTCAAACAGAAACACGTCCTGCTGCACAATCCCGATATGCGACCGCAGCGATTCCAAGGTGATGCTCCTGATATCCCGGCCATCCATTGTGATGGTCCCCTCGTCCACGTCATAAAAACGCGGCAGCAAACTGCATAACGTGGTTTTCCCGGCCCCTGAAGGACCTACCAGAGCGACCGTTTCTCCCGCCGCAATATCCAGATTCAAGCCTTTCAGAATCTTTTCTTTATGCTCGTAGCCGAAGGTCACATTTTTAAAAGATATATCTCCTTTTACCTTTTGAACGGGTTCCGCTCCGGGCTCATCGGCCACATCGGGATCCAGCTCCAGCAGTTCCAGATACCGTTTAAACCCCGCGATGCCTTTCGGATAAGTCTCAATCACCCGGTTAATCTGTTCGATCGGACCCAAGAATACGTTCGACAGCATCACGAATGCGATGAATTCTCCGTAAGTCATCTGTTTCTGAATCACGAACCAGGTTCCGCACATCAGTACGAACAGCGACACGAATTTCATCAAAATAAAACTGAGCGACGAGTTCCAGGCCATAATGCGGTAAGTGAGCAGTTTCGTTATCCGGAAGCGTTCGTTGTTTTCCGCAAACTTGGCGATTTCATGGTTTTCATTGGCAAAGGCCTGTACGACGCGGATTCCGCTTACGTTGTTCTCAACGCGGGCGTTATAATCGGCGATATCTGCAAACATTTTTTTGAAGGCCCGGGACATTTTCCGGCTGAAAAAGAGCGACAAATAAATCATCAACGGCACGATGATAAAAGTGAGCACCGCAAGCTGCCAGTTGATTCCGAGCATAATGCCGAACGCCCCGGCCAGCGTCATGACGGCAATGAACAAATCCTCCGGTCCGTGGTGGGCGATCTCGCCGATATCCATCAGATCGTTAGTCATCCGTGACACAAGATGCCCGGTTTTGTTGTTGTCAAAGAAACGAAAGGACAGCTTTTGCACGCGGTCAAACAGCTTTTTCCGCATATCCGACTCGATGTTGATGCCCAGTTTATGACCCCAATAGGTGACGACGTAATGAAAGAACGAGCTCACTGCATAGATCCCCAGCAAAGCGAGACAGGCGTAAAAAATCCATCTCCAGTTCCCGCTCGGCAGCAGCGTGTCCACCACTTGATTCACCGCCAGCGGAAATGCCAGCTCCAGCAAAGCGGCAAAGATGGCACAGGAGAAATCGAGAATAAACAATCCTTTATAAGGGCGATAGTATTCAAAAAAACGCCGCAACATGTCGGTGCCTCCCCTCTTTCCCGATGTTTGTTAAGTTAATTCTTGGTCTTGACCAGCAGGTACAAGAAATAGGGGGCGCCGATTACGGCCACTACGATCCCCGTAGGCACTTCCGTCGGCTGCAAAATCCATCTGCCGATCGTATCCGCCGTGAGCACCAGCAGCGCTCCCGCCAAAGCCGACGCGGGCAGCAGCCATTGATGCTTGGGGCCGACCAGCCTGCGGGCCAGATGGGGGCCGATTAGGCCCACGAACCCGATGCCCCCGCTGACCGACACGCAGGAGGCGGCAAGGCCTACGGCGGCGGCCAGCGTCTTAAGCTGTTCCCTGGATACGAAGGTCCCTAGGCCGGTTGCAGTAGCTTCACCCAAATTAAGCACATTCAAGACCCTTCCCTTATAAAAGACATAAGGGAGCAGAACAACGATCCACGGCAGCAGGCTTAGTACGAACTTCCAGCTTGTTCCCCAAATGCTGCCGGCAAGCCAGGTGGCTACGAATTGATATTTCTCCGGGCTCAGTCTTAGCGTCAGGACGATCATGGCGGAGCTGATCGCTGCGGCCACGGCAACCCCGGTAAGGAGCAGTCTTGTCGGCATAATGCCTTTGTGCCGGCTATAGGACAGGGCGAATACCACGGCTGCCGTCAGCGCTCCCCCTGCCATAGCCAGCACCGGCAAGAGCAGTGCCGGGACGGCGGAAGCGCTGGGGTACAGGAAGATGAACAACATCACCATCAACCCCGCGCCGGAGTTAATCCCCAAGATGCCGGGGTCGGCAAGCGCGTTGCGCGAAATGGCCTGCATCACGCAACCGGAAACCGCTAGTCCGGCGCCGATCAACACGGAGATCACGATCCGCGGAAGGCGGAAGTCGAACAGGATCAGCTCCTGTTGGGCCGTGCCTTTTCCCAGCAGCGTATGCGTTAAATCCACGGGCGAAAGCCGGATGAAGCCCGTATTCATGCTGATCATGAACGAGACGAGGATCAGCAGGCCAAGTATGGAAAGGACAAAAACTCCCTTTTTATTTTGTTTTTTGCCAAGCGGATTCACCGGCAGGTTGTTTTCCATCTCCATGTTTAGAGCTCCCTCCTTTCTTTGCGGGCCAAATACAGGAAGAAAGGAACGCCGATCAAAGAAATGAGAGCCCCTATCGGCACCTCGTACGGAGGATTGATCATCCTGGCGGCCAAGTCGGCCAATACTACCAGCAAGCTTCCCAGAACGGCCGAGCAGGGGATAATCCACCGATAGTCTACGCCGACCAAGTAGCGCGTAAGATGAGGAATGATTAAGCCCACAAAGCCCACCGGGCCGACCACGGAAACTGCCGAACCTGCGAGGATCAGCACAATGACCGTCGCGGTAAGCTTGACGAGCCCGGTCCGTTGGCCCAATCCCTTGGCAACGTCCTCCCCGAGGCTCAGCATCGTAATGGAGCGGGATAAGACAATAGCGCCGAGGAGGGCGCCTCCGACCCAGGGAACCATGATTTTGAGCTGGTACCATTTCGTACCGGCGACGCCCCCGGCAACCCAGAAGGCAATATCCTGCCCCACATTGAAGTGAAGCGCGATCCCTTCGCTCAAAGCGCTAAGCAGAGCGCTGAGCGCCGAGCCGGCCAGGATCAGGCGGATCGGCGTCAATCCCCCTTTGGCCAGGGAACCGACTCCGTAAACAACCCCTGCGCCCAGCCCCGCTCCGACGAAGGAATACAGGATCAGATACAAAAACGGCAAGCCGGGAAAAAAGGCAAAACACAGCGCAAGCGCGAAGCCCGCTCCCGCATTCAGCCCCAACAGTCCGGAGTCGGCCATAGGGTTGCGCGTCATTCCCTGCATGATCGCTCCGGCAACCGCGAAGGATGCGCCGACCAAAGCCCCGCCCAATACGCGGGGCAAGCGAAGCTCCCAAATGATCTGATGCTGGGTCGCTGCCTGATCAAAATGGAAAAACGCCGACCAAACCACGGGGAGCCGGATATCCGCCGCCCCGAAACAGATGGATAAGGCGATGCTCAAGAGAAGGACTGCGGTCCCCCCGATCAGAATGAGGGTGGCTGCCAGCGGCCGTGACCGTAAAGTTTTGGCTTTTTGCGGAAGCTCCCTCGTTAAAGATTGGACATGGGTGTTCATCGTACGTCACCTTTCATTCTGCTTGCTTGGAGTTTCGCGTAACGAGCAAATCGGCAATTTCCTCGGCTTGTCCAATCACGGCCGCCGGATCGTAGTAGTAGTAGCGGTCACTGTCCAGCTCATAGACACGGTTGTTTTTCACCGCCTCAAGCGACTGCCAGATCTTATCGCCTTGATAACCCATCTTTTCCTTTGGAATGTTCAGGAAAATATGATCGCCCGCATACTGGTTAACCGCCTCGAGCGAGAGGCTTTTCACCTGCGTATCTCCAAAAATTTCGTTCTTGATGATCTCCGGAGGCGTAAGCTGAAGCACATTGTAAATCGCTTGGCCGCCCCGGCCGTAATTATCCGCGAAAAGATTCATTTTCTTCTCGTCGATGGACATCAGCGTAAAGGTCTCCTCCGGACCGATAACCCCGTTCAATTTCGCCCTGGCGGCTTCTGCGCGTCGGTCATACTCTTCCAGCCAGGCCTTGGCTTCCTTCTCCCGGCCGAGCATTTTCCCCAGGCCTTCTATTTCTTCGTGCGCGTTTTTATAAGTATTGTAGGGAACCACGATCGTTGGAGCGATCTTGGAATAACTCTCGTAAGCGCTCTGATCGTTGTTGAACGTAAGGATCAAATCCGGCGAGAGGGCAACGATCTTTTCCATGGACGGATCCCAGTCGCCGACGCTTTCAATGCCTGCCGTTTTATCGCCCAGATAAGGATTATCAATAAAATAT
This sequence comes from Fontibacillus forbon, assembly GCF_046559655.1. Lineage (NCBI taxonomy): Bacteria > Bacillati > Bacillota > Bacilli > Caryophanales > Paenibacillaceae > Fontibacillus > Fontibacillus forbon. The sequence goes on along the minus strand of NZ_JBKGFV010000009.1, from coordinate 48,235 downwards.
TGCGGGGCTCCCACAGGTTTTAATCCGAGAGAAACGACGGCGGACAAGTAATCCAAGGCGACGATCCGCTGCGGTTGAAGCGGAATTTCAACCTCGCCGAATACGGTATCGATCTTTTTGGTTCCGGCGGAAGCGCCTGTATCGGTCTGCCCGGCCGTATCCGGTTCCCCGGCGCCCGAGGCGGATTTATTCGCTGAGGAACAAGCGCCCAATACCAAGGGCATCACAAGCAGAAGTGTCAGGATCAGCGGGGTTGCTGCTTTTTTATACATCGATTAGTTCCTCCTCCTTTTGACATTCCAAACTAGTTTTTCGTGTCCCCAGCCAGCTTGTCCGCAATTTCTTCCGCCTGCAAGAGGGCCGACATCGGGTCGGAGGCAAAATATTTCTTCATCTCGATCTCATACACGCGATTATTGGTCACTGCCGGAAGCGAGGTCCAGGTCGACGGAAGCTTGGGTGGTTCTTGGCCTTCATTGACCAGAACGATCACGTAATCGCCGACGTAATCGCCAACGGTTTCCCAAGACAATTCGACCCGGCTCTCCTTCTTGTCGATCAGCTCGCTTTTCACCTTTGGAGCAGGCGTGAGTCCCAGAATTTGATAGATGGCTTTTCCTCCGCGTTCTCCCAAATCGCCCACGACCATTGCGAACTTCTCTACCGTTACATAATCCACGATGGTGAAAGTGGCTCCTTCGGGAATAACCTGATCGATTTTGCTGCGCGCGGCCTCTTTGCGTTGGTCAAAATCAGCAAGCCACTCCTTGGCCTTGTCCTGCTTGTTCAAGATTTCGCCCATGGCAGTTATTTCTTCATGAATATCCTTATATTGAGTTGAATCGAATACGACAGTAGGGGCAATTTTGGAGTAATTCTCATACGCCTCTTGATCCCAGGTAATGATCAGGTCCGGGGAAAGAGTCATTACTTTTTCAAGAGACACCTGACCGTCCAGGCCTATATCCTCAACGCTCGCAGAAACAAGCGGCTTCAAGAATGCACCGTAATCGAGCAGCGTCTTACTGACCCCAACTGGCATTACATCCAACGCCAAAATATCGCCGAGATACCAATCGGCCACCACCCGTTTAGGCTCCGCAGGCACTTCGACTTCTCCCATCACCGTAGATACTGTTCGTGTGCTTGCCTTATTCGAAGCTTGCGACCCGCCTGCTTCTTGTCCGGTCGCTTCCACTTCCTGTCCTGCGGCTTTAGCCGCTGAATTCCGGTTCTCGGCTGCGCCCCCTCCCGAACAAGCGGTAAGCAATAATGTAAAGCAAAGCATGAAGGTTAGCAGTTTGGTTGATCTTGAACCGTTAAACATGTATATATCCCCTTTTTCGCTGTATTGATAATGATTATCATTATTAATATAACGATGCAGGGGCATCCCGCCAATGGAGGATATGAATGTAGTCCATGTAAGATCTGAATCTGTTCTTCCAGCGGATACCTCGGTTTTATACTGTCCGGGCGTCAGCCCGGTCTGCTTTTTAAACACCCTGTTAAAGTAAAATACATCCGTATAACCCACGGCCAAGGCGATTTCCTGCGTGCTTGCCCCCGTACCGGACAGCATTTCCTTCGCTTTGTCGATCCGCACCTGGATGACATAGTCGATCGGACTTTTTCCCGTACTCTGCCTGAACTGCTTGGAAAGATACTGCATGCTGTAGTTCCACTTCTTGGCGAGCATTTCCAGGGAAATCGGCTCGTTGTAATGCTTGTGAATGTAATGGAGGATCTGTTCCGCCACATCGAGAGGTTTGGAGGAACTTTCCCTTAGCTGAAGCTGGCGGATATGCTCGTAAACAAACTCATAAAATCGGGATTTGGCGTAAAGTTGGTTCAGTGCGGGCACATGCCCCCGATTCCAATCCGAATACAACGCCCGGACAATCTGAAACAGAACGACGGGGGCTTCCGGGATCCAGACGCGATTATGCTTCATCGGATTCTTGGAAGGCGAAAGTTTCTTGACCTTGCCGGTCGGTGCATGAATTTCTCCTTGATAAAATATGGCATAGTATTCGATTTCTTCATCGCTTGCTTCTATGGATAAAAAGGCGCCTTTGCCGGCATGCAAAAGACAGAATCCGTCAATGCCATGATTGGACTTATTCAGCCGCATGCTGCCTTTCCCGCGCACCACAAGCAAATACCCGCTGGACGGGAACAAAGAAGTTTCCTGACCCCATGGCCTTACCGCCGAATGCCGGATTTCCGTAATCTTGATCAGCGCATGATTCCAGAAATCCGCATATCCCTCCCAATCCAAGGTCAACCCTCCCAAGTATCGTATAGTAATAAGCTTCATCAATAATCAGGCCTGATAAGTAATGAACCTTTCATAAGTAATAAGCCTCATTCTAATGTGATAGGTAATTAAGCTTCATTCTAATTGATAATGATTATCATCGTCAATGAGACAATGATAAATGGTCCTTTCGCCCTTAATGAATAACCTTAATAATCTATCCCATACTAGAATTATCCAGCATGTACATGCTGCGTATTTAGCGCTATATCCGGCGATTTTCCCTTTTAATTATCGTGGCCGGGAGTAAAAGAGGAGGTCCCTAATGCATAAACTTGTCCGCAGCCAGCGCAAACCGCGGCGCAGCCGGCTTCTGAAGCTAATGAAATATACCTTGTACTCCGGCTTATTTGGAGTGACGTTACTCGGCATTGTGCTGTTATATTTATCGCAAGCCAGCCTTCCTCCGGCGGATTCGGCCAAAAATTCGCAGCTGATCGACCTCGACGGACAAGCTGTGACCGTCTTTTCAAGCAGCGAGCGGAACCGGAAGCATGTGGATCTGGATGAGATATCGCCGTGGTTGATTAAAGCGACCTTGGCGGTGGAGGACCGGAAATTTTACGATCATTACGGATTTGATATGAAAGGAATGCTCCGGGCGCTGCTGGTCAATTTGAAAGAAATGGACAAAGTCCAGGGAGCCAGCACGCTTACCCAGCAATTGGCCCGGAACCTTTATCTCTCCCACGAACGAACCTGGTCACGCAAGCTTAAAGAAGCCAAGCTTACGGCACAGCTTGAAATGAAATACAGCAAAGATGAAATTTTGAATATGTACCTGAACGAGATTTATTACGGGCGCGGAGCGTACGGCATTGAAGCGGCGTCGCAAATGTATTTCGGCAAGTCCGCTAAAGATCTCGATCTGGCCGAAAGCTCCATATTGGCCGGCATCCCCAAAGGACCTACCTACTACTCGCCCTACAACCATATGAAAAATGCCAAGGACCGCCAAAAAATCATTCTGGCCGCCATGAAAGAGACTGGATTGATTACGCAAGAACAAGCCGACGAGGCCTATAACCATCTGTTGTCCTTTCAATCTCCGCAGCAGCGGACCCGCACCGAGGAGGCTCCTTATTTCCGGGACTACATCCGGAACATTGTGGTGCATGAGCTGGGTTTTGAAGAAAGCTTGCTGGAGCATGGCGGGCTGCGTATCTATACGACGCTGGACATGGATGCGCAGCGTGCTGCCGAAGCGGCCGTAGCATCGGAGCTTCAAAACAGCCCCGACCTGGAAGCGGCGCTCGTGTCCATCGATCCACGGAACGGGTACGTCAAAGCCCTCGTTGGCGGAGCAAATTACAGGGTAAGCCAGTACAATCACGTGTTTGCCACCACCCGGCAACCCGGCTCCAGCTTCAAGCCGATTATGTATCTAGCGGCCCTGGAATCGAAAAAGATGACTGCCGTGAGCACCTTTAACAGCCAGCCCACGCTATTCCACTATGACGACAACCGCAAGACGTACAGTCCCAAAAACTACGGGGACAAGTATCTTGGCGAAATCGATATGCGCAAAGCGATTGCGGCATCGGACAATATCTATGCGGTCAATACCATTCTGACCGTAGGGGCCGAGCAAGTGATTCAGTTGGGCAAAAAAATGGGGATCACCAGCCCGCTGGAGCCCGTGCCTTCGTTGGCGCTGGGTACTTCCCCGATCAGCCCGTTCGAAATGGCCGCCGCCTTTTCCGTCATCAGCAATCAGGGGCGGAAGGTCACTCCCGTCGCCGTGCTGAGAATTACGGATGAAGAAGGGCATACGCTCTATAGGGCTCCTCAAATGAAGGAGCAGGAGCAAGTGATCGATCCGGCCGCCGCTTATGTGCTCACGCAGCTGATGGAAAGCGTGTTTGAAACCGGCGGCACCGGCAACCGGGTATCGGCCGAGATCAAGCGGCCGGTGGCCGGCAAAACCGGAACGACCAGCACGGACGCGTGGCTGGTCGGGTTTACGCCGGAGCTGTCGACGGCCGTCTGGGTCGGTTACGACAAGGGCAAGACGCTCGGCACGGCCGAGTCGCGCCGGGCGGCACCGATCTTCGCCAAGTTCATGGAGAACGCGCTGGAAAAGGTGCCGCCGAAAATTTTTCCGATGCCGGACGGCGTAGTCAGCGTCTACATCGACTCCGCCACCGGCAAGCTCGCGACCGCCGACTGCCCGGACAAGAAGCTGGAGGTTTTCTTGCAAGGCACGGAGCCGACCGAATTCTGCACCGCTCACGGCGAAGGCGAACAGCCTGCCGAGCCGCTGCCGGTCAAGGACAAAACGGAAAGCCACTCCTGGTGGAGCGATTTGAAACGCTGGTGGATGGATTAGAACGGTGAGGAACGCAGGTAGTTTCTTGTCGGAGTAGTAGTTGATATGAGGCGGATGAACTCGCTCGGAGATAGGCTGCTGTTGTGCTGGGTTAGTTAGTTCCCGTTGGAGTGACTAGTTGGTGCGTGGCGAGTGAACTCTCTTGGGGACAGGCTGCTGTTGTGCTGGATTAGTTAGTTCCCGTCAGAGTGACTAGTTGGCGCGCGGCGAGTGAACTCTCTTGGGATAGGATGCTGTTGTGCTGGGTTAGTTAGTTCCCGTCGGAGTGACTAGTTGGTGCGTGGCGAGTGAACTCTCTTGGGGATAGGATGCTGTTGTGCTGGGTTAGTTAGTTCTCGTCGGAGTGACTAGTTGGTGCGTGGCGATTGAACTCTCTTGGGGACAGGCTGCTGTTGTGCTAGGTTAGTTCATGTAGGAGTAACTAGTAGGGGCGCGGCGAGTGAACTCTCTTGGGGATAGGATGCTGTTGTGCTGGGTTAAGTGCCGTGTGCATGCGCCACAACATTAACTGGATTTCCTACAGTTAGTTTGACCCGATTCGGCTACTGGATTGAATTAGATGGAAAACCTCCATCTATTTCGGAGTAAAGTCAGCCGAATCGGCAAAAAATGCAGAATTAACTGTAGGCTTTCCAGTTAATTGATCTTTAAGAGCTTTTTGCTCGAAATTAACTACATATTTTCCAGTTAATTTTACGGTGGGCTATCTAAAGCCATTTTGCCTTGCGCTCTAAAAGGCCATTTTTATAATATAAAGGTAAACCTGACGGGGGTTGAACGTCATTCCGGGATCTCTAAACAAATACTTTCGGAATGGCAAAAATCCGAGGAGGCCTAAGCCTATGAAGTCTAAACCTGGCTGCTTTAACGCGGGGGAATTGCTCCCGCTTTCTTTTTATGCCGTTTCGGCGCTGGAGGCGGCGCCCCGGTTGCTGGGGCAGACGCTCGTCCGCGAGACCGAGGAAGGCGAGATTATCCGCTGCCGGATCGTCGAGACGGAAAGCTACGGCGGCGTGGAGGATAAGGGGAGCCATGCGTACGGGGGCCGGAGGACGGCCCGTACCGAAATTATGTTCGCCGAGGGCGGAGCCGCCTATATTTATTTGATTTACGGCATGTACCACTGCCTGAATGTGGTCACAGGGCCGCAGGACGACCCGCAGGCCGTCCTGATTCGGGCCGTGGAGCCGCTGACGCCGGGAGACGAGGCGCTCATGCGCGCCTATCGCGGCTCCCGCGCCCGCCGGCCGGGGGACTTGTCAGGGGGACCCGGCAAATTGTGCCGGGCCCTTAACATCGACAAGTCGCTCAACGGCGTGCTGCTGCACAGCGGCGACAGCCCGCTGCGGCTGGAAGCAGCGGGCACCCCGGCCGAGCCGCCGGCCCGGGGCGGCGGCTCGGCCATCATCCTTGCGGCGCCGCGCATCAACATCGCCTATGCGGCGGAATACGCCGACATGCCGTGGCGCTTCTATTACCAGGACAACCCTTATGTCTCGGTTGTCGACAAAACCAGGGGCATTCCTTATTAACTAAGGAATGCCCCTGTTGTTATCAAACCTTTGTCAATTGCCGGATTTTTGCGGCAATCACCGTCACGGGCACGACGTGGTCGACGCAATTGAGACTGATCGCCGCCCGCGGCATGCCGAACACGACGCAGGTGTCCTGGGCTTCCGCAATCGTGGATTCGGCTCCTTGCCGCTTGGCCTGCGCCATTGCCCTGGCGCCGTCGCTGCCCATGCCGGTCATCAGCACGTAGTGCTTCTTTAATCCCGGCAAGGCGGATACCGAATCGAACATGACGTCCACCGAAGGTCGATGGCCGTTTTGCGGCGGCTCCTGGTGCAAAACGATACGAACCTCATCCTTCCGTCTGACCAGCGTCATATGGTAGCCGCCGGGTGCAATATAGGCGGTTCCCCCTTGCACCAACTGCCCGTCCTCCGCTTCCACGACCCGGATCCGGCACAGGTTGTTCAGCCGCTGAGCCAAAGACAGCGTGAACTTCGGCGGCATATGTTGAACAACCAGGACGGGATACGGGAAATCCGCCGGCAGTCCCGTCAGCACTGTTTCCAAGGCTTTGGGACCGCCCGTCGAAGTCCCGATCGCTACGATTTGACGGAACTCTTTTGCCCCATCCGAGACAACGCGCTTGGGCTCCCATGCGGCCTGCGGGGTTCCTCCGCGGCGCGCGGCAATCAGCACCGAAAGCTGGGTCCGTGCCGCTGCCTTGATCTTGCCGACGATCTCTTCCCGAGCCCCGACCAGTCCCGTCCCGACGGATCCGGAAGGCTTCGGTATAAAATCAACCGCCCCGCTTTGCAGCGCCGTGATCGTTTCTTCGGCCCCCTCCCTGGTGAGGGAACTGAGCATGATGACCCGCGTCGGCAGTTCTTCCATGATTTTTCCCAGCGCTTCGATTCCGTTCATTTCCGGCATTTCAATATCCATCGTAACTACATCAGGCCGCAACTCTTTGACCATCCTGACGCCCTCGGCCCCATTGCGGGCCGTGCCGACGACCTGAATATCTTCATCCTCTTCTACCAGCCGAACGATCATCCTGCGCATAAACAACGAGTCGTCAACGACGAGTACTTTGATTTTCCCCATGACTGGTATCTTCCTTTAGTTAAATTGAATTATTGCTTTCTGTAAAAAAAGGTTTCCGTAGCCTCCAGCCCATACTGATGCGGTTGAAAGATCTGCTCCGTTCCTCCGATGAACAAGTAACCGCCCGGCTTCAGAGCCTGGCTAAACTTAGAAAAGATAATCTCTTTCGCTTCATCGGTAAAATAAATCAGCACATTCCGGCAAACGATCAGGTCAAACCCTGTTTCATAGCGGTCGGCAAGCAGGTTATGCTGCTTAAACTGCACGCAATGCTTAACTTCTTCCGAAATCAGATACCGTTCACCCTGTTTTGTGAAAAATCGGTTCAAATGCGCTTTAGGCACGTCCTTGACCGCGGCCGCCTGATAGTTTCCGATTTTTGCTTTTCCAATGGCATTCTGGTCCAAATCCGTGGCCAACAGCTGAATTTCCTTCAGATTCATAAACTCGGATAGCAACATCGTTATGGAATACGGCTCCTCTCCTGTCGAGCAGGCGGCACTCCAGCATTTCAGTCTTGGGCTGCGTTTCAAAAGCTCGGGCAGGATCTTATCCCTCAGAACGTCCCATCTTTGTGGATTCCGGAAAAATTCCGATACGTTGATCGTCATCTGGTCCAGAAATTCACCATACAGAGCAGGCTGGGCAGAAAATGCGTTGAAAAAATCAACAAAGCTCGCATAGCCTCTTCTCTCGCGCAGGCTGCTCAGTCTGCGTTTCATTTGCGGTTCTTTATATAAAGCCAAATCAATGCCCGACTTTGTCTTTACGAGCTGGACAAACCGTGCAAAATCTTGATCCGGCTGCAGAGAGGTTACCATCCTCGCCTCGCCTCCTTTTGTTTAAGACACGGTTTTCCCGCCGATTTTACTAATAATTCCCGCTATCTCCATGATCAGCGCAACACTTCCGTCACCAAGAATCGTTCCGCCCGCAATCCCGGTTACCTTGCCTATATAGGAACCAAGCGACTTGATCACGATCTCCTGATTGCCGATCAATTCATCCACCACCAAAGCCAGGCGCTTCTCGGCAGACCCTACAATGACAAGGGAGATATTCTGCTTGACCTGTTCCGTTACCGGCAAATGAAAGTACTCATGAATCCGGGCGACCGGAATAACCTGATTGCGGAGCAAAATGACCGATTGTCCCCGCACCGTAACGATGTCATCCCGGGTGACTCTGACGATTTCCGAAATATTGCTCATGGGAATAATGTAGGTTTGTTTCGCAAGTTTGACAAGAAGCCCTTCGATGATGGCCAAGGTCAAGGGTAATTTGATTTTGAACGTTGTTCCCTTGCCGATTGCCGTATGGATTTCGATCAGTCCGTTCAGTTTCTCAATGTGGCTCTTGACGATGTCCATTCCCACGCCCCGCCCGGATACGTCGCTGACGACCGATGCCGTCGAGAAACCCGGCCGGAAAATCAATTCGACCGCTTCCGGCTCCGACAAATACGAAGCCTCCTCCGGCGTAATTACCCCTTTGGCAATCGCTGAAGATTTGACCTTCTCTGCGTGGATACCGGCTCCATCGTCTTCTACGTAGATGACGACCTGGTTATCTTCATGGGCAGCCCGGATCGTCAGCGTCCCTTTCGGCGACTTGCCGGCCGCTTCGCGTACTCCGGGAGCTTCGATACCATGGTCTACCGCATTTCGGATTAAATGGATTAGCGGATCGGCAATTTCTTCAATCAGCGTCCGGTCGAGCTCGGTGTCCTTTCCTTCGATGACCAGCTCGATTTCTTTGCCCAAATCCCGCGACAGATCTCGAATCATCCGCGGAAACCGGTTAAAGAGCTGCTCAATCGGAAGCATCCGGGTTTTCATCACGCTCTCTTGCAAGTCTCCGATAATTCGGGACAAATGGTCGGAGATATGTCCCAGTTCCTCCACCGAGTCATCCGTAAACCGCCTTCTCTGGATGCGTTCTACCTGATGAATCCGGGTTTGATCAATCACCAGCTCGCCGACCAGGTTCATCAGATGCTCCAGTCGTTCGACACTAACCCGAATCGTCTGCTGTTTGGACTTGGCAGGAGAGGAACTCTCTTCTTGCCCTGCCGTTTTGGGAGCGGAAAACGCAGGAGCGGGCTGCACCAGTTCGATTTCTTCTGCGGCTACGGGCTCGATCCGCACCGTTTCCACATCCATTAAATCCATGGTCAGTGCCCGCAGTTCCTCCCGGTTGCGATCGCCCGCATGGAGATAGGCAATCTCGGTCGATTCCGAGCTATGCTCCTCCATTTCCTCCAGCTCCGGATGGGTATATAACACTTCACCCCATTCGGCCAAACTGGACTGAATCACAAATGCCCGCGCGCCCTTGATCGGACAAGAGCTTGAGATCCGAACAAAGATCCAGTTTACCTGCCGGCCCTGATCCTGGCATTCGCATACTTTGAGCCGGGTATCGAGTAAAAGAACCGGCTTTAAGGAACTTGTCCACAAAGCCTCGGATTCCATTTTGTCAGCCACCGGATGAGCATGCGAATCAGCTTGTTGGACACCTTGCTTCACCTCTTCCGGCCCGTTTGCAAAACTATGCAACTCCTGAAGACAGACAGAGATATCAATCCCTGCACCGCCACCGCCGTCTACGATATCTAATTTCAGAAGCTTCAGGTGATCCAAGGCATGGAACAGGCGATCGATCAGGGCTCCGGTTACGGCACGTTTTCCGCTTCGGACCAGATCCAGCAACTGCTCCATTTCATGGGTCAACTGCTTCATTACGTCAAATCCCATGGCCGCCGAGGAGCCTTTCAGTGTATGCGCCGCGCGGAACAAGCTCTGCACGACGCCATGGGAATCCTCTTCCCGCTCAAGCTTCATTATTTCCTCATCCATCAGTTGCAGCTGTTCTTCAAGCTCCTCCAGAAAAACCTCTCTATATTCAGATAGCACGACAATAGGCCTCCTTATTCATGCAAAAGAACTTCATCGAGCCTCAAGATGCCGACCAGCCCGCTCTCCGCAAGCCCGATTCCTGTGAAAAAGCTCCCTTGTACACCTCCAACCCGCTCGGGGGGAGGTTGAATATCGGAAAACGTCGTCACCTTGTTCACCCGGTCGACGACAATGCCGACCGCTTCCTCCTGATGATGAATGACAACGATCCGGCTGCTCTTGGTATACTCCGCTTCGTTGCTGCCGAATAAACTGCGCAGACTGATTACGGGAACGATCCGGCCCCGCAGATTGATGACGCCCTTAACATATTCCCTGACATTCGGGATGGCGGTAATTTCCTGGATTTTGATAATTTCATGAATATCCTGAATCCGGATCGCGTATTGCTCTTGTTCAATTCCGAATTCAACATATTGCTCTTGTCCGCTTACCTGCATGTGTTTCCACCTCCTGCGTGATCAGACTTTGAACGCCGCTACCATGCGGTTTAATTCATCGGCAAGTTCAGCTAAAGCTCCTGCTGTCGAGGCCGTTTCCTCACTGCTTGCCGCTGTTTCTTGCGTTGCAGCCGAAATGTTCTCGATCGCGGCCACGACATCGCTCGATTGGGCCGCCTGCTCTTCGCTCGCCGCCGCTATCTCCATCACCCGACTCGCCGACTCGGTTACCATGGCAACGATATGGTCAAAGGCTTCTCCGGATTGCTCCGTAGAGAACATTCCTACTTCCACCGCTTTAACGGTTTCCGCCGTGTTGTTCTGCATGCCTTTAATAATGCCGGTAATCTGCTTCGTTGCCTCCCCGCTCCGTTCCGCCAATTTACGAACTTCATCCGCCACGACGGCGAAGCCTCGTCCCTGATCTCCTGCGCGGGCCGCTTCAATGGCGGCATTCAGTGCCAGGAGATTGGTCTGTTCCGCGATATCGTCAATAACCTCAATAATCTCGCCGATCCGGATTGAGTCCTCTTCCAGCCGGAGCACCTGACGGCTTACCGAATTCATTTCCTCCACGGAACGCCCTACTACCGCTCCGCCTTCACTGGCAACCGTCGCGGTTTTGTTCGCCAATTCCGAAGCCGAGGCCGCGCTGGCCGCTACAGAGTTGATCGCGACGGACAATTCCTTGAACAATTCATTGATCGTTTGGACCGCATACGCCTGGTCACCGCTGCCCGAGGCCAATTCTTCGGCTCCCGCGGAAATCTGCTGGGAGGCGGCAGCGACCTGAGAGGCATTCGCGTTAACTTGCCCGAGCATCGATTTCATGCTTTGCGTAATTTCCTGGAACCCCCGGCTTAACACGCCGATTTCATCATGCCTGCGCAAAACCTGTTCCGGCAAAGTCTTCGTGAAATCCCCCCGGGCCATATATTCGCCGATATCCACCACCTGCTTAAGCGGCTTTACAATGCTGTTGGTCAGTAAGACAACTACAAAGCCTAACACTAACAACGTGAGCAGACCGGCAATAATAATGATGGTCAAAATCCGGTCCGAATCGGCTGTGATCTCTTTCAAAGGAACCACCGTAGCTACCGACCAAGGGGTTTCGGTTTGGCCCACCGTAATCGGCGTGTAAAGAACATAAGTCTCATTCCAAGTATATGTGTAGGAGGACCCCTTTCTGATGAAATCCAGGGTTTCCGCATTCGCATCCGGGAATGCCTCTTTCAAATTTTTGCCGATGATGCTCTTATCCGGGTTCGTCACGACGGTACCTGCATTCGAATAAATATGGGCGAAGCCGGTCTTATACAGCTTGAATTGGTCCATCATGTTCTGAAGATACTCCAACTCGATGTCAATTCCGATGACACCCACCACGGAACCATTTTCTTCAATCGGAACGACAAGGGACGTCATCATGACATCCTTACCATTAATCGAGTCGCTGTAGGGATCCATGATCACTTCTTTTCCGCTATTTTTCACGATTTCGTAAAAGTCATCGTTGCCTTCGATAAACCAAGCCTCAAGCGGGCTCAGCTCCAGTCCGTTCTCCGTCCGTTTCCAATAAGGAACGGATCTTCCGAGTTCATTCGAACCCGGGGCATCCCGAAACTCCGCATCCTTGCCGTCAAAAGCGTTTGGTTCCCATATAGCCCATGCCCCTAAATAGGAAGGGTTCTTTTCCACGGTTTGTTTAAGCATGGCATTCTGGGTAGTCCGGTTCGCCGCAGCGGTCTGCTTCAAGCTTTCCATGGATTCGGCCAAATTGCGGGCTACCGCGATCGCACTTTCAAACTCTAGCTGCACATTGGCACCGATCTTCTCGCCCGAGGTTTTCGATAAAGACATCGCTGTGGATATCGCTTCATTTTTCGTCGTTATACCTATAAAAGTTAGCATGATCCCCAGCAGAATGATGACCGATCCCAAAATGGTAATCAGCATGCGAGTCCTTAATTTCATGGAAAATCCGAATCTTGTTAATTTCACCATTGTCGCCACCTAACTATGAGTTCACTTTAAACACCGATACGGTATGGTTTAATTCCTCCGCCAGGCCTGCAAGAGATTGTGCCGCCGAAGCCGTTTCTTCGCAGCTGGCCGCCGATTCCTCCGTCACCGCCGAAATATTCTCGACCGCCGCCATCACTTCCGCAGATTGAGCTGCCTGCTGCTCGCTTGCCGCAGCAATCTCCGTTACTTTGCCTGCAGACTCGTTAATTTTAGTCATAATATGTTCAAAGGCTTCTCCGGTCTGCTTGGTTAGTGCCACTCCATCACGAGTAGCCTTGACGCTATGGCGCGTATTTTCTTGCATCCCTTTAATGATGTCGGTGATCTGTTTGGTAGCTTCCCCGCTCCGCTCCGCCAATTTCCGGACTTCATCCGCTACGACGGCAAAGCCTCTTCCCTGGTCCCCGGCACGCGCAGCTTCAATCGCTGCATTCAGGGCAAGCAGGTTTGTCTGCTCCGCGATATCATCGATAACTTCAATAATCTCGCCGATCTTGTTCGAATCCTCTTCCAGTCTGGCCACCTGCACGTTAACCTGGTTCATGCCTTCAACGGAAGAACGGACGACCTTCCCGCCCTGCTCTGCGATGTTCATCGTATCGTCCGAAATATCCGAGGCTTGTTCGGCAATCCGGGCAACCGCATGCGTCGCGGCGGACAATTCTTTAAACAATTCGTTAATCGTTTGGGCGGCATGGGCTTGTCCTGCGCTGCCCCCGGCGATCTCTTCCGTGCTTGCAGATATTTGCTGAGCGGCAGCGGATACGCCTTCAGCGGTGGTAAGAACCCCGCCTACGATGCTGCGCAGGCTCAGAATCATATCGTTCGTCGAAGAAGTAAGCCTGCCAATCTCATCCTTCGAGTCCACTTCCGTCGTTTCGGTCAAGTCGCCTTTGGATACTCTCTCAACCAGTTTAACGACCCGTTGAAGCGGGCTGGATATACTGCGCGAAAGGATTACGCTAAACGCAACTCCGAGCAAAACCGATAGAACCAGCACAATAAACGTGATGTTTCGCGAATCCAGGTACAACTGGCCCGCCTGGGCGTTGCGTTCTTCCGCAAGTTCTACGTTCACCGCAACCAATTGTTCGATGATCCCCATGACCGTATCTCCGCTCTTATCGAGCTCTCCTCGCAGCAGCGCGAAAAATTCATCGGTTTTATCCTCATAAATCAAGGCCTTGGCTTCGTCCAAATCCTGTTTAAAAGCGTCCCACGCCGGGCCTAAAGTCGCCAGGAGCTCCTCTTCCCTGCTGGTCAACTTGGTAGCCTGATATTGATTGATATTCGACTCTACCTCACTGATAAAACTATTAATTTTCTGATTATAATCATCCCTGACCGCCTTGTTGTCATCCATGATTTCCATATCGCGGATATTCACCCGGATTCTCTGATATAATCCCGAAGCGGCGGATATGTCCCGAACCGTTACCAGATTGTTATCATACATGTCGGACATGCTGTCGCTCATTTTGTCTATACTGCTTAATCCAAAGTACCCTATGAATACCAGCAACGCGGCCATTAGAAAAAAACCAAAGTATAACTTCACCGATATTTTCAAGTTCCGAAACCATCCCATGGCTATCCCTCGCTATCTTTGTCATTAATTTGTTCCAATTCCGCTTCAAGGTGTTCCAAAATCTGCTCTAGATCTTCCCCTGATAAACGATCGTCGTGATGAAACCTGATGAACTTCATTTCCCTTACCACCTTCACTTTTCTAAGCCCCTAATGCTTTTCGAATGGATTCCAGAACCCTTTCCTCTTGAAACGGTTTGACGATAAAGTCTCTGGCCCCGGCTTGCAGAGATTCCACAACCATCGCCTGCTGCCCCATAGCCGAACACATAATAATTTTTGCATCCGGATCTATGGCCTTGATCTGCCTAACCGCCTCTACCCCCTCCATCACCGGCATCGTGATGTCCATGGTCACCAGATCGGGCGCCAGGGTCCGGTACTTCTCTATCGCGTCCTGCCCGTTCTCGGCTTCACCCACGATCTCAAATCCGTTTTTGCTCAAAATGGTTTTCAACATTAACCGCATAAATGCCGCGTCATCAACAACCAGAATTTTATTCATAGTAAGTCCCCCTAAGCCTGTAACAGTAAAATGGTGTTCACCGGGCCGATCGCTTCCAAATGAACCGTAACCCGAATACCGCGACTAAACCCGTACATTCGAAGCTGTCCTACCATCACCGTAGGAGGAGTGATATCAATATGTCTTCCGCGATTCGACAGAAGCGTGGATGTATTCCCGGCAATCATATTCGCCATCTCTCCGACAAAACTGTGGAGCATTTCTCCTTCCAGCGGCATGCCGTACATATTCTGGCTCAGATTAGAAAATATCCGGCCCTCTCCCTCTATGATCAGGCGCCCTTCCAAGTCTCCTACAATGCCTACAAGCACGCCGATGTCACTTTGTATCAAATTTTGCTCGAATAAATGGGGAGCTTCGACCTGCATAGGACAACTAAAAATGTGCTTTATCGATTCTATGGCGCTGTTCAATAAGTCTGTTGCCCCGTCATACTTTTGCACTAAACCAAATCCTTCCTTGTGTGATTAATGTCCTATCTTTCTAGTACTCTCATCATACACACGCGAAGAAAGGCGGTAACCGAAAAAGTATTGCGGGGGCCCGCAAATATTTTGCGGAATTTTGTAGTTTTATGTAGTTTGATGTCGAAAAACAGCAAAAAAAACGCCTTTCGGCGTTCTTTGTGGAGAAGTCTATGTTATTATTGCGTAGGTCTTTAGACCCATATGTTAACTTGAGGACTTTGAAAAGTCCGAGTCGGACAACAAACCTAACGTTTTTGCCTTCATGGCGGCTTCAATCCGGGATTTTACCCCTAGCTTATGAAACAAACTGGTCAAACTATATTCCAAGGAACGTTGACTTACCAGAATATTTTCGGCGATCGCTTTATTGCTTTTCCCCCTGGCGATTTGTTTCAAAATATCGTATTCCTTATGGGTAATGACGCCTGTGTCCTGGCCGCCTGTCTTTTCCGTCTCCTGCCCGGATATTCTCCTCAATTGCCGGACCAGGGACAGAGGCAGCACCGCTTCCCCACGGAGAGCGCAGCGTACGGCAGTCACGAGTTGCTCTCTATCCGCCGTTTTGAGCACGAAACCCGTTATTCCCGCTTCCACCATGAGGTTGAAATGGTTCGTAAATTCAAATCCGGTATAGATCAAGATCACCGCCTCCGGCACTACGGTAATAATCTGCTTGGCCAGGTCAATTCCGTTCATCTTCGGCATATGAAGATCGAGCAGCATTAGATCGTAATGATTATGCCGAACCAGTTCCATCGCCTTTTCTACGGTTTCCGCGATCGCCACAACCATATCTCCTTCTTGTTCCAGCAGCACTTTGGTGCCTGCCATGACCGAAGGATGATCATCCACGAGCAAAATATGGATCATCACTGCACACCCCTTGTTCCTGTCTTATTTGTTACCGGGCCGGAATGGAAATGGTGATGGACAGTCCCTCTTCCGGTGATGAGTTGAATTCAATATGTCCATCCATGCCG
This sequence comes from Fontibacillus forbon, assembly GCF_046559655.1. NCBI lineage: Bacteria > Bacillati > Bacillota > Bacilli > Caryophanales > Paenibacillaceae > Fontibacillus > Fontibacillus forbon. Next base: position 32,021 of record NZ_JBKGFV010000009.1, on the reverse strand, counting down.
CGAACCCGCTCTTTCATCCCGTAAATCCCCATGCTGTTAAACGTATGAGTCGTCTCTCCGACATCCATTCCAACCCCGTTGTCCTCATAATGCAAATAAATGTGGTCGCCCTCGGAATACAATTTAATCGTTACCAGGGAGGCGTCGGAGTGTTTGGTCGCGTTGGCCAGCATTTCTTGAACGATCCGGTATAGCCCGATAATGATATCATCATGGATCACGAGCCCAAAATCGGAGTAATCGAATTGGATTGCGTAATTAGTACGCAGCTGTGCAAATTCAAACAAGGTTTCCAGAGAACGTTCCAACCCCTCCTCCTTCAATAGAGGAGGTCTTAATTCATTGCACGTGATCCTGATCTGGTAAATGACGTCAAGCAGCCCTTGTTCGATTTCCGCCAGTTGGCACCGGTACTGGGGCGGAAGCTCCAAATCGGCCGTAATCTGGTTCAATTTGCGATACCAGACGATTTGCTCCTGGAGCGCCGCATCGTGAAGATCCTGCGATAAACGTTTCCGCTCGTTTTCGGATAGATGAAATATGAACCGCAACAACCATTGCGGCATGATTCTTCCGGATGCCAATATGTCTATATTCCGCCTCAAATCCTCGATAACCCGGAAATTGTCATATAAAACGCTGACGTAGCGGGAGAGCGTCTCAAGCCAAACTTTTTGAGCCTGAACCAGCAGCAGCGGCGAACTCTCCCCCACGCAAAGAATCCGGCTTTCCCCGTTGACTTCCCCGATTTTGACGTAGTGACCTTCCAGTGTATCAATCAACCGACATAGGGGGAGCCCATCGGCCCCATGTTCCCGGATGCTGAACAACACATCATCGGGGATATCCTTCCCTCCATGGGTCACAACAGCCTGTCCATTCTGATTTACCTTCATCATGCTAACCTTGCCCGTACCCAGCACCTGTCGCACTTCCCGCACCAGCCGGCTGTTTAACTCATCCACTTTAACCACGCCGAAAAGATCGGATGAAAATTGATCCAGGCTGATCTGCAACCGGAAGTACCGGTCCTCGCTCTTCCTGATCGACTGCTCGGCATTCCATCGTTCCATCTCCGCTTTCCTGCGCGAAGTAATATCCCAGGCCAAGGTCATTGCCGTTCCCTGCCCCAGATGAGGGAGCGCCGTGGTAACTGCCTCCACTTCAATCACATTGCCGTTCAGGCACACGACCTGATGCTGAGTCATCGGGGTGCCCCCGAGTTCAAGGTTCATCTGCGTTTCATGAATTGTAATTTCCTCATAAGCCCCCTGGCCCAATATATCCCGATACGTAAGCCCAATAATCTCACTCTTGTCCTTCGCCCCATACAATGCGACACTGGCGGGATTCGCGTAAGTGAATTTGTTTTCTCTATGAAGAAGGATCGCGATCGGTGACAGTTCCACCAGTTGGCGGTTGATTTCCTCGCTGGCGAGCAACGCGCGCTCTGCCTGCTTCCGTGAGGTAATATCCTCAAATACGATCTCCACTGTCGAGTTCGTATTGTCGTAAATCCCGATCACCACGGCTTCAAACTTATCTCCGTTCACGCGAACGAGGGTCATTTCTTCCGGAGGGAGGGAGCCTGCCTCAATCAAATCTTCGAAAAAAGTTCTGCACCATTCCACATCTTCTTCGGTTACCCAATCCCAAGGCGTCGTCCCGACGATATCGGCAAGATCGTTAGCGCCAAGAATCCGCATGCCTGCCGGATTTACGTAGACAATCATTCCTTTATGACATAGCGCGATCGCAACCGGGGACATCTCCACCAGCCTCCGGTACCGTTCCATGCTTTCTTTCAAGGCGACTTCCATCTTTTTGCGTTCCGTAATATCGTAAAAAACGTGTACCGTCGTCTCCGTATGCGCATCGTAAATTCCGATGACCTCCGCATTCATCAATTGTCCGTGCTGACCGATTATTTGGTACTCCAAGGCCGCTCCAAACTCGTTCTCGGCGATAAAACGGATCCTGTTTCGCGCTTTGTTCCATTCATGCGGCGGTAAAATCCGGTATATTTCCTGCCCGACGATCTCCTCAAGCGTATCGACGCCCATGATCCGCAGACCTGCCGGATTTACATAAACAAACCGTTCATCTTTCTGCACGATCATCGGATGCGGCGAAATCTCGATCAATCGGGAGAAGCGCTCCTCGCTTTCCTTCAATTCTTGCTCCGCTTTCCTCTTGCCGGTAATATCGAGTACCATCCCGTCGAGCCGGACCAGGTTACCGGCTTCATCGAGGGTCGGAATAATCCGGACCTCCACCCAGCGAATCCCTCCGTTGACATGAATAATCCGGTATTCGCTGGTATCCGCTTCCCCTCGGCGCAGACCTGCGGCTACAGCATGGAAATGATCGATGTCGTCCGGATGAACGATTTTCTCCCAGGCCATTTTGCTATTAAAATTATCCGGGTTATACCCCGTAATGGTTATGAATGCTCTCGACGTAAACACGACGCTGCGCGATTGATCATTATAGGACCAGGTGCCCACATCTATATTATGAAGCATATTTTCAAGCAGGCTGATCCGTTGACCGGCCTCATCCAGCGCTTTGCGGTAGTGACCGATGCGCTTTCGAAACCATGCAATCACCGCATACAACGTAAATAGAAAAATAAAAATAAGAACTCCAAAGATAAGGCTGTTCAAGTCGGCCCCCCCTTTACCCTCTGATGACTTCAATCCGACGGGACAACTAACTTTTCGTGACTACTTATAATTTGTATATCGGTCTGGGGCCCTGAATTGCTAATATTACCAGAGTAATAAAGAGAATAGAAAATTATGGATTTTTCTTGCATATTTCCGGGCAAACATTCTAATGATCATTTGAATATGATAAGGCAAAGCCGTATAATGCAATTAACAATCAAATCATCATTTGAATATAAAATTACGAGAGCGCGAAAAGAAGGTGAACCCTCTGATGAGGATGAACATGGAAAACGAATTGGGGAAAGAATTGGATCTGGAGTCCGATCTTATTACGAACGATGAGATTTGCGAGCATGGCTGCGGGGACACCGTCCGGACGGAACAGCTGCGTCAAAGCTTGCGGGAAGACGACATTCTGGGCATGGCGCAAATATTCAAAGCACTCTCCGATCCCAATCGGATGAAAATCGCCTATTTGCTGCTGCGGGGACAAGAGTGCTGCGTATGCGACATTGCTGCTGTCCTGGGCAGTTCCGTAGCCACGGCTTCCCATCATTTGCGCCAATTGAAGCTGATGGAAATCGCAAAATCGCGCAAAGAAGGGAAGAATGTATTCTACTCTCTGAAAGACCATCATATCGAGACTCTCATCACGATGACATTGGAACACCAGAAGGAGAGGAACGACCATGAATAAACCACATTCCGCTCATAAAATCGCCGGCCAGCAAGAGACCCGCAAAGAATATAAGGTGCAAGGCTTGTCCTGCGCCAATTGTGCCCGCGAAATGCAGGAAGAAATACAAAAACTGGAGCACGGGCAAGATGCGGCGTTATTGTTTAACAGCGGCCGGCTGCTGGTCCGGCCGGAAATCGACCTGCAGCGGGTGCAGCGAATTTTGAGCAGCGATGGAGCCACGCTGGTGACTTCTGCACCAACGCCGGAACATGGCGGACAAGACCATCGTCATGGGGTAGAGGGGCATGAACACGGCCACGCTCGTGGTGATGGGCATGACCATGCTGGCGGGCATGACCATGCCGAGAGTCGCGGACACGGGCATAGCCATGGCCACAGCCACGGCGAGGGCGAAGGCCGGATCGGCCAATGGCTGCTCACCCTCTCCGCCTTGCTCTATGCCGCTACTTTTATTGCGGATACTCGGCTTCCCGAAAACGCCATTATTTTAATGTACATTGCTTCTATTGTAATGAGCGGGTACTCCACTTTTCTACGGGGATTGCGAAATTTGTTCCGTCTCAAATTCAATATGGATACGTTGATGACCGTAGCTCTGGTCGGCGCCTCGCTGATCGGCGAATGGAAGGAAGCTACGCTTGTCGCCATCTTGTTCGGCCTGAACGAACTGCTGGAAGGCTACGGCATGAGCCGGGCCCGCAAATCGATGGAGGCGCTGCTGGATGCGGCTCCGAAACAGGCCGTTCTAGTCAGGGACGGCCAGGAGGTAACGGTGCCGATCGCGCAGCTTCAAGGCGGGGATATCGTACTCGTCCGTCCCGGCGAAAAGATCCCGTCGGATGGTTCCGTCCTTGAGGGACATAGCGCCGTGAATGAAGCGGCGATCACGGGCGAATCCATACCCGTGCCGAAAAAGCCGGGGGCGCCCGTCTTCGGCGGGAGCGTTAATGCCGAAGGGCTGCTGAAGGTAAGGATCGATAAAGCGTACGAGGACTCCTCGCTCGCCAAGATTATGCACCTGGTGCAGGAAGCCCAGGACACCAAAACGCCGACTGAACTGTTCATCGACAAGTTCGCCAAATATTACACGCCGGCCATCATGATTATTGCCGCACTCGTCGTCGTTGTGCCGCCGCTGCTTTTCGGCCAGCCGTGGATGAAATGGCTTTACGAAGGACTGGCGATCCTGATCGTCGGATGTCCGTGTTCGCTGGTCCTCTCTTCGCCGATCGCGTTGGTCAGCGGAATGACCCGCTGCGCACGCGCCGGCGTCCTCGTCAAGGGCGGCATTCATCTGGAGCAGCTCGGGAAGATCAACGCCATCGCTTTTGACAAGACGGGCACACTGACCCTGGGGCGCCCGGCCGTCATCCGCGAAATCGTTTACGATACGGAGCGGTTCCATCGGGTCGCCGGTGCGATGGAGACCGGTTCCCTGCACCCGCTAGCTGAAGCGATCGTGCGGCATGTCGAGACCCGCGGCCTCACCAGATCCGCGCTTCCGCAGCCAGCCGGTCTGACGACGCTTCCCGGCGTCGGCCTGTCCGGGGATATCGGCGGTACGCGGTATTGGGTCGGCAGCGAGGAAGTGCTCGAGCAGCTCGCCTTGCCGGCCGCCATCCGCAGCCAGGTCGCTGGTGACCTGGCCCGCTTGAAAGAGGACGGCCTCACCGTGGTGCTCGCTGCCGAAAAGGGCCGGGCGCTCGGCTTGTTCGGCCTCGCCGACGAACTCCGTCCGGAAAGCCCGGACGTCGTCGCGCGGCTGCACCGCAGCGGCATCGCCCACACCGTCATGCTGACGGGGGACCATGCCGGATCGGCCCGGAGAATCGCCGACAAAGCCGGCGTCACGGACTGGTATGCGGGCCTGCTGCCGGAGCAAAAAGTCGAGCGGATTCGCGAACTCTCCGCCCGCTGGAACGTGGCGATGGTCGGCGACGGCATCAACGACGCTCCCGCCCTCGCGGCTTCCAATCTCGGCATCGCCATGGGTAAAGGGACGGACAGCGCCGTAGAAACCGCCGACATCGTGCTCATGCAGGATCATCTCGGCAAGCTGCCCGGCGCGATCACGGTCGCAAGGCAAGCCAGCCGGGTGATCCGCTGGAATATCGGCATCTCGCTGACCCTGAAGCTGATTGCCCTGCTGCTGACGATTCCAGGTTGGCTCACGCTATGGATCGCCGTCATGTCCGATATGGGGGCGACTATCCTCGTAACCTTGCTGGGGCTGACGGTCCTGCTCGGCAAGGAAAAGTAGGAGAATGCCTGCCTGTCTGCCGCTTGCCGGGGACCGCTTCTTCGGGCTGACAGACTCCCGCGGCGCTGAAGCACTTATTTGCGGTACACCGGCCTTCCGGTTATCGGCAACCTGGACTTCGTTTTGCCAAGCGGCTCATTAACTGGAAAACATCCAGTTAATTTCTCTCCACGCTACTAACTTGTTCATCTAACTGGAGTACCTACAGTTAATTCAGCCCTGAAGCATAAACTGCTACTTGGAGCCCAAATAACTGGAGGTTTTCCAGTTGTTTTTTCTCTATGCCGGTTTTCCGGAAAATTAGCTGTAAGAATTCCGTTTATTTGAATACCCCCCTCCATTTATTACCAAATTTATCTATATAATCACAACCTTTCCTGGGCTTGAAGCGTTCATATTATTGTAAAGGAGGCTTTTCATATGAAAAAATCGAAATCGACCGCCGCCAAGGCCGCAGCCGTGGCTCTGGTTCTTACCGTCACGATGGCTTCGGGAAGCATTCCCCGCCTGGCGCCGAATCCTGCAGCTGCCGCAACCGATTCAGTGAATCAAAAAGTTACTGTCATGCTGGAACATAAGCCCTTCAAACAATCCGGACAACTTTATGTCCCCTTGAGGGAAGTAGCCGCACTCTTCGACCTTCAACTTACCTATAACCATGCAACCAAATCGTTGGAACTCACCGGAGTCACCCAGTATGCCAAACTGAAGGCGGGCAGCGCAAGCGCCACGGGTAAAAACAACGTCACCGTATCCCTCGGCGCTCCCATACTGATTAAGCAAGGCAACACTTATGTACCGGCTTCCCTTTTTGCCAAGCTGTTCGGAATTCCAATCACCCCGTCCGGCAAACAGGAAATCACGTATGTTTATTCCTCCAAATATGTAATGGCTCAAGCCGAAGGCAAGTTGTTTTGGCTAAACCGTGCAAAAGGCGTGTTGTATATGGGCGTAAGCGGCCAACTTCCTGCCCGGGCCGGATCCATTAATATAGAACATCCCGATTTACTATGGATGGATGCCAACAAAATCAACGACTCCACCTATGCAACGAGCATTTATAACATCTATGGAGAGCCGCATATCTTTGATGGACGATACCGGGCCATTCTGCATAACGGTTCCATCGTCCGTCAGGCGAGCATGTCTTACGGCGGGCCTTCAAGCATTAATCTGGAAAAAGACGTACTCACCCATGACGGCAAAATCATCCTGAACAACGGGCAAACCGCCGAACTCGTTACGCCGGACGGAAAGGTCGCCGAGGTAATCGATCTGGAGGAAATCGGCGGCCCGGATGACGTTTACAGTCTGGAAGTCATGGAAACCGATTTCTTGCTAATCCGCCCGTATTCCACGGGAACGCTGCTGCTGGTTGACCGGAGCTCGGGCGAAGCGACGTCCATTTACCTAAGCATGTTGGATAAAGCCAGCATCGACCGGATTCAAAACGATGAGTTCGGCATCGGCGATGGACTGAAGTATACCGGCCGTACCGGCGATCAGTTGAATTTCATTTGGCAGCTGCCCACCTTAAGCTCCGAGGCGGTCACAAAAACCTACGACTTATCCAAGAAAACAACAACACCGTAAAGCCAATTCTCAAAAAAAACAGCGGCACATGCGCTTGATGCGCGTGTACCGCTGTTTTCATGTTACCAGCTAACCAGACCGGTATGGATCATTCCGATTCCAGTGCCGTCTTCAATTCATCGGAGGAACGGTCCCACCATTCCTGGTTCGTTTCAATCAGCAGCTTTTTGAGCGCGCCTCTTTGCTCGGTCGACAAACCGTCCAGAACGAACCGGCGCTTCAAAGCATAGTCCATTTTATTGACGTGATCGGCAAGAATTTTCCACCCGCGGCGCGCCTCGGTATCGATCCACATTTCGCAAGCCGTCATGCCTCCGTAAAACTGTCCTTCGGGGGAGCGGTCCACAGCTACCCAAACGACCCATACCTGACGGCCGGCCGGCACATCTTCGCGGTTCATGGAAAACTTGATGCCTTTCTCTACCTTGCTCTTGGCATGCATCGCACCGATGTCGATATAAGCCTCATCCCCGTCAATAATGACCGGAGACATGCTGTTCAGGTCTATGGAGCCCGCTCCAAACCCTTTGTGCTTGCTCTTCTCCTCATTGCTGATTATGTTCAGTGCGAATATCTTCTTGCCTGTTTTTTGCGACTCCGAATGGTTGTTGTCCATAATTCCCTCCCAATGTTTCCATAAGTAAAATGTCTATGACAAGCGGCGAGTGAGCCGCCGATTTCGCTTTCCGCAGAGGCTTTCCGTGCCGCGGATCGGTTTAATTTAATTTTAGCTAATAATCTCCCAAATGCAAACATATACATGCTGTAGATGCTTGTCAACGGGAGGTATCCATTGTATGACCCGACGAACTTTATTCTTCGGCATTTCCATTCTTGCCCTCTTCCTCATCGCCGGTACTATCCGGTACACCCTGAGTTTGGGGCCTTCAAATCAATCTTCGTTCGCGCCCGATAAGGCCAAGCCCCCAGTAACCGTCAAGAGCGGACCCGGCATCCCCCAGGCCGAAAGCATTCAGCAGCCGACCGCGGAGATCCTCAGCGACCGGGTCACCGAGTACCATATTCAAGTCAAGCTTAATGAAGATGACAACACGCTGACAGGTACGGAAACGCTGACCTGGACCCATCCCGGAAAAAAAGCCGTCAATGAGCTCTACTTGCACTTATATCCTAACGCCTTCGCCTCGGCGGACTCTACGTTCATGAGGGAATCCGGCGGTAAGCTTCGGAGCGACGTCATGCCGAAGGACGGTTGGGGATCGATGGAATTGACCGAAATCCGGACTACGGACGGCATTTCCTTGCTCCACCGGCTTCAGTTCGTTCAACCGGATGACGGGAACACCCATGACAAAACACTCGCCAAAGTACGCTTGCCGGTCACGGTCCGCGGCGGCGAAAGCGTAACCCTGAAAATCAATTTTACCGTGAAGCTCCCTAAAATATTTGCCCGTATGGGTACGTCCGGCGACTTCGTGATGGCAGGGCAATGGTTCCCGAAGCTGAGCGTCTATGAATCGGCCGGGACGCGCGGCCGAACGGCGGAAGGCTGGAATCTGCACCAATACCACGGCAATTCCGAATTTTACTCCGATTTCGGGATTTACAGCGTCAATATTGATGTACCCGAAACGTACACCGTGGCCGCAACCGGTTTTCAAACCAAACCGGCCGTTCGAAAAGACGGGCGCAAAGCAATCCAATTTTATGCCGACGATGTCCATGATTTTGCCTGGTCCGCCTCTCCCGATTTCGTATACGCGGAAGAACCGTTCTCCTCGGCAGAGGTGCCGGGCGTACGAATCAAGCTCTATCTGGATCCGGCTCATAAGGACTTGAAAGAGCGGTATTTCTATGCGGCCAAGGTAGCTCTTTCGAATTTCAGCAAGTGGTATGGCCGCTATCCGTATTCCACGCTGTCCGTAGTCGTCCCGCCCATCGGCGGAAACGGCGCCGGAGGCATGGAATACCCGACGCTGGTCACCGCATTCGGCGCTGGCAGCGACTCCCCGGGTTATGACGAATTGGAACGCACGGTCATTCATGAGATCGGGCACCAATTTTTCTACGGGATGATCGCCAGCAATGAATTCGAGGAAGCCTGGCTGGATGAGGCCTTCACTTCCTACGCCGAAGACAAGTTAATGGAGCAAGAATTCGGCATCGCTCCGAATCTGCCCATTCAGGCCGCACTCATCTCTTCTCCAGCTTCCCTGACCCTGCCGTCCTGGAAGTACGGTTCCGGGGACGTCTACGCCAAGAATGCATATTATCGCGGCAAGCTGGTTCTGCTCGATATCGAACGCCAGGTCGGCGCGAAAACCATGAAGCGGATTCTATATAACTACAGCCAGAAGTACAAATTCAAGCATCCGACCACGGCCGATTTTCAACGGGTCGTTGAACAAACGACGGGAAAGAGCTGGAAGCCTTACTTTAACCAATATGTATATGAAGGAAAAATGGCGGATTTCTCCGCAGACCGGATAACCGTGACCCCCCTTACCCAAAACGGCACCACTATCTACGAATCGACTGTAGAAATAAGCCGTAAGGGAGGAAACAGTCCTAAAATACCGCTGCTCTTCAGCTTTAAAGACGGTCATACGGTCAGAAAAGTCTGGAACGGCGAAGGCGATACCGTCCGAATGAAGCTGCAATACAAAGAGCCGCTGGATTGGGTACAAATTGACCCCGACTATTCACTGGTGCTGGAGAACAAGCATATCAACAATTACCTGAAATCCGGAATCGACGAACCGGTTAGCACCCGCTCAACCCTGAGTATCGTCAAACTGCTGGAGACTCTGCTTGGAACTCTTGTGTATTAGGCTGGATCACAACAAAATTTAGCGAATGCTTCCGATGCCAGTTTTGTTCGAAGCCATATCATAGTTGTAACGCTCACAAAACAAGCCGATGCTTACGAAGCAGTTTTGTTCGAAGCCATATCATAGTTGTAACGCTCACAAAACTTTTAGGAGGGAAAGTTATGACCTATGTAAGAAATGGATGGGGGCTTGTCAGGAGCCAGTTTCCCTCCGTGATCATCCTGTTCCTGTACCAGTTGCTCTGGGGATTGTTTCTGTACCGGCTGGTCAGTTCGGCGGTTACCGCCGTTCTGTCCAGGTACCCGGACTCCCCTCAGAACCAACTGAATCGGATCTTATATCTGATCGAAGGCCAATTTGAGCTAAAACATAATCCGGCGATCCATCAATATTTTTGGCTTCTGCTCGGGATGGTTGTCCTTCGACTCTTATTGACGCCGCTGCTTCAGGCCGGTATTCTCTACGGGCTGGTACCTGCCGATGCCCGCGCCTCCGGGTTCCCTCTCTTCCGGGGGATGAAGGAGTTCTGGAAGCCCGTCACGCTCTTTTTCCTGCTGGAACTGGCGCTATTAGCCTTACCGGGATTTTGGATGATCCCGAAATTGTACGCCTTGGCGCTCCGGCTGATTCCTGCCGGCGACAGGCTGGTCCCGATCCTGATCTTCTGCGGGTTTATTCTGGGCTGGGCCGCTTATGGCTGGCTTATCCGACAATTGCTGCTGTTTGCCCAGTTTGGCTACCTGTTCAAAACCGGAGTCTGGGGCTCACTGCTCGTCAGCTTGAAATATCTGTTGCCGGGGATCGCCATCTCGCTTATTCTCGGCGCTTCCGGAGCAGTCATGTTCTTACTGTTCGGTACCGTCTCCTGGATTTGGACCGGGTTACTTGCCCTCATCCTCCAGCAATCCTATCCTTTTTTCCGCAGTCTATTTCAAATTTGGACCCTAACCTCTCAATATCAGCTATGGCATTCGAAGACACAAAAAAGTTAAATTTTTTTAATTTTTATCATCCCTTGTGCCACAAGGCCTCCGCGCTTCTACGGAGGCCTTGTCCTGCGTTTTCCCCTCTGAATCTTGCTAAATAACCATTGCCAAAATATACTTGCCTTTGTTACAATAACAGCAGCACAATTTCAGTAACAGTTTTGTAATTATTTTTGTTACTATTAGCAGGAGTTTTCTGTTGAGTGTTGAATAAGTAAGAAGTCAGATGTAAATTACAGCCGAATTCCCTTCGCGGGGAACGGGGGAACCACTTTGGGTGAATTGATCTCGCAAGAGAGGGATCATAGGGGACCTTCAACCGAATCCTTAAGCTAACCTCGTAGGCATTGGAAGGAGCATTTCCTTGAAGAAACAGTTAACCGCAGCAGCAGTAAGTCTTGCATTACTTTTCTCCATCGGAACTGGTAGCGCTTTCGCGTCGGAATCCAAACTCGATGGCGTGATCGACAAAGCCCTGGGAACTGAATATGTTTCCGGTGGAACTACTACCTCAGGCTTCGACTGTTCGGGATTTACTATGTATGTCTTCTCGAAAATCGGCATTAAATTGCCGCACCAATCAGGCTCCCAGTACAAAATGGGAACCGCTATTGAGAAAGATCAACTGATTGCCGGCGACCTGGTGTTCTTCAACACTTCAGGCAAAGGCGTTTCTCATGTCGGCGTTTACGTCGGTGATGGCAAGTTTGCTCACGCTTCCTCTTCCAAGGGCGTAGTCATCAGCAAATTAAGCGAAAAGTATTATGTCGAGCGTTACGTTGGCGCGAAGCGCATTATGAGCACCGACAAATATGAAGAAGTTACCGGTGATGTTCAGGACCATGATGAAGTAGAATAATAACAGTCAAGCCCGCAGTGATTCTTTATGGAATCAACTTCTGCGGGTTTTTCTTTTTTTCAGGCACACTTCCTAGGAATCATTACCCGGTTCTGACCGGGATAAACAGGACAAATTAACTTATTTATTCAAAATTGCCGAAACAAACTTGCCAAGTCCGGCTAGCCTTGGTAAAATAACCAGAGTAAATAGTAACAACTTTGTAATTTCTGTCGTAACGTCGTATTTTTCGGGTGCATTCAACTAAGAACAGCCGAATTCCCGGCACCCGGGAAACGGGGGAACCATTTTGGGTGAATTGATCTCGCTACATAAGGATCATAGGGAACCTTCAACCGAATCCTCAAGCTAACCTCGCAGGCCTTGGAAGGAGTTTTACATCTTGAGAAAGACGATCACAGCAGCAGCTACGAGTTTGGCCATCCTATTCACCATGGGAACGGGAAGCGCTTTCGCAGACACCACGTTGAACAGCGTTGTTAAGTCCGTGTACGGCACACCTTATAAATACGGAGGAGTTACGACCAACGGTTTTGATTGTTCCGGATTTACAAGGTATGTGTTCAAAAAAATGGGCATCGATCTTGCCCGCGTGTCCGGAGCCCAGTACAAACAAGGAACGGCCGTGGCAAAAAGCCAATTGAAGGCAGGAGATCTCGTTTTCTTCAACACCTTGGGTAAAGGTAAAGTGTCCCACGTCGGCATTTACCTGGGCGACGATAAGTTCGCACACGCTTCTTCCTCTAAAGGCATCCGAACTGACAAATTGAGCAACAGCTATTATAAAACGCGTTATGTCGGGGCAAAAAGAATTTTGAGCAAATCCAGCTTTACAACGTTTGCCACAGAATCCTGATCACCCTGACACCTTTGAGGCCCTCACCTCGAAAACCCATCTGACCGCAACTGATTCTTGCAGGAATCGGCTGCGGTTTTTTTTCTCTGTATCATCTTACTCATATAACGAAGGATCGGATCAAAAGGTTTCTTGTACGCGGCCTATTTCCAAAAAAATATTTTTAATCTCCGTCCGTATCTCCTTCACTCCATATCCAAATCCTTCTATATCCAAAATTTACCCCATTGGCATAAGTCTAAACAGGAAATTTCCCCGTTCAGCACTTTTTTTCGTGCTTCCTTTCTTGCGATCCTCCATTTCAAAGCCTTTACAATCAAAGAAAATCCCGATAGAGTGAGGTTAAAAAGAACTTAAGCCATATGGGTAACCGCATATGTATTCCTATCGTTTAAGGAGGCGCATTATGGAAAAACCGATCGCAGCATTCCGAATCGTACCCATGGAAGAAAGCCACGGCGCGGAAATCAGCACCTGGCGTTACGATTCTCCCTATGATATTTATAGCTGGCTCCCCTGGGAACAAATGAAAGCGCTCGATGTAGAATTCGGCAATCCCGCCTTACGGGCGCAGCAGTATGTCTCTTTATTGAATCAGGAGGACGAACTTGCCGGATTTGCCCAGTACTTCCCTATGGAGGGGGTTACGCGTCTAGGGATCGGCATGAGGCCTGATTTATGCGGCCACGGCTTGGGTAAAGCTTTTGTACTTGCCATTGTGGAGGAGGCCCAGCGGCGGAAGCCGAGGGATGTGATTGACCTGGAGGTATTGACCTGGAATACCCGGGCGATCCGGGCCTACCAGAAATCAGGCTTTGTCATCACCGACCTGTACGAGAAGATGACGCCTGGGGGTATTTCCAAGCCCTATTACTGCATGGTGTTTCGCGGAACGCCCACGTCTACCTAGACAGGATTAACTTTCGAGTTCGATAGTTTGTCTGTGACTAATCATACATGAATACACCGTTTTTTTCGTATACTACAAATAATTCGTTACTTTTTTTGACACAAATGCTATGATCGCCGCGCATGTTCCGCTATAATGGAAGGGGTAGCTTACATAGGAGGGACGATTGAAATGCAGAAGTGGATCATGAGCGGAATACTCATCGTGGCGTGCGCCTTCGCAGCCGTGTTAATGTTTACATTGCCCGGTAAAGATCAGGTGGCGCAGGAAGAAAAGCCGCAATTGCCTGAAATTACATTAAATGCAGAGCAGGCCGAAGCCACGGTCAAGGCCAATTGTATTTCCTGTCATGGAGATCAATTGCAAGGCGGAGCCGGTCCGAATCTGCAGAAAATTGGATCCGAGCTGTCAGCTGAACAATTGTTTGGCATCATTACCAAAGGTAAAGGCGGCATGATGCCTGCTTTCAAGGACAAATTGAAGGAAGATGAAATCGCCAACGTTGCCATGTGGCTTGCTGAGAAGAAATAACGACACAACAAAGACACGCCCGCCGGGACTTTAGGGTCCCGGCGGGCGTTTTTCTTTTGACTCCATTCCAACCTGTCAGCCAGGCTTAGCCAACCGCTCTTGCTTTCTCAAATGCCTCGTTATATTGCTGGGCTTCCTTAATATCTACGGCCGTTATTCCACCCTCTTCCCAGGATGTCAAACGAAGCGTCACCGTTTTATGGTCGATGGTAATAAAAGGATGGTGATTAAATGCTTCCGAAATCGCGGCCACCTCATCAACGAACGCGATCCCTTTCATAAAGTTGGAGAATGTATATTTACGGATTATCCAACGTCCCTCCTCCAATTCCCAACCTTCCAATTTTTCCAAATGCGCTTCTACTTCTTGAGGTGTAAACGGCATTTTTCTTCCTCCCCGTTCTTCAAAACTTCCACTCCTATGTAGTCCTTCAGTCTAGGATTCAGTTGACCCGTAGCCTTAGCTCTATTCCACATCTGTTTATTATATTGCGCTCTCCGGCGGTTCATGCAAAAAGAGCTTCGACCCGATCACTGCCCACTTGGAGCATCGCAGCACTTTATTTTCTTCCAAGTTTATATTTTACCATGCTCTATCCAATAATCCAAAAATTTGCGAATCTCCCATCAAACTAGTTGGACAGAGGTAAGCTCTTCTTCCCCGATCAGGAAATTTATCCGGTGCCCTTCGGAATCGTGGATAACCACAGCACTCCCTACCGTAATCATCGGCTCGGTGCCAAGCGCGAAGAATAGATCCTCGGCCAGCGCCTCTTGAACCTCCTGTCTCTCTTCATCCGAGAGCCCATGCCATTCCAAAGCCTCCATCTCAAAAAATTTATAGCTATCGGGAATACGGCCCACCGCCGCCGTCAAATCTGCCAAAATATATTCATAATCTCTTCCATGCTTTACGCCCACTGCTATATTGCTCCCTTCATCCTTGTCATTTACAGACTGTATTATTATTATACCGGAAAAAACACCTTAAAAAAAAAGGGAAATCTGTCGATAAAAAAGATAAACCGTTTTTCGGATTTATTGGTAAGATCCGATGTCCCCAGCAAGGATGCGGAGACAGGAAAATGGCATCAATTATCTCAAGGACGAGGTGTGCAATGGAAATTTCAACAATTATTGGACTTCTTCTCGGTTTTGTGGCGCTTATCTTAGGTATGTTTTTGAAAGGCGCACCTGTAGAAAGTCTGGTCTCCAACCCGGCAGCTTTTGTAATTATCTTCGTAGGGACGGCAGCTACGTTGTTTGTGGGCTTTCCGCTCTCCGAGATTAAGAAATTCCCCAAGCTGATTAAATTAACGATGACCAAGCCCAAGATGATCACCAAAGCTGAATTGATCACTCTCTTTATGGAATGGGCTACGATCACGCGCCGGGAAGGTCTTCTTGCCCTGGAAGCCAAGGTGGAAGAGATCGACGATGACTTCCTGCGCGGCGGCATGCGGATGATTATTGACGGCAACGACCAGGATTTCGTTCAAGACGTGCTTACGGAAGATATCGCCGCTACCGAAGAACGACATAAGGTAGGCGCCCAGATCTTCACCCAAGCCGGGATGTACGCTCCTACCCTGGGGGTACTCGGCGCCGTCGTCGGTCTGATCGCCGCATTATCCGATATGAGTGATATCGAAAAATTATCTCATGCTATTTCCGGCGCTTTTATCGCCACCGTGTTCGGTATCTTTACCGGTTACGTCATGTGGCACCCGATCGCCAATAAATTGAAGCGTCTCTCCAAGAAAGAACTGGAAATACGGCTGATGATGGTGGAGGGCCTGCTCTCCATCCAATCCGGTGTATCAACGATCGCAATTCAACAAAAACTGGCCGTATTTTTGACCCCTGCCGAGCGTGCGCAAATTTTAGAAAAGGGGGCGGGTCAAGGTGAGCAAAAAGAATAAGAAGCACCAGGAACACGAAGAACATGCTGACGAGAGCTGGCTGCTGCCTTATTCCGACTTGATGACCCTTCTACTAGCTTTATTTATTGTCTTGTTCGGGATGAGTACGGTCGATGCCAAGAAGTTTGAAGAAATGAGTGAAGCGTTTCAAAGCGTGCTTACCGGCGGATCCGGCGTTCTCGATCATAATGCGATGAGCAGTAATACGAAGAACTCCATCAGTGAAAATGAGATTCCCAAACCTTCTACAAACAGCAAAAAGAGTGAGCTGATGCGCAAGGAGCAGGAGAATCTTGAATCCCTGAAAAAACAGCTGGACACATACATCAAGAATAACGGTTTAACCGACCAGTTAAATACCAAGCTTAATCAATCCCAGTTGATGGTCACGATCAGCGACAATGCGCTGTTCCCTTCGGGGGAAGCGGAGGTCAAGCCTGATGCCCGTATCCTTGCCAAAGCGATTTCAGCTATGCTTCAGGAGTTCCCCGACTATGAGGTCATCGTGTCCGGCCATACCGATAATGTACCGATTTCCAATTATGAGTTCCCTTCCAACTGGGACCTTAGCTCGGTCCGGGCCCTGAATTTTATGAAAATCTTGTTGCTGAACAACCAGCTGGATCCCAAGAAATTCAGCGCAATCGGTTACGGAGAGTATCATCCGGTCGCAAGTAACGAAACGAATGTTGGACGTGCCAAGAATCGCCGGGTTGAAGTATCGATCATCCGTAAGTATCAGGACGGCGATCAGCAAATTGGCATGCCGGCTACGCATTAACAAAATATCCTTTCACTAGTAAAAGGGCAGTCCCGATCTGGGCTGCCCTTTGTATTTAACCAAGCATATAAGGTTAGCAAACCTCCAGAAGCCATAGCTTGGCCTGAGATCAAGTCTAAACTACAAAAGAGAATAACCCAGCGCCTGTCCCAGTTCCTGCTTCTCCTGCTCCGTCAGGTCGCGCCATGTGCCGATCTTCTGATTCCCCAAATGGATGTTCATAATCCGGATCCGCTGCAGCTTCCGTACTTCGTAGCCGAGAGCGCTGCACATGCGGCGGAGTTGACGGTTCTTGCCCTCCGTCAATATAATCCGGAACACACGCTCCGTCATACGGGTAATCTGGCAAGGTAGCGTCATCTCCCCCAAAATCTTTACCCCTTCTCCCATCGCTCTAAGGAAGGACGGGGTCAACGGCTTATCCACGGTCACGATATATTCCTTTTCGTGCTTGCCTTCGGCCCGCAAGATTTTGTTGACGATATCTCCGTCGCTCGTGAGCAAAATCAGCCCTTCGGAATCCTTATCGAGCCGTCCGATGGGAAATATTCGCTTGTCATGACTCACAAAATCCACGATATTCCCCCGGATATGCCGCTCTGTCGTACTTGTGATGCCTACAGGCTTGTTCAGGGCGATATACACATGCTGATCGGGCTTCTCTTTAAGAGGCTTCCCGTTAATGCGGACATCATCACCTTCCTCCGCCTGGCTGCCAAGCAGCGCCGTCTCGCCGTTAATCGTCACTTTACCGGACTCCACCAGCCTGTCCGCCTCGCGTCTGGAACAATATCCTGTTTCACTGATGAATTTATTGATTCTCACTTCCATTGTCACCCTTCATGCTAAACTCTTCTTTGTCGTTACATCTTCCAGCCTGTTTATCTCGGTTACTCTCGGCAGGGTAATGGTCACAACGGTACCTTTTCCAACCTCGCTATCGATGGTCATCTTTCCTTTATGCCCCTCGATGATGCGCTGGGTCACCATTAGACCAAGGCCGGTACCCTTTTCCTTATTGGTATAAAATGGTTCACCGAGCCGTTCCAATCTTTCTTTGGGAATGCCTTCACCTTCGTCTATGACCTGAATAACGGCTTCACGCCCCTCCTCTTCCTCTAGGCGAAGCGTGATCGTACCTCCGCATGGCATAGCTTCCATCGCATTTTTCAGCACATTGATGAACACCTGCTTGAGTTGGTTCTCTTCACAGTGTACCAGAATAGGCGACGACGAGAAATGGGCCTGGAATTCAATGTTATGTAAATGAGCCTCACTGTCCAGCAAGGAGATGACATCTCCCAAAGTAAACCGGACATCCTTGACTTCAAACAGCACCGCTTGAGGCTTGGCTAAAATCAAAAACTCGCTGACGATCAGATTAATCCGGTCCAGCTCGGATAACATAATATCCGTATGCATTTGATTGATACTCTTGGTCCGCTGCTGCATCTGCAAAAACCCGCGCAGTGTAGTGAGCGGATTACGAATTTCATGGGCAACCCCCGCGGCCAGTTGTCCGACCGTCGTTAATTTTTCCGAACGGCGAAGCAGTTCCTCCATTTTATTATGCTCCGTCATATCCCTGGAAATGCTAATAAAGGCGACGATTAAGCCATCCTCATCATACACCGGCGATTCGCTGATACTTACATGCACCTCGGAGCCGTCCTTTCGTAAACGTACCGTTTCCGTCAAGACAAAAGGCCGGTTTCGCCAGATTTCCTTGGACCACCCTTCCCGTTCATCACTCAAGGATGGCGGAATGAATTCCAGCCTCGAACCGACGATCTCTTCGCTGTTCCAGCCGAACAGTTCCTCGAAGGCCGTATTGACCCGCAGGATGCTGCCGTCCAGATCGGTCACATGTATCGCGTCCGCCGTCTGGTTAATGATGGACTCCAAGTGTTCTTTAATCAATTGGTTCTCTTCGTTTTTCCGCCTAAGCACGGTCATGTAATGTCCAATACTGTCAGCCATCGTGTCGATTTGCTGTGCCAATTGCCCCAGTTCGTCCTTCCTGTACAACTCCATTCGGGTATCAAAATCGCCGGAAGAAAGACTACTGACTTTCATCAAAATATGTTGAATCGGCCGGATCAGCTTTCCGGCTAAAATATAACTGGTAAAGATGACGATTTGCAATAGCACGATAGATATGGATAACTGGCTTAACATATGCTTGGAAATCGCCGCCGAGATCGGTTCATAACTCGATATGATCCGGATTACATAAGGCTCCTTATACTGCGGCTGAATCGGAATAAAGCTGTCCAGAACCCGCTTGCCGTCGATTTCCGTTTCATAAAGCAGGGTCGCTCCTCTTTGCAAAGCCAACCGGGCCCTGTCGACGATGAGCGAATCATTCTTGTATTGGTACGTTCCAAATATCAAACTTTGATCCTGTTCGAATCTTTCGGGATTGATTCCCGTGATTTCAAGAAGATTGTCGTTTGCCCGCATCGACTCTTGGGTAATATTCTCCGGACTTGTCATTCTGAGCGTATCTTCAATAAAGTCCCGGGTGCTTGCCGGATCCGTACCATTCTTGATATATTCGTATACCGAACGGCTCTGTTCGACAGCCAAAGCGATTTGCTTGGCGGTCATCATCATGTTTGCTTCACTGTCTTTGCGTAAATTATCCCGGGTGGTGAAAAAACTAAGAACAGTATTTATAGAGAGAAGCGTTACTGCAAAAGCGGTCATGATTAAAGAAAGTTTGATTTTTATCGACAAATGGCTCCTCCCCCCTTCAGCAAACTTGGGGATATTTGGAATGGTTCGACACTTACCCCCATCATACCCGTAACGACAAGTTTTGCAAAGACGTTGAATTTCCCAGATACATTCCCTACAATAAGAAAAAATACCTATTTATCACCATCATCCCGTAAAAACCAAAAAAGTTATGCACATATTGTTAACATATCAACATTTCTAAAGTGGGATATGTGAATAAGAATGGGGATAAAACCGGGGTTGTCCACAGTGTTGTCCACAACATGTTAAGAACGAATATTTGTTCGCCGGACAACCTGTGCCTTAACTTGTCAAAAGGAGACTAATTATCTTATGCCATTACCTTTTATCCCGGAGCCTCCCCCCTCCACGCAAACCCATGAATATTGGATGCAAGAGGCCATCCGTGAAGCCTATAAAGCAGAAGCCATCGGGGAAGTGCCTATTGGCGCGATCATCGTCTTGGGCGATCAAATCGTCGGCCGCGGCCATAATTTAAGGGAAAGCTCCAAAGACGGAACGGCGCACGCCGAAATGATCGCCATACGCGAAGCCAGCGAGACGCTGGACGCTTGGCGGCTACTCCATTGCCGGTTGTATGTCACGCTGGAACCGTGCCCGATGTGTTCCGGGGCGATCGTCCAGTGCCGCATTCCGCTTGTCGTTTATGGTGCTCCCGACCCGAAAGCCGGCTGTGCCGGAACGCTCATGAATCTGCTGCAAGAGCCCCGGTTTAACCACCGGACAGAAGTTGTATCCGGCGTACTGCAGGAGGAGTGCGCTTCCCTGCTCACCCAGTTTTTCCGGAACCTACGCAAGAAAAGTTAACCCCCGGCGTACTCAACGCCACGATACGGGGAAACAACAAAAAACCCGCGTGAATCGCTAAGATTCACGCGGGTTTTATGAGTTAGGACTGGTGCTTAGTAACCAAGACCGCCCATTTCTGCTTCGAATTCCTCCATCGTAATGGTATCTGTAGGAATACCGATGGTAAACGCCGGTTTTTCATTGATTTTGCTGAACGTGCTCTTCATTTGCAACGCCAGCTTCACCTTTTCGTTCGTTTCCGGATCGTTGATTTCCACATCCGCATTCACATCGGAATAAGAAGGATAGTTCTCTTTATCGATGGCTGTATTCACTGTAAACTTGTTGATCTTCAAATAATTCTTCATTTCGTCCAACGCCTTACCCAGCTCATCCTGGTTGCCTGCTTCCAATTCTTTCTTCAACTCTTCGATGTCCTCAGGCTGCAGGTTCAGCATCGTACGGTATTCCTCTTTGCCGACGATATCGAGCACCTTCGGAAGCGCCTTGTTGATCAGGATCGTTAAGGCTTCCTTGACATTGTCGTTGGTCACGTTAAATTGAACGACTTGCTTCGCTTTGTATCCATCAGGGAGTTCTACATCTTTCGGCTCTACATTTTTGAAATAAGTAGCCGAATCGTATTCCGCAAGTATCGCACTGGATACTTCTCCCGCGAGCTTCTGCGATTTTTCAGGGTTGAACATGTCCGGGTTAAATTCTTCTCCGCTTTGTTCAGCCAATTCTTTCAGGTCCATGACCAGGAACTTCCCTACAACGCTCTCCGGCATCGGCAGGAACGGAATGTTCGGAATTTTGATGTAGATTTTTTCTTTGGTCATTACAAATGGAATCGTAATCGTCGTAGACATATCGCCAGTCAATTTTACTTCCAGCGTAGCCTCCGTTTGCATCGGATCCTTTTGATAAATCTGATTTACATTGATTTCCGCATTCTTCAACATGGAGAACACGGCGCCGATTTCCGCATTTGCGGAAGCTCCGGCATCAAAGGTCAGATCCACAATTTTAATTTGGTTCGTAGCAACATATGAATCCATTTTAAGTGCCTGAATCGCGGCGCTCCCCAGCGCCTCTTTTGGCTCTTTTTTGGCATTACAGCCGGACAGCACCAGAACTACCGACATTAGCAACACCAAAGCTGACATATAAAGCTTTCTTGACATTAAAGACTCCTCTCCGTCCTAAAAAGACTTACAAAAATACAAACCCTTCCATATCATAAACCATTTTCATGTAAGCGGAAACCCATTTCTGAAAAATTTAGTGAATTGCATTTTTCTTGAAACGTCCGCCTTTCACATCATGGATATTTCCTACAGCCAAAAATGCATTTTCATCAAAATGGTTTACAATTTCCTTAAGCTTAGCTTCCTCCAGGCGAGTAACCACGCAAAAAATTACTTTTTTGGGATCGCCGGAAAAACCGCCTTCACCGGCCAAATAAGTAACGCTGCGGCCTAACCGGTTTACAATGGCTGCGCCGATCTCTTCAATCTGATCGCTGATGATCCAAGCCGATTTCGATTCGTTCAAACCGTCTACGACGATATCTATCGTCTTATAGGCGATATAATAGGCCAACAGGGAAAATAATGCCCGTTCCCATCCGAATACGAATCCAGCGCTCAACAGAATGAAAAAGTTAAAGAACATAATAATTTCTCCGACGGAGAACGGGGACTTACGGGAAATGAGTATGGCTACGATCTCGGTACCGTCCAGCGAACCACCGAACCGGATTACAATCCCAGTACCCAAACCGAGCAAAATGCCGCCAAATACAAATGCCAGCAACGTGTCCGTAACAAACGGATCAACGGGATGAAGCAGAGCAGTGCCGATAGACATGACGGTAATGCCAACCAGTGTGGAAATGGCAAAGGTTTTACCAATTTGCTTATAACCGACAATCAGGAAAGGGAGGTTAAAGAGGAACAGAAAAATACCTAACGGTAGTTGAGACAGATAGGAGGACATGACAGATATGCCGGTGACCCCGCCGTCCGTAATCTTGTTAGGAACAAGAAACAGCTCAAGTGCGACAGAGACCAGAATGGCACCGATAACTATAAAGATAAATCTGAGCACAATGCTGCCCAAACTCTTTTTTTTATGCTGGCGCGGTTCCGTCTTGACAAAGTTTTCCGGGGAAGGGATGTTGGTTTCTACAAAATTCAATCGCATCACGATCCTTTCAGAATAGGGTTAGTTTTTCTCCATCTCTCCATTTCGTTGAACATCGGTTAATAATTGCCCTATCTTTATTATGACATTTTATGAGCTTTGTGTCTTGCTTTATTCAAAATTGGCGATATATGATCCCCAGCGCAGGGCATGCGCCTCCGTTGAATCCCCGATTTGCGAAAATTCGAGAGTACACTAAAAAGCCCGGCATGAACCATACCGGGTGATCACACAAATCCGCTTAATTTCATTTATCAAAAAAGAGGGTTCGAGCCAGTGATTCAGCTCCCTTGGGGATTGTTATGGCTCACATGATTCCGATTTTTCACCTTTTTGGATCCGGAAAGCGGCTCCGCTCCTCCATGTCCTTGTTCTCTTTGCACTTCCGGCTGGGTTCCGGGCGTGGTGTACGTTTTCGGTTTAGTCATCAGGGATTCCCCCCTTCCTGTGAATTGTACCGCTTATGTTAGACTGCAACAATAAAGGCTTCTTTATTCAGGGAAACAGCATTGGTCTTATGCCGCCGGAAAACGCAAAAAAGAGGACGATGATCGCCCCCTTAATAGATATGTATGGCGGAGAGGATGGGATTCGAACCCATGTGGGCTTGCACCCTAACGGTTTTCAAGACCGCCCCGTTATGACCGCTTCGGTACCTCTCCAAAGATGAATCTGATTTGCGTAACAAATCAGATTCTATCACAGACAAGAAATGTAATCAAGTTATTTTCGCTTGGCAATTACTTGCAAGTTACCCATATATGGACGCAGCACTTCCGGAATCTCCACGCTGCCGTCTTCGAGTTGATAATTTTCCAAAATTGCGGCTACCGTACGGCCTACGGCCAGTCCCGATCCATTCAGCGTATGCACAAATTCCGGCTTGGATTTCGGCTCGGGACGGAAACGGATGTTGGCCCGGCGGGCCTGGAAATCCTCTACGTTCGAGCATGAAGAGATCTCGCGGTAAACGCCGCTCTCCGGCAGCCAAACCTCAAGGTCATAGGTTTTCGCAGCCGTAAAACCAAGATCTCCCGTACACAGTGCCAGCACACGGTAAGGCAGATTCAGCAATTGCAATACCCGCTCCGCATTAGCTGTCATCTTTTCCAGCTCGTCATACGAGGTGTCGGGATGAACGATTTTGATCATCTCTACTTTGTTGAACTGGTGCTGACGAATCAGCCCCCGCGTATCGCGACCTGCAGCGCCGGCTTCGGAACGGAAGCAGGAGCTGTAAGCAACATAATTATGCGGCAATTCTTCCGCAGTCAAAATCTCGTCGCGATGATAGTTAGTGACCGGCACCTCAGCGGTTGGGATCAGATAGTAGTCGCTCTCGGTCAGTTTGAACAGATCTTCCTCAAACTTCGGCAACTGCCCCGTCCCATACAGGCTGTCCCGGTTCACGATGTATGGAGGCAGCATTTCCTCATATCCATGCTCGGTGCTATGCAGATCCATCATGAAACTGATGAGCGCCCGCTCCAGCCGTGCTCCCAATCCTTTATAGAAAGTAAACCGCGAGCCCGTAACCTTGGCACCGGCTTCAAAATCCAGAATGCCCAGTTCACCGGCAATGTCCCAATGCGCTTTTGGCGTAAAGTTAAACGTTCTCGGCTCGCTCCAACGGCGAACCTCCACATTCTCTTCCTCCGAGGCGCCGACCGGTACAGTGCTGCTAGGAATGTTCGGAATATTCAGCGTCAATTCATCGATTTTTGCTTCAAGCTCACGGACTTCATCGTCCAATTGCTTGATCCGGTCGCCTACCTCACGCATCTCTACGATCAGCTCATCGGCGTTTTCCTTGTTCTTCTTCCGCTGGGCCACTTCAGCCGACACGGTATTGCGGCGGTTTTTCAGCGTCTCGCTCTCTTGAAGCAGCTCCCGGCGTTTTTCGTCCAGCTCCGGAAAATTCGAGATCAGAGCAAGCGATTTTCCGCGGTTCTTCAGCGCTTCTTCGACACGTGCATAATCATTTCGCAATATTTTTACATCCAACATGGGTATTCCCTCCTAGAATCATCCCGTGGCAGCCGTGCCGGCTCTTGAAGCTTGACCATGACCCCCGGGATCGCCGGAAAACTTATCTTCCTATTAGAAAGAAAACAACCTTAACCCTTGGAAAAGAGTCAAGGTGTCTCTTATGGCCTTACTTTACGGCCGCTTCATAACTCTTAATCATTTCCAAAAAGTAGGCATGAAGCGAATAATCGTCCGTCAACTCCGGATGAAAGGATGAAACGAGCAAGTGCCCTTGGCGGGCTGTTACAATCTCATCCTTATACGTTGACAGTACTTCCGCGCCTTCGCCGATCCCCGTGATGAGCGGGGCACGGATAAATACGGCGCGCAGCGGTTCGCTAAGTCCTTTCACCTCAAGATCGGTTTCAAAGCTCTCCCGCTGGCGGCCGAAAGCGTTGCGGGAAACTTTGATGTCCATCAGCCCGAGGTGGGCTTCTTCTCCGCCTTCTATTTCCTTGGCCATGACGATCAGGCCAGCGCAAGTTCCGAAGACCGGCTTGCCTTGACTAGCGAAGTCACGAATCGCATCAATAAACTGATATTTGCGCATCAGTTTCCCGATGGTCGTGCTTTCCCCGCCGGGAATAATCAAGCCATCAAGCTCATCCAGCTGTCCGGCATGCTTTACGGTGACGCCTTCGGCCCCAGCGCTTTCAATACTTCGTATATGCTCCGCTACGGCGCCCTGCAGCGCCAATACGCCTACCTTCATCGTCCACCCTACTTTCCCCATGCCCAGCTGTCTGTGCTTGTATTACGGTATTGCATGCCGGTCTCAACCGGTTCTTACCAGCCGCGATCGGACATCCGCTCAGCAGCGGTCAACTTCGAAATTTCGATGCCTTTCATCGGCGTACCCAAATTCTTGGACACTTCGGCAATCAACTTGTAATCGGTATAATGCGTTGTAGCTTCCACGATCGCACGGGCGAATTTCTCCGGGCTATCGGATTTGAAAATCCCGGAACCTACAAATACGCCGTCCGCTCCAAGATGCATCATAAGGGCAGCATCCGCAGGAGTCGCAACCCCGCCCGCCGCAAAATTGACGACCGGCAGCTTGCCGTTCTCGTGCACTTCCAGCAGTAAATCATAGGCTACGCCCAGGTTTTTGGCTTCCGCATACAGCTCGTCCTTCGACATGCTCTGCACCTTGCGGATTTGGCTATTGATCAAACGCATGTGTCGGACCGCTTCAACAATATTTCCCGTTCCGGGCTCGCCTTTGGTACGGATCATGGACGCGCCTTCGCTAATCCGGCGCAGCGCTTCGCCAAGATCCTTCGCCCCGCATACGAAAGGAACGGTAAAATCACGTTTATCAATATGGAACACTTCATCTGCCGGGGTTAAAACTTCACTCTCATCCAGATAGTCTACCCCGAGAGATTCCAGAACTTTCGCTTCGACATAATGCCCGATCCGCGCTTTGGCCATCACGGGAATGGATACAACCTTCATAACCTCTTCGACGATTGTAGGATCCGCCATGCGGGCTACGCCGCCGGCTGCACGAATATCGGAAGGAACCCGTTCCAAAGCCATAACGGCGGTCGCCCCGGCCGCTTCGGCAATCTTAGCTTGTTCGGCATTCATGACGTCCATAATAACGCCGCCTTTTTGCATCTCAGCCATGCCTCTTTTTACTCGCGATGTTCCTGTTTCCATGTCCCTGCCTCCCGATAATAATCTAACTTGATATTTTACAATATTGTCCTGAAATATACAACTCGTATGCTCGGGATTGCTTGCTAGAACAGGTTTTTGATGCCGTTGAACAGATCCCGGAAGAAGTCTCCGATCGCACGCATCAACAGCTTGAACCAACCGGCTTTCTCGACATCCTCGGTCGTGATCAGGTTGACCTTTTTCTCCAGCGTCTGATTCATTCCGTCAGGCTTGAACGAGTAAGTCACCGTCCCTACCTTGGTCCCTTGTTTTAACGGCGCCGTCAGGGTTTCGCTCGTCAACTCCACTTTGGCTTGAACCGTGCTTACGTCCGCGCCTTTAGGAATAACAAAGCTTACGCCCTCATCGCTAACTACAGATACGGAAGTATTCTTCGCTTTATTTACCGTTACGGTTTCGGTGCCTGCTACCGTTGATTTCGGAGGAATGATTTGCTTCGTTTCAAAATTATTGAAACCGTAGTCCATAACTTTACGTGTTTCTACGAAACGGGCTTTCTCTGAAGAGGTTCCCATAACTACGCTGATCAAGCGCATACCGTTCCGTTCTGCCGTTCCGGTAAAACAATTGCCTGCGTTGGTTGTATGGCCGGTCTTAAGTCCGTCGAGTCCTTCGTAAGCGAACTGTTTAAAGTTCGTTACATTCTTATTCGCTTCCAGCATCCAGTTATAGTTTACGATAGGTTTAGTATCGCGCTCCCGGAATTGATAGGTTTGAAGCGACGTAAAATCGGAAAAATCCGGGTGGTCCGTTACGATATATTTAGCAAGGATGGCCGCATCCATCGCCGACATGACCGTTTCTTGGTCACCCGGCGTCCGGAATTCCTCCGGCATATCCTTGATATCAAGACCCGTCGAGTTCGCGAAATGCGCGGTTGTCATGCCCATCCGTTGGGCTTCGTCATTCATCATCTTTATAAATGCCTGCTCCGAGCCGGCCACGTGCTCAGCCAAGGCTACGGTAGCGTCATTGGCGGAACCGACCGCCATGGCGATGTACAACTCTTTTATGGTATGTTGATCCCCTTCTGCGAGAAAAATCCGGGAACCGATCGTTTGGGCCGCATTCTTACCGACCGTCACCACGTCATCCCAACCGAATTTCCCCTGCTTTACGAGATCCGCCACGATATATTCCGTCATCATTTTCGTCATGCTTGCCGGAGGCAAGGGCGTGTCACCATTAATGTTAAGAAGGACCTGTCCCGATACCGGCTCCAGCAAAATAGCAGAGCTTACTTTCAGATCGAGTTCTTCAGCGGTAGGAATTTTAACGGCTCCTGTTTGCTGGGATGCAGGTTTGGTTGAAGTTGTCGTAGACTCCGTTTGCTCCCCCTCCGCCAGCGCCATCGCCGGAACCAGAGAGAAGCACAGCATATTCAGCAACAGAACGGAAGCCACGCCTTTGCGGAGGTTATTCCGTTTTGATTTTGAAGTTGTGCGATGTTTATTCTTCAGTTTCAATGTTCTTAAAGCTCCTCTCATAATCTCGTTCATTTGCTTTATCTATTCTATCACAGGGCCTACCGCAAAAAAAGACAAGCAGGGTGATTTCCACCCTGCTTGATTTGGTATATGTTGGACATCGTTTTTAACTTAGAGAGAATAGTTCGGAGCTTCCTTCGTAATTTGTACGTCATGCGGATGACTTTCCCGAAGTCCAGCCCCGGTAATCCGTACAAAATGCGTATCGTTGCGCAACTCGTCCAAAGTTTTGGTGCCGCAATATCCCATGCCGGAACGCAATCCGCCGATCAGTTGGGTAATGGTATCGGAAAGCGGGCCTTTGTACGCCACGCGTCCTTCAATACCTTCCGGAACGAGCTTCTTGTCGTCATCCTGGAAGTACCGGTCCTTACTGCCTTGCTTCATCGCAGCCAGAGAACCCATCCCTCTATAGACTTTATAGCGGCGGCCTTGGTAGATTTCCGAGTCCCCAGGGCTTTCCTCGGTGCCCGCAAACAAGCTGCCGAGCATGACTGCATGGGCTCCGGCGGCGATCGCCTTCGTAATTTCACCGGAGTATTTAATGCCGCCGTCCGCGATAATCGGCACCCCGTATTCGCGGGCTACCGTTGCGCAGTCATATACGGCCGTAATTTGCGGAACGCCGATCCCGGCAATTACGCGGGTTGTACAAATCGAACCCGGTCCGATACCGACTTTTACAACCGAAGCTCCCGCTTCGATCAGAGCACGGGTCGCTTCTCCTGTCGCCACATTACCTGCGATAATTGTGAGACCCGGGTACCGTTTACGCAGTTCGGCAACAGCTTCCAGAATATTAATATGATGCCCGTGAGCCGAATCCACTGTAATTACGTCCACACCGGCTTTTACCAATGCTTCAGTCCGTTCAAAAGTATCTTTGGAAATCCCGACAGCAGCGCCCACAAGCAATCTGCCTTGGGCATCCTTGGCTGCGTTAGGGAATTGAATGGCTTTTTCGATATCTTTAATGGTGATAAGGCCTTTTAATACATTATTGTCATCCACTAAAGGCAGCTTCTCGATTTTGTGTTTTTGCAGAATCACTTCGGCTTCCTGCAGGGTTGTCCCAACTGGCGCGGTTACCAGGTTTTCGTGAGTCATGACCTCGCTGATTTTAATGCTGTAATCATGAACAAAACGCAAGTCGCGGTTGGTCAAAATACCGATCAGCTTATTCTCCTCGTCCACAATCGGCACGCCAGAGATCCGGAATTTGCCCATTACGACTTCGGCATCGGAGA
The DNA here is from genome assembly GCF_046559655.1 of Fontibacillus forbon. Lineage (NCBI taxonomy): Bacteria > Bacillati > Bacillota > Bacilli > Caryophanales > Paenibacillaceae > Fontibacillus > Fontibacillus forbon. Next base: position 2,948 of record NZ_JBKGFV010000009.1, on the reverse strand, counting down.
CAAGGTGGTCAGCCGACAACGAGAACGGATTCGTAATAACGCCGCTCTCCGAACGTTTCACCCGATCCACTTCCTCCGCTTGTTGCTCGATCGGCATATTTTTATGGATGATCCCAATGCCGCCTTCACGAGCCATGGCGATAGCCAGCGCCGCTTCCGTTACCGTATCCATCCCTGCGCTGATCAATGGCAGATTCAGCTTCACGTTGTCGCTCAGTCTCGTGGACACGTCCACCTCTTTTGGCAATACTTCCGACTTGCGGGGAACGAGCAATACATCGTCAAATGTAAGGCCTTCCTTGTCAAATTTACTTTCCCACACCTTTGGTTTTCCTCCTTGTTTTTGATCGGGTCCGGTCTATTTTCCTTATAAATCAAGGCCGAATTCGTACTTACGAAAATATATTATTGCCATCTTAGCAAAGGGCCTATAGGCTGTCAAGGATAAGCGTGTGGAAAAACCAATCGCCTTTTCAGCGCGTACGAGTGTCTCTCGGGCATGTACAACACAGGCTACAAGGCGGTTTATTTGAAAATATTACTTCCCTAAACCTCCCCATTCCATTCTTGCCGATTTGGCCGAACATACAAAAACCGCCATCCTTACGGACGACGGTTTTGATGTGAGCACAGGCTGGCTCGCTTATTTCACAGCTCTTGAGCTATAAATTACCTGGTCGAGAATCCCATAGTCTTTCGCTTCCTCGGCGGATAAAAAATAATCCCGGTCCATATCCCGTGCAATCCGCTCGACCGGCTGCCCGGTTCGTTCCGCGGCGATTTCATTCAGCCGTTCTCTTATCCGGATAATCCGTTTCGCACTGATTTCGATATCGCTTGCCTGGCCCTGAGTTCCCCCATGAGGCTGATGAATCATAATCTCGCTGTTCGGCAGTGCAAACCGTTTCCCCTTCGCTCCGGACATCAACAGTATTGCCGCAAACGAGGCGGCCATTCCTGAGCAGATCGTTTGAACATCCGGTTTAACATATTGCATCGTATCGTAAATCGCAAAGCCTGCCGAAGTGGAACCACCCGGACTGTTAATGTAAAAGTGGATATCTTTTTCGGGATCCTCCGCGGCAAGCAACAACATTTGCGCTGTAATGCTGTTAGCAACCTGATCATCGATGGCCGAGCCCAGAAACACGATCCTGTCTTTCAACAAACGCGAGTAAATGTCATAGGACCGTTCCCCATGTCCCGTTTGCTCAATTACATATGGAATTACCGTACTCATACAAACACCTCCATAGATTAGGCGGCCAATGGCATGGAGAGATTCCGGATCGTTGTCTGGTGGGAAGCTGACCGTGCGCGGTCAGTCCGGCGATGTGCATGCAAAACGGATACGACTGCATCCTTGGGTGCTCCGTCATTCATCAGCATGATCATTGCCGCCGTATTTTGTTGACGGAAGGCCTCAAGATAAGCATAGGTCATCAGCTCATCAGCTTCTTTTTTGACCTCGCCATACTCCTCGCGCTCATATCGTCCAGTAAATTTGGAGGCTGACTTTGAACCATGCTCTGACGTGTCTGCGTCCAGATTCTGCTGATCAGCTCCAACTTTCACCGTCGCCTTCAACTTAGTACGGGCCCGGTGTAAGGCAGCTTTCACCGCTCCCTCCGTGGAATTGACAAGCACGCCTGCTTCGGCAGCAGTATATTTCAAAATATCTACCAGCAGCAGAGCGGTCCGCTGTGCAGGAGCCAGGTTTTGAACCAAAGTTTCCATGGCCGTCCATACCTCGATGGAACTAACCTCCTGCGTCTGAATATCGTCTTCCAAAGGCTGGCGAACGGTAGACACCACTTTCTTGCGGTTCCGATCGATCCACGCATTACGTGCCACACGATACAAATAGGCTCGCGTAATACGCTCCCCTTGAACTCCTCCAAGCAAAGCGGACCACACTTTGAGCCAGGTATCCTGCACCAGATCATCCCCCTCCCACGGAGAACCGGCCAGGGAACGACAGTACTGACGAAGTGCCTGCTGATGCTTTCCAACCCATTCTGCCATATCCGTCAGCTTCTTTTCAGTCCCTGTCGTCGACTGACCATCCATTTGCTCTTTGCGCATCTTGGCTCACCTCCTGAAGATCATGCTCTCTATATTTGATCTCACTGTTATAAACGAAAAAATGATCCCTGTAGATACGGTACGATATACAATATTTAATTTCAAGCGTGGGGTTAAATGGCGGAGGACAAAATGGTTCAACCTTGTGGGCCTTGTTCCACGGGCCGTGTACCGCGGACCATTGTTACGAGTGCTTTGTACCCTAATTCTGTTGCTGATACTGATACTGGTACTGATACTGTTAATGTTACTGGTTCTATACTGGTTCTATACTGGTTCTATACTGGTTCTATACTGGTTCTATACTGGCTCTGTGCTGGTTCTATGCCGGTTCTATGCCGGCTCTATGCCGGTTCTATGCTGGCTCTGTAACTCATACTGGATTGGTAATTTTCATATTGCTGTTGCAGTTACTTATATTAGCACTGATACTGCTCCTATACACCAGCTCTATACTCCCGGGTTACCGCCTAATTCCCACAACTCCGTCTAACCCTCGTGGCCCTGCCTAACACACTTTGGATTTACCAAATTAACTGGATTTCCTACAGTTAATTTGGTCTTTATAGGTCGCCGGAGTAAATTAGATGGAAAACCTCCAGCTAATTTCGCGCTTTTCCGCTGAAATGGCTCGAACCCTCCGAATTAGCTGCAGGTTTTACAATTAATTGTCTCGAAGAGGGGATTTATTCAAAATTAACTGTAGGTTTTCCAGTTAATTTGTTGATTTGAAGTTCCAGAATAGCAAAAGAGCACCACCGAGGTTATCGGCAGTGCTCTTCTTCGTTGCTTGGCGGCGTCCTACTCTCCCAGGACCCTTCGGTCCAAGTACCATCGGCGCTGGAGGGCTTAACGGTCGTGTT
>NZ_JBKGFV010000008.1:0-92416 GCF_046559655.1 Fontibacillus forbon | reverse complement strand
GTTCCACGCGTACCCATCCCGAACACGACCGTTAAGCCCTCCAGCGCCGATGGTACTTGGACCGAAGGGTCCTGGGAGAGTAGGACGCCGCCAAGCAACGAAGAAGAGCACTGCCGATAACCTCGGTAGTGCTCTTTTGCTATTCTGGAACTTCAAATCAACAAATTAACTGGAAAACCTACAGTTAATTTTGAATAAATCCCCTCTTCGAGACAATTAACTGTAAAACCTGCAGCTAATTCGGAGGGTTCGAGCCATTTTAGCGGAAAAGCGTGAAATTAGCTGGAGGTTTTCCATCTAATTTACGCCAGCGACCTATAAAGACAAAACTAACTGTAGAAATTCCAGTTAATTAGGTAAACCCAAAGTGTGTTAGGCAGGACCACGAGAGTTAGACGGAGTATGGGAATTAGGCGGTAACCGGGGAGTATAGAGCTGGTATATAGGGGCTGGAGGATAGCAGTAGTATCAATACTGCGAATAATCTCGGCGGTGCTCTTTTGCTATTCTGGAACTTCAAATCAACAAAATAACTGGAAAACCTACAGTTAATTTTGGCGTAGATCCCCTCTTGGGGACAATTAACTGGAAAAGGTACAGCTAATTCGGAGGGTTTGAGCCATTTTAGCGGAAAAGCGTGAAATTAGCTGGAGGTTTTCCATCTAATTTACGCCAGCGACCTATAAAGACAAAATTAACTGTAGGAAATCCAGTTAATTAGGCAAGCCCAAAGTGTGTTAGGCAGGACCACGAGATTAGACGGAGCTATGCGTCTCAGACAGAACTATGCCAAGTAGACAGAGTTTTATCACTCGCCTTGACGGGCGTCAAGGCACAGTAGGTGTCGCAGGTGTCCCAAAAGGGTCCGGGAGGTCACTATAATGTATGAGCATACGGATGGTGGTAAAGCACATTTTTAGCAAATCTCGTCTATTGCTTATGAATGAGAAGAGAGGTTATAGGGTCCTGCGTCGCAGAATTGGTTAAAAAGTGGTTAAGGAAACGTCAAGTTTAAAGGAAAATAAAGAATAAATTGTAAGGGTAAATGTAAACCATTTCTGTCCTGGATTGGCTACAATAGGGTTTGTCACGAGACAGCTTATCGATACTGAATTGATCTGCAGATCTTATCAAGATAGAACAATCATTGGAGGAAACGATATGAACCGGAAGATGCGACTCGGTGCGGGAATTTTAGCAGCAGGACTGTTGTTTGGCGGGGGATGGCTGCCGGCGGAATCAGGATATGCGGCAAGTGGGAAGACGCAAAATGCAGTATGCAATTCGGTAGCTTTGCGATTTAACGGGAAAACTGCAGAATTGAAGGGTTTGCTCATGGAGGGGAACACCTGGATTCCTATTGCTTTTTTAAGGGATAATTTAAAGCTGCCGTTTCATTACAATGAACTGAGCAAGACCTATTCCATTGGCCAAGGATATCAAACATTGAATGTATCTATTTATCAAGGTGGCATTACTTCTTATGTGAACGATTATTTTCTAGGGGAGCAGCAGGCAAAGAACATAAATGGACGCATCTACATTCCTTTTCAATGGGTAAAGAATTATTTGGGATATGAAGGGGAATGGAACTCTTCGCCTAAAGCCCTAAATGTAGTGAAGAGCAAAGAAAACAAACTTACCATCAGCACCGAAGGGTATGATAAGGATACGAATCAAGTCTCGATTCACATCAATTATCCGAAGCTGAGCGGAACGGGAAATGTGGAAGCTGAAAAAGCTATGAATGAGATATTGAAGAAGGACGCCAAGTTGTTTCAGGATAGCATCGATAAACGCTTGAAAGAGCTCGGAACCACGGAAGAGAGTACGGTACCTTATGAGTTTAAGGGATCTTATCTTGTGACGTATAATCAAAACGGGGTGCTTAGCCTACTTACGGAGCATTACGAATATTTGGGCGGCGCTCATGGCATGAATGTGCGAAAAGGCTATTCTTTTTCATTGAAAGACGGAAAATTACTGAGCCTTGGAGATTTATTCGGCGAAAATAAGGATTATCTCAACCTACTGAATAAAAAGCTAAACAGCAAGCTGAATGCTTTGCCGGGATATTTTGGCGGATTTAACGGTTTGGGTGACCAGCCTGATTTCTATGTGCAGCCCGGAGGGGTGCGGTTATTTTTTCAGCTGTACGAATATACGCCTTATGCCGCGGGTTTTCCTGAGTTTACGATCGGGTTCAACGAATTGTTGCCTAAAGGCAGCAACCCATTCGACGCGATTAAATAATTGAAGAACACTGCATTAGGAGTATAAAAGATTAAGGAGCTACTAAAAGGAATGTAACCTTTTTGTTACCGACAGGCTCAAGACTACCGTTATAATTAAGTGTGGTATCTTCACATAGGTTTTAAGACCTATCCGCGTTCTATATCAGGAATTGACATCCAGGGATAATAAACGGTCAGAATATAGGTTGGGTAAGGAGGAATACAGCATGCGGCCAAGAGGAATAGGATATTCCTTGTGCTTCATGGGGGTAGTCTTCATGATGTTGTTCGTCATTGTAGGCTGTGCTGCTTCCGAGCCTTCCTGGACGACATTTGTCGGTTCAGCGGTAGAGAAGAGTTTCCCTGTTCCTAAAGAAGCAAAGCGAACGGAAACGGCGATGAACAATTCAAAACTGGATTACGTGCATTATTCCTTGTCCGGTCTCCGCGAGAGCGATAGTGTGCCCGAGGCCTATCAGAAAGCGATTACGGAATGGGGCTGGACGGAGAAGGTAGAGGAAAGCGCGGGGACAACCCGGGTTTACAATAAGGACAAATTGGTCGTACTGCTTACGATCCATGATAATGCCTTTACCGTGTTAGTTCCCAAAATGGACGAGAAGGCCGTGATTCAAGGTTTGGAGAGTCCGTAGGTTCATAGGATACTACAGCAATGCCTCTGTAAGACAAGCACAAGCACATGTAAAAAACTGCGTAAGCCAATGAATCCTTTTGAGTAAGGAATCAAAGCAGCCTGTCACTTGCAATCTTTGCAGGTAACAGGCTTTTTTAGCGCCATGCAGGGCTATTAAATTTATATGTAGAGTAAGTTGCGTTGTGTTAAGGCATGTAATAAGAGGTATCTTGTTCATTAAACTTGATCATGCCGTTTTTGGGTTGTTTTCTTAATCCGGCAAGAATAAAAAATCTTGGAGTAAGGAACCACAAATGCCACAGTATCAATGAAATGATGAAGGATACGGGCGACCAGGGAATCAGGATAGCAATAATGCAGCAGCCGATCCAGGCGGCATGTAGATGTACGCTTCGAAACGTACTGTAGCTGACGAATTGATCCGGCAAATAGCCGACCCAAGGGACCCGGCGGGTAAAACGCCAGCGCTTGCGGTAAGAGTGGCTGATGATAATAAGTACGGACCGGGAGATGACGAAATGGATCCACAACACGAGCGGAATCGCGAGCAGAAAAAAGAAAATGCTGGTCCAAGAAATAAACACCATCTCCGCGATGAGCCAAATAAAGGGAAGCACTAAAAAGCTGTGGATCAGTGGCTTCGGCAAGACGATTTTTTTAAGCAGTTTATAGTGGTAAAACGTCGCATTATTTCCGGATTCGGCAGGCATATGAGACTGTAATCCTCCTTGGCTAACGTTGGCATGAAATGCATTATTGAAAGAACACCATGATTAATATATCGGATAAAAGAAAGATTTTTTAAGATATCCGCCGTACAAACACGGAGAGCTTGGAAGCGGCATATATATAAAGTAGGAAAGTCACTATGAAAAGGTTTAAAATAATAGAATCTGTGCCATACTGGTAGTAAAACACACGAGGTGGGATCGTAAATGGATGAACTTACCGAGAACACATGTATTATCTGCGGGGAACCGAAGTCTGAAGGCATTCATATCGTATCGGAATTCATATGCGACGCTTGCGAGTCGGAAATGGTACACACGGATGTTCAGGAAGATAAATATCATTTTTTCATTCATCGTATGAGACAGATTTGGGTAGAAAAAAATGCATAAGCACGAATGGTGAGGGACCTGATCTATAAATTGGCGGGTCCTTTTATGTTGCCCTCCTTAGTTGGATAGCGTTACAATGAAGCGAAAGACAAGTTATCTAAACATGCCGGAAGGATCAGGATATAGATTGAGTAATGAAAAAGGAGCGGAGGGGAAATCACAAGCCCCCTTATATGAAGCTTTACTGCAGTATAAGGAGCGGGGAGATGCCTCCTTTCATGTGCCGGGACATAAGAACGGCATGTCCTATGGGGGAGAGGGGGACCTGGGCGGTGAATTGGCCCAGGTCATGAAGATCGACGTGACGGAAATTACCGGCACGGACGATTTGCATCATCCGGAGGGCGTCATCCGCGAGGCGCAGCAGCTCGCAGCGGATGTCTTCGGCGCGGAGGAGTCGTTCTTTTTGGTTGGCGGCAGTACCGCCGGCAACCTGGCGCTGATCCTGAGCGTGTGCACCGCTCCAGGGGATGTATTGCTCGTGCAGCGGAACGTGCATAAATCCGTCATCCACGGATTAATGCTGGCGCACGCGCACGCGGTGTTCCTGGCGCCGCAGCACGACCCCGGCAGCGGCCTGGCGACCATCCCGTCGGAGGAGACGGTGCGCGAAGCCCTGCGCCGGTATCCCGGCGCCAAGGGGCTGCTCGTCACGCACCCGAATTACTACGGGATGGGAGCCTCGCTGCGGCCGCTGGCCGCGCTCTGCCGCGCGAGCGGCGTGCCGCTGCTCGTGGACGAGGCGCACGGCGCCCACTTCGGGCTGCACCCGGTGCTGCCGGAGAGCGCGCTGCAGGCCGGCGCCGACGGCGTCGTGCAGTCCACGCACAAGATGCTGACCGCGCTCACGATGGGCGCGATGCTGCATGTGCAGGGCGGACTGCTTGACCGCGGCCTGCTGCGGCAGCGGCTGGCGATGGTGCAAAGCTCCAGCCCGTCGTACCCGATCATGGCTTCGCTTGATTTGAGCCGCAGCCAGCTGCAGTCCAGCGGGCCCGAATTCTTTGAAAGCGCGCTGGCTAACGCCGAGCAACTGCGTTTCGGCGTGAAACAGATCCCGCGCTTCGGCCTGCTGGTACCGGGCGCACGCGGAGAAGGATCTGCATATGCTATACAAGATCCCTTTAAAGCCGTGCTATTTGACGCGACAGGCCGCTGGAGCGGCTTCGAGCTGCAGGAAAGGCTGGAAGCCGCCGGCTGCGTTCCGGAGATGAGCGACGACCGCCATGTGGTGTTGGCGCTGAGTCCGGGAACAAGCGAAGAAGATATCGGCCGCTTATTGCAAGCGCTGAGGCAAATGGATTCGAATAGCGAGGTTGCCCCGGGCCCGGGCAACCCGCAAAACCCGCAAAGTGAATTTTCCACGTGGAACATCGATCCCATTTCGGCTCCCGTGGCCTTTGGTCTCCGTCCTATCCTGCCGGAGGATCGAGAGTCCGTCTCTCTAGAGAACAGCACAGGCCGCTTGGCGGCGGAGATGATCATCCCTTATCCGCCGGGTATTCCGCTAGTATATCCGGGTGAAGAGATCAGCGGGCGCATGACGGCACAGTTCATAGCGCTTCGTCAGGCCAAGGCGAAATGCCAAGGGGCTTCCGATCCCAACTTAAATACCATACAAGTTATAAAACAGAGGAAAGAAAGCAGGGAATGTGTTGAGCGCTAAAAAACGAGCATTATTCATTACATTAGAAGGTGGAGACGGATCGGGAAAGACTTCGGTTATCAACGAATTAGGACGAGAGCTGGAGGCGCGCGGGATCCGTTATATCTCAACACGCGAGCCGGGAGGCATCCAGATTGCCGAAAGTATCCGCGAGATCATACTGAATCCGGCGAATACCGAAATGGACGGGCGGACGGAGGCACTGTTATATGCAGCCGCACGGAGACAACATATTGCGGAGAAGGTGGAACCTGCATTGGCCGAAGGAATTACCGTGCTTTGCGACCGTTTTGTCGACAGTAGTTTGGCTTATCAGGGATATGCCCGGGGACTGGGCATCGATGAAGTGCTGTCGATTAATTTGTTCGCCACCGCCGGTCGATTTCCTGACCTGACTTTTTATATGGATATTGAACCGGAAATCGGGCTCTCGCGCATAGCGGCCGGGCAGGGCAGGGAAATAAACCGTCTCGATCTGGAAGATCTCTCTTTTCACCATAAAGTAAGGGAAGGCTATGGGATCGTCACAAACATGTACCCCGAGCGAATCCATACGGTGGACGCCTCCAGAACAATGCAAGAGGTAGCTGCCGACATCAGAAACCGGCTGGCCGCGGCATTAAAGGATTTTGGGCTATGAATGTCAAATAATATAGAAGTGGTTAAGAATTTATAAGGTAACTCAAAAGGTTATCTTGGATTCCACTGAGTAACGCTCATTTAAAAAATCGAGGAGGGGCTGCAAATGAAACTGATCGTTGCGATTGTTCAGGATAAAGACAGCAACCGGTTGTCGACCGCATTGGTAAAGGAAAACTTCCGGGCGACCAAATTGGCCAGTACCGGAGGCTTTTTGCGGGCTGGGAACACGACGTTTATGATCGGGGTTGACGACAACCAGGTTGAACCGCTCCTGACTGTTATCCGTAACAGTTGTAAAGTGCGTGAACAGCTGGTCACCCCGGTGACGCCGATGAGCGGCACTACCGATTCGTATTTACCGCTTCCGGTGGAGGTTCAGGTAGGCGGAGCCACCGTATTCGTCCTGCCGGTTGATCGGTTTGAACATTTTTAAGATATGTATATAACAAGATAAATGAAAGAACGGCGGTGATAGCTGTGAAAATAGATCCGGGGTACAGACCGCTGAAAAGCGGTTTGGGAGTGAATGAAAATGCGGCCAAGCCGGTGCAGGCCAAAAGCTTTTCCGATGTTATGCAGCACCAAGGCGAACAGGCTACCAAAGAGGAATTGAATCGGAGATTCAAGGAGATTCAGCTTCAGGGTGACCGGTTGGCCCATTCCATGACCGTCCGGGAATTGAAGGCATACCGCCTGTTGGTCAAAAGATTTCTGGAAGATACCGTTCGCCGCGGGGTTACCATCAAGGAATCCCGCGGTTGGGACCGCCGGGGACGCGGCAAGCGCTATAAGCTGCTGGACGAGGTAGATGCCGCCCTGCTCGCCATGGCGGATGAGTTGTTGGAGACGGAGCAGGGAAAGATCGAGCTGTTGCAAAAAATCGGCGAGATTCGGGGCATGCTGATCAATATTTGCTTCTAGCGCCGAGCCGTCTATCAATCCGTATACAGGCATCTTCCGGAAATGTCTTGGAAGAAAGGTAGAAATCAACTATGTCTTTTAAGGAAATTATAGGGCAGGAGGCAGCGAAGCAGCTGTTGCAAAGCGGCCTCCGCCAACATCGCATATCCCATGCCTATATATTTAGCGGACCACCGGGAAGCGGACAGAAGGAGATGGCCATGGCCTTTGTCCAGGCCTTGTTTTGTACCGCTGAAGGCGAAGATGCCTGCGGCGAATGCCTGGAGTGCAGGAAAGTGTTGCACGGCAATCACCCGGACCTGCATCAAATATCTCCTGACGGGGCTACAATCAAAATTGACCAAATCCGTGATTTGCAGCGGATTTTTTCGTACCGTTCGGAGAGCGGGAACCCCAAGGCGTATATTATTGAACATGCGGATAAAATGACGGTGCAGGCGGCGAATAGTTTGCTGAAATTTCTGGAAGAACCGCCATCTCCCGCAGTCGCCATTTTACTTTCCGACAATGGACGGGCTTTATTGCCTACTATTCAATCAAGGTCCCAGTGGGTACCGTTCTTGCCTTTGGATCCGGATTTGATGCTGCAGATGTTAACCGGCGAAGGATTTCCGGTCGCCTTGTCCCGACCTGCCGTTCAAGTGGCCGCCGGACTTGAGGCATGCCGCGAACTGTTGCGTCAGAATTGGTTTGCAGAAATTAGAAACGTAGTGTTACAATTAGGGAAGGAAACCGCTGGCCGTGGCGGCTCTCCTATCGTTACAGCGCAGCAAAGTGTATTCAAAGCAGGTTTAGGCGAGCATTTGGACATGCTGTTTGACCTTTTCCATTTGTGGTTCAAAGACATGATCCATGCGCTCTATCATAGACATGATCACATCGTTTTCATAGATGAGCTGGATTTTATCGTTAAACATGCTTTTTCCCGCAGCGTGGAGCAGTGGATTGACGCTATGGCGCTTGCGGCAGAGAGCAAGAAGAAACTTCGTCAGCATATGAACGGCCAACTCTGTCTCGAACAGTTCCTGATCGGCATCGGCGGGTAACCGTGATGCTTCAGGCCGGAGCCAAGGCTTCGGACAGATGAACTTCTCCCGTGCAAGAACATGGGTTTTTAAGGAGTTACCAGGTTTTTATAGGTATACAAGGGGGTAAGTTTTTGTACACTGTAGTAGGCGTCCGTTTTAAAAAAGCGGGCAAAATATATTACTTCGATCCGCTGGAGCTTCCTGTCGAGAAGGACCAAAGCGTTATTGTGGAAACAGCGCGAGGGATTGAGTACGGGAAAGTAGTCGTTGGCAAGAAGCAGGTCGGGGAGAATGACGTTGTGCTCCCGCTGAAAAAGGTAATCCGTATTGCCGACGAGTCCGATGCCCGTGTTGTGGAGGAGAACAAGTTTGCGGCAAAAAACGCTTTTGCCACATGTTTAAATAAAATTAAAGACCATGATCTAAAAATGAAGCTGGTTGACGTGGAGTTCACGTTTGACCGTAACAAAATCATTTTTTATTTCACGGCAGAGGGTCGAGTCGATTTTCGCGAACTGGTTAAGGATTTGGCCAGTATTTTCCGGACACGGATCGAGCTTCGGCAAATCGGCGTCAGAGATGAAGCCAAGATGCTTGGCGGGATCGGTCCCTGCGGACGGGTGCTTTGCTGCTCTTCCTGGCTCGGCGATTTTGAGCCGGTGTCGATCAAGATGGCGAAGGACCAGAGCTTATCGCTGAATCCGACCAAAATTTCGGGACTGTGCGGCCGATTAATGTGCTGCTTGAAATTTGAGCATGATAACTACGAAAGCGTGAAGGAGGAGCTTCCTTCGGTAGGCAAGATGGTTGTCACTTCGCTTGGAGACGGGAAAGTCGTTGGTCTGAACGCCGGAGCGCGAACGGTTCATGTGCAATTGTTTGAAGTCGGCAAAGTCAAGGAGCTTCCGCTCGACGATGTCGTTGTAAAATAAAAGTTGTTCAAGAAAGACTTTAGAGATGACTCTGGGGTGGGAACTTGGAGAATAAAGATATATTCAACCATATGCAAGCGCTGGAAACACAAATGGGTAAGGTTCACGGCCAATTTAGCACGCTTATGCTGGAGGTCAAGAGGCTGCTTGAGGAAAATCAACAGCTTCGCCTGGAAAACGAGAAGATGCGCAAAATTCTGAAGGGGGAGAACACTGAAGGCAAGCCGCCTTTGAGATCTCCGGTTCAGCCCGCTCCTTTGCTGCTTGAAGGGAACGAAGCCATCGATATCGTTGGGGAAGGTTACGATAATCTGGCGCGCTTGTATCATGAAGGTTTCCATATTTGCAATGTCTATTACGGGCATTTGCGAACGGAAGGCGACTGTTTGTTCTGCTTGTCTTTTTTGAATAAATAACAAACCGTAGGGATATTTCCTACGGTTTTTTTTAAGAAATGATACATGGATCAATGCCTATCCTTTCACAGAACGGAAGATTGAATTTGAAAAATCAAGTAAGGATCCAAGAACAAGAGCGGGTGGATGACCTGCTAACCCATGAACTGGGGATTATCCAGAGCGATGAAGTATTTAGCTTCTCGATGGATGCGGTTTTGCTGGCGCGTTTCGCGTTTGTTCCGAAGCATGGTAAAATTCTCGATTTATGTACCGGCAACGGCGTCATTCCGCTGCTGCTTTCTACCCGGACAAAGGCAAAAATTGATGGCATAGAAATACAGTCCCGTTTAGCCGATATGGCTCGCCGAAGTGTGGAGATGAATGGACTGCAAGAGCAAATCAGGATTTTAGAGGGAGATCTTCGAGAGTTGGTCAAGGAGACGGGCCATGGCATTTACGATGCGATCACGGTAAATCCTCCCTACATGCCGCTAACCGGCGGGGATTTGAAAATAAATGAGCACCAAGCGATTGCACGTCATGAAATCCACTGTAGCCTGGAAGAAGTTATTGCAGCCTCGATGCGGCTGGTGCGGCCGGGGGGGAAAGTGTCCATGGTGCATAAACCGCAACGGCTTGGGGAAATCCTGACCGTGTTTCGCCAATATCGGCTGGAGCCCAAAGTGATTCGCTTTGTCCATCCGCGGGCGGGAGCCGAAGCCAATATGGTGCTGATTGAGACGCTGCGTGACGGTAAGCCGGATGTGCGGGTCTTGCCCCCGCTGATCGTGTATGACGGTCAAGGAAACTATTGTCCGGAAATCATGAACATCTATTATGGACCAAAAGAGGGAAGAGCATGAGTCTAACCATTCAAAAAAGTTTTGAGGAACGGCCGAACGGAACTCCCGGCAAACTGTATCTTGTGGCAACTCCGATCGGCAATCTGGAGGATATGACGTACCGGGCGGTCCGCACGCTGCAGGAAGCGGACATTATTGCGGCAGAGGACACACGGCAGACGCGTAAGCTATTGACGCATTTCGAAATTTCCCCGGGCCAATTGCTCAGTTATCATGAACATAATAAGAGCGCGAGCGGGCCCGAATTAATACGACTTATAATAGAAGGAAAAAATTTGGCCCTGGTCAGCGATGCCGGTTTGCCGGCCATTTCCGACCCCGGCAGCGATCTTGTAAAACTGGCGGTTGAGGCGGGAATTTCGGTCATTCCGATCCCCGGAGCTAATGCTGCACTGTCGGCGCTCATCGTGTCAGGGCTGCCTACCGAGCGGTTTCAATTCGTTGGTTTTTTGCCAAGAGATAATAAAGACAGGGATCATTTGCTTACCTCGCTGCAAGATGAAGAAAATACGCTGCTTATGTACGAATCTCCGCACCGGTTAATCAAAACGCTGGAATCTTTACAGCAGGCCTGGGGAGACCGTAAGGTCGTGCTTGCGAGGGAATTGACCAAACGATATGAGGAAATGGCCAGAGGAACGTTAAGCGAGTGTCTGGAATGGCTTCAAGAACATCCGCCGCTGGGTGAGTATTGTCTGGTGGTTGCCGGGGCGAATCCGGAGGACGTCAAGGAGAGAAAAGATGCCTGGTGGCAATCCTTATCCGTGGAGGAGCATGTGCTTCATTATGAAGAACAAGAGGGGATCTCCCGTAAAGAGGCAATGAAAAAAACCGCCGGAGACCGGGGCGTGTCAAAACGGGACATATATAAAGTGGTTGCTGTCGATGAAAAGGAAGAAAGAAAATAAAAATAAACCCATTACTTAGCGGAAAAAGACAAAAAAAGGGGCCTTCTCAGGCTGGGTTCAAGCCTGGAAGGCACCAAGGAGATATGAAAAAGGTTAGAATTAACAGTTTTCAATAAAACTATTATATACTATATTTCTTAATTTGTCACAGGGGTAGGAAGCTCCGTGAGACATTCGTGGCAAACAATTTTGCCTTTGAAATAAGTAACGTTCTCCGCATTGCCACAGAAGATGCAAGCAGGCTCATATTTTTTCAGCATGATGCGTTCACCATCGACATAAATTTCGAGGGCATCCTTCTCACCAATGCCGAGAGTGCGGCGCAATTCGATAGGAATTACTACACGTCCTAATTCGTCTACTTTTCTTACAATACCTGTTGATTTCATCATAACCGATGATAGCCCCTCTCGCTATAATTTAAAAATGTCATTATTCGACAAACTTCTATCTTTTATGATATTTATAATACCAACCATTGCCAAAACAGTCAACCTATTTATGGTAGAGTTCATTATTATTTCTAATTTTAAATATTGGTGGGGCACGATACAACGGTAGATTTGCTCACTTTTCTCCCATTTTTACCTTTCGACATGTTGGAAGTACCTACAACGACAGGCTTCGACATTATTCGACAATATCCTACTATATCGGTCACAATCTCTCTCTATTTTGCAAAAAAAACTTTTTGTGATAAAGGAAAGGAGACATCGCCATGCATCTTCAACTGCGGGAGGAAAAAGTTTTTAAGGATCCGGTTCATAATTATGTTCATGTGCAGGATGAAATTATCTGGTCTCTGATCAATACGCCCGAATTCCAACGGTTGCGGCGAATCCGCCAGCTTGGGACTTCTTATTTGACTTTTCATGGAGCCGAACACAGCCGTTTTTCCCATTCACTCGGTGTATATGAAATTACGAGGCGAATTATTTCTCAGTTTGAACGTGCCGATTATGCCGACTGGCCGCAGGAGGAGAGACTGGTTGCTCTTTGTGCTGCCTTGCTTCACGATTTGGGACACGGTCCGTTTTCCCATTCGATAGAACAAGCGTTCCAAATGCACCATGAGGATTGGACCTGCAAAATTGTGCTTGGGAATACGGAAGTAGGCGCCGTGCTGCGGCGGCTGGGAGAAGATTTCCCGGAAAAAGTGGCGGCTGTCATTCGCAAGGATTATGAACATCCTATCGTAGTAAGTTTGGTCTCCAGTCCGCTCGATGCGGATCGGATGGATTATTTGCTGCGGGACGCCTATTTTACCGGCGTGAATTACGGAACCATCGATATGGATCGCATTTTACGAATGCTGAGACCGTTCCAGGGACGGATCGTGGTGAAGGAATCGGGTATGCATGCGGTGGAAGACTATTTGATGTCCAGATATCAAATGTACTGGCAAGTCTATTTTCATCCGGTGACCCGGAGTTCGGAAATTATTTTGCGGCAAATTTTCCGCCGGGCGAAGGAGCTCCATGCGGGCGGACACCGTTTCGCTTTTCTGCCTGATCCGCTGCCCGGGCTGTTTAATCGGGATTTGACGGTAGAGGAGTATCTGCTCCTTGATGAGGCGTTGGTACAAACGGCCTTCATGCAATGGAGAAAAGAACCTGATGAGCTGTTGAGTGACCTTTGTATCCGATTTTTAGACAGAAAGTTGTATAAATATGTAGAAGTAGAAGCGTTGGATTTGGAAATGATCGACGACATTCGCCGCGCTTTCGGGGCAGCGGGACTTCATCCGGAATATGATCTGGAAATTGATTTTCCAACCGATCTGCCTTATGATGTGTTTCGTTCGGATGGGGAATTCCAGGACAAGCAGATCCTTCTGCTGGACCGTCAGGAACATCTGCGGGAAATTTCCGAAGTTTCGGACATTGTCCGCTCGATCAGCGGATTGCACCGCGGAAAATTTCATTTGTACTATCCCGACAATAAATTGGCATCGGTGATTCACCGGCTGCCGGCAAATATTGCTGAACTATTTGAACAGGGACAATAAACGGACACCCAAGGAGGTACAGTCATGGAGCTTTTTGATACGCACACGCATATGGATGCGCCGCAGTTTGACGACGACCGGGAGGAAGCGATTCAGCGCGCATTGGATCAAGGGGTAACGCGGATGATCAACATCGGATTTAACCGCGAGACGATCCCGACCACCATGAAGCTGGCGGAGTCGCATGACTTCATTTACGCGGCGGTGGGATGGCATCCCCAGGATGCGATCACGATGAAGGAAGAGGATTTGGACTGGATTGCAGAGCTTTGCAAGCATGAGAAGGTAGTCGCCATCGGTGAAATTGGCCTGGACTACTATTGGGATACGTCGCCAAAAGAGGTCCAGCATGAAGTGTTCAGACAGCAAATCCGTCTTGCACGAAAGCTGGGAATGCCGATTTCCATTCATAACCGGGAGGCGCATGAAGATGTCGTTCGCATTCTCCGGGAGGAAAAGGCTAACGAAATTGGAGGCGTCATGCACTCCTATTCGGGGAGCTGGGAAATTGCCAAAATGTGTCTGGATTTGGGATTCCATTTGTCGTTTGGCGGACCGATTACGTTTAAAAATGCAAAACAACCCAAAGAAGTGTTAATCAAGACGCCCATGGACCGATTATTGATCGAAACGGACTCCCCATATTTAACTCCTCATCCATTTCGTGGAAAACGGAACGAGACGGGACATGTTACTTTGGTCGCACAAGCGGCAGCCGAACTAAAGGGGGTTTCGGTCGAAGAAATCGCCGAAATTACTACCCGAAATGCGCTGGAACGATTTGGAATTCGATGAAATCGGGAGAAAAAGCGGTGAAAAAAAGAGCATTCGCGAAAGATTAATGCTTTTTAACCAACTACACCGAGTTTATTACATTTTTTTAACCATTTATTAAAATAAACGTTGTTGATTCGTCCTTTACAACATGCATCGAAACAGGATAGAATCTTTTCAGTAATCGATTTGGGGTCGTTCATGTGTAGATGACGATTCCGGTTACATGGTTCCATGAACCAGTCTCGCTTAATCTCCGAATCTGGAGAACGGGGGAACCAAATACGCGAACCGGAAATACCGGTTTAGGCGTAATTGATTTCTTTTTGGGTCATTGGGGTGAATTCGAAGGTCATTGCGCCATGAGCGAATGATTGAGAAAGGGCGGCTCTCTGCGTCCTAACCCGACAGCTAACTCCGTAAGCGTACAAAGAGAGGGCAAACTCGTGCATCCTATTACATCAAGAAATTCGGAAGCCACGAAAGAGAGCCTCTTACTCTTTCTTTAGGCTTCTTTTGTTTTGAATAAACGTAATAGGGTCATCATACTGTGTTAAACAGGAGGTGACTAGCCGGGCAGACTGGGGCAGGATGCGAAGTGCAGCTCAATTATAGTGCATTTCGTAAAAATGAAATGTAGTCACGTCATACGTATCACGAATCGACCTAGACGGCGGGACTATGTAAGGAGGACGGAAGAAATGGGCATTTTCCGCAAAAAGGAATCCCATGAATCACGCTCATCCAGCATGTCTTACGCAATGCGGTGGAAACAAGAACATTTACGTCAAATAGCGGTCATCGGATTTTTGGCCATAGCGGTAGTTCTCATCATCCTGATTTGGTTTTACCAAAACAATAAAAAGATTTACTTGGTTGTTGACGGGCAGAGTCAAAAGATCGAAACCCGTCATTCGCTGGTCAATCAAGGTCTGGAAGGAAAGGCAATGGCTTTGGGATCTGAGCATGCGGTAGCTCAGTCGCTCGCCGGTTCCATCAAAGACGGGATTGTCATTGTGCGCGCGGTTCCTGTAAAGGTTAGCGTGGACGGTACAACGAAAACACATTTTACGACTCAAGACCGCGTACATGAAGCGATCGAAGAGCTTGGCGTTACTTTGGGCAAGGAAGATAAAATTACTCCGGCTTTGGACAGCAAAGTGGCAGCGAACCTGAATATCAAGGTTGTCCGCGTCACCAAGCATAATGTCCAGACCAAAGAGAGCGTACCTTTCACGGTTGTGAAAACCTCGGACAATAACCTGCTCAAGGGAAAAACCAAGGTCTTATCGCAAGGAAATGAAGGGGTAGTAGTCCATAACATCGAAAAAGTGTATGAAGACGGAAACTTCGTTTCGAAGCGCTGGCTCGGTAAAGAGGTTGAAAAGAAAGCCTCTCCCAAAGTGATCGCCGTAGGAACGAAGAAACCGACGGTTGTTGCATCCGCAAGCATATCCCGCAGCGCAAACGCGGTAAATATCAGCGGACTTACGACGAAAGGCGGCGTCTCGTTTAAATATAAAAAAGTACTTAAGAACGTGACCCTGACCGCATACTCCGCGGAAGAAGACGGGATTGGCACGCGAACGGCATCCGGCACCCGAGTGACGGAAGGCAGAACGATCGCGGTCGACAAGAGCGTCGTTCCGTTGGGCTGGTGGGTCTATATCGAGGGCATCGGCTTCCGCAAGGCGGAAGATACCGGCGGTGCCATCAAGGGCAACAAGATGGACGTCTATTACGACACCCTGAAATCCGCCAAAAATTTCGGCCGGAAGAAAGGGCGTACCGTATACGTCATCGGCCCGACCAAACCGGAGTTGAACTAACCGGCTGCGTTTACTTTGCGCAGGGAATGATATACTATTAGGATGATGAATAAGACACGGATAAGAAGAGGAGAATTCCTCTTCTTTTTGTTGTGATACGACCATTTTATTTTGAAGGGTATGGGGTACATGATCAAGGAGGTCATTGTGGTGGAGGGCCGTGACGACACCGTGGCGGTGAAACGGGCGGTGGACGCCGACACCATTGAGACCGGAGGATCGGCGATCAATGAGACGACTTTGCGGAAAATCGCGCTCGCGATGGAGCGGCGGGGAGTCATTATTTTCACCGATCCCGACCATGCCGGAGAACGCATCCGTAAAATCGTCGCGAACCGGGTTCCCGGGTGTAAGCATGCTTTCCTGAACGAGGCCGACGCGACGAAGGGCGATGACATCGGGGTGGAGAACGCATCGCCGGAGGCGATCCGGGAGGCCCTCTCCCGCGTCCGCAGCGAGGTCCCTTCTGAAGCCGACGGAAGTCATCAGGACCTGATCGACTGGGAGGACCTGATCGCGGCGGGATTGATCGTTCATCCGGACGCGTCCGCACGTAGGCGGTTCATGGGTGAACGGCTTGGAATAGGGTATTGTAATGGCAAACAGTTTCATAAGCGGTTAGCCATCTTCCGGATCAGCCGTGAAGAGTTTGCGGCCGCACTAGCTCAATTGGAGAACGAAAGAGGGAAATAACCGATGACCATGAGAGAAGATGTGTCTACACCGCGCCGAACGAAAGAGATTATCCAACGGCACGGATTTTCATTTAAAAAAAGCCTCGGTCAGAACTTTCTGATCGACCAGAACATCCTTGGCAAAATCGTCGGCGCAGCCGGTTTGGATCCATCCAAAGGGGCGCTGGAGATCGGACCCGGAATCGGAGCCTTGACGGAGAAGCTGGCACAAACGGCCGGCCGTGTGGCCGCCGTGGAAATCGACCAGCGCCTTCTGCCCATTCTGGAAGAGGTGTTGGAGCCTTATCCGCATGTCCATGTCATTCACGGAGATGTGCTTAAGCTCGACCTGCGGGCGCTGTTTGCGTCCGAATTCAGCGGATGCAGCGGCGTTAGCGTGGTAGCCAATTTGCCTTACTACGTCACGACACCGATTTTGATGAACCTGCTGGAGGCGGGCCTCCCGCTGGAGAACATCGTCGTGATGATCCAGAAGGAAGTCGCAGAGCGCATGGCGGCCTCCCCGGGAGGAAAGGAATACGGAAGCCTGAGCATCGCCGTTCAGTATTACAGTGAGCCGGAGCTGGTCTGTACCGTGCCTCATAGCGTTTTTATCCCGCAGCCCAATGTGGAATCGGCTGTCATCCGTCTGAAGGTACGCAGCACGCCTCCTGTTTCGGTGGAGAATGAAGCCTTTTTCTTCGAAGTGGTACAGGCTTCTTTTGCTCAAAGACGCAAGACGATTTCAAATAATCTCAAGAGCCGGTTTTTCCCGGGAGAAGGCCGGGAACGGCTGGAGTCCTTGCTCGGCGATGCCGGCATTGCACCCTCCCGGCGCGCGGAAACGTTAAGCCTGCAGGAATTCGCGGAGCTGAGCAATACGCTGCTGGCCGCAGGAATTACTAAATAGACGCTTGTAACCAATCCCACTATTCGCCCATACGATGGGTTAGAGGTGATTGATTTGAGTAATTTGGGAGACTTGGTCGTCCGCAAATCTTACGGAGGGGATGTTACCTTCCGGGTCGAGAACATTGTGCGGGAACAGGCCATCATCAAAGGAACGGAATTCCGGCTGCTGGCTGATGCGCCTTTGACCGATCTGGTTAAGGTAAGTCCGAACGCCCCGGGCGAAAAAACGCAGCGAGCACGAATCAAGGCTACCGAATCGCTGCAGAGGCTAGAGAAGGATCGGGTTGAACTGGCGGAACGGGCCCAGTCCGCTTTGGGGCGGGAGTTTTATAATCCGGGGGAGACATCCTTTTTCGAAGTTCCGGGGAAGGTGCTTCATCTGGACGGGGATGAGCGATATTTACAGAAAAGCCTCAGCCTGTACGAGAAGCTGCGCGTACCTGCCCATGGCTATTACGTAAACGAATCTGCGATGGCGAACGCCTTGTATCGATTACTGCCAAGCATTCAGCCGGATATTGTCGTACTGACCGGCCATGACGGCGTACTAAAGAATCGCCCGACGAGCGATTTGTACAATTTATCCAGTTATAAAAATTCCAAACACTTCGTGGAGGCCGTACAGGCTGCGCGGAAGTACGAACGCAATTTCGATGCGCTTACCATCGTTGCCGGCGCATGCCAGTCCCATTTTGAAGCTTTGCTCCAGGCGGGTGCCAATTTCGCGAGTTCACCTGCCAGGGTGCTGATACACGCTCTGGACCCGGTCTACATCGCCGCCAAGGCTTCTTTGACGTCCATCCGGGAGACGATACACATTACGGACGTCCTGGGCCATACGATAAGCGGGACGCAAGGAGTGGGCGGGATTGAGACGCGGGGCAGCTACCGGATCGGTCTGCCGAAGCTGGTGGATTTGTCCGCTTTGAAAGTGGTTCCGTCCATGTAATTTCACAATTCAGGCCGCTTGAGAAAAGTGTCGAAAAAAAATCGTTGACAACCGTTTTTTGCTGCTGATATAATAATCTGTTTCGACTTGACAAGTGACTCCCTTTCTTGTATAATGACAAAGAAGGAAGGTGGTCACAGGCAATGGCTAAAAATGCGCTGTCAGAAATTAAACACAGTCTCGACGCTCACGTTGGACAGAAAATTACGCTGCGTGCAAACGGAGGTCGCCGAAAGACCGTCGAACGTACCGGTGTATTGGAGGAAACCTATCCTTCGGTCTTTATCGTGAAGTTGGATGAAGAGCAGCAAACCTTTAAGCGTGTGTCTTACAGTTATGCCGATATACTTACCGAATCCGTTGAAGTCATGGTGTGCGACGATAACAACGAAATGCGGCTGTCGTATATTAAACCGTGAACATCATGACGTTGCAGTAAACGGCTCTTGCGCTAAAGCGCAAGGGCCGGTTTTTATTTATACAGGCGTGCGCGTAGCGTGGACACGGTTCGGCGTATGAATGCCGATGGGAAGACGCATACTATCCTTGTTCTTCATCCATGACTTCCTAAAGGAGGAATGGCACATGTCACGCAGAAGACGCAGCGTCATGTCCGAAGATTTGAAAGTCGAGCTGGCGAAGGATCTGGGGTTTTATGATACCGTCCGTAAGGAAGGCTGGGGCGGCATCAGAGCGAAGGATGCGGGAAACATGGTCAAAAGAGCCATCGAGCTTGCCGAGCGGGCCGCATCGAAGGAACCCTAGGCTGAGACGAAAACAAACAGACTCCCCCCCTTTGAGGGGAGTCTGTTTGTTTTTGTATGAAGATCAAGTAAGATAAAGGGAAGCGGAACATGGAATGTCTTCCGTGCATAGACGAAGCCCGGAGTTTTTTTTATAATATGTAAGTTAAGACGGGTTGAATTTAGCGATACTTGAAGGTGGGTGAGCGTCTTGAAAATTTACGAAAAAGCGCCGGCGAAAATTAATCTGATGCTCGATGTTTTACATAAAAGGCCCGACGGCTATCATGAAGTGGAAATGGTCATGACGATGGTTGATCTGGCTGACCGGCTGGAAATGAGCGCTCTCCCGCGGGATACGATTATCATCTCAAGTCAGGCCGGATATATTCCGCTTGATGAGAAGAACCTGGCTTTCCAGGCCGCCAAGCTGATTAAGGAACGTTACGACGTCCGAAGCGGCGTATATATTCATTTGGACAAGAAGATTCCCGTTGCCGCCGGACTGGCCGGGGGCAGCAGCGACGCGGCGGCTACGCTCCGCGGATTGAACCGGCTTTGGGGCCTTGGCATCTCGGACGAGGAACTGATGGAGCTTGGCGCGGAACTGGGGTCGGATGTGCCGTTTTGCGTTACGGGGGGAACGGCGCTGGCAACGGGCCGCGGCGAATTGCTGACTCCGCTCAAAAATCCGCCCCAGTGCTGGGTGATCCTTGCTAAACTGCCGATTAACGTGTCTACCGCTGAAATCTACGGACGGCTTAGAAGCGAAGATATCCAAAAGCACCCTTCCGCGGCCCAAATGCAAGAGGCTCTGGAACAGGGATCCTTTGCGGACGTTTGTTCGGGGCTGGGGAATGTACTGGAGGACGTTACGCTTCAGCTCTATCCCGATGTCGCACATCTGAAAGAAACAATGATCCGGTTAGGTGCCGATGGCGTTCTTATGTCGGGCAGCGGGCCTACCGTATTCGGACTGGTATCCAAGGAATCCAAGGTGCCCCGGATTTATAACGGGCTGCGCGGATTCTGCAAAGAAGTGTATGCGGTCCGGTTATTGACCTGATCTTAGGATTGGATTATTTCGTAATTATGGCGTTTATAATAGACAAGCTTGAACAGAGACGTACAAAAATGATATATTTTGTATAAAATATTCGGATTTAGCGAGGGGTACTTCGTGAAAAAACTAAAGAGAAGCGCTCGTTTAGTGGAAATGACGCAGTTTCTGTTGGCTCGTCCGCATCAGTTGATACCGCTCACCACATTTGCACAGCGATACGGAGCCGCAAAGTCTTCCATCAGCGAGGATTTGGCGATTATAAAAGAAGTGTTTGAAGACGAGGGAACCGGGGAGCTGCAAACCCTGGCCGGCGCGGCTGGCGGGGTGAAGTACATCCCTATGATGGGCCAGGAGCAGGCGCTTCATTTCATAGGGCAGTTGTGTGAGAAGTTGGCGGAACCGAACCGGATTTTGCCCGGCGGGTATTTGTACATGTCCGACCTGCTCGGCTTACCTGGTTTGATGAACGAGGCCGGCAAGCTGTTTGCGACGGCTTTCGCTGGAGTGGATATCGATTGCGTCATGACGGTAGAGACGAAAGGGATTCCGTTAGCCTATGCGACCGGGGCGGAACTGAATTTGCCGGTTGTTCTTGTGCGCAGGGACCATCAGGTTACAGAAGGCTCCGCGGTCAGCATTAATTATGTTTCCGGTTCGCATAAAAGCCTGCACACCATGACTTTGTCACGTCGGGCGCTGAAGGAGAAGTCAAAGGTACTGATCGTGGACGACTTCATGAAGGCAGGAGGGACGATTCAAGGCATGGTCGATCTGCTCGCCGAGTTTAACGCCGTGGTCGCCGGAGTTGGCGTATTGGTGGAATCGGGCGAGGTGGAATCGGAGCAGCGGCTGCTTCAGGATTATGTATCGTTAGCCACGTTAAGAGCGGTAGATGCCAAGGGAAAAGAGATTTCGGTAGAACCGGGTAATTATTTTACCAGGAAGTAGAACCCTAGACCTTGTCGATTATCTGTAAAACGAGCGGAGTTTACGACGAAACGTGTCGAAAAGCCTATCTGTTCAAAAAAATTCCTGATTTTAGGTCATTTTGTTCATGAAAAAAAAAGGATTTCCGTAAGCTATGTGGAATATTACACCAAGTCTCTGATGGAAAAAGGTGGTGAACACATATGCAAATTACGGATGTAAGACTCCGCCGAGTCAGCTCTGAGGGCAGAATGAAAGCGATCGCATCCATTACCATCGATAACGAATTTGTTGTTCATGACATTCGCGTAATCGACGGAAATAATGGAATGTTCGTGGCTATGCCGAGTAAGCGTACTCCTGACGGGGAATTCCGGGACATTGCGCATCCGATCTCTTCGGGTACACGCGAGAAGATCCAAGCCGCAGTCCTGGCGGAGTATGAACGTGCTGCCGAGCAAGAGGAAGTTATTGAAGAAGGGGCTTAAGTCTCAGTTTTGTCTCAACCAATTGGGGTTCGAGAAAAGGGAGCCATGTAACATGGCTCTCTTTTCTTTTTGTCCTAAATGAGATATATTCAGTAATGAGTTCAAGAGAAGGAGGCCGGGGCCTTGAAAAGATTTGCGATTGTTCTTGCCGCAGGTCAGGGGAAGCGCATGAAGTCCAAGCTCTATAAAGTGCTCCATCCTGTTTGCGGCAAACCGATGGTCGGGCACGTCCTGGACACGGTTAAGAAAGTCCAATGTGAGCGCAGTATCGTGGTTGTAGGACACGGTGCCGAAGCGGTCAAGTCTTATCTGGGAACGAATGCCGAGTATGTGCTGCAAGAGCAGCAATTGGGAACCGGTCACGCTGTAAAGCAAGCCGGACCGCTTTTGGGTCAGGAAGAAGGAACGACGATCGTTATTTGCGGGGATACGCCTCTGGTGACTGAGGAGACGCTGCAATCGATGCTCGACCTTCATGACAGGCAAGGAGCGGCAGCCACCGTATTAACGGCTTCCATGGATCATCCTCAAGGATATGGACGGGTTATTCGGGACACCGAAAACGGTTCCGTCGTAAGGATCGTCGAGCAGAAGGACTGCTCGCCGGAAGAGGATGCCGTGAAAGAGATCAATACGGGCACTTATTGTTTTGATAATGCGAAATTATTCGCAGCGCTGGAGAAAGTGACTAACAGCAATGCACAGCAAGAATACTATTTGACCGATGTCATTGGTATTCTGGTCCGGGAAGGCGAGATCGTCGAAGGATACTTGACTGAAGATTACGCGGAATCGATCGGCGTAAATGACCGGTTAGCGTTATCCGAAGCCGAAGGATTCATGCGCGAGCGAATCAACCGGAAGCATATGCTGGGCGGGGTTACGATTATTGACCCTAGCTCCACCTATATCGGAGCGGACGTTACGATTGGAGCGGATACGATTATTTATCCGGGTTCCATTCTTTCGGGGAACACTTCGATCGGGGAAGATTGTGTCATCGGTCCAGCTGCGGAAATTGAAGATAGCCGTATTTATGATGGCGCGAAGGTAAAACAGTCGGTGATCTGCCAGGCGGAAGTCGGCAAAGAAACGACGGTCGGACCGTTCGCCTATTTGCGTCCGGGCTCGAAACTGGGTGAGCATGTGAAAGTGGGCGATTTTGTGGAAATCAAGAACGCTTCGCTGGACGATGGCTCCAAAGTTTCGCACCTAAGCTATATCGGAGACGCGAAAGTGGGTAAGAACGTTAATATTGGCTGCGGTGCGATAACCGTCAACTATGATGGATATAATAAGTCCATTACCGAAATCGGAGATGACTCGTTTATCGGCAGCAATGTCAATTTGATTGCACCGTTGAAGATCGGCAAGGGCGCTTATGTCGTCGCGGGATCAACCATTACGCACACCGTATCCGACAACGATGTGGCGATCGCCCGAACCCGTCAGGAGAATAAGCCAGGATATGCAGACAAGCTTCGCGCCCGCGCGAAGGCCAAGAAGCAAAAAGAACAGGAATCATAAGTTGGATAGTTTTGCACCGTAGGAATGACTTTTAACGGATTCAGGATGCAGCGACCATTTCAATGACGAGATAGTTAATCTATCTACACAGCACGGAGGGTATTAAAATTTATGACTTATTGTGATTCTAAACTGAAGATATTCACCTGTAACTCAAATCCCAAGCTGGCGCATCAAATCGCCGATTATATCGGAATTCCGATGGGAGACTCGGAGACCATGAGCTTCAGTGACGGCGAGATTCAAGTCAAGCTGTCCGAGAGCGTACGCGGTTGTCATGTATATATCGTGCAGTCCACTTGTGCTCCGGTTAACGACAATCTGATGGAACTCCTCGTGATGGTGGATGCTTTGAAACGGGCTTCGGCCAAGAGCATTAATGTCGTTATTCCTTACTATGGCTATGCTCGCCAGGACCGGAAGGCTCGCTCCCGCGATCCGATTACAGCCAAACTGGTTGCCAACCTGATCGAGAAGGCTGGCGCACACCGTGTCATTACCATGGACTTGCATGCCATGCAGATCCAAGGATTTTTCGATATTCCGGTGGACCATATGCTCGGCGTACCGATCCTTGCCCAATATTTCCGTTCGAAGCACATCCCGAATCCGGTCGTCGTATCTCCGGACCATGGCGGGGTAGTCCGTGCCCGCAAGCTGGCCGACTTCTTGAATGCGCCGCTGGCGATTATCGACAAGCGCCGTCCGGAGCCGAACGTCAGTGAAGTGATGAACATCATCGGAAATATCGAAGGGAAAACCGCGATTCTCGTCGATGATATCATCGATACGGCCGGAACGATCGTTCTTGGCGCCAATGCTCTCAAAGAGGGCGGAGTCGAAGAGGTCTATGCCTGCTGTACCCACCCGGTGCTGTCTGGCCCGGCGATGGAACGTCTGGAAAACTCTCCGCTGAAGGAAGTTATTGTCACGGATACTATTCCGATTACGCATCCTAATCCGACCAGCAAGCTGAAGGTGTTGTCCGTCGCCCCGTTGATGGGCGAGGCCATTATCCGTGTTCACGAAGAACTGTCGATCAGCAAGCTGTTTGAGATCGAATAAAGAATTCGTCCTACTGCATAACAGGGGTTGCACCTTCTTCAAAGGAGGGCAACCCCTAAGTTCGTATCTCGGCGGCTCAACCCTCCCAAACCCTCCCTTACCGTAAGGGAGGGCCCCCCGAGGGCCTGCTGCCCTAGGGGATCACCCGCAAACTGTGGGAACGTGGGAGATGGAGAGGCGCTCCTTTGCCGCTGTCCCCTTCGGGGATGCGCTTGGTTTGGTGCGAGGCACGCTTTTCCCCCTTCGGGTACGTCTTACTTTTGGCGGACCTGAGCTACCTGGTTGGTGGAGGCACTGCTGTTTTCGGACGCACCCGGGCGGCGGAGCTGGAAGGAGCCGCTTGTCGCCCCTTCGGGGCACGCTTTACTTTGGCGCGCCTGCGGGGTCGGGAGAGGAGCTTCTGGTGGGGGAAAGGTGCTTTGTGCAAGGAGGCGCTGTTCCTTCGGAATGCGCTTGGGTTTGTGCGAAGTGGCTGTCCCTTCAGGATGCGCTAGGTTTGTGCGGAGGCGGGCTGTCCCTACGGGATGCGCAAAGGGCGGTGCAAGACTATAGTGTTCGGGCTTTGCCATGGACAAGTTGTTTTATTTTGGGTGAAGGTTGGACGGAGAGAAAATTTGCAACAGCGATCGGAAGCCCAAATTTCTCGCAGTCCCCTTTTTCACCTATTAACACTATTGGAGGATTTAAAATGAAATGGATCGTAGGCCTCGGCAATCCGGGGGCCAAGTATGAGAAGACAAGGCACAATATCGGGTTCATGGCGCTGGACGAGCTGGCGCGCAGACACGGCATCGCGATCAAGCAGAGCAAATGCAAGGCGTTGATCGGGGAAGGCGTGCTGCCGGGCGGCAAGGTGGCGCTCATTAAGCCGATGACGTTTATGAATTTATCGGGCGAAGCGGTACGCGCCTTTATGGATTATTATAAAGTCCCGCTGGAGGACATGATCGTCGTTTATGACGACCTCGATACGGAGATCGGGCGCAATCGATTGCGGTATCAGGGCAGTGCGGGAGGCCATAACGGCATCAAATCGATCATCCAGCATACGGGAACGCAAACGTTCAACCGGATTCGGATGGGGATTTCACGTCCTGAACCGGGTTTTGCGGTTGTCGATTATGTGCTTTCGGGGTTTGCCAAGAAGGAGGCGCCGCTTTTGCAGCAGTCGATTGAGGCCGCCTGCGACGCATTGGAGTATAGTCTCGATCATACCTTTGAGCAGACGATGGCCAAGTTTAACGGATAGCCTATCGTTGAAGAGCTCATCCACCATATCGACGGAAGCCGTAAACTGCCGGGCTAAAAGAAGAGGAAGCTGGACATACTGAAGGTTATAATGAATCTTCAGGAGGCATATAGATGGCAATAAATTACGTTTGCCGGCACTGCCGCACGCCTATTGGTAGGATAGAAGACCCTTATGTGTCCGAGGCCCAGCTAGGTTTCCATTTCTTGACCCCCGAGGAGCGGCGGGATATAATAGCGTATGATTCGAACGGCGAGACTACGGTTAAAGTGACTTGCGATTACTGTAGGGAGGCTCTGGAGCATAACCCTGAGCTGACGCTGCTCACGAATCCCCTGCAATGATCGCAGCGGAAACGACGACGATATCACCGGATAACGGGATACAGAGCCTTGGCACGGTTGCTGAGGCTCCTTTTTGGTTGACCTTCGCCGCTTGGAGCAGGCAGTAATACTAGGCTTATAGCGTGCGGACAGAGAGAAGGAAAATTGCTGTTTACGTTAACATCACGATATAACGCCGCCCGGGGCAGCAAAACGCGGCAAGCCGAATGAGACGAAGAAGGAACCGGCCCCGCGGGTTGATAATATGATGGTTTAGGAATTTGCAAGAAATTCGTAATAAGAAATAAGAGAGGTGCCTCACTTGTTACAAGCACTCATACAAGCATTCTCCCGGGATTCGGATTTCACCTCCATGATTGCGGGGGTAGGCGCCGGAATGAAGGAGCAATTGATTTCCGGTTTATCGGGATCTTCCCGGCAGGTGGCGCTCGCAGCGCTGTATCAGGAAACCAAGCGGCCATTACTGGTCGTTACGCATAACATGTTCTCTGCGCAAAAAATATTCGAAGATTTGCAGGAAGCGCTATCAGCGGATCAGGTGCTGCTGTATCCTGCAAACGAACTGGTCGCTGCCGAAGCGGCCGTCTCAAGTCCCGAGACGCTTGCCCAGCGGATTGAGGTGCTTCTGCAATGTTCCCAGGAATTCCGGGGAATTGTGGTGGTGCCTTATTCGGGCGTGCGCCGGTTTATCCCGACGCCTGAAGCGATGTCCAGTGCCGGATTGACGATAGAACTAGGAGGCACGCTTCAACTGGATAACTTCCTGACCCGGATGATCGAGCTCGGTTATGAAAGAGTGGAACGAGTGGAATCCCGGGGAGAGATGAGTATCCGCGGAGGCATTATCGATTTTTATCCGCTGACGTCGGCTTTGGCATACCGTGTAGAGCTTTTTGACGATGAAGTGGATTCCATCCGCACCTTCGACCCTGCCGACCAGCGTTCCGTGGATCAGATCAAGCAGGTATTAGTGACGCCGTGCAAAGAGATGATCGCTACCCGGGACCGGTTGGAGCAAGCGGCCCAGGTTGCGACGGAGAAGCTGGAACAACAGCTTGAAAAAATGAGCGATCGTCAGGCGAAGAACAAACTGCGCGAAGAGGTCTCCCGGGAAATTGAGCTGCTACGGGAGCATGTCTATTTTCCGGAAATCTATAAATATATTTCTCTGATCTATCCTGAAAATAAAACGTTGTACGACTATATGCCGAAAGATACGCTGCTTGTTCTCGACGAACCCGCCCGCCTTTTGGAAACGTCGCGTCAATTGGAGCGGGATGAGTCCGAGTGGAATCTGCATCTGTTTCAGAACGGCAAGAGCTTGCCGGAGCTGCCATTAGCTATGGAAGGCGACCGCGTACTGTATCACCGTCCGTTCCAGACGTTGTTCTTGTCGCTGTTTTTGCGTCAGGTTCCGCATACGCAGCCGCAAAACATCATTAACTTCGTCAGCCGGGCGATGCAGGATTTTCACGGTCAGATGAACGTGCTGAAGGCGGAAATGGAACGGTGGAAAAAGAGCGGGGCTAATGTAATCATGCTGGCCAGCACGGAAGAGCGGATGGACCGGATGCGCAGGGTGCTCCAGGATTACGGAATCGATGAGCCGACGCTCCTGCAGGGCAATCTGCAGTCGGGTTTTGAGCTCCCTTCCGTCCATCTCGTCGTGATTACCGAAGGAGAAATGTTCTCCCAGAAACAGCGGAAAGCGCGCAAGGTCGGCAAAAGCATGGACAATGCGGAGCGGATCAAGAGCTATACCGAGCTGAAAGTGGGCGATTATGTCGTTCACCAGAATCACGGGATCGGGAAATATTTAGGCATAGGTACGCTGGAAGTCGGGGGCATACACAAGGATTACATGCACATCCTGTATGCCGGCGGCGATAAATTGTCCGTGCCGATCGAGCAGATCGACATGATCCAGAAGTACGTCGGTTCGGAAGAAAAAGAGCCGAAGATTTACAAGCTCGGGGGCAACGAATGGACCCGGGTCAAAAATAAAGTGCGCACTTCCGTGCAGGACATTGCGGACGACCTTATCAAGCTGTATGCAGACCGCCAGGCTTCACCGGGCTATGCATTCGAGAAGGACACGCCGGAACAGCAGGAATTCGAAGCGATGTTCCCTTATGAAGAAACTAGGGATCAGCTTCGCGCCATCGAAGAAATCAAAACAGATATGGAACAATCCCAGCCGATGGACCGGCTGCTCTGCGGCGATGTCGGCTACGGCAAAACCGAAGTGGCGATTCGCGCCGCATTCAAGTCGGCCATCGAAGGCAAGCAGGTTGCCGTTCTGGTACCTACGACGATTCTGGCTCAGCAGCACTATGAGACATTCCGCGAGCGCTTTGCCGGATATCCGATTAATATCCAGACGCTGAGCCGGTTTCGCAGCCGCAAGGAGCAGAATGAGACGATCAAGGGCGTACGCCAGGGAACGGTGGATATCGTGATCGGTACCCATCGCCTGCTATCGCAGGATCTCGTTTTTAAAGATTTGGGACTGTTGATCGTGGACGAGGAGCAGCGGTTCGGCGTAACTCATAAAGAAAAGCTGAAGAAGCTGAAAACGAATGTGGACGTGCTGACCCTGACGGCGACTCCGATCCCGCGGACCCTGCATATGTCCATGCTTGGCGTCAGAGACTTGTCCGTCATTGAAACGCCGCCGGAGAACCGTTTCCCGGTGCAAACCTACGTGGTGGAACATAGCCAGGCGCTGGTGCGGGAAGCCGTGGAACGGGAAATGGCGCGCGGCGGGCAGATCTACTATCTGTACAATCGCGTACAAGGGATACAGGAGATGGCCGCGCAAATTTCGATGCTCGTTCCCGACGCCAGAGTCGGCATCGGCCATGGGCAAATGTCGGAGCAGGAATTGGAAAAGACAATCCTTGATTTCCTTGACGGGGAATACGATGTGCTCGTCAGCACCAGCATCATCGAGACGGGCGTGGATATTCCGAACGTCAATACCTTAATCGTGCACGATGCGGACAAAATGGGGCTTTCCCAGCTCTATCAGCTGCGCGGCCGTGTAGGCCGGTCCAATCGGATCGCTTACGCCTATTTTACGTATCAGCGCGATAAATCGCTTACGGAGGTAGCCGAGAAGCGCCTTCAGTCGATCAAGGAGTTCACCGAGCTCGGGTCGGGCTTTAAAATCGCGATGCGCGACCTCTCCATCCGCGGAGCCGGGAATCTGCTCGGGGCGGAGCAGCACGGCTTTATCGCTTCCGTCGGCTTTGACCTGTATTCTCAGATGCTGGCCGAAGAAATTCAGAAGCGCAAGGTGACCATGCTTGGGGAGACTGTACCGGACGAGTCGAAATGGAATACCACAATCGACCTTGGCATCGACGCCTATTTACCGTCGGATTACATTTATGATAGTATTCAGAAGATTGAGATTTACAAAAAGACAGCTTCCGCCGCTACGTTTGAAGATGTAGCCGAACTGGAGGACGAGCTGCTGGACCGGTTTGGAGAACTGCCGGAAGCCGTCCAAAATCTGTTATCGGTTGCAAGGGTGAAGCTGTATGGCAGACAATACGGCATCGAATCCATCGCTTTGCGCGGGGAAGAAGTGACCGTGAAGTTTTACGACGGGCGGGAACGGGATGTTCTCCCGGCCAAGATTGCGGAAGTTGGAAATCTGTTTGGAAGACGTGTACAATTTAATCAGGGGTCGGTCATGCTGATCCGGATCAAAACCAAGGGAATGGACGATAAAGAAATGATGGGCTTATTGGAGCAGTTCCTGGGAGCCCTGAAGGACTCGTTCAAAGCGAAAGGGGAACTACAAGATGTTTCGAAGTAAAGGGCGTTCTTGGAAGACGCTGCTCATTGCCCTCGTTGCAGTAATGGCATTTTCCGTTATGGCGGGTTGCGGCAAGAAAGAGGATAAGAATGCTTCAGGCGGCGAAGACAAGAGCAAAGTGATTGCAACCTATGAAGGCGGCGAAATTACGGAGAACGAATTCGACCGCGAACAGCGGATCGTGCTTGCGCTTCAGCCGAACGTTGAACAGTTCATGCAAATGGACGATTTTCGCGATTATCTGATCAAGCAAGAGATTGCATATGAATATCTGGAAGCCAAGGCCGACGACAAGATGAAAGAAGAAGGCAAGAAAAAGGCCGAGGAACAATTCGCCGCGATGAAGGAATCGATGGGCGAGGAAGCATTCAAGAGTTTGCTGGATGGGCAAAAGATTTCCGAAAAGGAATTCAAAAACTACATGATTCGGATTTATACCGTCATGGAAAGCGAAAAAGCCAAGATCAGCGACGATGACGTGAAGAAAGAATTTGAAGCGACCAAAGAGGATTACATCACCGCTTCGGTTCGCCATATCCTGATCGGGTTCACCGACAAGGAAGGCAAAGAACGCAGCAAAGAGGACGCGTTGAAGCTCGCCAATGAAGTTAAGGCCAAATTGGACAAAGGCGAGGACTTTGCGGCGCTGGTGAAACAGTATTCCTCCGACGGACAAACCAACATCGACAACGGCGGGCTCTACGCGGACACTCCTGTAAGCAACTGGGTAACCGAGTTTAAGGAAAAAGCGATGACACTGCCGCTTAATACGATTAGCGAACCCGTGGAAACTACGTATGGATACCATATCATGCGTGTGGAAAAACGGACCGAGAAGAAATTCGAGGATCTGACGCAAGAGGAGAAGGATCTGATCAAAATGTCGGCCGCTTCCCAAAAGCTGGACGAGTTCATGGTGGGCGATCTGGAGAAGAAAATTATCAAGAAGATCGAATTGCCTAAGGTTGAGCAGAAGGAAGAGGAAGGCGGAACGACGAATTCCGGCTCGACCAATTCCGGGACAAGCGGGGACGAAGGCAAGAGCGGAACCGATGCGGGCGGCACGGATGCCGGAACCTCCGAGAACGGTTCGGGCGCCAACAGCGGTACAAGCAACAGCAAATAACGGGACAACCCGTTTCATTTGGCTTTGCAGAAGCAGCGCGGAGCGATTCGCGCTGTTTTGCTGATCTAAATTAAAATTCCCGATTACCTGCAGAAACTGTCTGAAGAACCGAAGAGAAGCCCCACGTTCCGTGGGGTTATTTTGTCCGCATTCATCTCGAGAAAGGTGATCTGCGGAACTGATAAATTGAATGAATAAGCTGCTGGGAAGGGATGAATACTATGGTCAGAATCACAAGAGCCGAATCCCTCCATTGTATACAAAATAAGCCGCCGGTTGGTCAGGAAAAACCGAAGGCCGCGCAACTTTTTTACCGGTAGCGGTGTATTAACATACCGAAGGGTAAATGAATATCCAACTGACAGTAGTTCAATACTTCTTTAGAAAGCGGGGCAACATGTGATATGAAAGCTACTGGAATTGTACGCCGTATTGATGATTTGGGCCGGGTGGTCATTCCGAAGGAGATCCGACGGACACTTCGGATCCGTGAAGGGGATCCGCTTGAGATTTTTGTGGATCGCGACGGCGAGGTTATTCTGAAAAAATATTCCCCGATCGGGGAGTTGGGTGACTTCGCGAAAGAGTATGCGGAATCGCTTTACGAGAGCACAGGCCATATTACTTTGATCTCTGACCGTGACACGATTATTGCGATTGCGGGTGCATCGAAAAAGGAATACTTGGACAAGCAAATCAGCGCTCTCTTGGAAAATAGTATGGACAACCGTAAAATTATACTGGAGTCGAGTACAGGTACGTATGAGGTTATTAAGGATCATTCCGAGACGATCTCTTCCTTCGTAATCGCTCCGATCATCTCGGGTGGGGACCCGATCGGTACTGTGGTTCTGTTGAATAAGGATGAATCCGTAAAAATGTCGGAGCTCGAGTCTAAAATGGCGGAAACCGCCGCCGGATTTTTGGGCAAGCAGATGGAGCAATAGTAGCAGTAAACCTGATTTAACAAACACACTCCCGCTGCAGCGGGACGGCGGAGCCGTCCGGGCAGGGAGTGTATTTTTTTGATCCGGTTTCCCGGATTTTGCGGTGGCATGGCGGGGGGCGCAGGTTTCGTCATATAATGGAACCTGAATGCAGGACCAATATGAACCCGCAAAGTAGGTAAACTATGAAAGACAATAAAAGTGCAGCGTCCGGACTGCTTAAGGGTGCGGCTGTTCTTAGCCTGGCTGCAATCGTAAGCAAGCTGCTCGGCACGCTGCAAAAAATTCCGCTGCAAAACATCGGCGGAGACGGCGTTTTTGGAATTTATAACACCGTATATCCTTTTTATACGATAGTGATCACGCTGGCCACGGCAGGCTTTCCGACCGTGGTGTCCAAATTTGTGGCGGAACAGCAGGCCTTGGGGGAGGAACGCGGTAAACGGGCCGTGCTGCAGATGGCATCGATCGTCATGGCCGTACTGGGGATCATCGGGTGTGCCCTCATGTACTTTGGAGCTCGGCAGCTTGCGGCATGGATCGGCAACAGCCATCTGATTCCCGCTTTGCGGAGCGCGGCCCCGGCTTTGTTGTTTATCCCGCTTAGCGCGTCCCTGCGGGGATATTTCCAAGGACTGCAAAATATGATACCGACCGCGGTATCCCAGGTAACAGAGCAGGGAGTCCGCGTGGCGGTCATGATTGTTCTGCTGTTTTATTTTACGGGCACCGGGGGGACGGAAGCGGTCATTGCGGGCGGAGCGCTCGCCGGATCGGCGACCGGAGGGGCTGCGGGCCTGGCGGTCATGCTGCTGTATTGGAGAAGCCATCGTAAACAGGAGAGGTTGCGGAAGGCGGGAAGAAGCGGCCATCGAGAGAAGGGAGAGTCGGACCGCCATCCTGGCGATGAATCGGCTGCTGGGCTGAAGGGGTACAAGCCTGGCATGGACGCCGCCGTGCATTTGGCAGGAAACTCGCGCCGCGGCGTAGGGCTCCTCAAGGAAATGCTGCGTTATGCCATCCCTATCTGCCTGGCTTCGCTGGCTATTCCACTGCTTAGCCTGGTCGATACTTTCACGCTGCCGAGGTTGTTATCCTCGACGCGGGACGGACTCCGCGTTATGACGGAAGTGGGCATATATAACCGGGGCATCCCGCTTGTCCAACTCGTAACGATGCTCGCTTCTTCTTTGTCGGTGCTGTTCATCCCGCTCTTGGCGGAAATGAATTTGCGCGGCGACCGGGAAGGCATTACTCGCCAAACCGGAATCGCATTGCGTTGGTTCTGGTTGATCGGCCTGGCTTCGTCGGCAGGGTTGGCGCTGCTGGCAGGGCCGATTAACGTAATGCTGTACGAAGACGGCACCGGCACCGGCACGTTCGCCTGGGTAGCCTGGACAGCCGCGCCCGGCGCGATGGTAACGATCACCGCCGCGCTGCTGCAGGGGCTTGGCGCCGTGCGCGCCCCCGCGGTGCACCTGCTGGCGGCCGCCGTGCTCAAGGCGGCGCTGAACGCGCTGCTCGTGCCGCAGCTCGGCATTACCGGCGCGGCGATCGCCGGCATCGCCGCTTACACCGCCGCCGCAGCGCTGAACCTTGCGCTGCTGCTCCGGCGCGCGGGGCTGCGCCCGCGCCTGCGGGACGCGCTGCTGCGCCCCGCAACGGCCGCCCTGGCGATGGCGGCCGCCGTGCTGCTGCTGCGCCTTGCCGCAGCCGCCGTGCTGCCGCCGGGCCGACTGGCGGCCCTGGCAGAGAGCCTGCTCGGCGTAGCGCTCGGCGCAGCCGTGTTTGCGGCCGCCGCGGTGCGGGCGCGCCTGATCAGCGCGGCGGAGCTTGGCGCCCTGCCGCGGGTCGGCCCGAAGCTGCTGCGACTGCTTCGGAAGCTGCGGCTGCTGCGCTAGCGCGCCGGCTTGACGGCTAGGCGCCTTAGCTTAACGCCGGCGCCCGGCACCTTTTCGCCGTACGCAATTTTTACGCCGCCGCCGGCCTGGATCCCGTTTCAGGGGTCTCCTTGAAACGGGAACATTTTTGTCTTCAGTGCGTGAAGTGGTATAGTAAGGAATGGATTGTTCTATTTTGCCGGTAACGAGACAGGAGCGTGACTTCAAATGGGAGCAGTGATTACCGTTGTTGGATTGGGTTCGGGCGATCCCGACCGTCTGACGCTGGGAAGCTTGAAATTGCTTCAGGAAGCGCAGGAGAGATACGTGCGTACCAAAGACCATCCGGTGGTGGCCTGGCTGGAGGAAAGCGGAGTGACTTTTACCTCGTTTGATGAGGTGTACGAGTCCAAAGATGATTTTCCTTCGGTCTACAAAGAGATTGTGGAGCGGTTGATTTCCGCCGCTAAGCCGTCTTCGGGAGAAAAAACGGTACTGTATGCCGTACCCGGTCATCCGATGGTTGCGGAGGCAACTGTAAAGCTGTTGCGCGAACGCTGTCCGGAAGAGGGAATTGACTTACGCATCACCGGAGGCGAGAGCTTCTTGGATGAAGCTTTTGTCCGGCTTGGCTTTGATCCGATCGAGGGATTCCAACTGCTGGACTCGTCTGAATTGTCTCAGGCGCGGATGGATCCCCGGAGGCATACGCTGATCGGCCAGGTTTACGATGAATTTACCGCCTCGGACGTGAAGCTGAGCCTGATGGAGACCTACCCGGACGATTACCCCGTCGTTGTCGGACATGCCCTTGGGGTATCCGGGGCGGAGCAGGTGCTGCGCATTCCGCTTTATGAACTGGACCGCGTCCAGGGTTACGGCAACTTGTCGCTTGTCTACGTACCGGCGAGCAACGACGAAAGCCTGCGTATTCGCAGTTTTGAGCGATTGCATGAGATCGTGGCGATTCTCCGCAGTCCGGAAGGGTGTCCTTGGGACCGAGAACAGACTCATGAGTCGATTCGCAAAAATCTCATTGAAGAAACCTATGAGGTGCTGGAGACGATTGACGATGACGATCCGGAGCACATGCGCGAAGAGCTGGGTGACCTCCTGCTGCAAATTATGCTGCATTCGCAAATGGAAGAGGAAACCGGCATGTTTACCGCTTACGACGTGATCCAGGAGCTTAATGAAAAGCTGCTGTACCGTCATCCTCATGTATTCGGCAATCTGAGCGCCGAGGATGCCGAGGCCGCGCTCCAGAACTGGGAAGCGATGAAGGCGGAGGAGAAGCGGCGTAAAGGGATCGAACCGGAGAAACTATCCGCTTTGAGTGGGGTGCCTCGGGATTTGCCGGCGCTGATGAAGGCCTATAAGCTCCAGAAGAAAGCGGCGAAGGTCGGCTTTGACTGGGATTCCATCGACGGCGTCTGGGCGAAGATCGAGGAGGAACTGGCCGAATTCAAGGAAGCGGTGACTGCAGGTCACCCGGCGGAGGATCAGGCGCTGGAGCTGGGCGACGTGCTGTTCTCGATCGTGAATGCCGCCCGCTACATCGGAGCCGATCCGGAGGAGGCGTTATCCTTGACGATCGCGAAATTTGTCAGACGCTTCGGATATGTGGAAGAGAAGCTTCGCGAAGCCGGAAAAACGCCTGGAGACAGCGATCTCACGGAGATGGACGGTCTCTGGGACGAGGCCAAAAGCCTTGAACGGGAATCCAGATAACTCGAATTTTCACTAAAAAACGGTTTTTTTTGCGAAAAAGCAAAAAAAAGTTGGTCCCCGGGCAGGAATTTGGGTTTTTAGACAGAATTACTCATACAAAGATATCCATGCGGCTTACAGCCATATGGGCTGGAGCCGTTAGTATCCATCTATTTCTTTTATTATTGGGAGGCATTATTAATGAACAAAACAGATCTTATCAACAACATTTCCAGCAAAAGCGGTTTGACTAAAAAAGACGTTGAGACCGTATTGAACGGCGTACTCGGCGAAATCACCGATGCCCTTGCTGGCGGCGACAAAGTACAATTGATCGGCTTCGGCACGTTCGAAACCCGCAAACGTTCCGGTCGTACCGGCCGCAACCCGCAAACCGGCAAAACGATCGAAATTCCTGCATCCAACGTTCCAGCTTTCAAAGCGGGCAACAAACTTAAAGAAGCCGTAAAATAATGCGTCTTGATAAATTCCTAAAGGTGTCCCGGTTGATTAAGCGGCGCACGGTGGCGAAGGACGTCTCCGAACAAGGGAGAGTTCTGATCAACGGGCGCGAATCCAAACCGAGCAGCACCGTTAAGGTGGGCGACGAAATTACCGTTCAATTCGGCCAAAAGCTGGTGACGGTTCGCGTCGAACGTCTTGCGGAGACGACTCGCAAGGAAGAGGCTGCCACCCTGTATACCTTGGTCAAGGAAGAACCGATCGCCAAAGACTCCGGCTTCGACTGGAACTAAGGCGTGAGACGAAGCACGCTCCGTTGTTGAAACGGGGCGTGCTTTTTATTGTTTATAGGTTATCGAAATAGGGGATCGTCAAAAACGTAGAATCGGAAACAACGTACCCCTCCCCTGAACGCGATCTTCCATCGTCCCAACACGCCCAACATGCTCAACGCTCCAACGCCCCCTAAACTAATCCACCTTGCTAACGGACACCAGGGACCTTATTTGCTTAGAAATCGGTGTTTTTAAAATCTAACGGACACCAGAGACCTTAATTAGGCCTAATGCGTCATATTTGGGTTCATTTTCGAAGAATAAGGTCCCCTGTGTCCGTTAGCGGCCAAAAGTGCCTGAATTGTTCCGTTTAACGGCTCCTGTGTCCGTTAGAGTTAGCAGTACTCCCATCCGGTGAGGTCAGGTCCAAGGTGGGCTGGTTATATCCGGGATTTTGAACCCGACGATCTAGGCAGAAGACGATTCATTACCCTGATCTCGCGGAGAATACCGTTTTTTACGGGGGGAGTCAAAAATACCCCTACCCAAATTATTGAAAGATGATAATATATTAATTAATTAACCTCATTTGCTGTTAAAAAGTACTGCCTGTACTTCCACCCATGCAGCAAGATTCTTCCTACCTGGAGCTTCTCAGTTAACAAACTGCTCCTAGAACACACCTCAATCTAAAGATTGCAATCCGCAGTCGCACCAACACACCTCTGATCTGATTTTTCAATAATCAGCATCTGTATCACACACTTCTTAATTAACGTTGCCCCTTTGCCGCACTAACCGTCCTAGATGTTATTTGCTTGTGCACATTAGTGAATTTTTTCACAACCATTGTATTGATTAAGTTCATCAAGTTTCAGAGTTTATGGATTATCGAGGTGCTGAGTTTACTGAGTTTACTGAGTTACTCTGTTTCCTCTGTTTCCTAGGTTTACTGGGTCTACCGAGCTACCGGGTTTACTGGGTTGCCGAAATTAGTGAGTACTTTGTTCACCGAGCCTTTGAGCGCTTTCTGTATCATTGATCTATTTGTGTATTGACTTGCTGCCTCTTTGCTCTATTTTGCCGCATCTATGTATTGTCCTGCTGTATATCTGCTGTAATCTTCACGGAGTTATTCTAGCTGTATTTCTTGTTTTTGTTACTAGCCCTGTTTTTCAGAACGTTTTTTCACAACCATGTTTACAACTGTGCTTCACGGCTGTGCCTTCTGAACCGTGTATCACGCTACTCACAGTTTTTCGCATTCAGTTTATTCCTTGTCCAAGAGGATGATTGCTGATGAAACAATTAATCCACAAGCTCTATTCCCGCGGGGGGCTGTCCAGGGACGAAATCGTCTATTTGCTGGACCACCTGGATGCGGGGGGGCGTAAAGAGCTGTATGGCCTGGCCGACCGGAAACGGCGCGAAAAGTATGGAGACAAGGTTTTTTTGCGCGGTCTGATCGAATTCTCAAGCTACTGCAGAAGGGATTGTCTTTATTGCGGCCTGCGGGCCAGCAACAGGTCGGCGGAGAGATATCGGCTGATGCCCCCGGAAATTCTTGACTGCTGCCGGGAAGGGTACGGTCTGGGATACCGGACGTTTGTGCTCCAAAGCGGTGAGGACCCCTGGTATACGGAGGAGATTTTAGTGAATCTTGTCCGGGCGATTAAGGCCGAATTTCCCGACACGGCGTTGACTTTATCGATTGGCGAGCGGGAGGATCAGACTTACCAAAGGTTGTACGATGCGGGAGCGGACCGATTTTTATTGCGGCATGAAACCGCTTCCCCAAAACTCTACCAGACCCTCCATCCTTCGATGTCTTTTGACAATCGGCGAAGATGCCTCAAGGTGCTCCAGGAAATCGGATACCAGGTGGGAGCCGGTTTCATGGTCGGTTTGCCGGGGCAGACCGCAGAGGATTTGGCGGATGATTTACTGTATTTGCACGCTTTACGCCCGGACATGATCGGTATTGGCCCGTTTATTCCGCATTCCCGAACGCCTTTAAGCGGGGCGGCGGCCGGTACGATTGAGGATACATTGGCAATGGTCGCACTGGCGCGCTTGATGGTGCCGGATGCGCTCATTCCCGCAACGACCGCCTTGGGTTCGCTGGATTCAGAGGGGCGGGAGAAGGCTCTGAAGGCTGGAGCCAACATCGTGATGCCGAACTTGTCACCTATTGCAGTCCGCACAAAATATGCCCTGTATGACAACAAGATCTGTACCGGCGACGAGTCGGCGGCTTGCAGGCATTGCCTGGAGCTGCGGATTCACGCGGCCGGCTTTTCCGTGGATATGGGGAGGGGGGATAGCCTGAAATCATTCCAGGTGAAGCGGCTTACGGCTTCACAGTCAACGCAATAGTTTGTGAAATTAAACACAAAACCCTATACAGAGGAGAAATGGCGAATGAGCAAATGGACCAAAAGTAACCAGCCTGGATTTTTCGAAATCCGGTTGGAATCCATCGGCGGGCTGGGCGCAAATCTGGCCGGGAAAATGCTGGCCGAATCCGGGGTGCTGGGGCTTGGCCTGAATGGAGCCGGCTTTTCATCATATGGCTCGGAAAAGAAAGGATCGCCCGTTAAAAGCTTTATCCGGTTTTGCGGTCCCGACATGGAGATCCGCGACCACAGTCCGATCGAACAGCCGGATGTCATCGGCGTATTTCATGAAGCGCTGCACACGACCGTGCAGGTTCTGAGCGGATTGAAGCCCGGCGGAGTCGTTCTGGTTAACTCGACCCGCAGCTTTGAGGAAATCCGCAGCGATCTCAACTATCCTCATGGAACGCTGGCCGTGGTCGATGCCCTGGGCATCGCCTTGGAGGAGCGTACCAGGGTGAATACTTCGATGCTGGGAGCCTTGTTCCGGATTTGCGATTTTCTGGACCGCGACTCCATGCGAGATGT
The DNA here is from genome assembly GCF_046559655.1 of Fontibacillus forbon. NCBI lineage: Bacteria > Bacillati > Bacillota > Bacilli > Caryophanales > Paenibacillaceae > Fontibacillus > Fontibacillus forbon. The sequence goes on along the minus strand of NZ_JBKGFV010000008.1, from coordinate 53,346 downwards.
TATCCGGCGTACGTTTGAAAAAAAATATCCGCAGCTCGTCGAGCCCAACCTGCGGACCTTCGACCGGGGCTATGACGAGGTGCAATTTGAAACCGTGGAATCTCCCGCCGAAGCGGCTGCGCTATCCTTTATACGGCAACAACCGCAACTTGGCTACGAGACGCAGGAGATGGGCGGAATTATCCGGACCCAAGGAAACAGCTTGCTTAAAGATTTAAGCGGCTCCCGTCAGGGCTATGTGCCCGAGTTGGATCTGGAATCCTGCATTCATTGTGCCAACTGCGATGCAGCCTGCCCCGACCTATGCTTCGTATGGGAATCCGCGGAGGATAAGCGCGGGAGAATGCAGATGTTTTTACAGGGAATCGATTATCAATATTGCAAAGGCTGCCTGAAATGTGTGGAAGTATGCCCGACCGGGTCGCTGGCTCCCCTCCGGGAAGAGGCCGGATACGCCGACAGCCATCGTGTAGCGCATGTTTTTAATTAAAGCTAAAGCGTAAGGAGGACTTTTCCTATGTCGATCATGGAAGAAGCAGTAACGGCATTAACGACGCCGGAACAAACAGTTGCGTTTGAATCGGGGAACGAAGCCGCGGCGATGGCCGCGATGCAAATCAATTATCATGTGATGGGTTATTTTCCGATCACGCCGTCGACGGAAATCGCCCAAATTCTCGATCAGAAGAAGGCGCAGGGCCTTCATGATATCCAACTGATCGCCGCGGACGGCGAGCACGGCTCGGCCGGCATTTGTTACGGGGCGGCGCTCAGCGGAGCCCGGGTGGTCAATGCGACGAGCGCCAACGGATTTATGTACATGCTGGAACAGATTCCCGTACAATCGGGCACCCGGTTCCCGATGGTGTTAAACCTGGTGACGCGCGCCATCAGCGGCCCGCTGGATATCCGCGGAGACCACTCCGATTTGTATTATGCGCTGAACACGGGTTGGCTCATTTTGACGGCCAGCACGCCGCAGGCGGTGTATGACATGAACATTATCGCGCTCAAACTGTCTGAGCATGCGGATGTGCGGTTGCCGGTCATCGTCGCTTACGACGGTTTTTTTACCTCCCATCAAAAACGGAAGCTCCATTATTTCCAGGACGGCCGGAGCGTTCGCGCCTTCGTTGGAGAGCTGCCGCCGGCGGGATTCGATAATGTGGCCGATCCGGCCAATCCCATTACGATCGGCGCCCATATGAACGGCGACGATCTGCTGAATAACCATTACCAGCTGCACCTTGCCCAGGAGCAGGCGGCCGGGGTGTATAAGCAGATTGCCAGCCAATATGAGCAATTTTCCGGACGCAGCTATGAAACGTTGGAGCTGTACTGCATGGACGATGCCGAAGTCGCGCTGTTCCTCTTGAATTCGGCGGCGGAATCGGCCAAGGATACCGTCGACAAGCTGCGCGCGGAAGGGATTAAAGCGGGGCTTGTCCGGCCGAATATTATCCGGCCGTTCCCGGCTGAAGAGCTGCGGAATGCGCTGCGCGGCGTCAAGGCGCTGCTTGTCGGCGAGCGGGCCGACTCTTACGGCGGACAGGGCGCCAATATGACGCATGAGGTGCGTTCCGCGCTGAAGCTGGACCCGGATAATTCCACAATCGTGCTCTCCCGGGTGTTTGGGCTGGGAGGCAAGGATTTTTATCCGGATGATGCGGAAGCTTTCTTCCGCTTGGCCTTGGAGGCCGTAGAAAAAGGTCATGCCGAGGTGCCCTTTGACTATTACGGCCAGGTGCCGGGGGATGAAGACAAACGGCTGCAGCCGGTGTTGACTCCGCGCCATGGCGATGCCTATAAGAGCGGTCTGATCCAGATCACGCCGAACGAGGCGACGGGCAAGCTCAAGGTGAAGCTGCCGCCGTTGCGCAGCCTCACGGTCAAGCCGAAACGGCTGGCTCCGGGGCACGGCGCCTGCCCGGGCTGCAGCGCCATCTCTTCCCTGGAACTGTTCTATAAAGGGATCGAGGGGGATGTCGTTACCCTCGTGCAAACCGGCTGCGCTTATGTCGTTACCGCCGGTTATCCGTACACCTCTCATAAGCAAACTTTCGTACACAATCTGTTCCAAAACGGAGCGGCGACGGTGTCGGGAATGGTTGAAGCCTTTTGGGAGCGGAAACGGCGCGGCGAAATACAGGTGTCCGATGATGTGACCTTCATTATGGTGACAGGCGACGGCGGTATGGATATCGGGATGGGCCCGTCCATCGGGGCGGCTCTGCGCAACCATCGGATGATTATTTTGGAGTACGACAACGAGGGATATATGAACACCGGCTCCCAACTGTCCTATTCCACGCCGCTCGGGCATCAGACGAGTACCTCCGGCGTAGGCAAGAAGCAGAAGGGGAAGGCGTTCCACCATAAGGATACGCCGCAAATCATGGCGGCAACGAACATTCCGTATGTGTTTACGGCGGTGGAGTCCATGCCGCAGGATCTGATCATGAAGGCCGCAAAGGCGCAGTGGTACGCGCAGAATGAGGGCCTGGTTTACGGCAAGGTGCTGAGCACCTGTCCGCTGAACTGGCGCTCCGAAGATCACCTGGGCGGTACCATCCTGAAAGCGGCGGTAGACTCGTGCTTCTTCCCGCTGTATGAGGTGGAGCATGGCGTAACCACGATTACGTACGACCCGGAGGCAAAGAACAACCGGATCCCGGTGGCGGAGTGGCTGGAGATGATGGGCAAGACGAAGCACATGCTTGCCGATGAAGAACTGCTGGGCGCTTTCGAGGAAGAGATCGACAAGCGCTGGGAACGTCTCAAGCTGAAGCATGAATCCCCGCTCCTGTAAGGGAATCAGGGATTTTTGAAAGGGGAGAATTTCATCCATGGAGGATACTTGCTGCGGTCAGGGAAAGGTGAACAAGGAACGGCTGGATCAGGTCCGGGAGGCCATCGCCCAGTTTCGGATGCTTCAGGGGGCACTGATTCCCGTTCTGCATGAAATCCAGGATATATTCGGTTATTTACCGGAGGAAGCGCTCCAAATCGTATCCGAAGAATTGGAGTTGCCGATGGCGGAAATTTACGGGGTGGCGACGTTTTACTCTTTTTTCTCGCTGGAACCGAAAGGAGAGTATGTGATCCGCGTTTGCATGGGTACCGCCTGTTATATCAAGGGGGCGCAGGCTGTTCTGGACCGGCTGGCCCAAGAGCTTGAAATTCCGGTGCAGGGCACGACGCCTGACGGCAAATTCACGTTGGATGCGACCCGCTGTCTCGGGGCTTGCGGCCTCGCTCCGGTCATGACGATCGGCGAGAAAGTGTATGGCCGCTTAACGCCGAACGAAATTCCGAAGATCCTGAAATCGATGCGTACGCCCGCCCATACGCATTAAGGAGGAAACGACATGAAAACATTGGTTGATCTGGAAAGCATCCGCACTGCGGCGTTAAGCCGGCTTGTCAGGCGGCAGCTCGGCAAGGTGGAGGAAGATACCGTCGGCGTTGCTCAGCGGTCCGTCATGATTTGCGGCGGTACGGGCTGCGTTTCATCGGATTCGATGATCATCGTGGATGCTTTTCAACAGGAAGTAGCCAGTCAGGGGATTGAAGATCAGATCGACATCGTGCGCACCGGCTGTTTTGGACTTTGCGAATTGGGGCCCGTGGTCATCGTTTACCCGGAAGAGGTCTTTTATAGCCGTGTCACCGTAGAGGATGTAGCGGAAATCGTCGAGGATCATTTATTGAAGGGGCAGATTGTAGAGCGGCTGGTTTATGAGGCTTCTATCGAGGACGGGGAGATTTTGCCGCTGCAACAGGTTGATTTTTTCCGCAAGCAGATGCGGATTGCCCTCCGAAACTGCGGAACAATCGATCCGGAGGAGATCGACGAGTATATCGCCATGAGCGGATACAAAGGGCTGCATAAGGTGTTAACCACGATGGAGCCGGGCGAAGTCATCCGCACGGTGAAAGAGGCGGGGCTCCGGGGCCGGGGAGGCGGGGGCTTTCCGACCGGGGTAAAATGGGAAACCGCGGGCAAACAGAACAATCCGCAAAAATATATAATCTGCAACGCCGATGAAGGCGATCCCGGCGCATTTATGGACCGTTCCATTCTGGAAGGCGACCCGCATTCGGTGCTGGAGGGCATGGCGATTGCCGGTTATGCGATCGGAGCGGACCAAGGCTTCATTTATGTGCGGGCCGAATATCCGATTGCGGTAAGGCGGATTCAACTCGCCATCAAGCAGGCGCGGGAGTATGGTTTGCTCGGAGCCAACCTGTTCGGCACGGACTTTTCTTTTGATGTCAGCTTGCGTCTCGGGGCCGGCGCTTTCGTGTGCGGGGAAGAAACCGCGCTGATGAATTCGGTGGAAGGCAAACGGGGAATGCCGAATCCGAAGCCGCCGTTTCCGGCGGTCAGCGGTCTGTGGGAGAAGCCGACGGTCATTAACAACGTGGAGACGCTGGCCAACATCCCGCAGGTGATGCTCAAAGGGTCCGCGTGGTATGCCGGTATCGGCACGGACAAGAGCAAAGGGACCAAGGTGTTTGCGCTTGGCGGCAAAGTGGTTAACACCGGGCTGGTGGAGGTGCCCATGGGGATCACGCTGCGCGAGGTGATTTTTGAGATCGGCGGCGGGATTCCCGGCGGCAAGGCCTTCAAGGCGGTGCAGACGGGAGGACCGTCCGGCGGCTGCCTTACCAGCGAGCATCTGGATCGCAAGATCGATTATGATACCTTGCTCAGCCTCGGTTCGATGATGGGCTCGGGCGGCATGCTGGTGATGGATGAGGAGACCTGCATGGTCGACGTAGCCCGCTATTATCTTGATTTTACGCGCGACGAGTCCTGCGGCAAATGCGTTCCTTGCCGGATCGGCACCAAGCGGCTGCTCGAAATTCTGGAGCGAATTACGGAAGGCAAAGGGACGATGGAAGATCTTGACGTGCTGGATGAATTGTCCGTGCAGATCAAAGCGGCCTCCCTTTGCGGTTTGGGGCAAACCGCTCCGAATCCGGTGCTGTCCACGCTCAAATATTTCCGGGATGAGTATGTGGCGCATGTGGTCGACAAAAAATGCCCGTCCGGCGTTTGCCGCTCCCTGATCACGTTCGTAATCCGGGCCGAGAAGTGCAGAGGCTGCGGGCTATGCGCGCGCAAATGTCCGGTAAACGCCATTACGGGCAAGATCAAGGAGCCGTATCTCATCGATCCGGAACTGTGCATTAAATGCGGGATTTGCTTCGACAGCTGTAAATTTGCCGCCATCTATAAAAGCTAAAGGTGTGAGGAGATCAAGATGGATACCGTAAAATTATGGATCGACAATATCGAAACGGAAGTGCCCCAAGGAACGACGGTTCTCCAGGCTGCCCGCGAGCTGGGCGTGTACATTCCCACCCTTTGCCACATGCAGGGGGTCAGTCATTCGTCCAGCTGCCGTGTATGTCTGGTAGAGTCGGGTCCCCGGCTGATTGCATCTTGTACCTTGGCGGCGGAAGAAGGCATGCAAATCCGGACCAATACCCAGAAGGTGCGGGATGCGCGGAAGACCACGGTGGAGCTGATCCTGTCGGATCATAATCAAGAGTGCCCTTCCTGTTCGCGGAGCGGCACTTGCGAGCTGCAGGATGTCTCCAAGCAGGTCGGCGTTCGCCACGTACGTTATACGGGGAAAAAATCGCACAGCCACGTCGATTTTTCTTCCCCTTCCATTATGAGGGATACATCAAAGTGCATTCTTTGCGGACGGTGCGTAGCGGTATGCAATTTGCAGTCCGTCGGGGCCATCGGGTTCATGAATCGCGGCTTTGACACGACCATCGGCCCGGCGATGGGCAAATCGATTGGCGAAAGCGTTTGCGTAAACTGCGGCCAGTGCATTATGGCTTGTCCGGTTGGTGCACTGCAAGAGCGGGAAAATATGAACGATGTCTGGCAGGCCATCGCCGATCCTAACAAGTTCGTCGTGGTTCAGGCCGCTCCGGCGGTACGGGTCGCGCTTGGCGAAGAGTTCGGCATGCCGGTCGGCACCCGGGTGACCGGCAAAATGGTCGCCGCGCTCCGGCGGATCGGGTTCGACAAGGTGTTCGACACGGATTTCGGAGCCGACCTGACCATCATGGAGGAAGGCAGCGAGCTGCTGCACCGGTTGGAAACCGGCGAACGGCTGCCGCTCATGACCTCCTGTTGTCCGGGTTGGGTGAAGTTCGTCGAGCATTTTTTCCCGGATATGATGGATAATCTCTCCAGCTGCAAATCCCCTCATGAGATGGAGGGGGCGCTCATCAAGAGTTATTTTGCACAGATGATGGACATCGATCCCGAGCGGATCGTGGTCGTTTCGATCATGCCTTGTACCGCGAAGAAATATGAAGGGCAGCGTGAAGAATTGTCCCACGCGGAACGGCAGGATGTGGACTATGTCCTGACGACCCGGGAGCTGGCGTGGATGATCAAAGAAGCGGGAATCGACTTCGCTCGCTTGCGCGGGGAGGATTTCGACAATCCGTTTGGTGAGGCGTCCGGGGCCGGCGTCATCTTTGGGGCAACGGGCGGAGTGGCTGAGGCCGCCTTGCGGACGGTGTTTGAGCTGGTTGCCGGAGAGGAGCTGGATACCGTGGAGTATACCGCCGTGCGCGGCATGGAGGGGATCAAGGAAACGGCGGTTATGCTGCCTAACGGGAAAATGGTCCGCACCGCCGTCGTACACGGCCTTGGTAACGCCAGAAAACTCATGAACATGATCGCCAAAGGCGAGCGGAACTACGAGTTCATCGAGGTCATGGCCTGCCCGGGCGGATGTATCTGCGGCGGCGGCCAACCACTGCTTCAGGCCGATCTTAGGGGCAAGGTCAATGTAAAGGCCGAGCGGGCAAAGGCGATCTATGACGAGGACGAGGCGTCGCCGATCCGCAAATCGCACCGCAATCCGCACATCCTTCGGGTTTATTCGGAGTTCCTGGAGCGGCCGAACAGTTCCAAGAGCCACACTTATCTGCATACGCATTACAAAGTGCGCTCCCGTTATTAACGGGAGCCACGCTCTATAAATTGCGGGTTCACTCTATTAATCAGCAGGAGGGATTGGGATGAGCAAAGCAGCACCTCACGAGGAACTTGCCGAATTTATACGGGAGGAAGAGATCGAGGCATGTCTTGCTTTCGGCGACTCGGCGGCCCGCGATCCGGATCTGGTCCGGTGCATTCTGGAGAAGGCGAGATCATCCAAAGGTTTAAGCCCGATGGAAGCCGCCGTGCTGCTCCATGTGGACGAGGAGCAAATCCTGGATGAAATCTTTACCGCGGCCCGCGAAGTGAAGGAGCGGATTTACGGGAACCGGATCGTTCTGTTCGCTCCCCTATATGTCAGCAACTATTGCGTGAATAACTGCGAGTACTGCGGATACAAGCACTCGAACAGCGAGCTGCACCGACGGCGTTTGAATCGGGAGGAGCTGATCCGGGAGGTGGAAGTGCTCCAGCGGCTGGGACACAAGCGCCTTGCTCTGGAAGCCGGAGAGGACCCGCTCAACTGTTCGATCGAGTACATTCTCGAATGCATGGAGACGATCTATTCGGTCAAGGTGGACAATGGCAGCATCCGACGGATCAACGTCAATATTGCCGCGACTACCGAGGAAAATTACCGCAAGCTGGGCGAGGTCGGAATCGGAACGTACATCCTGTTTCAGGAAACCTATCATCGCCCCACTTACCGCAAGCTTCATGCTCAAGGGCCTAAGGGCGATTACGATTGGCATACGACGGCGATGGACCGGGCGATGCGGGCCGGCATCGATGATGTGGGCGTCGGTGTCCTATACGGCTTGTATGAGCATAAATACGAAACCATCGCCATGCTGCTTCATGCCAATCATTTGGAGGAGACGTTCGGATGCGGGCCGCATACCGTCTCTGTGCCCCGCCTAAGGGCGGCGGAAGGGGTCGATCTGGAACGTTTCCCCCATCTTGTGAGTGATGGCGAATTCAAAAAAATCGTAGCCGTGCTGCGCCTTTCCGTCCCTTACGCCGGGATGATTCTGTCTACCCGCGAGGATACGGAATTCCGCGATGAAGTCATTAAGCTCGGCATCTCGCAGATCAGCGCGGGCTCATGCACCGGAGTCGGCGGGTATATGAACACGTACGAGGAGAAGGGTACGGCAGGGGACACTCCGCAATTCGAGGTGGGGGATCAGCGTTCTCCATTGGAGATGATCAAGGCGCTGTGCCGGGACGGCTATATTCCTAGCTACTGTACGGCGTGTTACCGCGAGGGCAGAACCGGCGACAGGTTCATGCGCCTGGCCAAATCGGGCCAGATCCACAACGTCTGCCATCCAAATTCGCTGCTGACCTTGCAGGAATATCTGCTGGACTATGGCGACGAAGAGGCCAGGGATATCGGCCGGGCCGTGATTGAAAAAAATCTCGATCGGATTCCGAAGGCCGCGGCGCGGAAGGTTACGCTGGACCGGCTGGCACGGATCGAAGCCGGGGAGCGCGACTTAAGATTCTAACCCATCCGCCGGCTATGAAGAACACCCCTTATTATTTGATTCAAAGAAAAACCGTCCAGGGATGAAGATATTCGTCCCCGGACGGTTTCTTGGTTAAACGGGAGATTCCGCCGACTCCTCCCATGCCATGATGGCCGATGGGAATAACTCTATCGCGCGAGGGAAGATGCCGTGCACATATGCGATCAGAACGCCGTAGTTGACGATCGGCACCTCGGCCGCCTTGGATTGTTGGATGCGATGCAGCATGGCCTTTCGGTTAAGCATGCAAGCTCCGCAGTGGACGATCAGAGCGTAGCGGCTCAAATCCGGAGGATAACTGTATCCGGCGGCATGCTCGATATGAAGCTGCTTTCCCGTTATCTGCCTTAGCCAGCGCGGGATTTTGACCGTGCCGATATCGTCGGATTGCTGGTGGTGCGTACAGGCTTCGGCGATTAATACAGAATCCCCGTCCTGCAAATTTTCGATGGTGCGGGCCCCCTTCACGAGTTCGTTCAGCTCCCCTTTGTGACGGGCAAACAGGATTGAGAAGGAAGTGAGCGGAACCTCCTTCGGGGTGTCGGCGGCTACTTTGAGGAAAGCCTGGGAGTCCGTAATCACGAGCCGCGGTTTGCGTCCCAGATGGTTCAGGGTTTCCTTTAGTTCATGTTCCTTGGTCACGATCGCGATGGCATCGCTCTCCAGCACATCTCGGATGCACTGTTGCTGAGGCAGAATCAGCCTGCCTTTGGGCGCTGCCTTATCGATCGGAACGACCATGACGACAAAGTCTCCGGGCGATATGAGATCGCCGAGGATGCGGAATCGTTCGTTATCATGAGGGAGGGCGTCGATGATGGCTTGTTTCAGCTCGGCCACCCCGGCCCCCGACAACGCATTGAAAGGAACGGACTTAACTCCGTACGTTGCTTCGATCCCGTTTTGGACTCCTTGGATATCCTCTACCGTATCGCTTTTGTTGATCACGCTGATGACAGGAATGCCCTTGGATCTAAGTTCGGCAAGCAGCTCTACGTAAAAAGCGTCCGCCCCCACCCCGGCATCGGCGACCAGCAGAGCCAGGTCGGTGCGTCCTAGGATCTCCCGGGTTTTTTGCATGCGCTGCTCGCCAAGTAATCCCTCGTCGTCCAGTCCGGCCGTGTCGATCAGGATGACTGGACCTAGCGGCAGCAGCTCCATTGCTTTGTATACCGGATCGGTCGTCGTCCCCTTTACCGGGGAAACCACGGCAAGCTCCTGTCCCGTCAGGGCGTTGATGACACTCGATTTCCCCACATTGCTCCGGCCGTAAATCGCGATATGAATTCGTTCGCCGCGCGGCGTGGCGGATGTGCTCATATGCGGCTTCCTCCTTATTTGCCGGGAATCCCCGGCTTGGTGATTTGGAGCGGGCTCAAGATGCCGCGAACCTGCTCGGCGGTTAGCAGACCGCGTTCCAGGACGATGGCTTCGACCGTTTTGCCCTCGTTTTGAGCTGTTTTGGCAATTTCCGAAGCCAGTTCATAGCCCAGATGCGGGACAAGCGCCGTAGCCAGCACGGTGGACTGTTGCAAATGCTTCTCGCACTGCTCATTGTTTACCGTTATGCCGCGGATGCAGCGCTGTTCGAAGAGTTGTACGGCCCGAGTAAGGATATCCAAGGATTCGAGCAGGGACTCGGCGATCAGCGGAGAAAACGCATTTAACTCAAGCTGTCCGCTTGCGGCGGCCCATGTAATCGCGGAGTCGTTGGCGATAACCCGCATGGCGACGAGTCCGGTCATTTCGGCCATGACCGGATTGACCTTTCCCGCCATCACCGACGAGCCGGCCTGCACGGGAGGCAGCCGGTATTCGCCGAGGCCTCCGGCCGGACCGGATGCCAGCAGCCGCAGATCGTTAGCAATCTTGAGCAGGTTTACGGCCGCTGCCTTTAACAGCCCGGAGACTTCGACGAAGACATCCATATTTTGCGTCGGGTCGATCGGAAATTCGCTGCGGCATAAGCCCATACCGGTCAAATCCCGCAGCACTTCCGTCACCTGGTAAATATAGGCCCGGGGAGCTCCTAACCCCGTTCCGATCGCGGTGCCGCCCAGATGGATCTCGCGCAACCGTTCTTCCGCCTTGTAGAGCCGCCAACGATCGCGGGCTACGGCTTTGGCGTAGGCGCCGAACTCCTGCCCGGCCATCATAGGCAGGGCGTCCATCAGTTGCGTTCGGCCGAGCTTCAAGATATCCGCATATTCCTGCTCTTTACGCTGCAGCGCCTCCTGCAGAGCGGCAAAAGCTTCGCTTAGCGGCCGGAGCAATGAGATTGCGGCAATTCGCAGCGCGGTAGGATACACATCATTCGTGGATTGGCAGCAATTCACGTGGTCCAGAGGATGGACGAGGGAGTAATCCCCTTTTTGCCCGCCCAATAATTCGATCGCCCTATTGGCAATCACTTCGTTTACGTTCATATGGGTGGAGGTGCCAGCACCGCCTTGCAGCGCGTCGACAACGAATTGGTCCTGCAAGGCTCCGCCGATGATTTCGTCACATGCAAGAACAATGGCCCGGGAGACAGGCGCGGGAATCAGGGATAGCTTGCCGGTCGTCATCGCTGCGGCTTTCTTGATAATAACAATGGAGGAGAACAGGTGGCGGTTGGCGGCCCTTTCGCTAACGGGGAAGTTTTCCAAGGCCCGGGTCGTATGAATACCGTAATAAGCATCCGAGGGGACTTCCTTTTCTCCTAAAGGGTCGGTTTCGATACGGTAGCTTTGTTGCCGGTCGGAATGCAATGCGTTTCCTTTGCTCATAAAGGATGCGCCCCTATCCTGTAATTGGAATGTATTTCCTTTATGGTAAAAGAATGCGGTTTCCGCTACAGTAAAATTGATCACTGGAACGAAGTTATTTCGTTTTCACGCGCAGTTCGGTTCTAAAGGGAATGTGCCTTCCATAAGCTAGTTGTAAGAAGGAGGGGTACATGCCATGGTCGACCAAGTAAAAGGGAAACGTCAGGAGCTGCACTTGATGCAAAGAAAGCTGTTGGAGATCTCGGGTGTCCTGAACGTGGAGAGCTTTGACAACGAGGAATTTCTGCTGCAGACGGAACTGGGGCATTTAACGATCCGGGGCCAAAATTTACATATCAAAAATCTCAATTTGGAGCAGGGACTTGTCAGTATTGAGGGCCTCGTGAATTCCTTGTCTTATTTGGATCCGGGTTCGCACTCTTCCGGTAAAGGTCTGCTTGGAAAGCTGTTCCGATGAATTTACATTTGCAATGGGTGACTCTTCTGTGGATGTTCGCATGCGGGGGAATCCTGGGGATCGCCTTTGACAGCTACCGTGTCGTATCGGGACAGCTCCGGTTTCCCCGCTGGAGTGTACATATTCTGGACGTGCTGTACTGGATTGCCGCTTCGCTCTTCGTGTTCCGCACTTTATACCGGGTCAACCAGGGAGAACTCCGGTTTTATGTCTTTCTCGGGTTATTTATAGGCGTTTGGATTCATTTTTTGTTTCTCAGTGTTATAACCGAGCGTTTTGTGGTAAATTTAATTAAGGTAGTTCAAAAGATTTACAGAATAACCATTAGAATATTGCAACTTGTGGTGCTTGCACCGCTGAAATGGCTGTTAAAAAGCATACGAATGCTGCTGGGATTTGTCTGGATCGTAGTATTTTTTATGGGGAGGGTTACACTGTCCCCGATTTGGAAACTTCTGATCTGGGTCACAAGACCTATTTGGAAGTCTCTGCGTTTACCGGACAGGCTTCGCCCTGTATGGAATTATTTCGCAAGATTGTGGAAAGTCTGGTTCAATAAAGAATAATGGACGGGAGGTGTCTCGATGCGCGATGGAACGGCAAAATCGAATAAGAATCAACAGCCTGCCGCGAAATCGGTCGGGGCACGCCGACGGCTTCGGTTATGGATGAGCTTTATGGTATTATTTGTTGGCTGGGCAGGTTATACCTACATCGCCCAATCCGGAGAGATCGGGGCTAAGTCCCATCAACTGGCGGAACGGCAAGCTTCCAAGGAGCAAACGGAGCAGACTCTAAACCAATTAAAATATGAATTGAACCGTCTTAAAGATCCTGAATATATCGGTCAAATTGCCATGAAGAAATACGGACTTTACAAACCGGGTGAAATTCCGGTGCACGTATCGGAGTCCGAACCCGCAAATGACTGACCCCATGCGGGATATACGGCTGTTGACCTTGTTTGGCTCATTATGTATAATCAAATCACCGCAGTCATGTTTTCGAGGCCTGGCTGTATATTTTTAAGGGAGGATCATTTTATTTTATGTCAATTGAAGTGGGCACCAAGTTAGAAGGAAAAGTGACAGGCATCACGCATTTCGGAGCATTTGTGGATCTGTCAGGAGGTGTCACGGGTCTCGTTCACATCTCGGAGATCGCAGACAATTATGTTAAAGATGTCAATGATCATCTGAAGATCGGCGATATGGTTACCGTTAAAGTAATCAATGTCGACAAGGACGGCAAGATCGGACTTTCCATTAAGCAAGCCGTTGATAAACCGGTAGAGGCTACAAGACCGCCTCGCGCACCACGCAGCGATCGTCCTGGAGGTAGAGACGGAGATCGTCCTGGCGGCGGATTTAACCGGGATCGGGGAGGACGTCCTTTTAAGCCGCAACCGAACAAAGCTTCATTTGAAGATAAAGTTTCCCGTTTCCTTAAGGACAGTGAAGAGCGCATTTCTTCGTTGAAGAAGAACACGGAAGGCAAACGCGGAGGACGCGGAGCCAAACGCATGTAATTTCCTAATTTTATAATGAAACCCACCGTAGGCAACCTATTGCCTGCGGTTTTTTGTTTTTCGCGGACATTTTCCCCGCAAATTCTTTTTTTGTCGTCTGAGCACTTCAGGCGACAGGTTATTACGCAATCTACGCCCAACTTTGGATGAATTGGCAGAAAATGTTTACTTGTATTGCTCGGTTTTGTACGAACATAAGCACGCATAGGGAGTCTTATTCTCATGGGAGACCTGTGTTCGTGATGTTTCGTAAGGCGCTCTCAATTTGTCGGAAAATTCTTTATCCCAGGCTCCGGTATATGACAAACTTTCCGCCCACCCGCTCCTATAATGGGACATACCTTACAAAAATGGAAAAGGCGGTGCCAGGTAATGGAGAAGTGGAACGTGATCCCATTCCCAGGGATGAAGAAGGCGAAGGGGCAGATTAAGAGATTTCGATGGAATGGATGGAGGGAGCTCCCGGTCGTTATCAACGTCAGCAGATTATTTGCGGCGAGCAAGTGGACAGGCTTGTTCCTGTTGATGAGTTTTTTGCTCGGCAAGGCGACTATTCTGGACGAGCTTTCTCCTTTTGCGGCCGCTTTTTTTGCGGTCATGATGTTTATGCGGCGTGATATCGCCGTGGTGACGGGAGCGGTTATGGTTGCCGGGGCCATGTTTATTTCCGGCCATCACGCTGCCGTGATTGCGGCGGAGTTGACCATTTTCTTCCTCATTCATAAGGGATTGGAATCGTTCGAGCGCGCCGATGTATCTTATGCGCCGCTAATGGTTTTTACGAGTACCTTTCTGGCCTTGCTTTTCGCGGCTGTGATCGGTCCGTCGCTTACCTGGTATGTTTTTGTAATGACCGTTATGGATGCGGTGCTGAGTTTTGTGCTGACGTTGGTATTTATTCAAGCCGTCCCGGTCTTTACTTACCGGAAACGGAATTATCAGCTGCGCACCGAGGAAATCGTCTGTCTCGTTATATTGCTTGCTTCGGTCATGACCGGTTCGGTCGGCTGGGAAATTTCCGGATTATCGATCGAACATATTTTAACGAGATATTTAATTCTTCTGTTTGCTCTAGTCGGGGGAGCAACGCTCGGCGCTTCGGTCGGTGTCGTAACCGGCCTGATCCTGAGCTTGGCCGACACCTCGGCGCTCTATCAAATGAGCCTGCTCGCCTTTTCGGGCATGCTGGCAGGAATGCTGCGGGAAGGAAGGAAATGGGCCGTCGGCTTTGGAATGCTGCTCGGATCATCCATCCTTTCCATCTACTTGACAGGCTCCGCCGAAGTAATGTCATCGACATGGGAAAGCTGCGTTGCCGTATTGCTCTTTTTATTGACGCCGGGCAGTGTCGTCTCCGCTATTGCCAAATATGTCCCAGGCACTCAGGATCACACCAAAACGCAGCATGAATACGCCAAACGCATGCGCGAAGTGACCGCAGGCCGGGTATCGCAATTTTCTCAGGTCTTCAAACAGTTGTCCCGCAGTTTCGGCCAAATCGCCAGTTCCGGGGAGATTGCCAAGCGGAGTGAAGAAGTGGACCATTTCATGAATGCGGTCACCTCCGGCGCTTGTTCGACCTGTTTCCGCCGGAATGCGTGCTGGGACGGGAAATTTTATCAGACCTATAAATATATGACTGAAATGATGACGGCCGTGGAAGAGAACCCGGATCTGTCCAAGGAAGAACTGCCGGCCAAGTGGAACAAAATATGCGCGAAAACCGACCAGGTCCTGTCGGTCATGAAGCACGAATACAACCTCTATCAACATGATATGCACTGGAAACGGCAAATATACGACAGCCGGCTGCTGGTAGCGGAGCAACTGTCAGGGGTGTCGCAGGTGATGGAGGATCTGGCGAAAGAGATTCAACGCGAAGGACAAGCCATGTATAAGCAGGAAGAACAGATTCGTGAGGCTTTGGAAAAAATGGGGCTGTCCATTCATAGCATCGATATCGTCAATCTGGATCATGGTAACGTGGAGATCGAAGTCGTTCATGCCTATACCCGCGGTTTCGATGAGTGTCGAAAAATTATCGCTCCGCTGTTGTCCGACATCCTTGGCGAACATATCGCGGTGATCAGCGATTCGTTGCCGGCGGGACGCGACGGTCTGGCCACAGTGACCTTTGGGTCGGCTAAAACTTATGTGATTATGACTGGAGTAGCAGGAACGGCCAAGGGAGGGGACCTCCTGTCGGGAGACAGCTTCAGCGCCATGGAACTGGGAAACGGAACGTATGCGGTGGCCATTAGCGATGGCATGGGCAACGGGGAGCGTGCCCGATTGGAGAGCAGCACCGCGCTGAATATTTTGGAACAGCTGCTGCAATCGGGCATGGACGAGACGCTGGCGATCAAGTCGGTGAACTCGATTTTGATGCTGCGTTCGCCGGATGAGATCTACGCAACCGTAGATATGGCGCTGATTGACGAATACTCGGCCCGGACCACGTTTTTGAAAATCGGCTCCTCTCCCAGCTTTATCAAACGGGGCCAGGAAGTCATTCAGGTGTCGGCCAGCAATTTGCCGATCGGGATCATTCAGGATATCGAAATCGACTTGGTCACGGTGCAATTATACCCGGGCGATACGCTAATCATGATGACGGACGGCATTTATGATGCACCCGGATATGCAGTAAACAAGGAGCTGTGGATCAAACGGCTAATTCAGGAGATTGATTCGGAGGATCCTCAGGAAATTGCCGACTGTTTGCTTGAGTCGGTCATTCGGTATCAGAAAAATGTGATCCAGGACGATATGACGGTCGCCGTCGCAAAAGTAGATCATTTCCTGCCGCAGTGGTCGACGCTGCATATCCCGGGGATTACTCCTCTGGAACGACCTCGGACGGTCAGCTAGGAATTGGGCGTTGCCAAATTATAAAAATCAGGACGTTAGTCATAATTTGGACAAAATATTGGTTGTTTTTACATGGGAATGTTTTGAAGTTTGTAGTAAAATATACCCTGTCATTCTTGAAATACACCAAATATGGCACTATTTCTCAAATTTTAAATATAATTTTGGCAAAACTGCCGAAAGGCAGTGACGCAAAGCTATAGGGACTAATTCCTATTACGGGAAATGTCAGCCAGTTGCCTAAAAAAACGGTAACCTATAGTATCTCTACTTTACTTTAGGTTATCTTTTTTTTGCCCAAAAATCGGGCAAATCTTAATTTTTACGGAAAGGGGTAGAGCATCAGAACTTGTTGACTATACCAAACATACATCCTATTCATATTAACAGACGGAAAGAGGAGACTTAGGAAATGAAGTTGGCACAAAGATTAGGCGGATTCCGCCGCTGGAGTATTGTAACGAAGAATATGATTTTGACCAGTGCCTCCATCCTGATGACCGGCGTGATTCTGATCGCGTCCAGCTATTACATACAGGGCGGGGTTTTGACCAATCAATTGGAATCGGATTCCCAGAAAGTAATGGAAGCCTGGAGCACCAAGGTTACGCCAGCTGAAGCCGCCGAGGCGATGAAGAGTACGGACCGCAATTCCCCGGTTCAGCAAAAACTGACGAAAGTGTTCGACGATTTATCCGCAACGCACCCTGATGTGGCGCAAGGCTATATTTTCGGTTCGAAAGTTACGGATAATAGCACGCAGATGATTGCATTCCCGACGGCAGTTTTGGATATGTTCGATGGGGAAGGCCTCCATTTGGGAGATATGCTCGGACAACCTACCTTCCATGTAAAGGGTGTCCAGGAAATGTTGAAAACAAAACAGATCACCTTTACTAAGCCTTACAAGGATGACTATGGTACCTGGCTGACTGTGCTTTATCCGTTTCAGAATGCAAACGGGGAAGTATTTGCCTATATGGGGATGGACTTTGACGCCAGCGTTATCTTGAGCGGGCAACAGGATCTGTTAAAATATACTTCTTTAGCTTTGGTTATCATTTTACTGGTAATTCTTACATTCCAATATATTACGCTGAGACGGACCTTCGCTCCCGTCAAAGATCTGATGAACGCGCTGGAGAAGCTTAGCCAGGGTGATTTTAGCATGCAGTTAAAAACGAACCAGAGCGAACTGGGCAAGGTCAACGAGAAATTTAATTCCACGGTGACGAATATTAAGGAACTGGTTACTACCATCAAGAACGTATCGTCCCAATCGGCCGAGCAGGCGCGCGTCCTGTTCACGGCTTCGGAGGAAAATCATCAGACCACTGCGAACATTACCAATCATATTGGAGAGATCTCGGATAAAGTGTCCCAGCAGAGCAAGTCGATTGCGGAGAGCGTAACGTCCCTGGAGGAGATCAATTCCGGGGTATCGACGATTGCCGGAAGTACCTCGTCGCTATCGGAAGCCTCCCTGCAAATGAAGGAGCAGTCCGAACTGGGCGGAAATAACATCGGCAAAGTGATGAAACAGATGGATTCGATCCAACAGTCGGTACAGAATTCCGTGTCTTCGATTGAGCAATTGCAGAAACGCTCCGGCGAAATCGAGGAGATCGTTCAAGTCATTACGCAGATCTCTGCGCAAACGCATCTGCTGTCCCTGAACGCAAGCATTGAAGCGGCCAGAGCCGGCGAAGAAGGTCGGGGATTTGCGGTTGTGGCCAACCAGGTGAAAAAACTCGCTGAAGAGTCCGGCAAATCGGCGGAGAAAATCGCAGATCTCGTTCATTACATTCAAAAGGAAACATTGACTGCCGTGAATGCCATTACCGATGGACAAAGAAATGTCGAGGCAGGCATCGATATCGTGAAAGAAACGGGAGAACTGTTCTATAACATCTTGGATGCCACCGAGGAGATCACGAGCCAGATTCAAGAAGTTTCCGCGTCGACCGAAGAAATGGCCGCAGAAACGGAACAGATCACAACTACTATCAGACAGATTGCCGTTTTGGCGGAGAGAAACGCCGACATCTCGGAGTCTATCAAGTCCAGCGCACTGGAGCAGCGTTCGTCAGCAGGGAAAATCGTGAATTCGGCGGAGAGCCTGAACCAAATCTCCGGAAAGCTGGAGCATGTGGTTGAAGGTTTGAAATTATAGAGAGAGAAGCAGGGAGTTGAGTTTTAATGGGTACCTTACTAATGGATCGTATTATCAGGGATTTTTGGGTGAATGAATTGCAGCCGCCCTTGTCCGGCCTTGATATTTATACAGACTTTCCAAGGCTGGGTTCCGAGCGGGATATGGGGTATACGGCCTACAGGTTGGATGTCTACCAGAAATCTATCTCTAAAATATCCAAAGAATTTGATTTGAATAGCTGGATGATGGCTTGCTACTTCGCCTTTTTATATCGGATGAGCGGAGAACAGGACCAAATTATCGGCGTAAAAGATCACGAAGGATTGTTACTTCCGTTACGGATGCGCTGTGAAGCGGAGATTTCGTTCCTGGATCTGTACCGGGCGGTGACGGAAAAATCGAACGCCTTGGATTTTGCCGCTCTGCCGCTGACCGAAATTGAACGTTTGGTCGGCCAATCGCCTCTGGTACACACCATTTTTGGGGAGGATTCGGCCTACAAGTCAAGCTGCTTGAATTGGCAAGTGATCGTAAAAGACGGCGAAGTTCTTGTATTTATTCAATATGACAAAAACTTGTTTAAAGAGAGTACTATCCGTAAGTTTGCATCCCATTTTGAATGCATCGTTAAGTCGGTTATGACCGATGGTAATATGTCTATCGGCAGCATTCCCATTCTTACGGAAGATGATGAAGAAGCCTATAGACTGCTCAATGATACGGTCCGGGATTGGCCTGACCTGCCGGAGAGCATTCCGCAAATGTTGCAACGGACCGTGGAGCGTTTCGGAGATCGGGTTGCCCTGTCTTCCGCAGAGCGAAAGCTGACTTATGCGGAGCTGAACGCTTTGTCGGACCAGGTTGCCCAGGGGCTGCTGGAACGCGGACTTCATAAGGGCGATTTCGTATCTATCTTTATGGAACGCAGTTTGGATGCCGTCATAGGGATGCTCGGAGTAGTCAAAGCCGGCGGCGCTTATGTACCGCTTGACCCGGAGCATCCGGAGGACAGGAATGGTTATATCATCGCGGATACCCGTTCCCGGATCGTGATCACGAAGGAATCGTATACTTCGAAGCTTTCCGACCTGTTGTCAGCCGGTTCGGAGAACGTGTCCATCTTCTGTCTGGATACTCAGCTTAACGGAATTTCCGCTGATCCAATCGGCATTGTCGCCGCTTCCGGGGATATAGCTTATGTCATTTATACGTCCGGGACTACCGGAAGACCGAAAGGGGTATTAATTCCTCATGCCGGGGTCGTTAACCTGGCGCTGGCTACGGTAGATCAGCTGCAGATGAGTGAACGGGATGTGATTCTTCAGTACTCCACGTTTAGCTTCGATGCTTCGGTCTATGATATTTTCAGTGCCCTTTGCTGCGGGGCTAGATTGCATTTGTTATCCAATGAACAGCGCTATTCGGTAGATTCATTTACTTTGGCCATCGAAGAAACCGGGGCGACGCGAATCGGTATATTGCCGACCGTCTTCTTCAACCAGTTATCATCTTATTTAAGTCCGGATGACGGTCATAAATATAAGGGGATCTCGAGTTTTGTGATTGGAGGGGAGGCCTTGCCGGGGGCTTCGGTAAGGCTGTTGCAACAAAAACTGCCGCATCAGCCGGTTATCGTAAACGCCTATGGGCCTACCGAGGCAACCGTGGCAACGACTACGCATTTGATCGGCGGACCCGTATCGAAGGATCTGACTACGGTCAGCATCGGCAAGCCTCTTGCCAACTATGAAGTGCTGATCGTGAATGAGAAGCAGCAGCTCTGCCCGCTAAACGTGGTCGGCGAGTTATGGATTCACTCTGTCGGATTGGCTAAAGGGTACTTGAATCAGCCTGAGAAAACCGATGAGGCATTTGTTATGGATCCTGTAGATCCGGCTTCAGGTAAGAAGTATTACCGCTCCGGGGATCTCGTTCGCTTGCAGGAAGACGGGATCGAGTATGTGGGCCGTAAGGATTTGCAGGTCAAAATTAGAGGTTACCGTATTGAAATCGGTGAAATCGAAGAGAACTTGGCCAAGCACGAACAGATCAGAGATACGGCGATTATCGTTAAGGAGGATGCTGCAGGCGAGAAGATGCTGGCCGCTTTCTATACGTCCAAAACCGGCGTTGCCATCGGCAAGGCAGAGCTTACGTCCTTTTTGAAGACGAAGGTGCCTGCCTACATGGTCCCTGGCTACTTTGTATGCCTGGACGCCATGCCGGTATCGCCGACGGGCAAAATCGACCGCAAGCGTCTCGGATTATTGGAGCTTCCGGTCATCGATGAGGATAACCCGGATTTCGAGGCGCCGGAAAATAAACTGCAGAAGGAGATAGCCGCTGCATGGGAAAAAGTCCTGCGGCGCAGTTCCATCGGAATCCACGATGACTTCTTTGAAATCGGCGGCCATTCGCTGAAAATACTGGAGACGCTCGTGCTGCTGAAACCGAGCTTTCCTAAGCTGAAGATTAACGACTTCTTTGCGTATCCGACGGTGGCGAAGCTGGCGGATCGGGTAACCGAACTGGGTGCGGAGGCATTGGCCGAAAATGCAGGCCCTGCCGTTCTTAACGGAGAGATCGTTGATTTAGAAGAATATCCGCGCAGCTTCGGCGGCGGCATCGCAGCCAGCAAATCCGTAAGCCGGCAAAATCATATTTTGCTCACCGGTGCTACCGGCTATCTCGGTTCTTCGCTGCTGCACGAGTTGCTCCAGTCTTCGGAAGCCGTTATTTATTGTTTAGTTCGTTCCGTGGGAGGGGAAGACCCCTATCAGCGGCTGAGCAAGGTGATGCGCGGTTATTTCGGTTCGGAGATTACCTCCCTGATGGAAGGGCGGGTGTTTGCGGTTCAAGGCGACCTGGAACGAACCAATCTGGGCCTGAATGATCGCGTTCTGACCTTGCTTTCCGACAAAATCGATTCCATTGTTCATTGCGGAGCCGAAGTGAAGCATTTTGGCGATCCCGAGTATTTTAACCGGGTAAACGTGGAGAGTACGGATCGGTTGCTGGCATTCGCCCGCGGGAAGAATGTCCGCTTCCATTATGTTTCCACGCTCGGCATTCCGGAGGATTTGGCGTTTGCCGGGGAGTGGGACCGTTTCGTCAGCCGGGAAGGCTACGATCCAACGGTTGCGACTAACAATGTCTATACCAACAGTAAGTTGGATGCGGAACGGCTTGTCGTTAAAACTTGTCAGGAGGAAGGCGTTCCGGCCACGGTGTACCGTGTCGGCAACTTGTCCTGTCACTCGGAGACCGGGTCTTTCCAACGGAATATCGATAATAACGCCTTTTACCGGATGCTGAAGGCGATGATATTGTTGGGCAAGGCGCCGAGTGTTAGCTGGCAGGTCGATATGACCCCGGTAAATTATGCGGGGGCGGCAATCGCCACCCTGGCGCTTCAGGAGGAAACCGCCGGCCGGCTGTTCCATATTTGCAATCCGGTTCAACTATCCTATGCGCAGATGGTGGAATACCTCCGGGAGTATGGTTATCATATTGATTTGCTCGATTGGGCCGACTACGAGGCTTGGCTGTTAAATGCCGGGGAGCCGAAGGACCGTACGGGCATGGAACTGGCCATGGCCCAACTCGAAGGCGATGGGGCGAAGGACTCGCCGTACCGGTTCGCCTGCCCGCAAACGACGGAATATTTGCAGGGAACCCCGGTGTCCTGTCAGGTGCCGGATCAGGAATACATCGCGCGGCTGGTCCGTCACGCCGTCGCCGTGGGTTATTTTCCCGCACCGGTGCTTAAGTAAATAAGCAGCGTAGAAAAGAAACGGCATCACCTTCTTCCCGAATGTTCGGGTGGGGTGATGCCGTTTTATTTTTAGCGCCAAATGTGTTCTATTGGTTTAGATGAGTAATCATTATTTTCCCGCCATGGTTCTCAGTCGGAGCCAAGAAGATTATTTTTCCGTCACGATAACTTACGAATCTGTTATGTAAATCCGTAGCCGTCATAGGTGATTCATGAAGCAACTCGCCATTTATATCGAGCAACGACTGTGTATTTTGTTCTGAATCAAATACGATAAGATGATTGTCGCCATAACTTGCTTTCCAGTTGGAATCGACTGCTGTGAATTTACGCGTAATTTTTATCTTAGGCAAGCGGGTTTCCAGGTTATATCTGGCATATATATTATGTTCGGCATTTGTATTGATCCCGAGCGGGTTGCCGGTCACGCTTGATGTAGTTACGACTAATTCGTTCCCCTCAATCGTAAAGCCGGAGTTCACATTCCATTCCATTGGAATCGTGTTCTTTTCCCGAGTCGCCAAGTTGATGATTCTATACAAGTTTTGTGATTGCATTAGACTGGACCCATCAAGCTTAATGACTACATAAGGGTATTGAAACTGAATGTCATGGATTAAAGTTGCTTCGTAGCCGGCATCCCCGGGTAAGCTGAATGAAGCTGTATAGCTGGGCTTTTTCCATGGATACTGATAAACTTGTAAATTGTTTTTATCTTGATCCAACATGGCAATCTGCTCTTTAACTTGGTTTTGAGCCGGGGAATAACTCAATTTCTGGTTGTCTTTCAGTTTTAAATTTGAGAGAAGTTGCTTAGACAGAACATTACCTTCACTTGATAATGTTATTTTTAGAAGCTTATTATTTTCCCTAGTTAGAACAACGATTTTTGAAGGGTTGGCCAACACATCGCAATCATAAATAATTTTGAACTTCTTGCTCCATCCATTTTGCATCGTGTTAAGATCCACGACCTGCAATTGGTGATTGATCGTATCCACAAATAGGGTTTTCTCCTGAGTAAGGGCAAACATCCGGGTGCTGTCATCCAGGAAACTACCCGGATATTGCGCGGTGGCATCATCCGCACTTACGACGGATTGAATAGTAACTAACATCAGTACCGTAATAAATAAGCTTAATACCTTTTTCATGCTAAAAAGCCTCCTAATGAGTGTCGGGGATTTGTTGGATGACATCGTCCACATTTCATTTCCAAATTATAGAACTAAAAAACCGCGAGTAAGTTAATATTCTGTAATAACCCCTGTTTCTTCCTTTGCGGCATTGGAATGCCCGAAAGCAACGGCTTCACCTTCTTCCCGAATGTTCGGAGGGTGATGCCGTTTTTTTTGGTTTGCAGTTATAATAGTTCTCAGGAAGGGGCGTGCGCATTTTTGGAATACCACGTAGACATCGAATTTAAACCTCTATATGAACTTATGAACAGTCTTCATGCCTATATCTGCCGTAAGTCGCATAAGAAGATTGTTCTTGCCCCCGGATGGGTTAAGGAAACCAGGAGAAGCCTAACGCCTGAATTTGCATCGATATTGGATGAGATGGAAGTCGATAATGATTGGAAATTAACTTATTTGTTAGTTTATTTGTGCAGGGACGGATCCGAAGTGGAGAATTTTCTCGCTTGGTTGGAGGGGAAATCGACCGGTGACTTGTATGAGCTGATTGCCGGGTACAGTCAATTGTTTCCAAAAGATATGGGACAGTTCCGCACTCGTACCTTGTCTGTCCTTTCCCAATGGAACGACCAGTACTTTAAGCGGATGGATACCCCGATCCTTGACTCGCTGCTAGAGGAAACGAAGCAGAGGAAGGACGAGATGGCCTCCGGCAAGCTTGAGCTTGGGGAATTCATCGATCGCACAACGAACGGGCTGGTGTTTAATCCCAAGGAAGGGTTGGAGCGGCTAGTCTTGGTTCCTCAATATCATTTTCAGCCTATTAATGTGATTTCGCACTTTGGTAAATTAACGCTTTGCCATTACTCCGCAAGAATCTATCCGGAGAATCCTGCGGCTTTTCCGCTGCATGAATATCATATGATACGGGCTTTGGGGGAAAACAGCAGGTTGAAAATTTTGCGTTATCTGCATCAAGGGCCGAGAAGCTTCACCGAAATTGTCCGCCATCTCAAATTATCCAAAGGGATTACCCATGATCATATCTCCAAGCTTCGGAACGGCGGGTTTATCCGGGCCCACTTCGAGGGCGAGACGTTGACCGAGTATAGTTTGCGGCCGGAAATGCTGGAGCATTTGCATGTTAAGCTGATGGAGTATATTTTGCAGGAATAAAATAAAATGGAATGTTCTAAATACGTCTGGCTGGTTCCAACGCATTGCGTTATGCGGGAACCGGCTTTTTTATTCTGCAATAATAAATTCTGCATACAAAGAAAAATAAAACAGTTCTCTATTTACAGAACAGAATGACGGAACTATAATGGTCATGTGGATTACATAGTTATCTTATCGGAATTAATGTGAATTAAAAAGACTGGAGTGAAGAAATTGAAAAAAAATGGGATCACAGTACTAACCGCAGTGTTATTAATTAGTTCTCTGGTGTTGTCCGCTTGCGGAAACGGCAATACGAACGGCGCCGCCCAGAATGGCGGAGAGAAGGCCGCTCCTACGGAGAGCAATCAGCCTGCGGCCGAAAACGCCGGCAATACCCCGGCAGATGCCGGTGGACTGATCACGGCCAGCGATTTGTCGAAGCTGCCGAATGTGGCGAAAGAGCGTACGGATACAATCATCGTAGGATTGACCGATCCGAGCGGAGCGTTCACCCCTTATTTTCATCAAAGCGGATATGACGGCAATGTCTCATCCTTGTTATATACTCCTCTGGTAACTGTTGACGATAAAGGCCTGCCGGTTGCGGGGCTTGCGGAAAGCTGGGAGATCTCCGAGGATCAGCTTACGTATACGTTCCGTCTGCGCAAAGATTTGAAATTCAGCGACGGCTCTCCGCTGACGGCCGATGACGTGGCGTTTACTTGGACGTTACTGCACGATAAGGCCTATGACGGGGACGGACAGCTCCCGACGCTCCAAATTGAAGGCGGTGAAGCCTATAAAGAAGGCAAGGCCGACAGTATATCGGGAATTACCGTCGTTGACCCGCTGACCATCACGGCTAAGCTGGAAAAGCCGAATGCGACGGCCCTTGTTATTCTTGGCGGGGATATTTTGTCCAAAGCTTATTACGGCAAGGATTACAAGTTCGGCCAGTTGGACTATATCAAGAAATTGCATGAAAAGCCGGTGGGCAACGGCCCTTATGTACTGGAGAAGTTTATCCCCGGCCAGGAAGTAAGATATGTGGCTAACGAAAATTATTACGCCGGCAAACCGAAAACCGAGCATTTTATTTACAAGACTTCCGAAGGCGACGTTTGGCAGTACCTGGAGACCGGCGAAGTAGACTATGCCTCTTTCAGTGCAACGACAGAAAACATCGATAAGTTAAAGAGTATGGGCTTCGTCAACATTCTTCCTTACACGCCTAGCACTTACGGTTACCTGCAATTGAATCTCGAACATGATCAGTTGAAGGAGAAGGAAGTAAGACAGGCGCTGACTTACGGCCTGGATCGCCAAAGCATCTACGTGGATGCGAATCAGGGAGCCGGCCAGGTGGCCAATGTTCCATCGTCGCCGATTTCTTGGGCTTACACGGAAGACGGGATCAACACCTACGAATACGACCCGGAGAAGGCGAATCAGTTATTGGATGACGCCGGTTGGGCTAAGGGATCGGACGGAATCCGCGAGAAAGACGGCAAAAAGCTGTCCATACACTTCCTGGGCTCCAAGAACGCCCAAACGGATATTTTCATCGCGGTAGCCAAAGAAAACTTCGATGCCATCGGCGTCGATTTTCAACCTGAAATTTTCGCGGATTTTAATGCACTCGTATCCAAGGTAGAAGGCGGGGACTATGATATTGCTTCGTTCTCGACACCGATGCTGACGGATCCTTCCGACGGAGTTCTCCAGTTTGTAGACGGGGAAATTAAAGGATACGACAATCCGAAAGTGAAGGAATTGTATGAGAAGGCGCTCTCCACCAGCGACATAGAGCAGCGGAAAGCCGTATACAAGGAATTGTTCCAATTGCTGAATGATGAACTCCCCGTTATTTTTACGAGCTACAAGAAGACGGTGTACGCCTACAACGGGCGGATTCAGAATCTCTCCGTCAGTCCGTTCAACGGACTGTCCTCCAGCTTGCCTAATTGGACTTTGGAGTAAAGAAACAGCCGTCCCTCCTCGGAGGACGGCTTTTATAAGGAGCCGATCATGAGCACATATATCAGTAAAAGATTAATTTATATGGCGGTGATCTTACTGGCCGCCTCTCTGCTTATATTCTGTTTGTATGCTTTGACTCCCGGGGATTTTATCAGCGGGAATATCAAGCTGACACCGGAAAGAAAAGCGGAACTCAGGGAAATCTACGGTCTGAACAAGCCGATGCTGGAACGGTATGCTCTCTGGATGAAAAACGCCTTTCAAGGCGATTTCGGTTATTCGCTTGCGCAACAGAAGCCTGTTCTTTCTTTGTTTAACGATTACATATGGAATTCGTTCCTGCTTGCGGCCGCCTCCACGTTTCTGACCTGGTTCATCGCGGTCATCGTCGGCGTCGTTTCCGCCTACAAGCAGTATTCCTGGTTCGATACGCTGGTGCTGGTGATTGTTTTTGCCGCAATGTCGCTGCCTTCCTTTTTCATCGGCTTATTTCTCATCAAAATCGTGGCCGTCGATTTGAAATGGCTGCCGCCGGGCGGAATGATAACCACGGGAAGCAATGCCACAGGCTGGGCTTACGTGAAGGAAGTCATCCATCATATGACTTTGCCCGTGATCGTAATGACGATTCTGGGAGTCGGATCGCTTACGCGATACTTCCGTACGAACATGATCGATGTTATAAAACAGGATTATATTCGCACCGCGAGAGCCAAAGGTCTGAAGGAAAGCAAAGTGTTATTCTCCCATGCGCTGCGGAACGCGTTGCTGCCGGCGATTACGCTGGTCGGCTTTGAACTGCCCGCCTTGTTCGGGGGATCTCTGATTATTGAGAAGATTTTTAACTGGCCTGGCATCGGACA
This sequence comes from Fontibacillus forbon, assembly GCF_046559655.1. Classification (NCBI taxonomy): domain Bacteria; kingdom Bacillati; phylum Bacillota; class Bacilli; order Caryophanales; family Paenibacillaceae; genus Fontibacillus; species Fontibacillus forbon. The sequence goes on along the minus strand of NZ_JBKGFV010000008.1, from coordinate 26,135 downwards.
GCTTTATATGAGCTCTTTTTCACTTCGTGATTATCCTTTGTTGATGGGCTTTACGATGCTTATCGCCATTTTAACGGTTATAGGCACCTTGATATCCGATCTTCTTTACCATATTGCCGACCCTCGCGTCAGGCTGCATTAGGGGGGCGCGAAATGGCATTTATCGAGAGAACGCTAACGGATGCGGGCAAATCGGTGCGCAAGGCCCGAAAGCCTTCGCTTTGGAGTCAGGCCTTTCGCCGTTTGTTAAAAAACAAGCTGGCCGTATCCGGACTGGTGGTTGTCGTGTTTATGTTTGTTATCTGTTTCCTGGGCCCCGTATTTTCTCCCTACGCGGACAATAAAATCAATATGGCCGCCATGAACCGGGCTCCGAGTCTGCAGCATTGGCTTGGGACGGATAGGCTGGGACGGGATGTGCTGACCCGGGTGTTGCAAGCCGGTCGGATTTCCTTGACCGTCGGCCTTGCCTCCATGGTGCTGTCCGTGTTTCTCGGAACTTTCCTGGGTGCCGTTGCCGGATACTACCGGGGGATCGTGGATCAGGTCATCATGCGGATCGCCGATCTGCTGCTAACCATTCCGGGCTTGCCGCTGTTGTTTATTTTTGGAGCCTTGCTGTCGGACTGGAAAGTGCCTACGGATTACCGGATGTATATCGTCATGCTGATGCTCAGTCTGGTCAATTGGCCGGGTCTCGCCAGAATGGTCCGCGGGCAAATGCTCAGTCTCCGGGAGCGGGAGTTTATGCAAGCTGCCGTCGTGCTTGGACTAAGAGACCGGCGCAAGCTGATTCACCACCTGATCCCCAATTTGGTACCCCTGATCATTGTTATGGCTACCCTGAACATCGGCGGAGCCATTTTGAGCGAATCGGTACTCAGCTTTTTCGGGTTGGGCGTCATGCCTCCCACGCCTACTTGGGGGAATATGATCGATGCGGCGAACAATATGATCGATTTCCAGCAGCATCCCTGGTTGTGGATTCCGCCGGGCGTCTCTATTTTTGCGACGGTAATTGCGATCAATATATTCGGCGACGGTCTTCGCGACGTCTTGGATCCCAAAATGAAGAGATAGGTGGCAACGGATATGTCGACTTTACTTGAAATAGATCAGCTTAACACTTACTTTCATACCGAAGAAGGGACCATCAAGGCGGTTGACGACGTGAGCCTACGCGTGCTGCAGGGCGAAACCGTCTGCATCGTCGGGGAATCGGGTTGCGGAAAAAGCGTGACCGCCCTGTCGGTGATGGGCCTGCTTCAAGGAACGACCGGGATTGAAATCGGGGGAAAGATTCATTTTGAAGGAGAAGACCTGCTGTCGATGGACCGCCATCACCTTCGGGCCATTCGCGGAAACGAGATCGCGATGATCTTTCAGGAACCGATGTCTTCCTTAAACCCGGTGCTCACTATCGGCGAACAAATGATGGAGCCGCTGGTCGAACACTTGAAGTTAAGCAAGAAGGAAGCGCGAAAAAGAGCGATAGAACTGATAGAGCAGGTGGGGATTTCAAGACCGGAGCAAATTATAAAAAGCTACCCCCATGAACTTAGCGGGGGGATGCTGCAAAGGGTGATGATCGCCATCGCGATCTCCTGCAATCCGAAGCTGCTTATCGCCGACGAACCGACAACGGCGCTGGACGTGACGATCCAGGCACAAATTCTGGATACGATGAGGCAAATAAAAGCGGAATCCGGCATGTCGATCCTGCTGATTACGCACGATCTCGGGGTCGTGGCCGAAATGGCCGACTACGTCATCGTGATGTATGCCGGGAAAATCGTGGAGCAAGGCGAAGTGACCGCGCTGTTCGAATCCCCGAAGCATCCTTATACCCAAGGTTTGCTGAAATCGAAGCCCGTGCTGGGTCAGCGGCAGGATTCGCTGTATTCGATCCCGGGTCAAGTGCCTAACTTGCTTGATTTGCAGCCGTCTTGTTATTTTCACGAACGCTGCGAGCATTGCATGGAAGTCTGCAGATCCAAGGAACCGAGTCTGGACAAAATCGAGGGCGGCCAGAGTGTAGCTTGCTGGTTGTATAAGGAGGCCGCCATTCATGTCTGAGCCTTTGCTTGAAGTGAGCCATCTCAAGAAATATTTTCCGGTCAAGTCGGGATTGTTGCAACGGACGACCGGGCAAATCAAAGCCGTGGACGATATCAGCATTACGATTCAGCCGGGCGAAACCTTCGGTCTCGTCGGGGAGTCGGGAAGCGGAAAAAGTACGGTGGGCCGCACGATCGTCAGGCTGACGGACAAAACCGACGGAGAAATCAAATTTAAAGGCACGAATCTGTATGATCTTCATGACCATGAACTGCGGAAGCTGCGGCCGAAGATGCAAATGATCTTTCAAGACCCCTACAGTTCGCTGAACCCGCGTATTCGGGTGGGGGACGCCATCGGCGAAGCCCTGCTGGACCATGGCCTGGTTCCAAAGGATGAAATCCGTGACCGGGTGGCCGAGGTGCTGGGTTCCTGCGGGCTATCCTCCTATCATATCGACCGGTATCCGCATGAGTTTTCCGGCGGCCAGCGGCAGCGAATCGGGATAGCCCGCGCGCTGATCCTGAATCCGGACCTGATCATTGCCGATGAGCCGGTTTCGGCGCTGGACGTTTCGATTCAGGCGCAAATCATCAACCTGTTCAGAAAGCTCCAGGAAACCGCGGGACTTACTTACCTGTTCATTTCCCATGATTTAAGCGTCGTGGAACATTTATGTTCCCGGGTTGGGGTTATGTATTTGGGAAGCATGGTGGAAATGGCATCACGCGATGAAATGTTCCTCCGGCCGCTTCATCCTTATACGAAGGCTCTGTTATCGGCCGTGCCGGTGCCCATTCCCCGTTTGAAACGGGAGCGGATTATTTTGAAAGGAGACATACCGAGCCCGGCCAATCCGCCTTCCGGGTGCAAATTTCATACCCGGTGTCCCTTCGCCATGGCACAGTGCAAGGAGCAGACGCCGGAATTCCGCGATGTCGGCGGAGGCCACTTCGTGGCCTGCCATCTTGAAGTGTGAGCGTCGGATTTATGGGGGTGAAGAATTGGCACAAGCCAAATTGCCGCAACCGTTTGCGTTGCGGATGGAATTGATACGCTCGAAAGGTTACTCCGACCTTGAAGTCGTCTCGTTCATCGAGCGGGGCAATGGCGAGGAATTAAAGAGTCATGTCGATCCGGAACTGAACTGGGGCGATTTTCTTGAGTATGCGAGGGAAAACTTCGGAACGCTTAAGACGGCCATTCTCGAAGGCTATCAATTCAACTTTATTACAGCGGGCGGGATTCAAAATTTGCTCCGGATCCGGTTCTCTTTGCAACTGGTACGGGATTATCGTTTTGACGGAAGCACTTTTGAAGGCTTGAGCTTGATGTCACAGGATTATCAGTTACTTAGAAGTTTAGTCCCGGAGCATTGGTGTTTCTTCGATGTGAAAAGAGACGAGTCTACCGGGGACATCGGATTCTGCATCGAGCTTCAAAAAGGGGATTGACCTGTATATAGGCAAGACTGTATGGATGGAGTGCTCGTCTCTTCGGGGAAAGCACTCCATTTTTCATCGCTCCCCTTCATTTATAGCAAGCAACTCTTCCAAGTTTCAGGTTTGAATCCTATCTTTACTGGAAATGATAGAGAAGAGAGTCTTGCGGAAATAGATGAAAGAAGGCGGGGATTTCATATGAAGCAAATCATGCTGATTACGGACGGTTGTTCCAATGTAGGGGAGAACCCGGTGATGGCTGCGGCTTTGGCCAAGCAGGAAGGGATTATTATCAATGTCGTCGGGATCGTCGACTACGGCACGATCGGAGAGCTTGGCAGTCTGGAGATCGCGGAAATCGCCAAGGCGGGAGGCGGAATGAGCCGCCTGTCGGGAACGCAGAAGCTGGCGCAGACGATGCAGATGATGACGCGGAAAACCGTGGTTCAGACGATTCAGCACGCGGTTAATAAAGAGTTGAGACAAATTTTGGGTGATTCTTCCGTGGAGGATTTACCCCCGGACAAGCGCTCCCAGGTTGTTGAGGTGATCGACGAGTTAAGCGAGACCAGTTCTCTGGAAATTGCCCTGTTAATCGACGCGAGTGCCAGCATGAAGCCGAAGCTGGCGGCCGTTGAGGAGGCGATCCGCGATATGATGCTTAGCCTGGGTGCCAGAAAGGGAAGCAGCCGGTTGGCCGTTTTTCATTTTCCCGGACCGCACAGCGGCGAGGATGCCGTGCTTGATCTCGATTGGACGACGGACCTTGGGACCGTGCGATCGATTTTTCAAAGGCTTACCATGCGCGGGGCAACTCCTACCGGTCCGGCGATCCTGAAGGTGATGGAATTCTTCCAGTATGGTACACTGAAGGGACATGATTCCAAGAACTGGCCGGAGGAAACAGGCAGAGGAGAAGGGATACTCGGTGACTACGTCGTCTAAATCGACCCTGGCACAGGGAACGATCGTGAACGGCCGCTGGCGGGGCGGGCGCTATATGATTCAGCGCTTGCTCGGACAGGGAGCGAACGGGGTCGTATATTTGGTGAAGCAGATGGACAGCGCCAAGCTATACGCGCTCAAAATGGGCTTCGACACGGTGGATATACAATCGGAAATCAATGTGCTGAAGGCGTTGCAGCGGCAGAGCCACCGGCGCGGCGGGGCAGGACGGGATCTTTCTTATCTGGTGGAGGTGGATGATTACTCTCTCCAAGGAAGGGAGATTCCTTTCTATGTCATGCGGTATGTTAAAGGGGACCCGCTCCGTTCTTTCCTTACCAAGAGAGGCAGGGCATGGCTTAGCATCGCGGGCCTGCATTTATTGCGCCAACTCCGACAGCTTCACGAGGCTGGCTGGGTATTCGGCGATTTGAAGCCGGAAAATGTATTGGTCTCCCCTTATGGGGAAGTGGAACTAATCGATTACGGGGGAGTCAGCGGGATCGGACGCAGCGTAAAACAGTTTACAGAATGGTATGACCGCGGATTTTGGGGTGCCGGAGGAAGAACGGCCGATCCGTCCTACGACTGGTTTTCTTTCGCGGTTGTCTGCGTTCACCTGCTTGCGGAAGAACCCTTGAAGCGGGCGGCAAATCAATTGCCGCAGACCCGGAGCTTTAGCGACCTGACGGCCATTATTCGGAGCGAGCCTGCTCTCGGGCCTTATCGGGGGTGGCTGGAGCGGGCGGTATCCGGGCAATTTCGCGACACCTCGGAGGCATGCCAATGTTGGAAAGAGCTTGTTATAGCTCCCCTGGGCCGGCGCAAGCCGAGATCCCAAACTCCCCGCTGGATGCTGGGGGCATTCGCCCTGGCATTAACCTTGCTGGGATGCGCTCTTTATTTGACGCTCGGATTTTGACATGGACTTTTGAATGACGATATCTGAACAACCTCTATATTAAGGAAAGGAAGAGGCGCATGATGAATCCGGATTTTCACCGCTTGCTAGAACAAGTGCGCCGGACCGCGCGCGATCACGGGATGTGGTCAGCCGGAGATTGTATCGTAGTGGCGGTTTCCGGGGGCCCGGACTCCGTACTGCTTCTGCATATATTAGATGAAATATCCCGTGATCAAGACCTGGGCTTGAAACTGGTATGTGCTCATGTCAATCACGGGTTCAGGGGTATCGAATCCGACGGGGAAGCCGAGTTTGTACGGGAATTGGCAGATAAGCTTCAAATTCCGTTTGAACTCGGCGTTTTTGACATTCCCGGTTATATGAAGGAATCCGGAAAAGGGGGGCAGTTGGCCGCCCGGGAGAAAAGATATCAATTTCTGCACGCCGTAGCCGGCAAACACGGAGCATCCGCCATCGCCCTTGCTCACCATGCCGACGATCAAGCGGAGACGGTACTGATGCGGATTATGCGCGGCAGCGGATTAACGGGTTTGGGTGGCATGAAGCCGAAGCGGCACGAAAAAAATGTGGAACTTATCCGTCCGTTACTCCGTATATACAAGAATCAACTGGTAGCGGCTTGCGATGCATCCGGCATTCCATATGTGGTTGATAGCTCCAATTTAATCTCCAAGTATGCAAGAAATGCTGTCCGGCTGGATGTACTGCCTTTTTTGGGGCAATATAATGATCAGTTGGCGGATTCGCTAAATCGCCTGGCCGAAGTGGCCGGGGAAGAAGACGATTATATGACGCTGGAGACCGGGCGGATTCACGCTGAAATGGTGACATGGAAGGACGGGGAAGCGGTTTTTGGTGCGCAAGCTTTCGCCTCTTTACATGCCGCTTTACAACGGAGGTTGATTAAACTAATATTAAATTATCTGCCTTTGGGCACGGATGACAGTGATTTTGTCAAGATTGAAGCCATCCGGAAGGGTGTGGTCCAGGACCTGCCCACCACATGGAGTCTCGATCTTGGCGGAGGAATCCGCTGCTTGCGTGAATACGATACAATCCGGTTTTTACCTGCCCGAGCGGAAAGTCAGATTCCTCATTATACATATGTTGTGGAACATTTTCCGGCGGAACTGTCTATTATGGACACGGGGCAAACCTTGCGCTTTACCCGTTATGAAGCCGGTGCCGGCCTTTCGGGGTCTATGCCGGACGGGAACGACGAGGCGGCGTTTGATGCGGATGAGCTCGTTTATCCGCTTACTGTGCGTTCCCGGCTTCCGGGAGACAGAATGAAAGTTATGGGACTAAATGGAAGCAAAAAGGTGAAAGATATTTTCATCGATGAGAAAATACCTCCCTCTCTTCGCTCCCAAATCCCAATGGTGACGGACGCCAAAGACCGGATATTATGGATTCCCGGAGTTCGACGTTCATCGGTTGCGGCGGTTGGCCGACAAACGTCTTCCGTTGTGCGCATGGCACTGGATTCGGGAAGTAAGTAACCGACCTTGGGGTTAACCAAGTGAAGGCATTCATAGTATAACGTAGGAGGTTTATTTATCTTGCTAAATGACATTCAAGAAATTCTCATCACCCGGGAACAAATTCAGGAAAAAGTTGCGGAACTGGGCCGCCAGTTGAGCGCTGAATATGAAGGCCGTAATCCTTTGGTCATTTGCATTCTGAAGGGCGCTTTTATTTTTATGGCGGATTTGGTTAAAGAAATTACCGTACCGCTGGAACTCGACTTCATGGCGGTATCCAGCTACGGGGCATCTACCCGTTCCTCGGGAGAAGTGAAAATTATCAAGGATCTGGACACCTCTGTCGAAGGCCGGGACATCCTGATCGTGGAAGATATTATCGACAGCGGCCTTACCTTGAGCTATCTGATTGATGTGCTTGAACGGCGGAAAGTGAATTCCGTCAAAATCGTAACCTTGTTTGACAAGCCGGCGCGCCGGACCGTTAAACTGGAAGCGGATTTGTCGGGCTTCGTAATTCCCGACGCATTCGTTGTCGGCTACGGGCTGGACTATGCCGAGAAGTACCGGAACCTCCCCTTCGTCGGAGTGCTGAAACCGGAAGTATATACAAGCTAATTTCGCCGGTCCTTGAGAGACCGGAGCCAACTCCGCCGTTTTTTTGAAAGGCGTGAGCGGCTATGTTAAAATAACTTAAGGTTTTGAGAGGAGGTAGGGGATGAATCGGTTCATCCGGAATTCTGGTTTTTATTTGATACTTTTCTTAGTCGTGGTGGGCATCGTCCAATTCCTCAACAGCGGAAATGAGGCAACCGTCAACCCAAGTTATGCCGAACTGCGGCAGCAATTGAAGGAGAACAACGTCGAGGAATTAACCGGGAAATTCGACGGTTACGCCTATCTGGTAACCGGTAAGTATAGAGTAGAAGTTGGAGACGGCAAGACGAAAACAAAGAACTTCTCCGCCTATATCCCTTATGACCAGAATGTGCTCAAAGAAATTACGGATCTCAGCGAAAAGAACAATTTCGACGTGACCTGGAAAAAGATGCAGGGAGAAAGCATCTGGCTGACTTTCCTGACCTCCATCGTTCCGCTCGCGATCATGTTCATTCTGTTCTTCTTCCTGTTTAATCAGGCCCAGGGCGGCGGCGGCAAAGTGATGAACTTCGGCAAGAGCCGGGCCCGCCTTTATAATGAGGAGAAGAAGAAGGTTACGTTCGAGGACGTGGCCGGAGCGGACGAAGAGAAGCAAGAGCTTGTCGAAGTCGTTGAATTCCTGAAAGACCCGCGGAAATTCGCCGCGGTGGGAGCGCGTATCCCTAAAGGGGTTCTGCTCGTGGGTCCTCCGGGGACCGGTAAAACATTGCTTGCCCGTGCAGTAGCCGGGGAAGCTGGCGTACCGTTCTTCAGCATCTCGGGTTCCGACTTCGTGGAAATGTTCGTCGGTGTCGGTGCTTCCCGGGTACGGGATTTGTTCGAGAATGCGAAGAAGAACGCACCATGTATCATTTTCATTGACGAAATCGATGCCGTAGGCCGTCAGCGCGGCGCCGGACTCGGCGGCGGGCATGACGAACGCGAGCAGACGCTCAACCAGTTGCTTGTTGAGATGGACGGTTTCGGCGGCAATGAAGGAATCATTATCGTCGCGGCGACGAACCGTGCCGATATTCTTGACCCGGCCTTGCTGCGTCCGGGACGTTTTGACCGTCAAATCACGGTTGACCGTCCTGATGTGAAGGGCCGCGAAGCGGTACTTAGAGTGCATGCGCGCAACAAGCCGCTGACCAAAGACGTCCGCCTGGACGTCATCGCGAAACGGACGACCGGCTTTACCGGCGCCGATCTGGAAAACCTGCTGAACGAAGCGGCGCTCCTTGCCGCACGCCGTAACCGCAAGGATATCTCCATGCGCGAGGTAGATGAAGCGATTGACCGCGTAATCGTCGGGACTGAGAAACGCAGCCGCGTGATCAGCGACCGCGAGAAGCGGATTGTGGCATTCCACGAAGCGGGCCATACGATTGTGGGTTACTTCCTGGAACATGCCGATATGGTGCACAAGGTTACGATCATTCCGCGCGGCCGCGCCGGCGGATATGTAATCATGCTGCCGAAGGAAGACCGGATGCTGGTGACGAAGCAGGAACTACTCGACAAGGTGACCGGATTGCTGGGCGGCCGCGTGGCGGAGGAGCTGTTCATCGGCGAAATCGGCACCGGGGCGTACAGCGACTTCCAGCAAGCGACGAGCATCGTGCGCAGCATGATCGTCGAGTACGGGATGAGCGAGAAGCTCGGACCGATGCAGTTCGGCACGTCGCAAGGCCAAGTGTTCTTGGGCCGCGATATCGGACACGAACAAAATTACAGCGACCAGATCGCTTACGAGATCGATCAGGAAATGCAGCGCTTTATCAACGAGTCGTATGAACGTTGTAAGCAGCTCTTGACCGAGCATGCTGCGGAAGTACGCCTCATCGCCGAAACGCTGCTTGAGGTGGAAACACTGGAGCTGGATCAAATCAAGCAATTGATTGAGACCGGTAAATTGCTTGAGCCGAGCGAAGCCGGAAATGACAGCGGCAATGACGGTGGCAGCTCTTCCGAGCCAGGCGAGCCGATCGTCGATAACGTCGGCGACGTACGCGTTCGCATCCAAGGGAAAACCGAGGATCCGGCACCTGCAGGTCCTACCGGGGATATCCCGAACGAGGTTCCTGGCAGTTCCGCGAATGACATCACCAACGACCCTACGGTAGATTCACCTGAAGGTACGGTCAGTGATGCGCCGCAAACGCCGGACCAAGGCGATAAGGATGGCAACGGGCCAGGAAACGGACACGGAGGCAACACGCCTACAGTGTAAAGAAATCAATATAAATCCGGGAGACAAACTTGTTTCCCGGATTTTTTTGTTTTTTGGACGCTCCCCGCCCCCATGCATTCACGCTTAAATCCTGCAAAAATGCAGTATTTCCCCGGAATTTTCGCTGGAATAAGGATATTGCTGCAAATATGCATTATCTTTTGCCTATTCTTAGTGAGAATGATCTATACAGCGTAAAATGATGTATAGTTGCAGGAATTTTTCCCGTTTGGTTGATATTGAGGTTTAAATGATGCACTTTTGCAGTATTTTCGTCTGAAAAGCTAGGTAAGTAAGTTACCGAATCGCGCCTTGCGCTAATCTTGATCAAGTTACCGAATCGCGCCGTGCGCTAATCGTGATCAAGTTATCGAGTCGCGCCCGTACAATTGGATATGAGCAAGCTTTCGAGCCACGGACAGAGGTTTTTTTGTTCAAATTTGAAGTTATCCGGCAGGGATCGATTGACAGCCCCAATTCCCTTGTGTAAATTAGTTCTTAAACACACCGTGTGAAATTGGTTACTTTGCCGGGAAGTATGCGTATTTTTGCACAATATAACGGGATGCGGACAAGAGAGAAGAGCGCGGCGGGCCGCGGGCGCATGCAGGGGAGGATGTCAGGTGGAAGCTCTAGCACTGGAGCGGAAAGCGGAAATGAACCGCGAACTTCGGGAGAAGCTGGTTCAGCTCAAGAAGGAACGAAATGCCATTATTTTAGCTCATTATTATCAGCGTGATGAAATTCAGGAGGTGGCCGATTTTCGCGGCGACTCGTTTTTGCTTGCCCAAAAGGCGGCTTCGACCGATGCGGAAACGATCGTTTTCTGCGGGGTCCATTTTATGGGGGAAAGCGCGAAAATTCTAGCTCCGAATAAAACGGTGCTTATTCCGGACGAACGGGCTGGTTGCCCGATGGCCGACATGGTCAATGTGGACGGTTTACGCAAAATGAAGGCGCAGCATCCTAACGCCAAGGTTGTCACTTATATCAATTCTTCGGCCGAAATCAAAGCGGAGACGGATATTTGCTGTACATCCTCCAATGCGGTAAAAGTCATTAATTCGGTGGATGCCGACGAAATCATATGGGTCCCTGACAAAAACCTGGGACATTACGTCCAGCAGCACACGGACAAGAAGCTGATTATTTGGGAAGGGTACTGCAATACGCACGATATGCTTACGGTAAAGGACGTGGTCGAGATGAAGGCCAAATATCCTAACGCCGAGTTTGTCGTCCATCCGGAGTGCCGGCCCGAAGTGGTGGCGATGGGTGATTTTGTAGGAAGTACGACGGCGATTCTGGATTACTGCAAGAACTCCTCCGCTAAACAGTTTATCATCGGCACGGAGGACGGAACCGGCTACCAGCTCCGGAAAGACAGCCCGGAGAAAGAGTTCCATTTCGCTACCAAGTTTCTGGTTTGTCCGAATATGAAAGTCAATAATCTGAAGAAACTGGTCAAATGTCTGGAAACGATGCAGCCGCAAATCTACGTGCCGCCTGCGATTGCCGATAAGGCCAGAACCTCACTAGAGCGCATGCTACAAGTTCAGTAGCATGCGCTACTCTCTGTTCAAGGGCAGGCGATTACCTTTGATTCCACAATATTTGGTTGATTTCGATTTGAGCGAGCTCCCCGTGATCGAGACGGACGTCATTGTAATCGGGTCGGGGATTGCGGGTTTATTTACGGCCATTAAAGCAAGTGAAGACCTCCGCGTTACCATGATCACTAAAAAATCGCTGATGGAAAGTAATACGCGATACGCCCAAGGCGGGATCGCGGCGGTCATCTCCGATGAAGACTCCCCGGCTTCGCACCGGGAGGATACCTTGCTTGCCGGAGCCGGACTATGTTCGTCGGAATCGGTAAACATTTTAGTGAATGAAGGCCCCAGCGGTGTAAAGGACCTGATTACGCTCGGGACGGCATTTGACTTGGAAAATGGCGAACTGGCCTTGACGAAGGAAGGTGCGCACAGCCATCGCCGGATTTTGCATGCGAACGGCGATGCGACCGGATATGAGATCGTCCGTGCGTTATCCGAGCAGGTTGCTGGCCATGCTAATATAGATATTTGGAACGATCACTTTGTAATTGACCTCATTACGGAGGATAATGTATGTCTGGGCGCTTTGGTTCAGCGTCCCGACGGGCAGCGGGTATTCTTGCGGGGACAGGCAACGATTCTTTGTAGCGGAGGAGCCGGACAGCTTTACCGCTATACGACGAATCCTGAAGTGGCGACCGGCGATGGCGTGGCGATGGCTTACCGGGCCGGCGCCGTGATCCGGGATATGGAATTTATTCAATTCCATCCGACTTCGCTCTGCTACCCCGGCGCACCGCGCTTCCTGATTTCGGAAGCGGTGCGGGGGGAAGGTGCCATCTTGCGCAACATTCACGGCGAACGGTTCATGGAGAAGTACCATGAACTGTTGGAGCTGGCTCCCCGGGACATTGTAGCCCGGGCGATCGTCAGCGAAATGGAGAATACCAAATCGAGTATCGTGTATCTCGATATTACCCATGAAACGCCGGAAACGATCAAGCATCGCTTTCCGACGATTTACGAAACTTGTATTGGCTACGGCCTCGATATGACCACCGATTGGATTCCGGTGGCCCCGGCTGCGCACTATATGATGGGAGGCGTGCAAACGGGCCATTACGGGGAGACCAGCGTAAACCGCTTGTTCGCTTGCGGTGAGGTGTCGTCCACCGGCGTGCATGGCGCGAATCGCCTGGCGAGCAATTCGCTGTCGGAAGCGATCGTATTCGGACGGCGGATCGTCGAGCAGATCCGGCGGATGGAGCCGCTTGCCCAAACGGAGCCGCAGCGCATCGCCTGCCAAATGAACCGCCATGAAGCGGTCATGCAGCCGATCGTCGAGCGGCGGCTCAAGCTGCAAAAGGTCATGGTACGTCAGGTAGGCCTGCGCCGGAGCAAGGAAGGCTTGCTCAAGGGGCTGGAGGAACTGCAGCGGCAACTGCCGATTTTCGGGGCCGCCCTGCACACCCGGGAACAGTTTGAATTTGCGAATATGTTGACCTGCGCCCTGCTGTTGGCCGAATCCGCTCTGGCGCGAGAAGAGAGTCGCGGCGGACATTACCGGGAGGATTTCCCGGAACGAAACGACGCACGGTGGCGCAGACATCTTTTACGTCACCGGGAAAACGGAATGTTGGAGGAACTAAGCGATGATGTTTAACGGATATAACGAAGGCCTGATTGAATCGATCCGCTTATGGCTCAAGGAAGATGTAGGGTCCGGCGATGTGACTACCGGCGTGACGATTCCGGGCGGCCATGCTTCGAAAGGGATTATCCATGCCAAAGAATCCGGGGTCATTGCCGGAATGCCGGTAGCCCAGCTCGTCTTCGAGGTGGTCGATCCCCTGCTCACCTTCACACCGTTGGTGAAAGACGGACAATCCGTCGCGAAAGGGACCGTTCTGGCCGAAGTGGAAGGCAGCACGCACAGTATTTTGACGGGAGAACGGCTTGCCCTCAATCTTTTGCAGCGGCTGTCGGGAATTGCCACACGGACCCGCACCTTTGTGGATGAGCTGGAAGGACTGCCGGTCAGGCTGGTCGATACGCGCAAAACCACGCCAGGCCACCGTATGCTGGAGAAATACGCGGTGCGTACCGGCGGCGGCGCCAATCACCGTTTCGGACTGTATGATGCCGTTATGATTAAGGACAACCACATCAAAGGGGCCGGCGGCATTGCGCAAGCGGTCAGCCGGGCGCGGGCGAACATTCCCCATACGATGACGATCGAGGTAGAGACGGAGAGCCTGGAGCAAGTCGAAGAGGCTTTGGCAGCCGGAGCGGATATTATTATGTTGGACAATATGAGTCCCGAATTGATGAAGGAAGCGGTAGCACGCATTAAAGCCAAGGCCCCTCACGTCAAGGTGGAGGCTTCCGGCAACGTCAATCTGCAAACGGTGCGGGGAATCGCGGAGAGCGGCGTGGATGTCATTTCGGTGGGAAGGTTAACTTATTCTTTTGAGAGTCTGGATATCAGTCTGGACTTAGGCGAAAAGAAAGAGGGGTAAATGCCATGTTTCTTGTGGTAGATGTCGGCAACACCAATATCGTACTCGGCGTTTACAGAGGGCGTGAGCTGCTTCATCATTTTCGGATCGGCACGAACCGGCAATCGACGGTCGACGAATACGGGGTTCTGATCTACAACTTGTTTCAAATGTCCAAAATTGATGTAGAGGAGATCGAAGGGGTTATCATTTCTTCGGTTGTTCCGCCGTTAATGCATGTGCTTGAAGAGTTATGCGAAAAATATTTGTATCATAAGCCGTTGATCGTCGGACCGGGCATCAAAACGGGGCTCAATCTGCGCTACGAGAATCCGCGCGAGGTTGGCGCGGACCGGATCGTCAACGCGGTCGCCGCGATCGAACAATACGGCGGACCTCTGGTGGTGGTTGATTTCGGAACGGCCACGACGTTTGACTGCGTCGATGCGCAGGGTAATTATTTGGGCGGAGCCATTGTACCGGGTATCGGGATTTCGACTGAAGCGTTGTACCAAAGGGCATCAAAATTGCCGCGGATCGAACTGGAGAAACCGAAGAAGGTCATCGGCCGCAATACCGTTCATGCGATGCAGGCGGGGATTATTTTCGGTTATGCCGGACAGGTTGACGGCATTGTGGGGCGAATCCGACGCGAAATGAATACCGAGCTGAAGGTGGTAGCCACCGGCGGACTCGCCGAGCTGATTGCGAGCGAAGCATCTTCCATCCAGGAAGTGAATCCTTGGCTTACGCTTGAAGGGCTGCGCCTTATTTACGAGCGAAATCAATAACACGTTTATATAAAGAAGGTAGCGGAAGTTTATCAACCTCTACAAAGGAGGCTTCATCTGTGGAAAACAAGACTGAAAAAGACCGTCTGATTCGCGGTACGGCGATGAACGGAAAAGTCCGCGCCTTCGCGGTGCGGACGACGCAATTGGTAGAAGAGCTTCGCCGGCGGCACGACACCTACCCGACGACTACGGCGGCGCTTGGCCGGACCGTGACGGCAGCAGCCATGATGGGCGCGATGCTCAAAGGGGAAGAACGGCTGTCCATCCAGGTCAAGGGGGACGGACCGATCGGCCAGATTGTGGCGGACGCCAACGCCAAAGGTGAGGTTCGCGGCACGGTGACCAATCCGCATGTCCAACTGCCGAGCAACAGCAAAGGCAAACTTGACGTAGCGGGAGCCGTCGGAACGACCGGCTTCATCCATGTGACCAAGGATTTGGGTCTTAAAGATCCGTATCGCGGAAGCGTGCCGATCATTTCGGGGGAACTCGGAGAGGACTTCACTTATTACTTTGCTTTGTCCGAGCAGACGCCTTCGGCGGTGGGGCTTGGCGTTCTGGTGGATACGGATTCCAGCGTCATTGTGGCGGGCGGATTCATCATTCAATTGCTGCCGGGACTAAGCGATCCTGAGATCGACGCCATTGAGCGGGCGGTCAGCCAGCTTCCGCCGGTGACTTCGCTGCTTGACCAGGGATTGGAGCTGGAAGAGATGCTGCGCTGGATCTTGCCGGACGTCAAAGTGCTGGATGAAATGGATATCATTTTCTCCTGCAACTGCTCGTGGGAACGCGTCGAGCGAACTCTGATCAGTTTAGGCAAAGATGAATTGATCCAGCTCCGCGACGAGGACAAGGAAACCGAAGTGGTTTGCGACTTTTGCAATGAGGTGTATACTTTTGGGCAAAAAGAGCTGGACGACTTAATTGCCAAGACCAATTAAGATAGGCTGAAGAGAAAGAACGAACGTATACTTTGCTCACCCGAAGTTCAACTTAGGGGAGCAAAGTATTTTTTTGTGCCCTTTATTGACAACTCCGATCGGTGTTGTTAAGATAATAGATAGTAAAACCAACTTAATTACTCGGAAATAAGATTTTATTCTAAGGCGAATGAATTCCACTACTAGTTTTTTACATCAGGAGCTTGATTACTACAGCAAGAATCGACGCGATTATACAATATTGTTTTTTTATATTATGAGGAGGGTTTTATCATGGCAAAAGTCGTAAACAACGTAACGGATTTGATTGGCGGTACGCCGCTGGTTCGCCTGAACCGCATTGTTCCGGAAGACAGCGCGGAAATCTACGTAAAACTGGAGTACCAAAATCCGGGGTCCAGCGTAAAGGACCGGATCGCGATCAGCATTGTTGAAGAAGCGGAAAAAGAGGGCAAGCTGAAACCGGGCGGCACCATCGTAGAAGCCACAAGCGGAAATACAGGGATCGGGTTGGCGCTCGTAGCTGCAGCTAAAGGCTACAAGGCGGTTATTATCATGCCGGAAACGATGAGCTTGGAGCGTCGCAACCTGCTTCGTGCTTACGGTGCTGAGCTGGTGTTGACTCCGGGATCGGAAGGCATGAACGGTGCGGTGAAGAAAGCCGAAGAAATTCTGGCTGCCAATCCGGATTATTTCCTGGCCGATCAATTCAGAAACCAGGCCAACGTGAAGATTCACCGTGAAACGACGGGACCGGAAATCGTGGAAGCGATCGAATCGCTCGACGGCCAACTGGACGCGTTTGTAGCGGGTATCGGTACAGGCGGAACGATCTCGGGTGCTGGCGAAGTGCTCAAGAACCGTTTCCCGGATGTGAAAATTTATGCGGTTGAACCGGCGGCTTCCCCGATTTTGGCGGGCGGCAAACCAGGCCCGCATAAAATCCAAGGTCTTGGCGCCAACTTCATTCCGGAAATTTTGAATCGCGAAATTTACGATGAAATTATTCACGTGGAAAATGACGACGCTTTTGAACAAGCGCGCAAAGTGGCTAAAGAAGAAGGAATTCTCTCCGGAATCTCCTCCGGGGCGGCCGTTTTCGCTGCTCTTAAAGTGGCTAAAGAATTGGGTAAAGGCAAGCGGGTTGTTGCCGTCATTCCAAGTAACGGCGAACGTTACCTCAGCACACCGCTTTATAATTTCGAAGCCTAATCGTTTGTGAAGGAATTTTTGATTCTTTCCGCTCATAAATAGTTGAATTGAATGCTTACAGGCTGGCTTATGACTGCGACCCTCACGGCTGATCCTTCAAGGACACCGCGGGGGTTGTTGTGTTTGCAAAGTACCGGCGTTTTAGTATACTAGCAAGCAATAAGCTTGCGAAGTTGAATATGGATATAGACAAACATGGATATAGACGACGAAAAAATGAAGCTGGAGGATGCGGCGGCAGATGGAAACGGTGATAACGCAAAAGCAGTGGGAGACATGGGCATCAGAAGGAGCGTGGACACTGCTGCCATGTGCCGTAAAATACCGGCCTGCCGGGGATTTGCCTCTTAATTGGATGGGAGCCTGGGAACAGGCTGAACCTTACTCTTTTGTTCTGGAGAGCGGCAAGGGAGGCAGATATACTTTTCTGGGAATGAATCCGGCGTCGGTAATTCGGGGAAAGGGTAACTCGGCTGTAGCCCGGGATGGTGATTGCGGCAATGCGGTGGAATTGGAGGGGAAGCCGCTTGCGTTATTGCAGCAATGGATGGAGCCCTTCAAAACACCGGCCGTTTCCTATTTGCCGAAGTTTTGCGGCGGTGCGGTCGGATTCCTGGGCTACGATATCGTTCGTTCGCTGGAGCGGCTACCCCGGTTGGCCAAAGATGATTTGGAGCTCGACGACTACGTGTGGATGCGGTTTGAGGAGCTTTGGGTGTGGGATCGGGAAGAAGCGGCTCTATATGCGGTAGTCCACCGCCGGGCGGAAGAATTCTCAGCCTTGCCGGAAACGTACAGACAAGCGGAGGAACGGGCTATCTCCATGATCGGACAATGGGAAAGGATTTGCGCCGCCGGAGCAACCGATACGAATGAGTCGGGAGGACTCGAACCCGGGGACATCAATGATTATGATGCCATTGAAAATACAGCCGCCTCCATGTCCAGGCAGGAATTCGAGGCTGCCGTGAGCCGCATACAGGAATACATCGCGGCCGGCGATGTGTTTCAGGTCAATTTATCGCTCAGACAAGCCTTCAAAATGTCCGCTTCGCCGGAAGCGGTCTATGAGTGGCTGCGGTTGATCAATCCTTCTCCTTATATGGGCCTGCTGCGGTTTCCGGATTTTCAGCTTGTTTCCGCGTCACCGGAACTGCTGGTGAAGCTGGAGAACGGTCGGATGAGCACCCGCCCGATTGCGGGGACCCGGAGGCGCGGCCTGACGGAGGAAGAGGACGCTTTTATGGAGGCTGAGCTGACTCAAAGCGAGAAAGAGCGTGCGGAACATATCATGCTGGTCGACCTGTTGCGGAACGACTTGGGGCGTGTGGCCGAGTACGGCTCGGTCGGCGTGAGCGAACTGTTCTGCATCGAGCGTTATTCGCATGTGATGCATTTGGTGTCCGAGGTGGAAGGGACCCTGCCGCCCGGGAAAACCGCATTTGATGCGATCGCCGCCATATTCCCCGGAGGAACGATTACCGGCGCGCCGAAAGTCCGGACGATGGAGATCATCGAGGAGTTGGAACCGGTCACCCGCGGGCCTTATACCGGCTCCATGGGATGGATTGACTATAACGGGAATATGGAATTAAATATTATTATACGTACGCTGGTCGTTAAGGACGGATTTGGATATATTCAGGCGGGGGCGGGCATCGTGATTGATTCCATACCCTACCGCGAGTACAGGGAAAGCCGCAATAAAGCCAAGGCTGTTGCCGTGGCGCTCCAAAAGAGCGAAATAAACGCCGCCGCTCAGGCGAAGGACAGGGGATGAAGGAATGATACTGGTCATCGACAACTACGATTCTTTTACGTATAACCTGGTTCAGTATTTGGGGGAACTGGGAGAAGAGGTAACAGTCCGGCGCAATGACGAAATAGATCTGGAAGGGATTGAAGAACTACGGCCAGATCACATTTTGCTTTCCCCGGGACCCTGCACGCCGAACGAGGCGGGAGTCACGCTGGATGTCATCGAACGTTTTAAAGAATCGATTCCGATCTTCGGCGTGTGTCTCGGCCATCAGGCGATCGGCCAGGCTTTTGGCGGGAACGTGATCCGTGCCGAGCGGCTGATGCACGGGAAGACCTCGCCGATTCACCACAAGGGCGAAGCTGTATTTACCGGACTGCCGTCGCCGTTTACGGCAACGCGCTATCATTCCCTGATCGTGGAGCGGGAGAGCCTCCCGGATTGCCTGGAAATTACGGCAGAGACGGAGGAAGGCGAGATTATGGGGCTGCGCCATAAGCAATATGCTGTGGAAGGCGTCCAGTTTCATCCCGAATCGATCATCACCGATCATGGGCATCAAATTCTCCGCAACTTCCTGAACCGGAAGTCGGAAGCGAGAGTATGAAATACATCGGGGTGAATGGAGTACCCACCCCATCGGACGAAGCCGTGATTTCCGTAATGGATCACGGCTTCATGTACGGGATGGGGCTATTCGAGACGTTGAGGACGTATGACGGAGTGCCTTGTCTGTTGGACCGGCACCTGAAGAGGCTAAACGAGGGCTGTAGCGTTCTCGGCATTCCCTATGAGGCTGATGCCACGAAGATGCAGACGGAGATCGGCGAACTCATGGCCTTAAACAGCCTAAGCGAAGCCTACATCCGCCTGACCGTTTCGGCAGGAGAGGGGCCTCTCGGCCTGACCACGGAAAAGTACTCAAAACCTTCAGTTATTATATACGCAAAGCCGTTGCCTCCATTGAATCCTGTTCTGTATACGCGCGGTAAACAACTATGGCTGCTTTGCACCCGGCGCAACACGCCGGAGAGCGAGGTCCGCTTGAAGTCGCTCCATTATATGAACAATTTGCTGGCAAGGCGCGAATTGGCGGTCTATGAGGCGCAAGAGGCGGCAGCAACGCCGAACTTGGACGTCGCGCTAGGCGCATCTCCATCTTTAAGCCCGCACTCGCTTCTCGCCGAAGGAATGCTGCTCACGGCCGAGGGGCATTTGGCCGAAGGGATAGCCAGCAATTTATTTTTTATGGAAAAAGGCAAACTATATACGCCAGAGATCGGAACGGGCATCCTGCCGGGAATTACCCGGACGGTTGTGATGGAGCATGCCGCTCGGTGCGGATTGGTTGTGGAAGAAGGAAAATATACCTGGGACAAGCTCACGCGGGCGGAGGAAGTGTTTGTGACCAACTCGGTACAGGAACTGGTACCGGTGACCTTGCTAGCCGAACCGGACGGAAAGCGTGTGGTTGTAGGCGACGGGGAAATCGGCATGATAACCAGGCAACTATTATATTTTTACAGAGAGAGTGTGGGGAGACAGCATGCGCAATAAGTTGTACAAAAGAAGTTATCCTTGCGGGGAAACAACGCTGAAGCTAGGGGAGCGGACTCTCATTATGGGGATCCTGAACGTGACTCCCGATTCATTCTCGGACGGCGGGCGTTATAATGATGTTGACCGGGCGGTTCGCCATGCCATGCAGATGGTTGAGGATGGGGCCGACCTGATTGACCTCGGAGGAGAATCAACGCGTCCCGGACATAAGCCGGTAAGCGAGCAGGAGGAGCTGGAACGCGTAATTCCGGTGGTGGAAGCCCTTCACCGCGAAATGCCGCAAATTCCTTTATCCGTGGATACGTATAAAGCGATGGTGGCCCGGGAGTCGCTCAAAGCGGGCGCCCACATCATAAATGATATTTGGGGGTTCAAGGGCGATCCACAAATGGCGGGTGTGGCCGCCGAATTCGGATGTCCCGCGATTTTGATGCATAACCGTCATGATCGGAATTACAAGGATTTGCTACAGGATGTGTCTGACGATCTGATGGAATGCGTCCGTATTGCGAGGGAGGCCGGAGTTAGGGATGAGCAGATTATTCTGGATCCGGGAATCGGGTTTGCTAAAGATTATAATGAAAATTTGCAGGTGATGAAGTCGCTGGATCAGCTTATGGAGCTTGGATTTCCTATGCTTTTAGGGACTTCCCGCAAAAAATTCATCCGCACCGCGCTGGACCTGGAGGCTGATGAGGTCGTGCTTGGAACGGCGGCTACCGTCGCTTTCGGCATTGCGCAGGGGTGCCAGATCGTTCGCGTTCACGATGTTAAGGAGATCAAGCGTACTGCGCAAATGTGCGACGCCATTTTATATGCATCATCTACAAGGCAGGGGGATATAAATTATGGATAAAATGATCATTCGCCGGATGGAATATTTCGGCTACCATGGTGTTTTTGACGAAGAACAGAAATTGGGCCAGCGTTTCTACGTAGACCTTACGCTTGAACTTGATTTGCGGCGGGCGGGGCAAAACGATGATCTTGCCGAAACGGTAAATTATGCCGAAGTTCATGAACTTGTGAAGGCAATTGTCGAGCAAAAGAGCTTTAAACTGATCGAGGCGCTTGCTGAGCATATTGCATCCTCGGTTTTGGACACTTATACTATGGTAGATGCCTTAACGGTCGGCGTGACAAAGCCGCATCCGCCTTTTGACATTCATTTCGAAGGTGTGACGGTCGAATTGCACCGATCCAGAAAGTGAGAAGGATTCATGACTAAACATTCCACCTCTGACGGATCAGAGGCTTATATTGCATTAGGGGCTAATTTGGGGGATCGCGAATCCACTTTAATACAAGCGGCAGCTTTGCTGGACGGGCACCCGGATATTACGGTGCTTCGCAGTTCGAATTTATATGAGACGGATCCTGTCGGGTACGTTGATCAGCCTAATTTTGTCAATATGACATTGGCGCTTCGGACTACGCTAACTCCCGAGGCACTGTTGAAGGTCATGCTGGAAACCGAGCTTGCTCTCGGGCGGGAGCGAAAAATCCGCTGGGGCCCGCGGACGGTTGATTTGGACCTGTTATGGATGGAGGGTCAAATCATCGATACGCCATTCCTGACCTTACCCCATCCGCGAATGCTGGAGAGGTCTTTTGTGCTGGTTCCGCTTTGCGACATTGTTCCCGAAGATGATTCTACGGGACTTTACGAGCAGGCGCATACGGCGCTGAACCTCATGGACGGAAAGGAAGGAGTACGGTTTTGGAAAACAGGCATCTGGCCCAGCGCATCCGCGCATTCCGAAAACTGAAGGGATATACGCAGCAGCAGCTTGCCGACGAGTCCGGCGTATCGCTGGCTGTCTTAGGGGCTATAGAACGGGGAAACCGCCGTGCAGAAGATCAAATTTTAAATAAAATTGCAGATGTTATCGGAGTGACTGTAGCCGAGTTGAAGCAGACGGAGTAGGGGAGTCTGGAAAACTAAGTCTTAGCTTCCGAAGCTAGTTTAGTACGAAGATATCCAGGAAGCATAGCTCACAAAACTTTTAGGAGGGACCATCATGCTGAAGATCGGCGATATCGAAATGAAGAATCAGGTTGTGCTAGCCCCGATGGCGGGAGTGTGCAATCCGGCCTTTCGGTTAATAGCCAAAGAGTTCGGCACCGGACTTGTCTGCGCAGAGATGGTTAGCGATAAGGCCATCCTTCACGGCAACAAGCGGACTAAAGAAATGCTGTTCGTAGATGAGCGGGAGAAACCGCTAAGTCTGCAAATTTTCGGCGGGGATCGCGAATCTCTCGTCGAGGCGGCCAAAGTGGTCGATCAAGAGACGAACGCGGATATTATCGACATCAATATGGGCTGCCCTGTGCCCAAAGTGACGAAATGCGATGCCGGCGCGCGTTGGCTGCTGGATCCGAACAAGATTTTCGAAATGGTATCCGCTGTTGTGGATGCCGTAAGCAAGCCGGTGACGGTAAAAATGCGGATCGGCTGGGATGCCGAGCATATTTACGTCATCGATAATGCCAAGGCCGTCGAACAGGCGGGCGGCAAAGCGGTCAGCGTTCACGGCCGTACCCGGGAACAATTGTATACCGGCAAGGCGGACTGGGAATTTATAAGACAGGTCAAAGAAGCCGTGTCTATTCCGGTTATCGGCAATGGGGACGTGGCTACTCCGGAAGATGCCAAGCGCATGCTGGATCAAACCGGCTGCGACGGAGTCATGATCGGCCGGGGTGCATTGGGCAATCCATGGATGTTATACCGTACGGTTGAGTATCTTAAAACGGGAATTCTGCTGCCTGAGCCGGAAGCCGCGGAGAAAATCCGGATCGCGATTTTGCATATGGACCGTTTGGCCGCCCTCAAGGGCGAGAGCGTCGCCGTTCGGGAAATGCGCAAGCACATGGCCTGGTATCTGAAAGGCCTCAAGGGCGCTTCCCGGGTCAAAGACGTTATTATGGAGGAAACCAAACGCGACGAAATGGTACGGATCCTCGAAAATTTTGTCGCTGAGATGGGTACGGAAAGCGATACGGCCGAGTCCGCATAAGTAGCGCTGTTTAGCCAGTGATTTTCCACTTCGGGAGAACCCAACTCTTATGAAGCGTTTTCATTTGCAGATTGGGGTGTCATTGACATTTCAGAACGGTTATCCTATAATTTCACAGTATAAATTCGCCTCAGGAGATAACTTCCACAACATGGATGGTCTGACCTCCATGCGATTGCATATGATATTCTCAATGAAGCGTGAGTTTTCACGGCCGTTGTCAGGCGGAAATTACGGAACTTCTTAGGGAGATCACAGCCCATTTCCTCCATTTTTTGGGGAAGGCGCCCTTGTTTGAAGCTGCCCGGCAGTCCGCCGCACAGTGCGAATATTATTTCCATGACAGGAGAATCGGTTGAGATGAGCGATAAAGAAGTAATTCTTACACAGGACGGTCTTAAGAGACTGGAAGAAGAATTGGAGAATCTGAAGTCTGTAAGACGCCGCGAGGTGGCCGAGCGGATTAAAACCGCCATTGGATACGGCGATATCAGTGAGAACTCTGAATATGAAGACGCTAAGAACGAACAGGCATTTATCGAAGGGCGTATTATCACTCTGGAAAAAATGCTGCGCAATGCCCGGATCATCAACAATGATGAGATCGATACGGATACGGTAAGCATCGGTTCAACGGTTACGGTTCAGGATTTGGAGTATGGCGATACGATGGAATATGCGATTGTCGGTACGGCAGAATCCGATCCGCTGCAGAATAAAATATCGAACGAAAGCCCTGTCGGCAAAGCTATTCTCGGTAAGAAAAAAGGTGCTGTAGTCGATGTGACGGTACCGGCAGGCGTCATTCAATATAAAATAATCGATATCAAGAAATAAGGCTGAACTAGCGTCCCAAGAAGCTTCCCCGGCGGAAGCTTCTTTCACTGTTTTAAATACAAGTTGTAAGGAGTGGAACGAATTGAGCGAGGAACAAAATAACCAGGAAATCGTTGAGATTAGTGAACTGCTGCAAGTCCGTCGCGACAAATTGGACGAGCTGCGCGGATTGGGTGTAGACCCTTTTGGCGGCAAGTATGAACGTACCGCGATGGCGGGGGACATTTTGAAGCAGTACGACGGATTGACCAAAGAAGAACTTGAGGAGAAGCAGTTGAAGGTTTCGGTCGCAGGCCGGATTATGGCCAAACGGGTCATGGGCAAAGCCAGCTTTGCTCATATTCAGGATCTGTCGGGCAAAATCCAGATTTACGTGCGTCAGGACAGCGTGCCTGAAGTGGAATACGCGGCCTTCGGCGTGCTTGATCTCGGGGACATCGTTGGGGTGACCGGCGAAGTGTTTAAGACCAAAACCGGCGAAACTACGATTAAAGCCGAAAACCTGGTTGTTTTGTCCAAATCGCTATATCCGCTTCCCGACAAGTATCATGGCCTTAAGGACGTCGAACTGCGCTATCGTCAACGTTACGTCGACTTGATCGTAAATCCGGAAGTACAGCAAACGTTCATCAAACGCTCCCGGATCATTCAATCCATGCGACGTTATTTGGATTCCCTCGGCTATCTGGAAGTCGAAACGCCGACTTTGCACAGTATCGCAGGAGGCGCGGCCGCACGTCCTTTTGTTACGCATCATAATGCGCTGGACATGGAACTGTACATGCGGATCGCTATTGAACTTCATCTGAAACGCCTGATTGTTGGCGGATTAGAGAAAGTTTATGAGATCGGACGGGTATACCGGAATGAAGGGATTTCCACGCGTCATAACCCGGAATTTACAATGATCGAATTGTACGAAGCTTATGCCGATTACAAGGACATTATGGCCTTGACTGAAAATATGATCGCTCATATCGCCCAAGAAGTGCTGGGCACACAAATCTTGCATTACCAAGGGCAGGAGGTCGACCTGACTCCGCAATGGCGCCGCGTGTCTATGGTGGATGCGGTTAAAGAAGTAACCGGCGTGGACTTCGGCGTTCAAATGAGTAATGAAGAAGCCCATCGGTTGGCCAAGGAACATAAAGTACCTGTTGAACCGCATATGACCTTCGGACATATTTTGAATGCTTTCTTCGAGCAGTTTGTTGAGGAAACCCTGATTCAGCCGACCTTTGTATTCGGACATCCGGTAGAAATCTCACCGCTGGCCAAAAAGAATGAGGAAGATCCGCGCTTCACCGATCGCTTCGAGTTGTTTATTGTAGCTCGTGAGCACGCGAACGCATTTTCCGAGCTTAATGACCCTATTGATCAACGCCAGCGTTTTGAGGCTCAACTGCTTGAGCGTGAGCATGGTAATGATGAAGCGCATGAAATGGACGACGACTTCATTCGCGCTTTGGAATACGGTATGCCGCCAACCGGCGGTTTGGGTATCGGGATCGACCGTCTCGTGATGTTGTTGACCGATGCCGCTTCAATCCGGGACGTTCTGCTATTCCCGCATATGCGTAATACCGTCGAGTGAGTTAACTGATTGCAGACCCTGCTATGTGCGGGGTCTGTTTTTCATTTCAATTTACTTAATATAAAGGTTGCATTGTATGAGCATACGTGATATATTATAAATCCGGTCGCCAGTAACAAGTTTTATTAAAGACGGATCAGAAATGACTCGAAAAAATAATACTTGCTAAACTGCGCTGGATGTTGTATACTATAAAAGTTGCCGCTGATGAGGCGGTAATGAAAAACGAAGTTGATCTTTGAAAACTGAACAACGAGTGAGTATTAATAGAGAATTAATTTTCTCGTCAGTTTCAAAATGAGCAAGTCAAACACTTTATTGGAGAGTTTGATCCTGGCTCAGGACGAACGCTGGCGGCGTGCCTAATACATGCAAGTCGAGCGGACCAATGGATTCCTTCGGGAATCCGTTGGTTAGCGGCGGACGGGTGAGTAACACGTAGGCAACCTGCCCGTAAGACTGGGATAACTACCGGAAACGGTAGCTAATACCGGATAATTTATCTTGTCGCATGGCGGGATAATGAAAGGCGGAGCAATCTGTCACTTACGGATGGGCCTGCGGCGCATTAGCTAGTTGGTGGGGTAACGGCTCACCAAGGCGACGATGCGTAGCCGACCTGAGAGGGTGAACGG
>NZ_JBKGFV010000007.1:0-213912 GCF_046559655.1 Fontibacillus forbon | reverse complement strand
CCCAGTGTGGCCGTTCACCCTCTCAGGTCGGCTACGCATCGTCGCCTTGGTGAGCCGTTACCCCACCAACTAGCTAATGCGCCGCAGGCCCATCCGTAAGTGACAGATTGCTCCGCCTTTCATTATCTCGCCATGCGGCAAGATAAATTATCCGGTATTAGCTACCGTTTCCGGTAGTTATCCCAGTCTTACGGGCAGGTTGCCTACGTGTTACTCACCCGTCCGCCGCTAACCATCAGAGGAGCAAGCTCCTCATCAAATCCGCTCGACTTGCATGTATTAGGCACGCCGCCAGCGTTCGTCCTGAGCCAGGATCAAACTCTCCAATAAAGATGGAAGGATCTACTCTCCCGAAGGGGAGTGGCTTTCCATCAAAGTGTTTGACTTGCTCATTTAGAAAAACTGACGAGAAAATTAATTCTCATTTTAATACTCACTCGTTGTTCAGTTTTCAAAGATCAACTTCGTTCATTTTGTCGCATTTTTGTTTCAGCAGCGACCTTTATAATATATCATGTTTGCCTCGTTTAAGTCAAGAACTTTTTTCAAGTTATTTAGCAAGCTCGCTTTCAAACTTGATTTTGCGAATCTTGTCTTTCAGGGGCGAGATATAATGTATCACAGAAACAACGCGACAGTCAACTATCTTTGCGCAAAAATAAACTGACAAAATATTGAACCTAATTTTTCAGGCCCAATACCGTATTTCCCGGCCTTCTCCCCGTCGATCTCCAGGCACTGCTACCGTCTGCTTGACTAAGGATCTGTATACCAGCTTTCTTATGACCATCGGAAGTTCTTCCTTAACATGAGCCATTTCAGGTAATGCTATTAATTCCTGAATACTCCAGGCCTCTCTCCGGCTCCCCAAAATCCGAAGCAACGCAGAGCAACAGTCTTCCATCCGGGACATCACAAAAAATTCGCACGCAAGCAAAACCAATTCAACGCGCTGTTCGAGCGTCTCTTTACTGTCGGTAAGTTCGTCGAACAATTTGTGCACCACCGTATTAAAAGAACGGAGTTGTTCCCAAACGCTGTGTTCGGGAGCGATCCCTTGATCGATTAACTCGATACGGGCGTAATGCTTAAGCGTCTGCAATACACTGTAGTAAGCATCCATAAAATCCCGTTCGCGAGTATATTGCTTCGCTTCCACATAAGTCCGCAAAAACTTGGCAAACTCCTTCAACTTCAGCCGCTCTCTCATACTGTTCCCTAAAACGGTCAGTTCATTGCGCAGCGTCGTCACTTCTCCTCCCACATCCCAAATTACTTCGCCTTTCATAAAACACTTTACGATTTCACGGTTTTCTCCTTCAATAACCCATCGCTGCAATTCGTTTTTTCCGATGTAGCGCATTTGATACTGTATATTTCCGCTCATACAATGTTCTATCTGAAGGCCATCGATATCCTCATCCTCGCAAACGACCAGCACCAGAAGCTCGAAATCATGCAAAAGCGAACCGTTGAATGAATTACCGGCATGGCGGTAACCCACCGCTCCGATCGCTCGATGACCGTTCTTCTCTTTATTAGTAAAAGAAAAAAAGGTTGGTTCCACGTTACCCTCCTACCTTGGCGTAATTCTGCCAATTCGTTATAATATAGTTCTACGCTTCCATGAAGTTTCCTTCTTTCAATTTTTATCGAAATAAATTTAAGAATTGAGGTTTTTCCAATATGTTCTTTAAATCCAGTAAAATTAGTGAATTCCGCTTATGGGGGTTGCTGCTTACAATGGCCGGGATGGGGCTTATGGTGCTCGGGACCGCCGGAATCGTTTTCTGGGGCCACTCGGGCAAAATTGTTGCCGGTATCGGACTGGTCATAGGCCTCATTGCAATGATGGCCAGCCTCGCGATATATTTCTGGGCCGGTATGCTTTCAACCTCGGCTGTTCAGTTGGAATGTCCCGAATGCCACAAACTAACGAAAATGCTAGGCAAAACGGACCGCTGCATGTTTTGCAAAACGATATTGACCTTGGACCCGACACAAGCGACAATTACGGCCAAAGAGGTAGAGGAGCAGCAA
The DNA here is from genome assembly GCF_046559655.1 of Fontibacillus forbon. Classification (NCBI taxonomy): domain Bacteria; kingdom Bacillati; phylum Bacillota; class Bacilli; order Caryophanales; family Paenibacillaceae; genus Fontibacillus; species Fontibacillus forbon. Next base: position 211,872 of record NZ_JBKGFV010000007.1, on the reverse strand, counting down.
GCTCAGGCAAATCAATGACCGGTGCGGACAGTCACCGGTTAGCACAAGATAGAAAAAAACGGTTGGACAAGGCATTCTTGTCCAACCGTTTTTTTATTGAGCGATTTCCTTCAGCACTTCCCAGGCTTGTTCCGAAGCAAATCCCCGGGTCCAAGTGGCAACACCGGCGAGATCGAGGGACTGAGCCAAATCTACGCGCCGGTTCAGCGAAACTGCATCTTCCAGCCAAATCCGTTTGAGCGCCCCGTCTTCCTTGTATTCCACATAGTTTTGTCCGGTCTCTTCCGACAATTTCGGGGTAAGTTTCTTCTCTTTAATGATTTCCTCCGCTTTTTTCATTCCGATCGCTTTGGATTTCACTTTGGTTTGGCCCTCCTCCACCGTCTCCGTCCAAACTCGGGTGTATAGCGGAATTCCAAGAATCAATTGATCCGGGGATACGCCGTCTTCCTCTATAATTCGGGTAACGGAAGAACGAACCCATGGAAGCGAAGCAACGGAACCGGCAACAGGGCTCGCAGCCCAGTGTTCGTCATAGGCCATAAGAACAATATAGTCAACGGTCTCGCTGAGCGCTCTCCGGTCCAGGAAGGCCGACCACATTTCACTGTTTGATTTTGGCGTTACGTCAATGGACACCACTAACCCGTATTCCATAGCAAGTGGTCTTAGTTCCCTCATAAACTGGGTCAGATTAGGCCCGTCTTTGGTGTATACATTCTCATAATCAATGTTAATGCCGTCCAAATCATACAACTTCGCATAATGAAGCATCTGCAATATGGTGGTCATGCGATTTTCGAAGCTGGACAGCGCTTTTGTCGTAAGATCGGGTTCAAAGCTGTTGCTGAACAATCCCCACACCTGCATACCTTGTCCGTGCGCCCATTTCACGTAGGCGGGGTCAGCCTTGCTTTTCAGATTACCGTTTCCATCAATCAGCGAAAACCAGGTCGGACTAACGACATTCACTCCAGGCAGCTTCCCGATGGATGCGGGCTTGGGCGCAATCTGATATACCGCTTCCCAAGTCATGTTAATCTTTTTGGCCTGCCACTTTTCTTTTGCAGGAGACAGCACCGGCGCAAGTTCCGGAACAACTCTACTCTCCCCGGCTACGGTATCCTTTTGCTTCACATAACCCATATAACCGTTATAAAGCTGAACATAATACCAATCATCCAGAGTTTCCAAAATCCGCAATTTCGTGCCGGGCTTCATATCTTTTAAAATCGGAGAATGAATGCTGTTTCCCTCACGCAACGGGATAGTGGAGTCTTTTTTGCGGGAGGATTCCCTGACACTGACATGTTCCAGTTTTTCGCCAGGCTTCATCAATACTACGGCGCCGGAGGCCTCATCTTCATGAATCTCCATGCCATAAAGCTCTTCAAGCAAATGAGCGGGTAAATAAAGGACCTCGTTCTTTTCCTCCGGGGCGAACCGAAGAGTTACTGGTTTGTTGTTAATTTTCCCCGTCTTATTATCCGTTTTCAGCAAGACCAGCTTTTTGGGCGTAGTTAATATGACGGATTGGGTATCCTGCTCATATCTGATGTTAGGGTCGACTACAGATTGAATGATCGGAAGCGGAAGTTTAAGACCATCCCCTTCCCCGATTGCCGTACCCTCCAATAATTCGCCTTTCATAAAAACAGGTTTATCGTAAATTCCGATCCAATCAGGATCAATATGTTCACGGTTCGGCAAAAATTGAGTGGAAAAAATATAGGCGCCCGCAATGATAAGAATCAGGGCAAACCACCATTTCCCGCGGCCTCTTCGCCTGCGTCGTCCATGTCTGTTTTGTCTGTTGTTCAACGGCTCTACCTCTCTTATTAAAAATAAAGACGTGAAGAATTCCCGGAGGAATCCCGCACGTCTCCTTAGACCCGCAGGTCAATTTCAATTAATGATCACGGCAAGTTTCGCAGACCCCGTGGAACTCCATACGGTGTCCATGTACAACGAAACCGGTCATTTCCTCCGCTTTCCGTTCCACCTCCGCCAATGAAGGATACGAAAAGTCTTTAATTTTGCCGCACGCCTCGCAAATGATGTGGTAATGGTCCGAGACATCGGCATCAAACCGGCTGGAATTGTCACCGTAGGTCAGTTCGCGAACCATATCTGCTTCGATCAGCATTTTGAGATTGTTATAAACCGTAGCCACGCTCATATTTGGGAAACGGGGCTCCAAGGCCCGGTAAATTTCATCCGCGGTCGGGTGTCCCATCGATTCCAAAAGATAGGTAAGAATGGCATGGCGCTGCGGCGTAATGCGTACACCGTTATTTTTCAATTGATCGAGTGCATGCTGTACGCGAGTAGCCATAAAGTCCACCGCCTTAAATATTACAAATTAGAATCCTTACAAATTTATTGTACGTTTATAATAATTCTTTTGTCAACGAAGTAACACCCTGTACAAGGCGAGATTGTTTCCAAAAAAAACGAATTCAGCTTTTGGTCACAATTAAGTTGCTGTTGCCATCCACCTTGATTTGATACTCTCCGCTGCCGGATACGCCATTGATTTCTTTATTTTCCACGATAAACGGCAAATCCGTTCTAATATCTCCATACCCGCTGGAACCTTCAAGCGTGTAGTCGCCCGTATCCGGAATCTCCAGTTGCATTTCGCCCACCGCGCTGTACACGCTCCAGTCTCCGCCGATTTCTTTTGTCGAGATTTGAATTTTCCCGTTGAGCGATTCAGCCTGCAATCCGGCGGCGACTCCGTCGATTTTGACATTGCCGTTTTTCGTGTTTGCCTTAATATCGCCTTCCGCATTGACCAGGGAGATATCGCCAACCATCGTGGACAGGGAGGCGTCTCCGCTGATCCCTTTTGCTTTCAGATTGCCGCCCTGGGTGTCAACGCCCACATCCCCAAAGACGCGATACAATTCCGCATCCCCGTTTAACGTCTTGGCCGACACATCACCCACTACGTCCCACATACGCAAGTTTCCATTTCCGGTCTGCAGCTTGATTTGCTTCAAGGCGCGCACTCCGGTCAGGGTGATTGAGCCGCTTGATGTGCTGATATCGATATCCAGAAAGCGGTTCTCCGGCAAAATGATCGTAAGATTCACGCGGGGATGACGCTTGCCGGAAGCGCTATAAGTCTGGTCTTTAACCGTAACGGCCAGCGTTTTTCCAATGGAGGTATCAACTGTGGTTTTCTCGGCGACTTCCTCGGCTTCCTCCATGGGGATCTGGTCAACCCATACGGTCGCATGAATGGCTACGCCTTCGATTTCAGCCCGTCGGATGTCTATGTTTCCGTTAACGCCGTCGATTTTGATCTGTTCGGTGTCCAAATCAATCGGAACCTCGAGGCTTGGTTTCTCCGTATGAAACCCTTCCTCGCTGCCGAAATCCGAGCCTGACGCCGCCAGATCAAGGCTGACGCGATTCCATAAGTGCAGATAATGATCTTGCTGAGTAACCGCAAAGACCGAGACTCCGATGCATACCGACAATAACAAGCCCTTCATGTCCACCCGTAATCGTCGTTCGGGACGCAAGGTGTGCCTGCGGTTACGGATCAACACCAAAATATGCTCCACTCCGCCCAACACCAAAATAAGCGGCCACCATTTGCGCAAAAGCAGAATCAAATCTTGTCCCGAAATCCGGTCAATCAGCAGTAAGACTCCGACTGCGATGATCAGGAAGGATGCCGTGAACCGCCCCGTCCGGAGGAAGCGTCGGCGGCATTCCCGCCACATAAAAATCAGTCCGGTCAATATAAGGAAAGCTGAAACTGCGTAGCCGGATGACCAGGCGATAAATCCCTCAAGCCACGGCGGCTTTTGACGGAACAAGAAAATAACCGCTCCCCCGAACATCAACAAAAGGCCCGCAAGAACGCCTCTCGCTACACCCGATCCAGGTACCCCGCCTTTCGAAACAGATTCCTTCCCTTCATTTTCCGTTCCCGCACGTTTGAGTTTCGCATTGATCACATCGGTAGATTGCAGTACGTCATAAATGCTATAGAAATAGGTGGAGGGGATCAGCAATCCAAGTAAAATGAGCAACGGCACATTGATCCCGCCTCGGACCGAAGAAAAATAAATCAATGCCGACGAGTCCAGAAGAATGAAATAGATCAGAGCCGCACCTTTTAAAAACATCTTTAAATAGAGATGGCCCAAGCCCGGAAAGATCGCCGAGAGCAGGCAAGCTATAAACTTGCGTTTCCTCCGTCTTGGCTGAAATCCCTTCGTTCTGGCTGCAAGCTGCAAAGCCTGCCTGTTCTGCAATTTCACGGGTGTCTTCAGCATCGCCATCTCCTTTCCGCCAATTAGAGTCATTATATTCTAGTATAATAATACCCCATAAACCACTCATCTGTAATGGAATGAACTGGGCAAAATCTCCTGTCGACATATAAAGGGAAAAAAACACACCTCCCCTCAACCCCTTAGGATTAAGTGAAGGTGTGCCGGTCTACTCACGATTATAGCGATACACGGTAAGGCTTGCCCCTGCAGCAGAGCTTACGCTCTCTCCCGGAACGAAACCGAATTTCCGGTAAAGAGATACGGCTGGTGCATTAAGCGTTCCCGCGGTGACAACGAATGATCTCATTTTAGGGTGACTATCGATCACGTACTTCAGCAGCGAAGCTCCGATTCCCTGACGTAAGCGACTCGGGTGGATCATCAGCCTGGTAATCTCCAGGCAATCCGGTGAGGTCGACGGGGCTGTAACGATTGCACCTAGCAGCTCCCCGTCTTGAGATACCTCTCCGTAAAAATGCTCTCCACTGCTTCGGATCGAATCAAACGTCTCGGGCAGAGGCGGATATTCCGTCAAGCCTATCGCGGCCGCTTCCAAACGATAAGCCACGTGCTGCAGGCTCCACAGCTGTTCCACCATATCATGGTCCTGCAGCGACAATCTTTCGATCATCCCTGTTTTCCCCCTTGGGTGAGATACCGATCCTCTTAAAGCTAGTCTTTTAACACATCAACGAGCAGTTTGTTGACAAGACCTGGATTGGCTTTGCCCTTACTCTGCTTCATCACCTGGCCGACCAGGAAGCCGATCGCCTTGTCTTTGCCCGCTTTATAATCCTGAACGGAAGCCGGATTGTTCGCCACGACTTCCTTAACAATCGCCAAAATGGCGCCTTCATCGCTGATTTGCACCAGTCCCTGCTCTTCAACGATCTGCTGCGGCTGCTTGCCGCTTTGCAGCATTTCTTTGAAGACCGTTTTGGCGATTTTGGAACTGATCGTCCCCTTTTCGATCAGGTTGATCATTTCACCAAGGCCTTGCCCGGACAGCTTCACTTCCGCAAGCTCCAATCCGTTGCTGTTCAAATACCCCAGCAAGTCGCCCATAATCCAGTTGGATACGGCCTTCGCGTCCGACGTGTACCCCAGACTGCTCTCGAACAAGTCCGCAAGCGGCTTAGAGGACGTAATCACGCCGGCATCATAATCGGGAAGCCCGTATTCCGAGGCGTAACGCGCTTTGCGCGCATCCGGCAGTTCCGGAATGGAGGCTCTGATCCGGTCCTTCCACTCCTGGTCAATATGAATCTTCACCAGATCCGGATCCGGGAAATAGCGATAATCATGCGCTTCTTCTTTACCGCGCATGGAGAACGTTTTGCCTTGGGCCTCGTCCCAGCGGCGAGTCTCCTGAACCACTTGTCCGCCGTCGTCCAAAATTTCCGCTTGGCGATACTGCTCATACTCCAATCCGCGCAGTACCCCGCGGAAGGAGTTCATGTTTTTGAGTTCGGCCCGAATGCCGAATTCCTTCTGACCTTGAGGACGAAGGCTGATATTCGCGTCACAGCGCATCGAGCCTTCTTCCATTTTCACGTCCGATACATCGCAATATTGCATGATGGCCCGGAGTTTCTCAAGATAAGCCCGTGCCTCTTCCGGCGAAGAGATGTCCGGCTCGGACACGATTTCCACCAGTGGCGTTCCGACCCGGTTGAAATCGACAAGAGACGCATATCCGCCGTCGACGTGTGTCAACTTACCTGCATCTTCCTCCAGATGCAGACGGGTAATTCCGATCCGTTTCGTCACGCCGTCGACTTCGATGTCGATATAACCGTTCTCTCCGATCGGCTGATCGAACTGCGAGATTTGATAGGCTTTGGGTGAATCGGGATAAAAATAGTTTTTCCGGTCGAATTTGCTGACATCGCCGATCTGGCAATTCAGGGCCATCGCCGCTTTCATGGCATAATCCACGGCCTGGCGGTTCAGCACCGGCAATACCCCGGGGTGTCCAAGACAGACCGGGCAGGTATGACTGTTGGGAGGTGCACCGAATTCCGTGGAACAGCCGCAGAAGATTTTCGTCTTCGTATGCAGCTCCACATGCACTTCCAACCCGATTACTGTTTCATATTTGGATGTTGACATGTTGACCCTCCTGTAAATATTTCATTACAACGACGGGCGTTGTTTGTGATGGTCCGTATGAGCTTCATACGCATGGGCTACCCGGAGAAGATGACTTTCGCCGAAAGGCTTGCCGATGATTTGCAGGCCAACCGGAAGTCCATCCGCAAAGCCGCAAGGGACACTGATGGCTGGAACCCCGGCCAGGCTGACCGGAATCGTTAGAATATCGTTAAGATACATCGTCAGCGGGTCGTCAACCTGCGATCCGAGCGGGAAAGCGGTCGTCGGCGCCGTTGGCCCGATAATCACGTCATACTTTTCAAAGGTCTGGTCAAAATCGCGTTTAATCAGCGTGCGGACTTTTTGCGCTTTTAAATAATACGCATCATAATATCCGGAGCTCAGCGCGTACGTACCAAGCATGATACGGCGTTTCACTTCCGGTCCGAAGCCCTGGCTGCGCGATTCCAGGTACAAGTCCAGCAGGTTGCCCGAGTGGTCTGCGCGCACGCCGTAACGAACGCCGTCAAACCGCGACAAGTTCGAGGAAGCTTCCGAAGAAGCCAGCAAGTAATAAGCAGCAACCGCATATTCCGTATGCGGCAGAGATACCTCTTCCCAAACGGCGCCCATGCTTTCCAGCACTTTCAGGGCATCTAAAACTGCAGCTTTCACTTGCGGATCGACGCCTTCCAGGTATTCCTTCGGCACCGCGATCCGCAGTCCTTTGACATCCCCCGTCAAAGCCGCCAGATAGTCCGGTATGTCAACATTCGCGGAAGTCGAATCCTTGTGATCATGACCTGCGATGGCCTGCAACACATAGGCGGAATCTTCGACGTTTTTCGTAATCGGTCCAATCTGATCCAGCGAGGAGGCAAAGGCCACCAATCCGTAGCGGGATACCAAACCATAAGTCGGCTTCAAACCAACTACACCGCAGTAGGATGCAGGCTGGCGGATGGAACCGCCCGTGTCGGAACCCAGTGTGAAATAAGCTTCTCCCGCGGCAACCGCGGCGGCCGAACCGCCGCTGGATCCGCCAGGAACGCGGTTTAAATCCCAAGGATTACGCACCGGATGAAAACTGGAGTTTTCGTTGGATCCCCCCATGGCAAACTCGTCCATGTTCAGCTTGCCGATCGTTACGGCTTCCGCCTGCTTCAGTTTCGTTACTGCGGTCGCATCGTATATCGGATCATAGTTGCTTAGAAACTGGCTCGCGCACGTAGTCCGCAATCCCTCCGTCACCATGTTATCCTTGATTCCCGCAGGCAAACCGAATAACAACCCGCGTGCTTCTCCGCTGACCAGCTTGTTGTCGAGCCGGGCCACTTCTGCCCGTGCCCCTTCCTCATTCAGCGTCAAATAAGCGCCAACACGACCATCCCGTTCCGCGATTTTGGCAAATGCTTCGCCAACCAAATCGGTGACAGACAACTCTTTCTTGCTGAGCCGATTATGTATTTCCTGCAAACGCAAATCAAACAGCGTCACTGCCGCATCCTCCTTTCAAATTGTGCAAAAGTGTCTTCTTCCTCGTCTATTCCAGAACTGCAGGTACTTTGAACTGGCCGTCCTCTTCGTCCGGCGCATTCCGGAATACTTTCTCCTGCGGCAGACTCTCGTGCACTTCGTCCTCGCGCATGACGTTGCTAAGATGCAACACATGCGTCGTCGGCTCTACGCCTTCCGTGTCCAATTCGTTCAATTTCTCCGCATATTGTAAAATAGCGTTCAACTGCTCCGTGAACATTTCCCGCTCTTCGTCAGTTAAGTTCAACCGGGCCAGCTTGGCCACATGTTCCACGTCCTTAACCTGAATGCTCATTTGCTCGTTCCTCCTTCGTTCGTCCCTGACGGGACCTTAACTTGTCCATTCTAACATGACGTTTCGGATGAATAAAATTATATTGTAGAATGGGATGGAGTTCAATCCATTAACGCGAAACAAGACGAAAGCCGCTGGTGTTTTCCAGGCCATTTCAGCTTTAAACAGCGAATAGGCCACCGATGGAATCGGCAGCCTATCGCTTGGGGTTGGCCTAAGATGTAGTATGTTCCGCATCATACTCGCCGGAAAGCTTTTTCAGCGAGTCGATTTTACCATGGGGGTGCTGCTCCTGCTTCCGGGCCTTCCAAGCTGCTTCTTTTCTGCGCTTCTGCTGGCTCATCTAAGGTAGCCTCCTCTGGAGATACGTCATGTACTACAAGCATTAGATTGCAATATATCGCAATGATTCATTCAGGAGACCGAAAAAAAAGAACCGGCATCGCCGGTTCTTTATATCCACGCTCGCAAGTTCACCTGCTTGATGAACTCCGCCTGAGACAAAACTTCCTTTGTTGGTTCCATCTGTTCGTCCGCATCATTATTCTCGCCATTCAATACATGCAGAAACAGCTTTTCATTATGCGTTGCCAGAGCGTAATCGATGAGCGCTTCCTGGGTAGCCCGCTCCGCTTCGTACTCCAGGAGCAGTTCCTCGGATTCCACATCATCCGAAGGGACATAATAATTCCGTCCTGTCTTCGGAGCACGGATAACGTAATCAAACGCATTATCCGGATTACGGTCATAAGCAATAACGTACCCATATTCCCCAACAGGAAGATTCTGCTCAAAGGCATCTCCGACGATTACAACTCTCTCTCCCAACTGCAGCATCGTCTACCTCCCTGATATAATCAATAAGTTATTTTACTATCCTACTAAAAAAATCAGAGATGGGCAACAATTTGCTTGAAAGAGGAGTTCTCAAAGGATCCAGAGACAAGTTGTCCCAGCCGATCTGATCCTGAAGCCGTACTTGGAAGTGATGATCATCAACGCCGCACCGACGGCAACATTCAATCCGAAATGCCCTGTCGGCGCAAGCTCCAGGAAGATGCAACAATAAACAGCACACATAACATCAGAGTTATGGCTACCGGTAAAACAGGATTGGTCGGGGCCAGAGGTCCGGCCAGATGTGAGCCTGCTGCCGTCAAAAGACGGGCCGGACTCCAAGCCAACCAGGATGGAACAAGGCTATGTGCCAGCGACAGCACGCCTATCAACAGCAGCGTCACCACCGCGGCCGCACTGCCGCGAAGCAGCGTACTGCACAGGAGCGTAAGCGAAGCCGCGAAGGAGAACCAGATTAAATACAGTCCTCCTGCCGCCAAAGCCTCCCGCCAAGGCACGGTCCCCTGTAATAACGAGGTATAGTACCAGGCCGAACCGTAGCTGAGAACAAACGAAATGACGATCAGACTGAAATAACCAGCCCATTTGGCGAAGACAAATTGAATCGATCTAACGGGACGCACCAGAATCAAAGCCGCCGTTCCGCCGGAAAGCTCGCCCGCCACCATATTCATACCGGCTATGACGATCACCAGTATGCCGATCAGACTGTATTGGCTGAGCACTTTCAACATCACTTCGGAGGGTCCCGGAACCGGGAAACTGTCCAGCAGTTCCGGGGGAAGATCCCCGGTAGCCTGGAGCAGGTCCGGCAAATAATAGGAAGTCAGCGGTTGCGTCACTCCCAGCAGCACAAAGACGACCGGAATCCAAAGCAGCTTGTAGTTTCGGATCATCTCCATAATTTCTTTACGGTACATCAACAAGGTTACTTTCATGAGCCGACCACCTTCATAAACATATCTTCCAGCGAAGTCGCTCCCGCTTCAAAGCGAAGCAGCGGCATAGTCTTGCTGCCGGCTTCCTTCAATATGACTTCCCGCGCCGTTCCCATATCCGAGACAGTCAGTAATGCCGTATCGCCCCGTATCTCAAAATCTTTGACAAAGCTTCTGCCTTGAAGCGAATGAAGCCAGGCCATCCCTTGTCCTGTCGGATCACCCTCCACTTGAATCGTCAGCAAAGGCTGACGGTATTTGGCTGAAAGGTCGGCAAGATCTCCATGCTCAACGATTTCGCCGTTTCTGAGCATGATGATCTCATCGCAAACCTCCTCGGCGTCATGAAGAACATGCGTCGATAATAGGATCGTAGTCTCTTGCCGCAATTGCTGCAGCAAGTCCATCACCTCGCGCCGGCCCAGCGGATCCAAGGCGGATACCGGCTCATCCAGCAGCAACAGCCGGGGACGATGCACCAAGGCCTGAGCCAAACCAAGCCTCTGCTTCATCCCGCCGGAATAGCCGGAAATGCGTCGCCTTGACGCCTCGCCAAGACCAACCCTCTCCAGAATCAATTCCGCCTCAGCCGCTGCCTGTTTTCCGTTCATTCCGCTCAACCCGGCTGCGTAAACCACGTACTCCTTGCCCGTCATCCAACCGTAAAAGGAAGGATGCTGCGGCAAATAACCGATTTGATTGCGCGAAGAGATCTCCGATGTTCCCTTTCCGTCGATCGTTACGCTTCCCGAGGTAGGGGACAACAGCCCCGCAAGCATCCGGAGCGTCGTCGTTTTCCCTGCGCCGTTGGGACCGAGCAGGGCGGTGCAACCGCCTTCTTCCAGTTCAAAGGAAATTTCCTTTACGGCGGCCCGTAAGCCGAATTTTTTCGTTAAGCGGGATACATTAAGCCTACTCATCCGTGTTCCCTCCTGCCGACCGCAAAGTAGGTAATGCTTCCGACTATGTTTCCAAACAGGATAACGAGAACCCAGACCCATTTAGGCCCCCTTATCGACTGAGGGGCCGCTTTAGCCAAAGAGATCAGGCCGATCAAAGCAAGAATCAACTGCAAAATCACAACAGGCAATATAAGACTCCATAGAATGTCCATGTACTTTCCCCATTTCTTTCGTAATATCGCCATGGATTACTCACCCGGCGGCTTCCCGTCCTTTCTTTTTTTGCGGAACTCCGGTATAAAAACTTCAACCAGCAAATATACAATCAACGGAGTCGGGACGTTAAAAATACCCCAGAGCCCCCAAAACCACGCCCACTTCCCTTTTCCCCGCTTACGGGCATCCCTGAAAATCCACATGCCCTGCGTAAGCAGCATCACAGCTAATAAAACCCACAGTCCCCAAGGAATCGACACCTGGTTCATAACGATTTCTCCTTTCGGAATAGAACGGCTATGGCCACTACGCCCAGAGCCACTGCCATCCCCACCCCTTGGACGATGACAAATAGATATGGCACCTTATAAGCAAACAGGCCTCCGCCACCGATCACCGCCAATGAAATTAAAAAGAAAATCAAGCTATCCCTTCTGCTCAACCGTTTCTTCTCCAACCAAGCAGCTTCTATTCTCTGCTCCCAGGCGTTCTCCGACAGATCACTAATTGGCTGAACAACCCTGTCCAACCGGTTCCATTCTGTCATTAACTCCTCGAGAAGCCCCTCTCCCGATTCATCATGAATCCCTTTATCCTTCATGCCGCCCAACCTCCTTCCGCAATTCGCTGAGTCCGCAGGATACGCGGGATTTTGCCGTGCCCGACGGAATATTCAGCATAGAACCGATTTCATCGTAGGTATATCCGTAATAATGCTTAAGCAGAATGGCAATCCGTTGATCGGTTGGCAAACGGAACAATTGCTCCAGCAGATCGGTCCACGACTCCTGTTGATTCTCGTAGTGCCAGCGCAGCTTCCGGGCGCTTTCTTCCTGTTGCATCCAGCTTTTCTCCCGCTTTTTTCGCCGGGTCTTATCGATAAACAAACGTGTGCCGATCGTGATCAGCCAAGAAGAGAATGATGAGGAACCATCATAACGGTCGATCTTCTCCATGCACCGCACCATCGTATCCTGAGCCAGATCTTCAGCAGCCTTCGGATCCATCGTTATTTTCACCAAATACTTATACACGAAGGAATAATGCTCATGCATTAGCGAAGCGAGGGCCGCGGAATCCCCTTTTTGAGCTTGCTGGACCAGTACCTGTTCCCTTTCCTGTGACATGTCACACCCCTCTTGTTTCCGGTAAACATATGTATTACGACTGAGACGATGAAATCGTTCAGACTAAAAAAAAAAAAATAAGTACTTATGCCGCATCGCCTGCCTCCAAGTCGATCTGCTGCCGTCAGTACCCATTTCCTATATGTATCACTCTTGTCATTATTCGGCTAAACATGCATGAATATCTCTCCTGATTGCAAAAAAGACAAAAAAGAACGCAAACCGGGATGATTCCACAGCTTGCGTGCTTCGCAAAGGTTACAAATATTTAATGACTTGATTTTAGCAAAGCAAAGCGTCCTTGTCCAGCTTTTTTGCACTTTTTGTGCAAAAATTTGTTGTAAAAGGTCTCTATACGTCAGGATATCACTACTAGGACACGTAAGGATTATTCGTCTTTTCGTATCCGATAGTCGTTTTAGGGCCATGTCCGGGATACACTTTCGTTTCATCCGGAAACCGGAACAGCGTTCCGCGGATTGAATTATACAGGTCCGCTTCGCGGCCACCCGGGAGGTCGGTACGTCCGACGCCCATTTTAAACAGGCAATCGCCCGAGAACAGGTCGCTGCCGCACAGAAAGCTCACACTGCCAGGCGAATGGCCCGGCGTATGATAGACCGTGAACTCATGGCCGATCAGCGTGAGCTTCTGTCCCTGGGCCAAATCGAACTCGGCGGGATCACTTGCGACCGGCTCGGTTACGTTAGGCCACATCAACGATCCGTTCAATTTCGGCGTCGTCAGCCATTCGCTTTCCAACGGGTGCACATAAACGGGACAGCCCTTCAGCTTGCGGACTTCATCCAGACCTCCGATATGATCGAAATGGGCATGCGTCAGCAAAATCGCTTCGATTTCCAGACTCTCGATCCGGCGAAGCAGCGGACCCGGGTTCGAACCCGGGTCGATAATTACGGCACGGTTCTCATCTTCCCCCCGCAGCAGGTAAGCATTAGTCTGAAGCGGTCCAAGGGAAAAACTTTCTATTTTCAACATCTGCAGTTCACATTCCCGAGATCAGCGCCCGCAGTTCGGCAACCACCGACGCGTTCACTCCGGCTCCTTCCTTATATCTCTCCGCCATCCGCTGCCGGACGGCACCGATTTTTTCTTCGTAATCCGAGGCTTCCCGGTCCGGGTTCTCCCGTTTAAAGTCTACCATCAGAGCTTGCACATGCGCAGGACGGGGTCCCCAGTGGCCGAGCACATGTCCGCCGGTATCCGCAACAATCACAATGGGAACGGAACGGCCGCCCATCGTCAAAAAATGGTCCATGACATCCTGATGCTCTTCCAGGATCAGCACTTCCGTCTTCAATCCCGACGCCTCCAGGGCGCGGAATATGACCGGAACGCTGCGTACGACATCGCCGCACCAGTCGGCAGCCAGAATCAATATGCGGAGATCGTCACGGAAATTCAAGCTTTCAAAAAACGTACGGTCCTCTTCGCTTACCCAGACGAAATTCTCATACCCTTGAGCAAAAGCTTCCTTGTTCCGCTGCATGCTCTCCATAAATTGCCGGGGAGCAATCCCTTTTCCAAACTTTTCGGCCACATTCACACTCATTCAGGCATCTCCTTTCCTTTTGGAAGAATTAAACCATTTTACCAGCACATATACGATCAGCAGGGCTAGGGCAACGAGCAGGATCGGCATAATGTAAGGGCCGGCCTTCTCGTCGATATGCTTCCAGTTTTCGCCAAGCAGCATCCCCAAGTAGATGAACAGCACGGACCAGGGAATGACCGCCAGGGTCGTCAAAAGCAAGAATTTGCCCACCGGCATTTTGGCCATTCCTGCCGGAATGGAGATCGCATGTCGGGCTACTGGAATAAACCGGGCGGTAAAGATCACGCCGGGACCGTACTTCAGAAACCATGCTTCGGAAACATCGATATGCTTTTTTTGAATCAGAATATATTTGCCGAATCTCTCCAAAATGGGTCGTCCGCCATATCGTCCGATCCAGTAAATAAACAACTGGGCGATAACTCCGCCGACAACCCCGAAAAGTACGGCACCCAGGAAATTAATATGGCCCGAATGTACGAGATATCCCCCGTAAGCCAACACGATTTCGCTCGGAATAACCTCGATCATGAGGCCCAGCATAATTCCGAAATACCCCAGTTGTTGAATCCAGTCAAATAATGTCGCAACTACATTAGAAATCCAATCCACTGCGTAGTCCTCTCCCCTAAACATATTAAGCACGGCCAAAAACGTCTTATCACCAGTCTATTCTATCATAGCCTGGGACATGCGTTCTACTTTGCCAAGCTAGACCGGTGTCCCTATTTCCGTGCCGCGCATATGTTGGGAGAAAAGGAGGCGGTATCTGAATGAACACGCCCGGAAAACACTCAACCTCGCTCCCTACGCCGCGCAAAATCCGCCGCGGATGCAGCAAAGAACTGTACCGCACGGTCAAGCGGCTGGGAGTTTATATTCCGGAGGAGCTTATCAAACAAGGCGAAACGTTGTATTACAAAAAGGTCATCGGCAATCTCCTATGGATCGGGGAGAATATCAGCAACCGCAAATTGCTTGCCGATTGGTGGGATGATGCGGTCAGCGCCGAACTGGCCGAATTGTGGCAGGTTGACCGCGAAGCGCTTTCCCGCGCTTTCCGGAGCGCTTTTGGCGGATAAGCGAAATTGCGGGAGCAGCTCAGCGGGCCTTTGGCGATGGTACCGTAGGGAAAGCCAGGGGTCCGGCCGGGGCCGTGTTTGCAGGAGCGGAAGCGGGAACAGGCGGAATTTCTCCGATCGTCTCCAGCAGGCCGGCCCATTGAACCGCTTCGCGGGTCAACCGGAATCCCCGGTCATTGCGGTCCCCTTGGGTCCGCTCGGCCAGCGAGACGTAATTACGGTAAAATTCCAGCCCCGCTGATGCGGCTAGCCCGGCCAGACCCGCTCTGCCATCCGCATGCAGCCTGTGTGCAAGCAGGCTGATGCCCCGCAGCGCGGCCGTTTGCGTAGTACGGCTGTAGCGGTCCAGTTCCGCCGCGCGGCGCAGATGGATGAGCGCGGCCGGTTCGCCCTGCTGCGCGAGGGCCGTTCCGAGCGCGAGCTCCAGGCCGGGATGGCTGGGCTCGTAAGCCATCCCGCGGCGCAGCGCTTCGGCCGCCGCAGCGGGCGCTGAGACGGCGGCCCAGGCCAGGCGGGCATCGGCGTGCCACGGAGCCAGGGCGACCGCGCGTTCCAGCTGCCGGGCCGCCTCGGCCGGGCGGGACGAGGAAGCTAAGGCTGCGGAATGCTGCAGCCGCTGGCTTTCCGCTTGACGCAGCCCCGTTACACCGCCCGCCAGTAGCATGACCGCCAGAAAGCCCGCGCTTATACGGCGGGTCCATCCTTGCCCGGAAAACGCCCGGACAAGTCCCGGCAGCAGCAGAGATAAGGGTGCCCCCCCGCTGCTACCCCAGACTACCATCCATAAAACCAGCAGCCAAAAGAGCCCGAAGCTCATATCAAAATCAATAGAGCTATGCAGCAAAAGTACGGCAAAGGCGGGCAGCAGACGGCGGTTATTCCGGTACATGGCGGAGGTGGAGACGCCCAGCCAGCACAGCATCACCGCCAACCCGAATAGCCCCAGATCCAGCGCGATATCGAGGTAGCCGCTGTGTACTTCGCTACCGACGTAAGGGCGGCTTTGGATGCTGCGGTACATCGTCCGCCAGACATCTCCTCCCTGCCCGAACCAGGGGGAGTCCCGCAGCAGCCGCAGGGCGTCGGCGTAAAGTTCGCCGCGGGCGTGCAGCGTAGCGGCGCGCGTCAGCCGCCCGGCCAAGCCGGACAGCGCAGCTAGTCCGCCCGCGGCCGCAAGCGCGGCCAAGCCGGCGGCGCAGATTAGCACCGCGGCAGGCAAGCGCCGGGCACGGGGCAGCGCTATGGCGCGAGGCCGGGCGCCGGCGTCTGCGCCGCCGGGCGGGCGGGTGCGCCTTAGCGAAGCCGCGCGGGCGGCCAGCCCGGACAGCGCCAATGCGGCCGCCAAAACGGCGGCCAGCGACAACAGTCCGGGCAGCGCAGGCGGTGCCAACTCCGCGGCGGCGAGCTGGCACGCGAGCAGCGCGCCTGCGGCGGCGGCCACGCCGGTGTGCAGCGCATAGCGCAGCCGCTCCCGGCTGCGCAGCAGCAAGCAGCCCGCTGCCCAGCCGGCGGCTGCGGCGATGATCGCGCCGCGCGATTCCGACAGCAGCAGGCATAGGGCGAAGACCGGCGCCAGAGCGCCGGTCCGGTAACCCCGCCAGCGTGCTGTCCGCGTAAAAGCCGCGGCGGGCAAGCGGGCCAGGGCGGTCAGCCGCTCCAATAGCGCGGCCGCCATCACAGCCCCGAACGTGTTCGGGTACTGGAACAGACCGCCCAGCCTGGCCCCCGCCGCCGCAACCTCGCGATCCTCCGTACGCAGGATCGCATCCGGCAATGGCAGCAAACCATAAACGGCTGCGAGGGCCATCAAAGCAATACCTCCGGTTAGAATCAGCCAGCCCCGCTCCAAAAACGCCAGCCCGCTTCTACGCCTACCGACCTCCAGTAACGCATTTCCGAAACAACCGTAAAACAGCCAACAAAGAACCGCGATAATCGTCGCCTGATATGATAAATACCGATTCGGCAGATGAGCCGCATACAACACGGCAATCGCAAAAGGCCCGGCCGCCAAAAGCGTCCCGATATCCGATGCGCCGCCCCCGTATGCCCGCGAAACTCGACTAGTTCCCGATGACTCGATGGGCCTTTGCCCCCCTGTCGTTCCTAATATAAATTCACTCACTTTTATTGCTCTTGCTGCTTCTGTTGTTTCTCTTGTTGTTTCTCTTGTTGTTTCTCTTGTTGTTTCTCTTACTCCTTTTTCGCCTTCTACTCCTTTGTCTTCTTTTACTTCTGCTTTCCTCGTCTCATCCGATACTCCTGTTGCATCCGCTGCTCGTCTTCCCCTTGTTCCCCATACCACTCCAGCTACTATTGCTCCGGCTATAAGCCACATGGATATCAATAATAATGATGGAAATGTATCGGCAAAAAACATCCCGCCTATTGAACAAAGGGATGCAGCCGTGATCAGGATACCCGTTGGCAATATAAGTTTCCGGAAAATTGCTGCAGTTCGGCACGACATAGTTCAATTTCCCCTCCTTCCTCAACTGATTCAGACTGCAAAAGAGATATTCAATCGAACTCGTACTCCCTAAGCGGACAAAACCCCAATTTGTCCACCTAAAAGTGGACAAGAGGACAGATTTCTCCCCTATGTAAAATTATCTATATCCGGTATATTACCAAAATGAAAAACACTATATATTGATCTTTAAGTGGCAATGGTTAGATATCTCTTTCGCAGAAAAGTGTCCACTATTTAAAAGACATTTTGGCAATTTGTCCATAGCCAGTGGACGGATCGAAGGGAAATCGTAATTCAAGAAACACCAAAAACAACAAAAAGGCCAACACTCTAAGTGTTGACCCGATCCTTTCGCTTCAAACGCCCCGTGGGAGCCTCCCGGATTGTTCCATGGCCCCCACGTGGCGTTTGATCTAAAGCTGATCTATTTTTTTGTTCTTATTATTGTTCTTATAATTCTTTGCTATCGTCCCGGTCTGCCCGATCACCCCGGCCTAGTCGTCGACTTTCGGGAGCAGGTCTCTGCAGGCTTTTTCCAGGTAAGGCTCGGCCTTGAGGAAATCGCGGAATTCCGCATATTCTTGCCATAAGCGGTCTTTGTCGGAGACTTTTGCTTTTACTGCGCGGATTAAAATGTTTTTGGGCGTATGCTCCATGTCTATGAATTCGAGCAACTGCGTTCTGTAGCCCATGATATCGAGCAGTTTGGCCCGGATGGCGTCCGTCGCCAACGCGGAAAAACGTTCCTTTAGGATGCCATGGGACAACAGGGGATCCAGTACGGGGCTGTTGATTTGTCCAAACAGTTCATGCTGACAGCACGGAACGGATAGGATGACGGAAGCTCCCCAGCGGACCGCTTTTTCCAAAGCGGCATCGGTTGCGGTGTCGCAGGCATGCAGCGTCACGACCATATCGACCTCATTCAATTCGTCATAATCAGCGATGTCCCCGACAAGGAACCGCAAATTTTGATATTGCAGCTCTTTCGCCAGCATTCCGCAGTGTTCGATCACATCCGCCTTCAGGTCGAGTCCGACAACTTTCAACTCTCTTCGCATTTCCACCGACAAATAATGATATAGCGCAAACGTTAAATAAGACTTGCCACAGCCGAAATCCACGATGGTCAGCGGACGCCCTTCCGGTAAATGAGGGAGCACATCCTGAACCATCTCGAGAAAACGGTTAATCTGCCGGAATTTGTCATACTTTTTGGCCAGCACTTTTCCTTCCGGATTCATAATTCCCAGCCTGACCAAAAAAGGCACCGGTTTTCCTTCTTCGAGAATGTATTGCTTTGACCGGTTGTGCATGAGGTTCCCCGGTTTCTTGGTCGGCGATTTGGTCAGGATCGATACTTTATATTTCTTGCTGATCAGCACTTGATAATCCGCATCGGCGGTAAACAGCAGCCCCTGCCGGAACGATTCTTCAAACAGCTTCATCAGCTCGTCCTTGAGGGAGGCTGCCGGGATATTTTCATGAAGCACCTTATTGCTGTAGTGGTAAGCAAACTGGTAATGCAACGCCCCTTTCAGCATGACGGGCTTAATCACCGTTTTGGTGTAGCCGTCCTCCCCGGCTTTGCGGCGTTGGCTTAACGTAGCAGCAATAAGACTGCTCTGCTCCGTAATTTGATGTATGAGATTGCGTAATGCTTCCATAAACGATACAGCTACCTTTCATTTTCGAGATGTGCAAATTTATATAAATATGATGCTCTTCACTCTTTGCCGGATTCATCGATCCAGTCCTGCAGCCCTTCCCTGACTTCCTCCTGCGGTAATCCTCCCAGCCGCAGTCTTTCCGGGGACAATGTAAGGAGCCGCTCATAAAAAGCAATGCCCTCCGCTCTATCTGCTGCTCCGTTTTTCAACAGACGATAAAGCGCATTTTCCGCCTGGTCATAACGCCCTTCGCTTTCTTCGTAGCTAAGCAATAGGCGTTCGGTGTCCGCTGGAAGCTGATAACCTTTGAGAATGCCAAGTAATTCGTTAACTTCACTGCTTATATTCCATAAGTCGCGATCGGCTCCATGCTGGCTCGCCGCCAAATATAAGTGTAACGCCTTCATCCAACGAAAAATCCCTTCGTCAAACTGACCCGACACGCTGTAAATATCGCCTTCTTCCTTTACCAGGCGGGCCAGGCTTTGCAATTTATCAGCTTCCACGTTCCCGCCGGTGCGCATTAACTCGACGATGTCTTTTGCGGCAAGGGAACCCACAAGCCGGGAATTTAGCCGAAACTGCTTTTTATACAGCTCGTCTAGTTCCCATAAAGCTTCAATCCATTTCCGCTGCTGCTTAAGATCAAACACTTTACCGATGATCTCGGTCATTTCCTCGATCATGCGGACCAAATAATCTTTTCTGAGCATCCGGCCCCCATCCTTTCCTCCGTGACTCATTAACATCAAATTGTAAGCCATTTCGGTCTTAAATTCCAGTTACTCCCCCGAAGACAGGGGGCAGAAGGTTGAAAGAGTGTATATGGATCGGTTGGGGTTGGTGGGGTTGGTGGGGTTGGTGGGGTTGGTGGGGTTGGTGGGGTTGGTGGGGTTGGTGGGGTTGGTTCAATTGAGATTAATTTAAAGCCGGGGATATAAACGGAGCGGCCGCCAAGCCCTTGGATGCCCTTCACATCAAAAACCGGAGTCTCCAGGACTCCGGTTGGTAAGCGGCTAAGCGCCAGGTTTATTTTTCCGACTCGTAAACGCTTTGCAGGAAGTCCCCAATCACGGCTGATAGTTGTTCCGGTGCTTCGTACATGCTCATGTGGCCAGCGCCTTTGATGACGGCTTTGGTTACGTTGTCGCCTTCCGTCGTGAAGGTGCGTTCTATCGGAATAAGTTGATCGTTTTCGCCGGCGACCAACAGGACTGGCAGGACTGTCGCCGATAAAACGTCCCGGCGGTCGATCCGCTCACGCATGGCCATCGCCGATCCCGAAGCCCCATGCGGCGGTGTTTTATAGCCGATTTCTTTGGCCCGGTTCACTTCGGTCGTCAGTGTCTCTCTCAACTCCGGAGCAAACAGTCCCGGAACCAATCCGTCGACAAACGGGGTAATTCCTTCGCTGCCGATGGCGGCCACCGCCTGCAGCCGTTTCTCCTTCGCTTCATCGCTGTCGGGATATGCCGTGGAGTGGATCAATCCGACTCCGTTCAGCCTTTCGGAATATCGCTGCAAAAGCGATAATGCAACGTATCCTCCCATGGAGTGTCCTAGCAAGGTATAGCGCTCGATACCCAGGTCCGCCAGCAATCCGGCAACATCGTCGGCCATTTGTTCAATGGTATAGGCCCCTAACGGAGCATCCGATGTACCATGTCCTCGCAGATCAGGAGCAATGACTCTGTAAGAAGCAGCCAGCAAGGGGATAACCTGCTCCCAGTACGCGGAACTTCCGCAGAAGCCGTGCAACAGGACAACCGTTTCTCCCTGCCCTTGCATTTCATATGCCATCGTAAACCCGCCAACCGTTGTTCTTTCCATAACGCTTCCCTCTTTTCCTATATAAATGTTCAAGAAACTCACCTTTGATTATGTAAAAATCCTGATTCCTATTATTTAGCCAAATTCATCGTAATTGAAACCGGAGATAATCGATTCCGCCAGCACCCTTGACATCTCCATAACCTGATGGAGCGAGGTCATCTGCAGTGTCCAATATGGCTTTGGACCGTTTACGTTTACGACCGCCGCTACGCTGTAATGGCCTACCGCCGGCAAGATTCTGCCAACCGATTGGGCCGGAAGAAGCGGAAGTCCCGATACCTGATAACTTCCGACAGAGGAAGCGGCTCCGAGACAAGCATCGATCGCCACGATGATGTGTCCCTTCGGAATGGCAGACATTCGCATTTCCAGATTGACCGCATCACAAGGGAATTTCAAAGTTCCGATCACGTTCGTAAATCCTTGCTCTTCAAGGCGGGAACCGACGAGCGGGCCAAGGGCATCTCCGGTGGAACGATCCGTTCCAATACAGAGGAAAGTAATTTTTTGGTGCGGATGCCTCTTCCTGATCCCGTGAAAAAAACCGGCGAGCTCGCTGCCGGTCATTTTTTTTCGTTCAAATCCCGTAACCGGTAATACGCTGCTCTCATCCATCCACAGCCGCCCCTTTCCTTTTCAAGGTACCCTGATTGTACCGCAATCGTCTTTCATCCGCAAAACATAGTGTGCGAACCCGGTACCGAACATGGTACAATGACCGGGATAAGAAACGTAACGAAAGGATGAAGGCAAATGGACTTAACTCAAAAAAACCAGGAAAACGTGGAATATATGATTGAAGCGATCAAGACGAAGCTGAAAATGGCGACCGGAGCCGCCATGAACGCTTCCGCTTTTCAAGTGGAACAGTACGACGACATTCTGGATATTTATGAACTCGTGATGAGCAAGGAACGCCTCAGCATTTCCGAAGTCGAAGCACTCGCTCAAGAACTGGGAAAACTCCGCAGCAAATAGGTATTCTTGGCTTATTATGGCATGTCGATGACCATGAGTTCGGCTTGTTCTTCCCCCGTTTTGCGGATCTTAAGATCATGCCCGCTCTGAATTCTTGCTGCATCGCCGGGTCGAAGGGAAAATTGCTGATTACCGCATTCGAATTCGATATGTCCCGAAATCAGGAATAAATGCTGTCTGCGATTGTGCGTAGGAATCAAGATCTCCCTGTTATCCGCAAAAACAGGTACATACACATCTACATCCTGATGAATCCGCAGCCGGCCATCGTTCCCCTTTCCACTTACGACCGGCTCCGATATCCCGACCCGGGTTGCACGGGTCACTTGCCGGTCATCTCTGGACGGGGTTAAATTTCTGCGATCCGGAAGGAACCATAATTGAAGATAACGAACCGGGTCCTGTTCCGAAGGATTAAACTCCGCATGAGTAACTCCAGTCCCCGCACTTAATACTTGAAAACTGCCCTCCGGCAATATCCGGGTATCTCCCGAGCCGTCGGAATGTCCCAAGGTACCCGAAATTACATAGGTTAAAATTTCAAGATCATGATGCGGATGAGGCTCCAGCTTCTTGCCGGGGACCAGCGTATGATCGTTCAATACCAATAAGCAGCCGAAATGGGCATTGCCGGGGTCGTCGTAATCCGCAAAGGAAAAGCTAAATTCACTATGGACAGGACCGTATCTGGCCGTATGGCGTTCTTCGGAAGTAACCACCTTAATCATCCTAATCCTCCTCGCTCTCTTCATATACCTTCATGGATTTGATATTTCTTACCCTCATCCCAAATCCGTTAATCAAACGGGAATCATTAATGCCGCCTTTTTGTTTCACCCCTTGCCTTATCGTTTATATACGAAGTAAGAAAAGCAAGCTTCAAGGCAGCTTTATTCTTTCAACAATTCAATTCTATATAAAAGGAGCGATGGATCATGAATAAAGCGGAAGAAGAATATCCAGTACAAAGCGGTGGAACCTTCACGAAAGGGCTTGTGATCGGGGCTTTGCTCGGAGCGGCGGCCGCATTGTTGTATGCACCTAAGCCTGGACGGGAGCTGCGGAGCGATTTGTCGGATAAACTCAGTGTGGCTACGGATAAATCCAAAGAGATAGCTACGGCGGCTTGTGAAAAAGGATCCGAACTGGCAAAAACCGTTGCGTCCAAAACTACGGATTTGGCGAAAAGCGTAAGCAGCAGTGCCAGCAATATCATGTCCAGCGTCAAAGAAGCTTCCGCCGATGTCTCTGAGGATATCAAAGAAGAAACTAAAGGCATTGCTAAAGAAGCCGGGAAGACGTCCCAGGACATCAAGGATGACGTTAAGAAAACAGCCGATGAAACCAAACGCGAGTTTGGGTCATCCGCGAATTCTTCCTCTACGCTGTAATCGGGGCTGTCCCCTGAAAACGCCAGCTCGGGCAGCTGGCGTTTTCTTTTTCACTCCAAAAATTCAAAAGAAGGAGGCTGCGAACAATGGCTCGCATCAATCCCTATGACACCAAAGATCATCCCTTTGAGCTTCGGCATGAAGTGAAGCGCCTCAACGGGAGGCTGGACAGTATTGCCGACATGCTGGAGAAAGCGGACTTCAAGGATATCCTAGAGAATTATACGAATCCGAAAAAACGGGTGATGACCAACTTTATGGCCGGTCTATCCCGTGGTCTCGGGCTAAGCGTAGGCACCTTCGTTATCCTAGGTTTGCTCGGTTGGGTTCTAAGCTTGTTTGTGGATCTCCCGATGGTAGGCGACTATATAAAAAGCCTTCAGGACTACATTAAATCCAAGCCTTGATGAAACACTATTTTCTAATGCAGGGTAAAAGGAGTGATTCCGATGGGTTTAAAAAATGCGGAGGAACAGCAGCAGGAATATGTAGAGAAGCAGATCCGCGAAGCGCGGGAAGGCGAATATCCGGAGCATAAGGACATTTCCCAAGCGGACAACGGATCCATGGTCAATGATATGGAAGATTTGAAGCAGCTCGGCGAGGACATGGAGGAGATGTCTACGGGCAGCGAAGACCGCAAACAAGGGATGGTTTCGGATCCCGAGCAATAGGTTTGACAAGCAGATTTTCATTTCGAATTAAGCGTAAACAAAAAACCTGAACGGCATTCATCCATGCGCTCAGGTTTTTTCATGTCTACAAATTCGAATTTTCCTCTTCAACCTCCAGCAGATCACCGGTCCATCCTTTGGCCTTGATCCAGACATAGAATCCGATCGTTGTAAACAAAGTAAGCCCGGAGATCAGCATAAAACCGAAAAATCCTTCCTTTACCCAAGGCAGAAAATCGAAATTCATGCCCCAGATCGCCCCGATCACCGTAGCAGGCGTAAAAATCGCCGTCATGATCGTTAATGTTTTCATGATGTCATTGCCCCGGAAGCCCGAGATGGCATCATCGATGGAAATCAAAGTATCGATCTCCTTTTCGTAATGCTTGACGAGCCCGCTCATGCGTTCAGCCCGATACTTGAACCGTTGGAAAGGCACGCTATCGTCCATCTGTTCCAAATAAGCTTCACGGGCGGCGGTTTCGAGTTCCAGAAACGGAATGAAGAGATTGGACCAATACAGCAGTTCAAAGCGGGAATTTAAGATTTGATCCATGAGATGCTTCCGGTTGCGTTTCTTCATGATTTCTTCAACCCGCCGCAGGTTTCGCTCAAACCGGTCCATGCCGTTATGAAAATAATGAAGGATCGTCCTGGCAAGCACAAACATGCCATCGACCGGCCTCGGGCACGCAAGCAGCATAGCGGCATGATCTTTTTCCCCCATGACCCTGCAGGTATGAGAGTCCAGATTGATCGTAATCAAAACGTCCTTGCCTACGAAGAAGTGCATCAGTATGCAATCCCGGGTTCCATCCTTGATTTCTTCTTCCACCGAATAAAGCAGGGAGCCGAAAATGATCGGCTCCCTGCCGCCCGGAAATCTCACGGACAAATAATTGGACTCTACCGTCGGAAGCATGTCCAGCCATTCCTTGGTAAAGGGATAGTCATTATATAATTGTCGTACCTCAAGTTCATCCCAGTTGTTTACTTGCAAACTTATCCAGGACCATTCCTGGCCGTTCTCGTTCACCCGAATTTTTCTCATGTCGTCCATGGGCCGGGCTCCTTTGTCCATAACGGAGTGTTCTTATTTAAAAAGTTGAATTCGAATTGGACATAATTTGCTTCAGCTTTTCCGTCGCCCTTTTTTGAATCCGGGAAACGCTCATTTGGGATACGCCCAGCTTTTGTGCGATCGCGCGCTGGGATTGTCCCTCCTGAAACGCCAGCAAAAGAACTTGCTGCTCCTGATCCTTAAGCTGACTGAGCGCTTGCTGCAAATCCATCCGCTTCTCAACCGTGTCGTAATCGTCGGCTTCCGAACTGATCAGCTCGCCGAGTGTTGCGGCACTTTCTTCCTGCGATAGCGGAGAATCAAGCGAAACGTAATGATAGCATTCCCGACCGGCCAGAACCTCAACCGTTTCCTCCACGGAAAGCTCCAGAAAGGCGGCAATTTCTTTGACATCCGGCGACCGTTCCAGTTTGACGGTCAGTTCGTCGATCGCCTGCTGAACCAAGGCACCTTTTTCTTTGATTCTTCTCGGTACTTGAATATACCAGGACTTGTCCCGCAAAAAATTCTTCATATGGCCGATCATGCTCTTCATCGCATATGGTTCAAAAGGGATACCCATCTCGATATCATATTGCTGCAGCAGACGAATCAGCGCCATTTGTCCTACCTGATACAAATCCTCGTACAGGTCGGGACGGTTTCGCGCAATTTTGCCCGCCGCCATTTTCACCATCGGTTCATATTTTTGAATCAGGACTGTAGCAATGTCATTGTCCTTGGTTTGCTGGTATTCCCAGATCATGCTGGTGGATTCATTCAAAGACTCGGGGGGAGTCAATTTATCCGTCATACCTTCTCCTCGCTCTTCATTAAGCGGCGAGTCATGACCACCTTTGTTCCTTTTCCGGCTTCATTCTCGACGCTAACCTCATCCATAAGCGCCTGCATGAGATAAAATCCGAGTCCGCCGATTTGGACCTCGTTCAGATTTTTATCGTGCAGACCCTGACGTTCGCCCGCGCCCCACGAATCAAAGCTCTCCCCTTCGTCTCTGACCGTAATGGACAATGCATCTCCGATGATTTCAAAGGTGACCTCCATCATTCCATTGCTATCCTTGTAAGCATACAATACCGAATTGTTACACGCCTCCGAAATAGCTACCTTCATATCTTCAATCTCTTCATAGGAGAAACCCATTTTGGAAGCTACACCATACAGATTCAATCTAACTATATCGACATACTCCGCAGTCGCCGGCAAACTGATTACAACTTTCTGTACTTCGTCTATCATGTTACTCTTTCCTTTCCTATTGGGAATTCTCCTGTGCGGCAAAAAATTTCGCGATTCCGGTCATATCGAACAGTTTTTGAATTTGATCCGGCACTTCCTTCACCAGAAAACCGGCTTCCATTCCATGCCTTGTCTTCAGTATGGACAACAGAATACCGATGCCCGTGCTGTCAATATACTTCAAGTCTTTCAGATTGATCACCAGATCTTGTTTCTCATTCAGAGCAAGAGGCTCCATTACCTGGCGGAAATCAGGAGCGACGGACAGATCCAACTCACCGCGTAAATACACTGTGCATGTACCGTTCTCCACTTGCGACGTAGCGGTAAACTTCTCATTTTTATTTGTATTCATAGACACTCTCTCCTGAAATATGTTTTCTTTATAAATAACCCGTCATACCGGGGGATGAATCAATGAACCGAAGATTCCGCAATAAAATTATTGTTATATTTGGATAATATTGACTTTATTGACCCTAATTTGATCGGCTTGCTGATATAGTCATCCATACCCGCTTGCATGCATTTGTTACGGATGCCGTCCATAACGTTTGCCGTCATGGCAATGATCTTCGGTTTTCTGCCGGGGTTCTGGCGTTCCCGAATCCGCATGGTTGCTTCCAGGCCATCCATCAGCGGCATCTGCAAATCCATGAAAATAAGGTCATACTCCTCCGAAAGCGCCAGCTCCACAGCCTGCACTCCATCTTCGGCAACCTCCGGTTCATAGCCCAGTTTTCGAAGCATACTTACCATCAGCCGCTGGTTCACCGGATGGTCGTCGACCACGAGCATCCGCTCCCGGTAATCCCGATTCCCCTCAAATGAAATCTCCTGCGCCGCACAAGCCAGCTCCGTTGTCTCATCTTCATAAAGACTTGCGCAAATGGTAAAAACAAATGTCGCTCCCTTTTCTTCCAAGGTTTCTACCCGGATGGTTCCACCCATCATGTGAACTAGCGTCTGGCAGATCGCCAGGCCAAGGCCGGTACCTCCATATTTTCTGGTCATCGACGAATCCAGTTGCGAAAACGGCTTGAATAAGCGGTCGATTTTTTCCGGAGCAATGCCGATGCCCGTGTCTTTAACCGTAAATTCAAGCATGCATTTGCCTTCATCCATTTCCTTGCTCGATACCACCAAGTAAATACCGCCCTTGTCGGTAAACTTCATCGCATTGGCGATCAGGTTGATGAGTACCTGACGAAGCCGGCCCATGTCCCCGTAGAGCAATGACGGAATATCCTCATCCACGAACGAAACGAGCTCTAACCCTTTTCTGCCCGCGTCCAGCGAGAACAGACTGATAACCTCCTGGATGGAAGCCCTGAGCTCAAACGGACTCTCTTCGAGTTCCATTTTTCCGGACTCCATCTTCGTAAAGTCAAGAATATCGTTGATAATTGTGACAAGCGTATCGGCACTGCCGCGAATGATTTCGGCATAATCTTTCTGCTCGTCCCTCAGTTCCGTCTCCATCAACAGATCGATCATCCCGATGACGCCGTTCATCGGCGTGCGGATTTCGTGGCTCATCATGGCCAGAAATTCCGTTTTCGCCTTCGCTGCAATTTCGGCAGCTTCCTTGGCCTTTACTAGTTCTTCATTAATCCGCTCAAGCTCCAGCGTCTTTTGCTGCAGCAGCATACTCTGGGTTTTGAGCCGCTGATTGGTCAGATACATGTCGACGAAGCCTTCGATTTTGGACCTGAGAATTTGCGGAATAAACGGTTTTACCATGTAGTCAATCGCACCGGCGGAATATCCCGCAAACAAGTGCTCCGCCTCTTTGCTGTTGGCAGAAATGAAGATGATCGGAATGTCCTTCGTCTTGTCCCTGGCCTTGATCAATTTCGCGGTCTCGATTCCGTCAAGCCCGGGCATTTGCACGTCAAGCACGATCACGGCAAAATCATCCTTCAATAAATATCTCAAGGCTTCCTCACCGGACGTTGCTTTCACCAAATTATATTGTTCACTTTCCAACACCGCTTCCAAGGCCATCAGGTTCTCAGGGCGGTCATCTACCAGCAAAATATGAATCGGTTCTTGGGCCCCCATGGAATCCTCCCGCATCCTTCATTTGATCTTTCGGTAAATCTTTTCTACCCGGTCCAAAGGCTCGTAGCAATCGACATAATCCGTAAAATGGATAGACTCCTTCGCCCCCAGTACGAGCACGCCGAAATGGTTCAGGCTCTCGTGGAACAGGGAATGAACCCGGTTCCTCAGCTTTTCATCAAAGTAAATCATGACATTCCGGCAAAAGATCACATTAAATTCATTAAATGATTGATCGGTTGCCAGATTGTGCTCGGCAAAGATCATGTTCTTGCGCAAAAACGGCTGGAATATCACGGAATTATATTTGGCGGTATAGTATTCGGAGAACGAGCGCGTTCCCCCCGCTTCCTGATAATTCTTCGTATACTGCTTCATTTTTTGAATCCCGAAAATTCCTTCTTTGGCTACTTGAAGCGATCTCGCGTTCATGTCGGTAGCATAAATCCTGGATTTATCATACAACCCCTCTTCATGAAGCAGGATTGCCATGGAATAAACCTCTTCCCCGGTCGAACAGCCCGCATGCCAAATGCGGATATACGGGTACGTCCGGAGCAGCGGAACCACCTTCTCCCGGAACGTCCGGAATAACGGAGGATCCCGGAACATCTCCGTTACCGGGATAGACAGGCTGTAAACGAGACGTTCGAAATAAGCTCGGTCATGCAGCACCTTTTCCTGCAGGCCTGAGATGGTTTCAAGATGCTCTGCGTGCACCTGATGCCATATCCGTCTCCGCAGGGAAGGGAGAGCATAATTCCGGAAATCATATCCGTATAACCGGTGGACTCCTTCAAGAAGCAGTTCGATTTCCAGCAGCTCCCGTTCGCTTTCAAGCGGCTGACTATACGATTCCAAATCCGGAAAATCCGGAAAATCACTGGGTGTCATAGATTCAACTCCGATTATATTAACTAGACAGTGATGTAACGACATTGTGGCAAAAGTAAGGCTATTATTTTTTTACCCGTTTTGTCAGGTTACGAATACAACCATACCCGCATTAATGACAGCAATTGATCGGTCTGAATCGGTTTCTTCACGTAATCGGAAGCTCCCGCCTCAATACATTTTGCCCGGTCATCCTTCATTGCTTTCGCGGTCAAGGCTATAATCGGCAATTTGGCGTACTCCGGCATCTGGCGAATTTGGCGCATAGCCTCATAACCGTCCATTTCCGGCATCATCATATCCATCAGAACCATGTCAATGTCGTCCTGTTCCTTCAGGAAGTCGAGAGCCTCCCTGCCGTTTTCCGCATACACCACACTCATGCGGTAGCCTTCAAGGACGCTGGATAAGGCAAATACATTGCGCACGTCATCATCGACGAGCAAAATCTTTTTGCCTTCAAACAATTCTTCTTTATTATGCAGCTTCTGCAAGATCCGTCGCTTGTCCTCCGGCAGGTCCGCTTCGATCCGATGAAGGAAGAGCGTCGTTTCATCGAGCAGGCGCTCAGGCGATTTAACGTCTTTAATGATGATCGACTCCGTATATTTCCGCAGGCGGAGTTCCTCCTGCTTATCCAGATCCTTGCCCGTATAAATAATGATCGGTAGATCGTTCAATTCCTCATCGTCCCGGATCTGATCGAGCAGATCGAAACCGGTAATGTCGCTCAGCATCAGATCCAGCACCATGCAGTCGTAGTGTTTCTCCCGCAGTTCCTGCAACGCCTCCCCGCCGGTGGAAACCGCGGTGATCACGACATCGTCATGGCCGATCAGTTCGATGATGGAGTTCCGCTGAACATCGTCATCCTCAACAATAAGGAGGTGCTTGAGGCTTTTCTCCGTAAACGATTCTATATGGGAGAAGGCTCGCTCCAAATGTTCCCGTGTTGACGGCTTACGGAGATAGGCGATAGCCCCCATCATGAGACCCTGCTTCGCTTCATCGACCACCGAAATCACATGCACCGGAATATGCCTTGTTTCCGCACTGCTCTTGAGTTCGTTCAAAATCGACCAGCCGTCCATGACCGGCAGTTGAATATCCAGAATAATCGCATCCGGTATATAATCCCGCGCGAGTTGCAGTCCCTTATCGCCTTGAACCGCGATAAGCGTTT
Organism: Fontibacillus forbon; assembly: GCF_046559655.1. Classification (NCBI taxonomy): domain Bacteria; kingdom Bacillati; phylum Bacillota; class Bacilli; order Caryophanales; family Paenibacillaceae; genus Fontibacillus; species Fontibacillus forbon. Next base: position 181,473 of record NZ_JBKGFV010000007.1, on the reverse strand, counting down.
TGAAGCCGTGGTTGCGGGACATATCCAGCAAAATCTTGGCGAACTGAATGTCATCCTCGATGATGAGCATGACCTTGTCTCCCGCTTCCAGCACTTCCCGGTCGTCTTCGATCGGATCCGTTACGGCGACGGGTTCGTCGACCGGACGGACATAAGAGCTCTTGCCGAAATAAGGGGCGACTACCGTGTTCGTAACGGCCGCTTCCTGATCGGCGATGAATAACCGGGACGGGGCCTCCTTCGGCAGATACAATTTGAAGACGCTGCCCTCCCCTTCTTCGGACTGGACGGTGATCATCCCGCCGAGCAATCCGGCCAAGCCTTGGCTGATCGAGAGGCCAAGGCCGGTACCGCCGTATTTGCGGCTGGTCGTACCGTCGACTTGCTGGAACGCTTCGAAGATAATGTCCATCTTATCGTTAGGAATCCCGATCCCCGTATCTTTGACGACCATTTCCAAATAGTCGCGCGAAGGATCCAGTGCAGGCGGCAAGGTCTCTGCCATCGCCGACTTAATGCTCAAGGAAATTTCGCCCTGACTAGTAAACTTAAACGCATTGGAAAGCAAATTCCGCAAAATCTGTTTCACCCGGTGTCCGTCCGTCTGGATTTCGGCCGGCACGGAGCTCTCCAGTTCAATGCGCAAGTCAAGACCGCTGCTCAACGCGACAGGGCCAAAGTTTTGCTCCACGAACCGCTTCAGATCTTCAAGCCGAACCGATTCGCGGTTTATTTCCATTTTGCCCGCATCTACCTTGGAAAGGTCCAGAATTTCATCGATCATTTTCAGGAGATCGGCACCCGACATATGAATGGTATGCGCATATTCGATCTGTTTATCGGTTAAATTGCTCTCCTTATTTTCATACAGCAGCTGCGAAAGAATGAGCAGGCTGTTAAGCGGCGTCCGCAATTCATGGGACATATTGGCCAAAAATTCCGATTTGTATTTGCTGGTTACGGCCAATTGTGCCGCATGACGCTCCAGTTGCACCTTCGTGAGCTCGATTTCGTTATTTTTCTCTTCGACTTCCTGAACCTGTTCTTCCAGGGCCCGCGTCTTGGCAATCAGCTCCGTATTGAAATGTTCCAATTCCTCCTGCTGCCGCTGCAGCAGTTCTTCGGAGCGCTTAAGCGCCACCGTCTGTTTCTCCATGCTTTCGTTCGAACGCCGCAGTTCTTCCTGCTGGGTCTGAAGCTCCTCGGATTGAACCTGAAGCTCTTCCGTCAAAGCCTGCGATTCACGCAGCAACTCTTCCACGCGAAGGCGGCGGTTGATATTGTTCAAAATAATGCCTAGGCTTGACGCCAATCCCGACATCAAATTTTCTTCAAGGGAGGTAAACGGATCGAATCCCGCAAACTCCACAACGCCCAGAACTTCATCCTCGAACACAACCGGGTAAATAAGAATATGGTTCGGCTTGGATTCTCCCAAGGCGGAGCTTACCGAAACATAGTCTTGCGGCGCATTTTGCAAGGCAATAGGCTTCTTATCAAGGGCAGCCTGTCCTACCAGGCCTTCCCCTACTTTGAAGGTTTGCGGCGACTTCAGGTCCGAATTGCCCGCATAGGTGCCTGACAGATACAACATATCCGGACTTTGCTCTTCATCCCGGATATAGATGGCTCCATAATGCGCCCCAAGCAGAGGCGTAAATTCGCTGATAAACATCTGCGAAATTTGCTCCAATGAATTGATGCCGTGCAGCAGCTCCGTGATGCGCGCCAGATTGGAGTCGATCCAGGACTGATCTGTCTGCAACTGCAGAAAATTTTGCTCCGCCTCCTGCTTTTCCTGCAGATCCTGGGAGATTTTCCGGAAGACCTGGGCCACTTCTCCTATTTCGTCCTGCGTGGAAAGAGGAACCTCCTGAATCGCATTCAATTCGTTCCTCCCGAAGTGGCGCATCATCGTATTGACCGTATTCAGTCCTCTTGAAATGCTCGGAAGCACCCAAAGAACGATTCCCAAACCAAACAGCAATCCTACCGCCATGATCCCGATCGTGATCTGAATGGAACGTTCATAAGCTTCTCCGGCACTTTCTACGGCCAGTTCAATTTCGGAGTTGTAATAATCCCGCATTTCATTCAGGTTATTGAGTAACGTATCCTGCACATTCTGCCCGATGGATAACCTGTACTCATTGGCTTCCGCGTACTCTCCCCGGCTCATCAGTTCGGTGACATGGTTTTTGTATTCCATAAAATCGCCGATGACATCATCCGTTTTGCTTAAGATAAGTTTTTCTTCCGGGGTAACCGCTTTGGATTTTATCTCGTCGTAATATTGTTGTGCCGATTCGTTCAAAACAGCGATTTTGGCGGATTGCGAAGCCGTATAGTTGTCATCTTGCCTTTGAAGCATATTTGTCAGGAGCCGCGCAATATCGTTATAATCGCCGCGCATTCCCGTTGCGTTCTTTATGATGTAGTATTTGTTTGAAGATATATTATCCAGTTCGCCATTCATATATCTGAGCCTGTCATAACTGGTAAATGTCAATACCAGCAAAATGACCAATAGCGAACTGAAGCCAATCACCAGTTTGTTTCTAATCTTCATTCCTTGCTTTCTCCTCCTTTTAACGTGATCCACACCAGGCACTTATCATCTTCCCGTTCCTGCGGCAGCATCTCGTCGAACAGCACCTGCTCTATCCCATCCTTATTAAATACATGACTTCCCCGCAATTTTTGCTCCAGATAATCCAACTGTTCCTCCTGCGTTCCTTCCACCGCTTCGGTAAGCCCATCGGTGTAAAGAACAAGATGGCAATCTCCTTCATAGTAGACCGTTTGGGTCGTTGCCTCGATTTTATCGAACAGCCCGACAGGCGGACAAACGGCGCTAAGCTTAACGACCGGGTTATCCTGCTGGTAGAAAAGCGCTGGCGGATGACCGGCATTGACGTAATCGATCTTCTTGTATTTTGTATCCACCACCAGGTAGATAGCCGTAAAATAATATTGGACAAGTTGGCTGTCGATGTATAAGAGATTGAATCTCCGGTTCAATTCCTGAATGACTTTCTCAGGTTCGACATAGGTGCTGACGGTATCTTTCAGGACGGAGGCGATAAACATGCAGAATAGCGACGAGGAAATGCCATGACCCATCATATCGAGCAGAATAATTCCGTACCTCCCGTCTCCGAGCGGATACCAGGAATACAAATCTCCTGCCAGTTCAAAAGAGGGCTTATACAAGGCGTCAATTTCAAAGAGAGGATCGGAAATCGGGGAACTCAAGACGGCATTTTGAATCAAAGCCGCCAGCTTTAATTCCTCCTGGATTCTCTGGTCCCGTTCCTTATGCCAATCCTTCTCTTGCTTCAGCCGCAGGGCAAGCCTTATTCTCGCCATCAATTCCACTTTATTGATCGGTTTGGTGACATAGTCGACCGCGCCTGCATCTAGCGCTTCCGCCAGCTTTTTGGAATCGCCTACCGCCGTGACCATAATAATCGGGATGTCCTTCAATTGTTCATACTGCTGCAACAGGCGGCAGGCTTCAATCCCGTCCATCTCGGGCATCATCATATCCAGCAAAATCAAATCTATATCGCTACGCCCGGTTTCTACAGAGACCCCCGGAGTTTCTACCCCAAGTCTTTGAAACATCTCATGGGCGGAAGAGACGGCGACGGTATCCCGGTAATCTTCCTTCTTTAAGATTTCCCGGATAATTATGATGTTTGTTGGATTGTCGTCAACGATTAAAATTCTCATAGAACTCTCCTTAACCATCTTAAATTATTTGCCGAATCCTGCTCTATATTAAGGATAACATGTTTTGCACTCTTTTCGGCACAAAACGACAATATCCTGCTTGTTTAGGCAAGTTTTGCATATATATCCAAAAACATAGATAAGGAATGGGAGGCTCCACCCATTCCTTATCTATAATTTGGATGTATCAGAAATGACTGATCATCAATCAGACGGTCTTCCTCGCAATCACCAGAACCTTCCCAAAATCCAGCTCTTTTTCATAGAACGCCGCCTCGGTCTCCGTGAAACCAAGAGAAACGATTTTCGCCCGAAGCTCGTCCCCCCGGGAACGGAACAGATTTGCGATCGCCGTAAAGACGCCCTCTTCTTTTATTCCGACTTCATTCGCATTAGCCGCATCCGCAATCCTGTCACTGCGGTCCTGGTCATGGGCAAGTACGAAAATATCATCGGCTGCATATCCGGTGGAGTGGAGTTCCTGAACTGCCTCAACAGCCTGTACACCGTTTTGAACTACTTTGGCATAAGATTTATTGTCGATTGTGCTCATGATATCACGCTCCTTAATATTAGTGGTTAATCTAAGTGTATATCTAAATTACATTACCCACGGCAGCCATGAAAGAAACACCCTTTTCCTCTCATTTGCAAATAAATTAGGAAGCGGCGTCATCAAACAAATCGACACCCGTAATCTTACCCGATGCGGGATCCTTATATACTTTGAGTGCGGCATGGCCACGGATGTACACCTCCCCGTCTTCCGCCACAAAATCAGGTTCACCGAAAAAATGACGCAGCCACACCTTTTGAAGCGGGATCGAGATACCGTTAAGAGTCACTTTTTTCGGATAAGGTCCAGTGTGCACGTAATAAACAAGATCTTCATATATTCCTACGGTCAAGGTGCCATAATGACATTCCGTATAACCCGTATATGGATCTTTCTTGATGGAATCGGGTTCTCCCTTTTTTGCAAGTACGCTCTTGAAATCATCATATAAAGTAATGTTCCCCATAGATTCGAAGGAGTCGAAAGACTCGATGGTTCGGGCTGTCTCCCCGTTTTTTCCCGCCGCATCGGCCGGAAACGGATTTTGCCAAAGCGCCAGCCGGACCGAATGTTGGTCCGGTAAATCTGCAACCGCCGGCATTTCGCCGGCAAAGGGAGAAAGAAGTCCTAACAGCAACAACAGTGCATGAATCATGTTCCTCACCCTTTCTGATGATTGAGGCTCTTTACGGCATCGTTATCCGTTTCCGTGCGGACCGTTCTACGGCGATCGACAATTGAGCAGTTATATGTACCGATCTTGATTAAGAGCGGTATTTCTGCCAAACTCCGGCGGCGATATCCGCCCATTTCAACCATCCTGGCGGTTTACGTTCAGGTTCTGGCGTTTCATACGGCAGCGCATATGCCCTCATTTCCTCCGGCGTTTGAGCTACCGCGTTCTTGGCCTGCGCTTGCGAAGCCTTCGAACGTTTGGGCTGGCTTTTCATTCTGTCGATAAAAGCGGTGGATACCTGCTTAGCGGCCAGGGTAACTTCATTCAGCACGTCCCCCACATTTTTCACCGATTCCAGCACCGGATCAATCTGCTCCATTTTATGTTGCAGGTTACCCGTGAGATCATTGGCCTGTCTGACCACATGCTTCACTTCATAACTTAGCTCATCAATCGTCTTCTGGACTTCCTGCAGGGTCTGTGTCGTTTTATCCAGAGACTTTTCTGCAGCTTTCAAGGTTTTAATTAGAAAAACAACAAGTACGGCAAATGCTACGGCAATGAGTGCGACGCTTAATTCCCAGATCATCCCGTTCCCTCTCTTTCTGTACGGTTTCGTTTGATAATTCATAGTTACCCTAAGCCCTTAGGCCCGAAACAAAGGGCGGGACCACTTCCCTACCTGGAAACAAGCACTCTGTTTCAAGGCAAAAAGCCAGGGTTAATTAAGGCTACGAGCGAAGCGGTTCACGACGATTGACGCCTCCCGCAAAGGCAGGCAACCGGTTCGTAAGGCACTTCTCGAAGTGCAGCCTTTAGTATCACTATACAATAATTTTATATGAAAGGAAGATGATTACCATGTTGAAATGGTCAATGATTTTTCTGGTCGTTGCTTTGATCGCCGGCATATTCGGTTTCTTTAATATTGTGGCGGCTGCCGCCTCGATCGCAAAAGTCCTGTTCTTCATATTCCTGGTACTGTTCGTAATTTCGTTGTTTACAGGAAGAAGCCGATCCATGTAAGTAAAGTAGAGGCTTTTCCGTATTGCACGAAATTTCAAAACAAAAAAAGCAGCAAGCCCCGGTAACTGGAGGCTTGCTGCTTTTTTTGTCTATTTGCTTGTTCATCCGGTTCAATTACAACAGGTTCAGATACTTGGCGACTTCAAGCCAATCCAGCTTGAATTCCACCTTGATCGTTTTTCCCGGAAAGCTCATTTCCTTGACTTTTACAACATCGGGAAGATAATTCCCCAAGTCAATTTCAATCGGTTCCAACCCGAACCTCTCCGGCGGGAGCGTCATCCCTCGTATCCCCAATTTCTCAGGAACGAGCAACAGGCGCCCTAAGGCATATTCCATGAGGTAATCGGCTTTCACACCAACATCCAGCGCTCCCCAGGATGCATTCAAATCGGCGGTAAGCCGGTCCCCATTCAATTGAAAATCGGCCCCGGTAATTTGAACGGGAAGCTCATGTTCGTCAATGTATTGCTTCAGTTCTTTCTTGGACAAGTTATTCAGTTCCTGCTCCGTTAGCGTCAGTTCGGGCCGTCGCGTCTCCGCCATTCCCCGCAATTTGTCTTCCCAGGAGACTGCAGCGTAATGAAGGTCAAGACTTTTAGCGGGTCTTATATACAGAACTATCGCAGCTATCAGAAGCACTAACATTAAGAGAAAAAAACCGATAACCAGCCTGCGTTTCCCCATCCTCCAGTCCCTCCTTTTCACGGCTATTCATAATTAGATTAAAAATATTTACTGGAAAATGATTCTTAAGTTGCTTGACTGTTTATTACATGTATACAAACACAAACCAAACCGTTTGAAGGAGGAAATTACCTAATGAAAAAGCTTGCAGCCCTTTCCGCATCTCTTATTCTTACCGCCGCTTTCGCAACTGCCGTATCGGCAGATCCCGTTGTTGACCCGGTTCCTCCGGTAGTTGAAGAACCATTAGTGGCGGCTGAAGACATCGTCATTGCCCCAAATCCGGTTCAATTGCTGGAAATAACATATTTCTACGCCGATCCGAACGGCACTGCGCTTAGCGCGTTGGCGCCTCAGGAGGTTCACCCAACAGGTCAAACGATCGATGACTGGGTGCAAATTTATACTTGGCTCGGTAAAGCATGGATTTATCTGCCTGGCTACGTTCCAACCTACTTCTAAATAAAGGTTACCAAAAGTTATCTTTCCAAACAACATCGCTCCACGGTGAAAGGGTTCTCCCTCTTCCCGCGGAGCGATTTTTTTGGTGTGAATTGGCTTGATGAAATTATTTCAGCACGCTTCCCCCATAGAGAAACCGGTGTTCCCACGAACCGTCAAATTTGTCGATCCGCACTCCGCCGGACTTGGAGGAGTACGTATGAAGCAACTGTCCTCCGCCGAGATAAATGGCGACATGCGTGATGCGCTCGTTATTAGGATCAACGCCTTGATAGGCCGAGGCAGACGAACCTTTATAGCTCATAAAAAAGACCAAGTCGCCTGCTTTAAGGCTACCAATATCATAAACGGCCGTTCCGTTATCCCGAATCCAGGCTCCTTGCTTACGGGAATCGGCAGGAAGCACGATTCCGAGCGCATCGCGATAGGCTTGGCGGACAAAGTCCGAGCAATCAAAGGTAGCCGTATTGCCCCGGTCGGAACCGAATTCATACGGAGTGCCGAGATATTTTTTGCCCGCTTCAATAACTTGCGCGATCTTGGCTTGATTTGGTTCCGCCGGTGGCGGCGTTGGGGTTGGTGCTGGCGCAGGCGACGGGGCAGGCCCGGACACGGTGCCGTTGATTTCAAGATATTTATCCGACGTACTGACGTAACCTGAAGTGCCGCTCTCGGTTATTACTTTATAAAAATAATCATTGCTCTTCTCGAGAATCGTAACTTTCGTTCCTTTATTTAGCATTCCAAGGACTTTCCCCGAAGTTGAAGGCTGGTTGCGCAGGTTTACGCCGTAAACGACTACGCCCGTCGTTCCTTGCCCTCCCCCGTCCGGAACACTGACACTTCCGCCAACGCTTATGTATTTATCTGACGCGCTGACATAACCTACAGTTCCATCCTGGCTTTGGATTTTATAAAAATAATCGCTGCTTCGCTCCAGTATCGTTACATCGCTTCCTTTTTTCAAAAAACCGATAACGTTGCTGGAAACCGAAGGTTTGTCGCGTAAATTCACACCGCTTTCGATATGTCCTATCAGTACTTTCTGAGCCGTAGAGGACGCAGCCGATACCTGCTCTTGCATAGTAGTATAAGAAGTGAGTAATACAGCGCTCATTGCTATAACCGCAATACTTCGTTTCATAGTTGTACCTCCTTGAGGATAATCTTGGTGTCGATAGGTGAATCTGTGTCGTTCCCCCTTTCCTTGGGCTTGTTCCCATTATAGTCCATGTCGAACTTTGTCTAAATCCGTCGATTTTCACAGAATTATGTATTTTACTGCTCCGATTTACCCAGTCGCCGAATAATAGGAAAGGTCCTTTTTCCTAATAGGAACTATATTTTTGGGAAAATAGCGCAAATCGGAATACCAAAAAAACCGCCAGAACCAGTCTGCCGGTTTTCCCTGTGTATCCATTAGCACATCTTATCCAGTCAAATTTATATCGTATTAACGGGCTCCACCGATTTCGGTTCCACATGGACATGAACATGCATCACATTTTGAATCTTCCTCATGCGTTCTTCCACCCGGTCGCTGATATGATGGCTTTCAATGACGGTTAATTGAGGATCCACCTCGATGACAACATCCACTAGCACATGATTGCCGTGCACGCGAGCCTTCAGATCCCTGATGCCTTCAACTCCTTGAATCCGCTCAATCGTACCGCGCAGGTCACTGAGCTCTTTTTCATCAAAGCCGTCCGTTAAACTGTGTGTGGAATCCCGGAAAATCTCCCAGGCTGTCTTACAGATCAACAGGCCCACGGCAATCGCGGCAGCCCCGTCAAGCCATGGCAGGCCAAACTGTGCTCCAATAATGCCGACCGCAGCTCCTATGCTGACCAAGGCATCGGACAAATTGTCCTTGGCCGCCGCCATCAAGGCATGATTATTAATCTGCTTGGCCAACTTTCGGTTATATAAATAAACGCCGCCCATCGCCACTGCGCAGATTACCGCTACTCCGGCGGACAAAATATCAGGCTCGGTATGATGACCTTGGATCAAGGAGCGCGCCGCAGTGATAATGACTTGAATCCCCGCCATGGCCATAATAAACGAGGCTACCAAAGCCGCAATCGTCTCCGCCCGAAAGTGACCGTAGGCATGGTCCGAATCCGGCGGTTTTTGCGAAATCCGCAAACCGATCAGCACCGCCACCGAAGCCACAATGTCCGTTAGATTATTAACTCCGTCCGCCAGTAAAGCGCTGGAAGCAAACCAATAACCGCTGATCAGCTTAAATGCCGACAGCAATAAATAGGCGGCAATGCTGACCCATGCTCCCCGTTCTCCCTTGCGTATATCGTCATAAATATCCAAGTGTTGCACCTCCAGGCCTCTCCCCAACATGAAGATTTTCAAAGTCGTTACATCATCGTAGCAAAAGGCATCCGTTTAAGTCCAGAGAAACAGTGTTGCCCAAGGCAAAAGCAATGATACTCATTATTCCCGTTGTACGCTTATTTAAAAACGTATAGAATAAGAACAAGCCCCCTTCAATTTGAGGAGATGATCTTGATGACGGAAAGTAATGAACCACGCAAAATCGATCTGGCCGAAGCAATGCGCCAGAAACTGCAGCAAAAAAAGCAGCAGCAGCAAAACGGCAATAAGCCCGGAATGTCGGGGAACCAACAGACCAAAGCGCTGAAAAGCCAAAACAACAAAAAACCAAATAATCAGCGTCGGCGGACCGGAGGCTCGTAAGCCTTGTCCCCGAATGAAAACAAGCCGCGGCTGTCAAAGACAGCCGCGGCTTGTTCGTGTGATGGGCATACAAGCGGAAGAAGCTTATACTTCTTCCGGATACATGCTCTTACGAAGATTTTGAACTTCTTCACTTTCAAGATATTCATCATAGGTCATGACACGGTCAATAACGCCATTTGGCGTAATTTCAATAATCCGGTTAGCGATCGTCTGGATAAACTGATGGTCATGAGAGGTAAAGAGGATCGTTCCGTCAAAATCGATCAAACCGTTGTTCAGAGCCGTAATCGATTCCAAATCGAGATGGTTCGTTGGCTCGTCGAACAGCAGTACGTTCGCGCCGTTCAACATCATTTTAGCCAACATGCAGCGTACCTTCTCTCCCCCGGACAGCACGCTCGCCTTCTTGAGCGCTTCTTCTCCGGAGAACAGCATCCGGCCCAGGAAGCCGCGCAGGAAGGTTTCATCCTGATCGTTGGAGTATTGGCGCAGCCAATCTACCAGATTAATGTCCACTCCGTCAAAGTAACTGGAGTTGTCTTTCGGGAAATAAGCCTGGGAAGTCGTTACGCCCCAGCTGTACTCGCCCGCATCGGCTTCAAGCTCGCCCATGATAACTTGGAATAGCGTTGACTTCGGCATAGAGTTAGGACCGACAAAAGCAATCTTGTCGCCTTTGTTTACTACAAAGCTAACGTTATCCAACACTTTTTCCCCGTCCACGTTCTTGGTCAAGCCCTCGACGGTAAGCAGTTGCTTGCCCGCTTCACGCTCCGCCTTAAAATGCAGGAACGGATATTTCCGGTTGGAAGGACGAAGGTCCTCCAGCGTAATTTTGTCCAGCTGCTTCTTACGGGAAGTAGCCTGCTTGGATTTGGAAGCATTGGCCGAGAAGCGCTGAATGAAGGCCTGCAGCTCCTTGATCTTCTCTTCTTTCTTCTTGTTGGCGTCCCGTTGCAATTGCAGGGCCAATTGGCTGGATTCGTACCAGAAGTCGTAGTTGCCGACATACATCTGGATTTTGCCGAAATCGATATCCGCAATGTGCGTACATACTTTGTTCAAGAAGTGACGGTCATGGGATACGACGATAACGGTGCCTTCGTAATCCATAAGGAAGTTCTCCAGCCACTGGATCGACTCCAGGTCCAAATGGTTCGTAGGTTCGTCAAGCAACAGGTTGTTCGGGCGTCCGAACAGCGCTTGCGCCAGGAGTACGCGGACTTTCTCGTTGCCGCTAAGCTCCGCCATTTTCTTGTCATGCAAATCGCGCGGAATTCCGAGGCCGATCAGCAATGCCGCTGCGTCCGGTTCAGCATCCCAACCGTTCAATTCGGCAAATTCGCCCTCAAGCTCGCCGGCGCGCATACCGTCTGCTTCGGAGAAGTCGGCCTTGGCATACAAGGCGTCTTTTTCCTTCATAATGGAATACAGCCGGGCATGGCCCATAATTACCGTTTCCAGCACCGCAAATTCGTCATACTCGTAATGGTTCTGTTTCAAAACAGCCAACCGTTCGCCGGGAGTCATGCTGACTTCGCCTTGATTCGCTTCGATCTCCCCGGACAAAATTTTAAGAAACGTCGATTTCCCCGCTCCGTTGGCACCGATCAACCCGTAGCAGTTTCCCGGCGTAAATTTTATATTTACATCTTCGAAAAGTGCCCGTTTTCCATAGCGGAGCGTTACACCATTTGTACTGATCATTTAAACAATCCCATCCTTTATGAGTTATCACACTACTGGCTCAATATTATAGCACATATCGTCCGGTAAGTTGAGTCATTCCTAATAACTAGCACTTAAAAAAACAGCTATGGATCTAGCACGTGGCGCTCAGCTATAGCGTTAGAAAGCCGAACCCTCCCGTTCTCCAGCAATACATTGTATGTTTGAACCTTCCGCGACCCTTCCGCTAAGAAGTAAATTAGAAAATGGCGAAAGAGCCTAGGATGGCGATACTTCGGATAGAAGAGTGAATATGGTGGATTTGGCGCTGGGGAAGGAATATGGCGTTCTTTCTTAGTTTGGCTTAGGACAACCCGCTGGGCGCGAAGAAGTGCATTGGTAAGTTTGAAGGATTGATGTGGAGAAGTAGTAGTGTGTGAGGTTGTGTGTGAGGGCAAGCTTGGACTTAACACCTAATAATTAACTGGATTTCCTACAGTTATTTTGCTCTTCACAGGCCGTCGTGATCATTTAACTGGAAAACCTCCAGCTATTTTCGCCGAAACTCCCTACTTTCGTGAAAAAGTAGTAAATTAACTGTAGGTTTTGCAGCTAATTAAAGCAAAACGAGGGATTTCAAAAATTAACTGGAGGTTTTCCAGTTAATTTTGGGCTGGCTGCGCTTAGCGCAATGCGAAGCAGCCAGCACAAACAGAGTCATCCGGCCGAAAAACGGCAGGATGACTCTGTTTCCGAATAGCGGCGCGCCGGGTACGTTGCGCGGGCCGCGCAGCAACCGCGCGCGACAAGCCCGGCCCGCTCGGCGCGTCACGCCTCGGGGAAGCGCAGCGTCTCCCCGTGCAGCAGCACGCGGATCGCCGACTCGGCGATGCCGCGTCTCTGCCGGTCCGCCTCCAGGCGGTCCAGCGCTTCGCGCGCCGTATCGTCGGCCAGCCGGAAGGTGCCGTAATGCATCGGCACCATCAGCTTGGCCCTGACGTCGACGAACGCCTGCAGCGCTTCTTCCGGCGTCGTGTGCTGGCTCGTCATGAACCATTCCGGTTCATACGCCCCGATCGGAAGCAGCGCCACATCGATGGCGAAGCGCTCCCCGATATCCGCAAAGCCGCGGAAATAGCCGCTGTCCCCGGCAAAATAGATCACCTGATGCTTCTCTCCCTCCCGGGGAGCCGCGGGCTCCAGCACAAAGCCGCCCCAATGGGAAGTATTCGTATCAAACGGCGTGCGCCGCGTCCAATGCTGGGTTGGCACAAACGAAATTCGGGCATTCCCGATTTCCAACGACTCCCACCATTTCATCTCCCGGGTACGCTGGAATCCTTTACGGATCATTTTGCGCCCCAAGCCGGACGGAACTACGATTTCCGTCTCTTTTCCGTAGAGCCTCCGGATCGAAGACACATGCATATGGTCATAGTGCGAATGGGAAATCAGAATAACATCAATGTCCGGAATGTCCCCGATCGGGACGCCCGGAGAACCCAGACGGCGCTGGAATCCCATTCGCGAAGCCCAGACCGGGTCGGTCACGATATTCAGCCCTTCATACTGGATCAGAAAAGTGGAATGCCCGATCCAGGTCAGCGATACTTCCTCCCTGTTCCCGAGCAAATAATCAAGTTGCGGCGGCGAGTTCGGTATAATATATGAGTAATCCTTCCTTTTTCTGCGGCGTTCTTCTCGCCACTGTCTAAACTGCTTCAACGTTTTATCCGTGTTGACATTATCCATATTGTTGTAGCGCGTTCTCGGCATACCGAGGATTCCTCCTTCCATTCCTCTCCATCATATGACCCCTCATGGCAGAGCGGCCCCGATTTCCAGTCATGTAAAATCGCCGGATTACCAGGATTATTTGTTTATCATTGTAAAGCATCCCTCAGGCGATGCCAAATTTCCTCTTAGTTATTAGGATCTTTATAAAGATTGGCGTACACGAACAGGAACGCTATGGCAACGACTACGACCAATTCCGGCGCAATCATCATCGTGAAAAATTCCACCCGGTCTCACCCCTTTTTCGGCGAATCGCCGCGAACATATTTGGCATCGAACAAAAACAGGCGCATGATTAATATCAGCGACGGGATCAAAACTACCAGACCCGCTACAAAAGCCGTAATCAGCGCGATAGCCATCGTCTCGTTCGTGAAGCTTTCGTAAATGCTGACCTGCTTATAGAGAATATAGGGCAAGTGCGATCGTCCGTACCCGTACCAAGCGAACCCGAACTGCAAAATAACGAGGATGAACGACCAACCGAGATGATGCTTTTTCCATATAAAATAAACCGCCAGAAGAAAACAAATCAGCGAAGCGATGAACATCCAGGCGATGTCCAGCATATTTCCGAAATGCTCCGGGTTTTGACGGTCGATCTGAAAAAAAGCAAACACGCAGGCCAGAATCGTCGGGCCGCTCCAAAGCAGCGCATAACCCCGCAGCACCTCAAATGCTCCCTGATCCCCTGCTTTGCCTGCGTAAAAAGCCAGAAACATAGCCGAAATATACAACACGGACACAAGCGCCAATATAATAACCGACCAGGTATACGGATTGCTGAAAAAGCTGAGCCAATTCAGGATCACTTTCCCGTCCTGCTCCTGAATGATCCCGCCTTCGGAAATCGCCAAAACGGTAGACAGGGCCGCCGGAATCAACAACCCGGTCGCTCCGTAGATCGCCATATAAATCTTGTTGTTCACTTCGCTGCTGCCGTAAGTATTGTAGGCATAGTAAGCTCCCCGCAGCGCCAGAAGCACCGTCGCAAGACTTCCCGGAACGAGCAGCGCGGTCCCGAAATAATAAGCGGAATCGGGAAAAAAGCCGACCAGGCCCACGACGAAAAAAATCAGAAACACGTTCGTCACTTCCCACACCGGGGACAGGTAGCGCTGGATAATGTCGTGCACCTTGTTTTCGTGGCCCGTCAGTACGCTGTAGTAGCTGAAAAATCCGGCTCCGAAATCAATCGAGGCCACGATCAGGTAACCGAACAAAAACGTCCACAGCACCGTAATGCCGACGATTTCATAGGTCATTTCCGCTCACCTCCCGGTATCCCTAACTCCCGCATCTCATCGTCCACGTTTTTATTGCGGAATAGCTTGGCCAGGACGACAATGCACGAAACGCAGAGCACAAGATACAAAATAACGAACATGATCAGCATGGGCCCGACGCTTTGCGAAGTCGTCGCCGCTTCCGACACCTTCATGTACCCGCGCACGATCCAAGGCTGACGCCCGAATTCGGCGAACATCCAGCCAAGCTCGATCGCGGTCATGGCGAGAGGCCCTAGCGCAACGATACCCAGCAGCAGCCATTTCGGAATACCCTTGCTTTTTCCCGGCAGCCACCGCCGCAGCAAATACAGGAAAGGAATCAAAACGAGCAGCACGCCGATCGTTACCTTCAAGTCGAACATATAGTGGATCAGAAGCGGGGGCCGCTCATCCACCGGGAATTCGTTGAGGCCGATAACGTTCGTATTCGGGGTGCCGCCAGCCAAAATACTGAGCGCATACGGGATCTCAAGCGCATATTTGACCTCGCCGTTCTCCCCAAGCACGCCGCCGAAAATGAGCGGTGCCTTCGTCATCGTCTCGAAATGCCATTCCGCGGCGGCCAGTTTTTCCGGCTGGTAATGAGCCAGAAATTTTCCCGAGAAATCGCCGATGATCGCCGTCGATACCGCAAAGACGAACGTGGCCGTCACCGTGAGTTTTAACGCCTTTTTGAAGTAGGCATCCTTCCGGCCCCGAAGCAGACTAAAGGCAGCGATGCCCGCCAATAGCCCGGCGCTAAGGGTATAGGACGATGCCAGCACATGCGACACCTTCGTCGGAGTTGCCGGATTGAACATGGCGACTAGCGGATGAAAATCGGCAAACACCCCGTTTTTTAGCGTAAAGCCTTGAGGCGTATTCATGAAAGCATTCAAGGTGGTAATAAAAAACGCGGACGCTGAAGATCCGATCACCACCGGAATCAGCAGCAGCAAATGCAGCATCGGCCTTTTGAACCGCTCCCAGGTGTACAAATAAATACCGAGAAAGATCGCCTCAATGAAAAAGGCGAACGTCTCCATGAACAGCGGCAGGGCGATCGCCTGCCCGGCAACGCGCATAAACGTCGGCCAAAGCAGGCTAAGCTGCAATCCGATGGATGTTCCCGTCACGACGCCGACGGCAACCGAGATGACGAATCCTCTGGCCCAACGCCGGGCCAGCAGCGTATAGTGGGGATCCTTCTTGCGAATCCCCCTCCATTCGGACAGCGCGATCATCATTGGAACGCCCACGCCTATTGAAGCGAATACAATATGTACGAAAAGGGTCAGTCCGGTAAGTATCCGGCTCAATGTAACGGGATCCAGGGAAGGCATGCAGCCCATCAACTCCTCAGGTAAGATGACTTTCAAACCATTTTTAATAGTATTGCAGGAAGCGAAGCACACTCTTGACGAACGCATATAACATGATCACGGCGACAACCAGGCAAACAATGATCAGCGTCCGTTCCTGCTTTTTAAACATGTCACTGCCCCCTTCGGTAAAGACTGCCCGAATTTCCACACGTTTTATTGTGTCGATCCCGTTCCTTTTTATTCCTTGTCCTCTGTCCTCCGGAATAAATGAAGAATTTACCCAAAAGCTTGGGCTTGGGACGGGCTTGGAGTAAAATAAGATTGGAAGGAGATGTGAACAACTTATGAAAATTGTATTTATCGAACCTACGCCGAGTCCCAATTCCATGAAGCTTCACATGGACGAAACTTTGGAACCGGGGATTCGCAAAACATACACCCTGGACAACGCCCGCTCCGCCCCGTCGTGGATTCGGCAAATGCTCAACATTCCGGGAGTAAAAAGCGTCTTCCACACGGCGGACTTTATCGCGCTGGACCGCAAAGGCAGCGCCGACTGGGCCGCGATCCTGGCCGAGGTCCAGGATCAGTTCGGACAGGAGCACGTGGAAGCCGCCTGGGACCCGGAGGCCGCCGAAGCGGCCGGGTACGGCGAAGCCCAGGTGTTCGTCCAGTTTTTCCGCGGCATTCCGATGCAAATCCGCGTGAAGTCCGGGGCCCGCGAGGAGCGAATCTCGCTCGCCCAGCGGTTTGTATCCGCCGTTACCGAGGTAGCGAGCGCGACGCTCATTAAAGAGCGCAAGCTGAGCGATTACGGCGTCCGCTACGGCGAGCTTGCGGAAATTGCCCGCGAAGTCGAGCAGGAGCTGGAAGCGGCGTTTCCACCGGAACGGCTGGAAACGATCAAGACGCAGGCGATCGCGCACGGACGCAGCGAAGCCGAGTTCGTGGAGCAGCGCCGGGCGCTTGGCCTGGACGAAGTCCGCGAGCGGATGAAGGACGCGGACTGGCACGTCCGCTATGCGGGCCTGGAGGCGCTGCAGCAGCCTGGCCCCGAAGCGCTTCCGCTGCTCGCGGACGCGGTGCGCGATCCGCAGATGCAGGTCCGCCGCCTCGCGGTCGTCTACCTCGGCGACCTCCGGACGCCGGAGGCGATGACGCTGCTGTACGAAGCACTGCGCGACAGCTCGGCCGCCGTGCGCCGCACCGCCGGCGACACGCTGTCCGACATCGGCGATCCGGCCGCGACGGAGCCGATGATCGCCGCCCTGGGGGACGCGAGCAAGCTCGTACGCTGGCGGGCCGCCCGCTTCCTGTACGAAGTCGGCACCGACGATGCGCTCGATGCGCTCCGCACGGCGGCCGATGACCCCGAATTCGAGGTCGGTCTCCAGGCGCGCATGGCCCTGGAGCGGATCGAATCCGGAGAGCAGGCCGCCGGAACGGTATGGCAACAAATGGCGAAACGCGACCGGGCTAGCGACCCAAAATAGCTGAAGCGCTCGTGAAAAGGCAGAACAATGTCAATAATTAGACATTGTCCTGCCTCTTTTCTTGCTATATACTATGGAATTGTTGCTTGGTTAAAACTGAATAGAAACCTCATCATTCCAGGTGAGGTAGAGGTCGCGATTGTGAAGAGTACACCGGAGGAGGCGCTGAAGCCGCCGATGATTCCCGTGGAAAGGCACCGTCGCCGAAGCTTGTCGCCCGCTTCATCCGACGGCAGGCTGGGGCTGTTCCCGAAAGGGACAGAACTGTCACGTTGTTCCTTCACCGGGAACGGCGTGTTGAGCTATCTTTTCATTTGCATGAATGGTGGGGGTGCACGGTATAGATATGAGGCCGCGGATTCCTTTCCGCGGCCTTTTTGCATGAACAGACGCGGATTCGGTTACGGCGGCAGCGGCAGCTTAACTTCAAGCCAAATGCGGATAATAGATAGCAGGATATGGTTTTCTAAATTGTTAAGGAGTGTTTTCGCATGAGCAAAAAAAATATCAGCACGGCACAATCTTTGAAGCCCGGCCTGAAAGCCCGGCATATGACGATGATCGCCCTCGGCGGGTCCATCGGGACGGGCCTGTTCCTGGCCAGCGGCGGCGCCATCGCATCCGCCGGGCCCGGAGGGGCGCTTCTCGCCTATGCCGCGGTCGGCATCATGGTTTATTTTCTGATGACCAGTCTTGGAGAGCTCGCCACTTATATGCCGGATTCGGGCTCTTTTGAAACGTATGCTTCGCGCTTCGTCGACCCTTCCCTCGGCTTCGCCATGGGCTGGAACTTCTGGTATAACTGGGCGATTACGATTGCGGCAGAGCTCTCCGCAGCTACGTTAATCATCAAATACTGGTTTCCTGAAAGCTCTTCCCTGCTTTGGAGCTTTTTGTTCCTGGCCCTGATTTTCGGACTCAATGTGTTGTCCGTAAAAGGATACGGAGAATCGGAGTATTGGTTCGCCATGATTAAAATTGCGGTCGTCATTGTATTTCTTGTTATCGGCGTATTGATGATCTTTGGCATTATGGGTGGCGAAGCGATCGGCTTCAAAAATTTCACGGTGGGTGATGCACCTTTCCACGGAGGATTTTTCACGTTCCTCGGCGTGTTTATGGCTGCGGGTTTCTCGTTCCAAGGGACGGAGATGGTCGGTGTCGCGGCCGGAGAAAGCCACAATCCGCGTGAGCATGTTCCGCGCGCCATCCGGCAGGTATTCTGGCGGATTCTGATTTTTTACATTCTGGCGATTCTGGTCATCGGTCTGATCATTCCTTATACGAACCCGAACCTGCTCAAAAGCGGTCTGGAAAGCATCGGGGTCAGCCCGTTCACGCTGGTGTTCGAAAAAGCGGGAATGGCCTTTGCCGCTTCCGTCATGAATGCCGTCATTTTGTCCTCCGTACTGTCCGCCGGCAACTCCGGCATGTACGCTTCCTCGCGGGTGCTGTATTCCCTGGCGAAACGGGGAAAAGCGCCGAAGTTCCTGGCTAAATTAAGCCGTCGCGGACTTCCGGTCAATGCTCTGCTGATGACATCCTTCATCGGGATGTTTGCCTTCTTTGCCTCGCTGTTCGGAGACGGGGTCGTGTACACTTGGTTGCTGAACGCCTCGGGTATGTGCGGCTTCATCACCTGGCTCGGCATCGCGATCAGCCATTACCGCTTCCGCCGGGCGTATGTCGCCCAAGGCCGCGACCTGAAGGATCTTCCTTACAAAGCGAAATGGTTCCCATTCGGGCCAATCTTTGCTTTCATACTCTGTTTTGTCGTAATTTTGGGACAAAATTTGGCCGCCTTTTCAGGCGACCAGATCGATTGGTATGGCGTTGTAGTTTCATATATCAGTATTCCGTTATTCCTGATCGTCTGGCTGGGGTATAAGTGGCTGAAGCGCACCAAGGTAATTCCGCTTCAGGAATGCGACCTGGACTCTCCTGCCCAGCCAATGGAATAACGCTAGAATAGTAGTATTGAATGAAGCACCCAAGGAGCAGCTTTGAAGATGCTCCTGGGGTGCTTTGGCTTTGGCTTGGCTTTGCCCCCCCCCCCCCAACCCGTTTAACGGGTGGTTTCCCAGTGGATCTCGACCCGTAAATCATCCGTCCCTTCCAGCGGTCCGGAAAGGTATCTGACATTTTCAACAGGCAAATCGTAGAGGCTCTCCAGGTCGCGAAGCATCTCCTGCTCGGTTCCGGAATAGCGGATGGTTACGGATAAGCCCCCTGCTTTGATTTCTTGGCTTACCTTGCTTTGAAGACCTTCCACTGTGCTAACTGCAAGTGACGGATCATATAGATGCAGGCCTAGCTGCTGCTGCAGTTCTTTATAGACAGCCGTCCCTGCACTTCCTTTGTTTACGAGTGCGTTCAAGGTATTACGGTAAAGCGTGTTGGCAGCGGGATATTTGATCGTCCATTGATGATCCTTTCGTATCTGCACATCGGTGAGTAAATAATAGGCATAACTGATCTGATCCTGCGGAGCCAGCAGTGGATCGTCCCAAGTGGTATCGAGATGATACCACTTTTTTCCCAGTTCCACGAGGTTCCATGCGTGCAATTGTCCACCGGCGGTCCCCTCAACGATCTCGTTATTTATTCCGGCACCTTTCAGAAGCTTGTAGGTCAGCAAAGTGTATCCCTGGCATACCGCTTCTCCGGTCTGAAGTCCTTCATAGGCCGTATATTTTTTCAAATCCTCGTCATATTTCAGGTTTTGGACCACATAATCATGAATCGCTTTTACTTTTTGATGATCATTCATTCCGGAAGTAATGATGCTTTTCAATATTCCTGCCACTCGCCAGTTAACATAGGCGGATTGGTCTTTGTTTTCCCGGTACTTGACGCTCAAGCTTATTTTGGCCGTACCGCTCGTCCCGCGCCAGGTATACGTATACCTGTCTACGATATATTTGGTGTATGGGTCGCTGTCGAGAGCTCCGGTGATCGCTTTTTTCAGCAAGCTCTCCAAATTTTTCGTCGATCCTTTATATTTTATAGTCATCGAGGTTTTGCGTGCTTCCAATCCTTCCGTCATCTCCAGCTGTAAACCTTGGACCGTGGTCACATAGGCCTTTTCCGAAGCGGCGAAAACCTGGAGCGTATTCCAGTTGGCCGGCACCGTTCCCATCAGCAAAGCTCCCAGTAGTCCAGCCGTAATCCAGCGTTTAGGCATGCTCTGTCCCATGTTGCGCGCAGCTCCCTTACTGTAAAATTCCCTCTCCATGAACCTTGAATTGAAGACGATCGGCGTCTTTAAGCTCATTGTAGCACAGGCTGTCCTGCAAAGGTCTTCTAGTTTTGTCGAGTCGGCACGAACCCCGGCAGGAGATAAAAAACGTAATCATCCATCCGTGTATCCTCAGCAAAAAGACGTGAAATAGACTTATTTTTTCATTTCCTTTCCGCCCAAAATGAATTGTGCTTTGATATAATAAAAACCAGAATTCTGTGATATAAATCATTGCATGTTCAAACCTGTTAAGATCGGAGAGCGACCAAAGCTATGACAATCGTCAATCTTTCGGATATTTCCATTGAATTGTTCGTTGCCGTCATGTTCTTTCTGCTCATCATTGCCCCTTTAGTAAGCCTCGGCGTACTGCGTTTATTCCAAGGCAAGAAAAAAGCGGGCCTCAGCCTCATCGGCAGCGGTGTACTCGGTTATTTTGTCTTTCAGCTTATTGTCGGGCTGTTAGATTAACGCATCCTTTACACTTTACTATTTACACTTTCATCTTAGAGATTAGTCCGTCTAATATAGCTATACAAACTTGAAAAATGGGGTAGTGGATCTTTGTAGAAGATCTTCTGCCCCATTTTTTTATGATCGATTAATCGGTTTATCCCCCTCGTAGCTATCCCTTTTATTCATGAACAAGAAATTAACTGTATTACCTCCATCTAATTTCGGACTTCTCTCGCTGTTCTCAAAATTAGCTGGAAAAACTCCATTTAAATCCAGACTTCCTTACGTATCTAGCACATTCGTCCAAAATTAACTGTAGGTTTTCCAGTTATTTCTGATAAAACGCGTAAAACCGGAAAATTAACTGTAGAAAATCCAGTTACTGTGACGAGAAAGCGGATGTACTGCAATGTGTAGTGATGGACAATTTGAGATATATGACGCGAAGTGCGCAGTGTGTGCGGTGTGCGCGGTATATGCGGTGTGCGCGGTGTGCGGTGTGTGCGGTGTGTGCGGTGTGCGCGGTGTGCGGTGGGTGCGGTGGGTGCGGTGTGTGCGGTGTGTGCGGTGTGTGCGGTGGGTGCGGTTTGCGCGGTGTACGCGGTTTGCGCGGTGTGCGGTGGGTGCGGTAGATGAATGTTATTTTACTATGGTGCCCGGGCCCTTCAGTAGCTTAATTTACTGTTATGCAATGTACTTTGCTATAGTCACCTTATTTGCGCTGCGCAGAAGCCAACGATGAGCCTCGTCAGCTAAATCTCATGCATATTGCAAAAAAAAGCCCCCGCCAACGGCGAGGTCTTTTAATTTTTGTATAGGACTTAAAAATAGTTCTACTCCAATGCAGGACTGTATAAAGTGCCTAAGCTTGTTCGGCGAGCGCCTTTTCAAACTGGGTTTTGTTCATACCGAGAATGCGATGTTCCCCGATCAGGGTCACCGGTACCGCACGCATGCCCATATCCCATACCTGTTGGGCAAATTCGTCATTTTGCTCGATGTTGCGCTCTTCATAAGATACGCCCTTATCGCTTAAAAAGCTTTTGACTTGACGGCAGTGTGGACAGTTTGTACTCGTATATACGATAACATTTTCCATAAAGCTGCAATTCTCCCTTCGGTTTAGTTAACGGCAGCCGCCGCAGATTGGTGTTCCAGACTTTCAATATATTTCTCGCAATCGATCGCAGCCATGCATCCGCTGCCCGCAGCGGTGATAGCCTGGCGATAGCGCGTATCCTGAACGTCTCCGCAAGCGAATACGCCCGGTACGTTCGTTTCCGACGTTCCCGGTTTCACTACGATATACCCGTTTTCGTCAGTATCGATTTGTCCGCCGAGGAAGCCGGTGTTCGGATGATGGCCTATAGCGACGAATACGCCGGAAGCCGTAATGATTTCTTCTTCGCCCGTTTCGTTGTTGCGAACCTTCAAACCCGTCACGCCGATCTCGTTGGTCACTACTTCAAGCGGCGTGCGGTTCAACGCCCATTCCACTTTTTCGTTCCCGCGCACGCGATCCTGCATGATCTTGGAAGCGCGCAATTCATCGCGACGGTGTACCAGCGTTACTTTAGACGCAAAACGTGTCAGGAAGTTCGCTTCTTCCAAAGCGGAATCACCGCCGCCAACGACGATAATCTCCTTGCCGCGGAAAAAGAACCCGTCGCATGTAGCGCAAGTGCTTACGCCGCGACCCACGTTATCGGTTTCTCCCGGAATGCCGAGGTATTTAGCGGTAGCGCCCGTAGACAATACGATGGTGTCACTCACCAGTTCGCCGAGGCCTTCTACCTGAAGCTTGAACGGACGGGAGCTCATATCTACGCTGTTCACCCAGCCGGTGCGGAATTCCGCGCCGAAACGTTCAGCCTGCTGACGCATATTATCCATCAATTCCGGCCCCATAATTCCTTCCGGAAAGCCCGGGAAGTTTTCCACTTCCGTAGTGGTCGTAAGTTGGCCGCCCGGTTGTGGACCTTCAATTACAAGTGGCTTAAGGTTAGCCCGTGCCAAATAAATAGCGGCGGTTAATCCCGCCGGACCCGTACCGATAATAATTGCATTATACATATATAGCATCCTCCTTCAAGGCAGTTACGAATAAATAGATTATGAGATTAATTATGTGGAATCCGCGGTATACTGTCAACAATCGTACCGGAAGGGTTCGGTGAAGTTTAAATGAAGGAATGATGAATTATCTGAACTTCAAATTATGAAAGCTTTGACCAACTAGCTAACGAAGCAAGCGCAAACCGTTCAAAATAACTAAAATCGTGCTGCCTTCATGACCGACAACCCCGAGCGGTAGCGGGATGTCCTGAATAAAGTTGCCGGTAATCAGCAGCAGGATCATCAATCCGGCCAAGACCAGGTTTTGCTTCACGATTCTTCTGGCCCGGATCGCCAGCGAGATCGTTTCGGCGACCACTTCCAAATTGTCATTCATCAGCACGACATCCGCTACCTCCAGCGCCGCGCCGCTCCCGCCGTCTCCCATGGCCATACCTACGGTCGCCGCTGCCAGTGCCGGAGCATCATTGACGCCGTCCCCTACCATAACCGCATGGCCGAACCGGCTCCGCAGTTCGCCGACATGCCGCACTTTATCCTCGGGAAGCAAATCCCCGTAAATCATGTCGATCTCCGCTTCTTTCCCTACCGCTTGAGCTGTTTCACCGCGGTCTCCAGTCAGCATAACCGTGGCGATTCCCAGTTTATGAAGCTGACGGACCGCCCGCTTGGCTTCCGGTCTTATCTGGTCCCTGAGCGCAAGTACGCCTGCAAAGTGGCCTTCGCACTGAATGACGGACACCGTATTTCCCTCATTGGCAAGCCGCCGTATGCTTTCCCGAAGATAAGCCGGAAGCCCCTGATCGTTTGCGTCCGCTTTGCCGATTCTCCATACCGCTCCGCCGACCCGGGCCTCAATGCCCCAGCCGGTCAAGGCCTTCAATTCTTCCGCAGCGGCCAGTTCAAGTCCCTCGTCTTCCGCCTTAGTCACAATCGCCCGAGCCAGCGGATGCTGTGATAATTGCTCGGCCGATGCGCATGCCGCAAGCACTTGGTCACGGTCGTAGCCATCCGTCACGACGAGCTCCGTCACGACGGGAGTACCCGAAGTCAGTGTTCCGGTCTTGTCAAACGCTACGACCTTGACGCCCGCCAGCAGATCTACATATGACGCTCCCTTAAACAGCACACCCTTTCTCGCGCTCTTGGACATCGCGGACAGCATGGCCGGCATAACGGAAGAGACCAGGGCACACGGGGAAGCCACAACGAGAAAGACCATCGCCTTATAAAAAGTCAGCGGCCAGGACCAGCCCAGCAGGAGCGGCGCCAGCACGAGCAGAGCCGCCGTAACCGCTACGACGCCTTTGGCGTAATGCCCTTCAAGCCGCTTAATGAAGCGCTGCGTTTGAGGCACCTCATTCTCGGCTTGTTCGACCAGCGCGATAATTTTGGCGAACAGCGTCCTTTCGGCCGGACGGCTGACTTCCACATACAGCGCGCCCTCCCCGTTCAGAGTTCCCGCATATACCTCATCTCCGGCCAACTTATCCACCGGGATAGACTCCCCGGTAATCGCCGCCTGATTGACCGCCGATCCGCCGCTCTGGACCATCCCGTCCGCCGGGATAATCTCTCCCGGTTTCACGAGCACCAGATCGCCAATGACTAACTCCTCCACGCTGACGGTTCTCATACCGTCTCTATCCACCTTCAACGCCTTCTCCGGCTTAAGGGCAACCAACGCGGAAATATCCTTCCGGCTGCGTTCGCTCGCGAACGACTCCAGTGCTCCGCTGAGCGCAAAAATAAAAATCAGCATCGCTCCTTCGTTCCAGTAACCGATTGAAGCCGCTCCAAGCGCCGCCGCGATCATCAGCAAATTGACGTCGAGGTCCCTTTCACGGATCAGCGTCTGAAATCCTTCCCGTGCTTTAACAAAACCGCCCAGTCCATACGCCGCAATATACAAAATGACCGATAGCAACCGGGAGTATTCTCCCGTTCCCCATCCGGCCGCCATAAGCACGCCGCTGCCGAGGGCGAACAGCATTTCACGATGGCGGAGCAGGCGAAGGAGCGAACTTTTCCGACCCGGCCCCGGCTGGGGTTGATGCGAACTTTTTTGAGAAACCGATAACGGTTTGTGCAACACTTTGGCTTGCATATCTGATGCCTCCCTTTGAGAATGAATACCATTGTTAATCCCCTAAAAATGGCACATGCTGCTCCGGGATTTATCCCGAAGCAGCATGTAATTGAGAACGATAATCATTTTTGTATTTGTACAATAAATTTGCATTATGGAAACTTTTCTTTCATTTTAAACTTTTTCTATTCGTATGTAAAGACGCCGCCCGCCCAAATTAATGCGGAATGGATGGATGCAATCAATTGCCGCGTTAAGCATGAAAAAGCCTTCATTCGAACCGCTCCGAATGAAGGCTTTACAGTAAAAAACGGTTATCAGGTCTGGCTCGCCGCGATTGCCTGCTCCAGATCGTAAATAATGTCGTCGATAGACTCGGTGCCGATCGATAAACGGATCAGCTCAGGGTTGACGCCCGCCGCAAATTGCTCCTCTTCCGACAGTTGCTGATGCGTCGTGCTGGCCGGATGGATGATCAACGACTTGGAGTCGCCGACATTGGCCAAGTGCGAGAACAATTTGACGTTCTCGATCAGCTTGCGGCCGGCTTCGAGGCCGCCTTTGATCCCGAACGTGAGAATCGCCCCTTGGCCTTTAGGCAGGTATTTCTTGGCCAGTTCGTAAGATTCGTGGCTAGGAAGACCTGCGTAGCTGACCCACTCCACTTTATCGTGTCCTTCCAGGTACTGCGCGACTTTGAGCGCATTCTGGCTGTGGCGTTCTACGCGGAGATGCAGCGTCTCCAGGCCTTGAAGCAGCAGCCAGGCGTTGAACGGCGACAAAGATGCACCCAAATCGCGCTGGAGTTGGACGCGGGCCTTAATGATGTAAGCCAACGGACCAACGGCATCGGTATAGACCACACCGTTATAGCTTGGGTCCGGCTCCGTCAGACCCGGGAATTTGTCGTTCGACTTCCAGTCGAATTTGCCGCTGTCGACGATGACACCGCCGATCGACGTTCCGTGTCCGCCGATGAATTTGGTCGCGGAATGTACTACGATATCCGCTCCGAAGTCGATCGGACGAAGCAAATACGGGCTCGGGAACGTGTTATCGACGATAAGCGGAACCCCGTTCTCGTGCGCAATGGCTGCGACGGCTTCGATATCAAGCACATCGCCTTTCGGATTGCCGATCGTCTCCGCATAAAGTGCCTTGGTTTTGTCGGTAATCGCCGCCCGGAAATTTTCCGGATCGGAGGCGTCCACAAACTTCACTTTGATGCCGAGCTTAGCCAAAGTGATCGCAAACAAGTTATATGTACCGCCATACAAAGTGGAGGAGGATACGATTTCGTCCCCGGCCCCGGCGATATTCAAAATGGAGAAGGTAATCGCCGCCTGCCCCGAAGCCGTCGACAAGGCACCTACGCCCCCTTCAAGCGCAGCGACGCGTTTTTCGAACACATCGTTGGTCGGGTTCATGATGCGGGAATAAATGTTGCCGAATTCCTTGAGGCCGAACAAATTGGCAGCGTGTTCCGTATCGCGGAAACCGTACGAAGTCGTTTGGTACAGGGGCACCGCGCGAGAATAAGTGGTCGGATCGATTTCTTGCCCCGCATGAACCGCAAGGGTCTCGGGCGCGAATTGACGTTCTTCAGACATGGGTAATTCCTCCTTTAAAATTCGGTATTATTAAACAATTTCATGTTTTTCACTATTCTCTCACATAAATGGTCTTTTGAAAATAGTAAATCCGATAAAAACCATAAGAATAATTATATTTCTTAAAATAAAGCAGCACTGGAGCTTAATGACCTTTTCTCCGGTGCTGCTTTTACTTCTATAAAAAATTTATCACTATATATAAAGCCTTCGGATTCATGGTGTACCCATTTTTTCGCCAATTCTGCTTATTGGTTTATTCTTGTCCTTGCCACGCTACACATCCAGTGACCGACCGCGTTGGCGAACGAAGTAGGCGTCTTCCATTGACGGCTCCGCTTCGGTTAATCCCCGGAAGGGCCGATCCTTTCCGACAAGCCGGACGTACATGCCTTCCGGCACTTCGCGGAATAGAATCAGATTCCGGTCGTTGACGCCACCGAAATTTTCCTGGGAAATGACGCCCTCCCATACCTTCAGCGGCAATTCGCGGGTCCACCTCTCTCTCTCACCCTCGAAACGAACCTGGCCCTGACCAAGCCAGATAATATGATCGGCCGCCCCCTCCCATTCGTTCAGTTCGTGAACGGCCGCCAATACGGTTTTCCCGGTCGCGTAGCGCGACAGATAGGAAATCGCCAACTTGCGTTCCGCGGAATCCATCGCATTCAGCGGCTCATCCAGAAACAGAAAGTAAGGAGCGGCGAGCAAGGACTGTACGAGCGCGATTCTTCGCCGGACACCGAGCGAGAGCGACTTGATCTTTACATTCCGGCTTTGCTCCAGCCGGAAATCCCTCAGCAAGCTTTCCACCCGTTCCAAACGAAATACGCCTTTCAGTTCAGCCAAGTAAACAAGCAGCTTATATACCGTCATTTCCTCGTACAGCTCAATCTCGGCCGGAACATACCCGATTTGGCTCCGCAGGAGCGGTAAATCCTCAGCCGCGGATCGCTGGTGGTAAAGAATGCTGCCCCGGCGCGGCATTTGAAGCGTGGCGAGCAGTTCCAGCAGCGTCGTTTTGCCCGCCCCGTTTGGACCAACCAGGAGCGTCAGCCCGCGATGAATGCGGAGGCGCCCAATTTGCAGCGTGAATTCGCCAAGGGGCTGACACACATTTTCCACCACGATCATACTCCGTCTCCTCCGCCTAATCCATCATTCATTTTGAGATGGCGGCTGCGGTAATAAGAGCGAAGGATCAGCAAAGTTCCGGCAATCAGCATAAGCCCATCCGCCATCGTTCGGGATGACGCCGTCCATCCTTGCAAACGGGATTGATCCTCAAGCACGAACCATAGCACGTAAACCACGGAAGCCGCAACGCAGGCCAGGGTCATTCCTTTTCGGAACAATACGTACATGGCCGATCCCGCCGTGAACAATGAAATGCCCAGCCATTGCAGCAGAAAAGGAATAAACGGCATGCTTACCTCTCCCGCCGCCGTTACCCTTAGACCGACGATTAAGGAGCTGAGCAAGGCCCAACTGACCACAAGGCCGATCACCATCAGCATCCGGCTGTAAATCACTAGCGCCGGAGGATACGGCGTGATGCTTTCTACCGCCCGCATGCCCCGGTCCCAGGAACGGTAGCTGAATAACATGGACGCAATGAGCATCAACGGCGTAATGACCGGAAACAGCCCGCTGGGAATGGCATCTCCCAACAGCAGAGTTCTGAACGGTCTTTGCGGGTCGACCAGCAGAATCAGCATCAAAAATACCGCAGAGCCTGCCAGAATGAGCGATTTCCGATTTACCCGGAACTGGCTCCAAAGCAGCTTGCGCAAGGACGGCGCCTCAACCTGCGGGTTGAAGTCAAGCGTGGGCCCAACGGCACCGGCTTTAAGCGCGTCAAATTCAGGCTGTAGCGCCGCGATCAGCGCTGCGGTTTCCGACGGGGACGGGGGCGGCAGCACCGCCTGACGCAGCGGTTCGCGCAATTCCCGTTCCAATTTCTCTAATTCTTTATCAATGGAGGGGTTCATGGGATGACACCTCGCTTTCCTGTTTATCCTTCAATTTTGTCCTGAATCTGGGCGGTGACAAATCCGATGATTTCATCAAAACCCGCTTCAGTTTTCGCAGCGCCCCATATAAGTGGGATTTTACCGAACTTAGCGGCAGATCCATCAGCTCGGCAATTTCTTGAAGCTTCAGCTCATGAAAGAATCGCATCCTCACCACGTCCTGCTGCACTTCGGGCAGCCAGGCAAGAGACTCTGCAATCTGTTCCACCGCCTCCTGCCGTTCTAGAAGTTCTTCCGCTCCGGGAGAGGGGTCGGCGTCCTCCGGCATTTCATCCGCGGCCGCATGCTCGGAGCGGTAAGCAGAGCTCCTCCAATAATCCCGGCACAGGTTGAGCGCCACTTTGTACAGCCAGGGGCGGAGCTGGTCAAGCCCGCCGTTCCTTTCCAAATGCCGGATGAGCCGGATGAAGGTCTCTTGCACGAGATCCTCCGCCTTTGCGCGGTCACCGAGCTGCTGCGTGATATAGCTAAGAAGCGGCCCGTGATAGCGGGTAACCAGGAGTTCAAAAGCCTCCTGCTCTCCCTGGGCCATGCGCTCCGCCAATTGTTGATCGGAAATCAATTCCGTTCCCCCTCTCCCGTTTCTTTATTTCAATGTTATTCTTCTTCCTCAATAATCCAGCGTTCCCTCTTCCCGATGAGCCACACGGCGGCAGCAAGCAACGCGGCGGCGGCCAGCATCAGCACGACCCGGTTTAACGGAAACGATGCCTTCTCCGGCAGAAAAGCGGTGTACAGCGTCCATCGGGACAACCAGCTCCCGCCGCTGACCGTATCAACCATCCAAACCGCAAACCCTAACGCCAATCCTCCATAGGTTTTACGGAATATAACCATTCCTATCAGCGTTATAGAGGCAAGCAGCATGAAAGCGGGCATCGTCTGGAGCATTAACGGGAAGATCCCCGTCACTCTTTTTGCGCCTTCTCCCCCGCCCCAAGGATACATGAACGTGGAAATCCGCCCGAACTTCAGCAGATAAACCGCCATCCATCCTACGTTTAGTAAAGATGCGTATAGTAGCGCCATCACCCATTTGCGTACGGCGATCAACCTCAGTGAAACCGGGTACGTGGCGATCATCTCCATGCTTCCTCCCCCGATTTCCCGCTGGAATAAGAGCAGCATAAGCATGATGACGAGCGGGTACATCCCCATTTCCGAAAAATAGTAGACGGTACGCGGTTTGTCGCCGAGCATGATACTAATCAGGTAGAGGATAAATACAAACAGCACCAGAGCCGCTACCGGCTGTTTTTGCAGTTTCAGATCAAAGGAATATCCGCGCCGCAACTGCTCAATTGCCGTTTTCATCGCCCATCACCCTCTTCCATTCCTTTTCCCATTCCGTAAACGGAATTTTGTTATCGGCAATCGAAGGCTCCACATTCGGATCGGGAACTTCAAGTCCTTTGGCGTAAAAATAATTCAACACTTCTTTGACTTGTTTGTATTTGCCTTCATCCAACGCTTGCGCAACCTGTTTTACCATTTGCAATCCAACGCGATCGGGATCAGTACCCTCATCTCTTGCATACAGTTCCTGGATCAAGTATCCATTTCCAGACCCTTGCCAAATTTCTTCGTCACTAAAGCCTTCTTCTTCCCGGGTATACAGGTACCACATCAGCCCCCGGATTTGCAGGCGGACATCCTCGCTCATGTTTTCGATCAAATAATCGCCTTTACGGCTTCCCAGGAGCATCTGATTCATTAACATTTTGGAAGCATAATCCTTGTCAAAAAGATAGGTCATCACGTAAGTCTCATTTTCCACACTATATTTCACATAATTCTCATTTGGAAGGAACAACAACTGGTCGAGACGGGATTCAAAAGGATGGATCCATCCGGAAAAATATGCGTACATTTTCTTCCACTGTGCCAGAATATCCTCTCCAAGCTTGGCGTTATAAGGCGTCGTTACCGCTTTACCCGGAAAATCCCCCGATTCCAGTTCCAAAAAGTCCCCGCCGAACAACGAGAGTCCTTCGCTTACTTGACCTTCGAAAGCTTGCTTGCCATGTTCACGCCCGGTTTCCGTCAGACTGGTATATAAAGGACGATCAAATCCGGTCAGACTCAATTTGAAAGTGGTCGAATAAGGAGCATGAGGGATAAATGCCGCCCCTAGCTGGATGCCGGAACCGTCCATTTCCTTCACGTAAATCGGCTGGTGTCCCGCCAGCGGGTACCAGGCGATATATCCGGGAAGAAACAGGTCGTCGCCTTTGACGAAGGCATACAACGAGCCCTGACCCTGAAATCCCGGCGCGTAATCCATCATCGTCCCCGCATAAGTAATTTCAACCTCTATCAAACCTTCGGGTATTGAGGCAGGAAGTTCGATATCCAGTTGATCCCCTTTGCGCGAAAAAGAAGCCGCATCTTCACCGATCTTGATTGTTTGTACTTTAAAATTACGGTTCAGCGTTAAGTTCAGTTCCCGGTTCCCCTTAACCTTCAAATCATCGCCAGGAATCGTAAGCTTTGCCGTGACCCGCAGACTGTCGTTGGCTTCCCTCACTACATTTAGATCATACTCCGTGATCTTAAACAGATCGGAAGAATTCCATTCCGGCGATTCATCGAGGCTCTTGAGAGTCGGATCGGCAAGCTTGGCATAATAGCCCTCATACCGCTGCTGCCAAATTTGGCCGTAAGGCACGAATGCCAGAGCGGCAAGCAGAACCGCAAACGCGCTAACGCTCCAGACCGCCAGTTTGTGCTTCGTCGGGCGGATCAGGTTCAACACCGTAACGCCGGCAACCAGAAGCAATAAGACAAAGGACAATACGAACAGGCGGGAATATAGCAGTTCATCGCCAAGAAGGCGGAAGCCCCAAGTATCGTTAGGTTGATTCGTAACCAGGAACATGCGGCTTAAATGAAAGGTCTGCAACGGATAAAGCCTCGCTTTATCGATCAAAAAAATGTCCATGAAAAACGTTCCGAACATCCACGCGCAAAAACCGATCAGATAGACGATCCGGTTAGGAATCGCAATTGCCAACAGCATGGCTAAGGCCAGCGTTACCATATATGAAATCTCATAAGTCACGGCAAAATACAACGCATATTCAACCGTAATTTCAGGAGTAATTCCCCGTTGAGCCGAAAACCAGGCAAACACCGCCGCGGCGACCAGCGTAAAGATCGAAAAGTAGATTAATGCGGCCAGATACTTGGCCGATACTTTCGTGGCGTAAGGTACCGGCAGCGCCGAACTCCATTCATAGGAGGAACGGCGGATATCCCTGCGGACCGACAATATGCCGACAAGCATAACAAGTCCAAGTGTCATCGTGTGGACGAATGCATGAAACGTATAGGCTTCATTTAACAAATTTGCTTCGGGCGCTACACTGCCGATCGTCCATACATTCATCACCGCAAATGCCAACGGCAGAGCCAACAACCACAGGTTACGAAAAATCATGCTCCATTCAAAACGGAACTGGCGAAGCCATTTATTCATAACCGTAAGCACCTTCTCTCTGGCTCGTCCGCAGCAGTGCCAAGTATCCGTCCTCCAAAGTTGGAGTGACCAATACGCCATCCGAACCGGATGGAGGCGCCTCGCCGATTACCCGGCACAACAGCCCCTGCTCGCTCCGGCGTGTGGATACTACCGACATCGGGTCCAATCTGGCAAACTGCTCCTCGCTGACGATGCCTTCCCACACCTTGCCGCGCCCAAAATCCTGCAGCTCGGCCAAATCGCCGGACATTCTGACCCGGCCCCGGTCCAGCACGGCGATTTGCCGGCA
Source organism: Fontibacillus forbon (assembly GCF_046559655.1). Lineage (NCBI taxonomy): Bacteria > Bacillati > Bacillota > Bacilli > Caryophanales > Paenibacillaceae > Fontibacillus > Fontibacillus forbon. The sequence continues at coordinate 148,784 of NZ_JBKGFV010000007.1, read as the reverse complement.
GTTGCTCTCGATGTCCGCCACGATATGGGTGGACAGAAGCACGATCCGGCCCAGGCTGAACCGGGTCAGCAAGTTGCGGAAACGAACGCGCTCTTCCGGATCGAGGCCGGCCGTCGGTTCATCGACGATCAGCACCTGCGGAGATCCCAGCAGGGCCTGAGCGATACCAAGGCGCCGTTTCATTCCGCCGGAGTAAGTCCTGACCCGTTTGCCTGCTTTATCCTGCAAATTGACCTCTTCCAGCAGTCGGTCGATTTCCGCCTTGCGCTGTTTCCGGTCATTCATGCCTTTCATTTCGCCCACATAATCCAGATACTCGGCACCGGTCAACTGAGGATATACCTGGAACTGCTGCGGCAGATAGCCGATCATGCCCCGGATATCCTCGGCTTTGCGAAGCGGAATCCCGTTGATCGTCGCTTCGCCCGCCGTTGGCGGCACCAAGGTAGCCAATATACGCATTAGAGATGATTTTCCGGCCCCGTTGGGTCCGAGCAAGCCGACCATGCCTTCATTCAACGTCAGGGTGACATCATTGAGCGCCCATCCCCCACGCCGGTACTTTTTAGACAAATGGTTGATTTCTATCATAAAATATCCTCATTCCCAGACTGTATTCGATAACCCGCGCGGTTACTATCTGTACATGTAACGGGAGGCATGGGAAAAAAGTTATTGCCTGTTTCTAGAAAAATAATAGATGCCCGGAAATGCCCGCCCCATCCTTCAAGCCGGGCAGATTAACTGGATTTTCTCCAGCTAATTTGCCCATCTGTCCCCGGTTTTCAAAAATAGCTGGAAAACCTCCAGCTATTTTCACTGTCTGTCCTCTTCGGAAGCCGATAACGACGGATTAGCTGTAGGTTTTCCAGTTAATGTCCGGAAAAACTTAAACTGCAGGGAATTAACTGTAGGTTTTCCAGTTAGCGAGCCGATGAATCGCGGTTGGAAGATACATCAAAAAAAGCGCTATTCCCTCTTCGTTGGAATAGCGCTTTTGATACAAGCATATGAGCCGCTTGCTTTTTAATAATCGGTCCGGCTGCTGAGCCCTTGAGCGATGGCGACGCCCGCGCTCGTTCCCAACCGGGTCGCTCCGGCCTGGATCATCGCTTCCGCGTCCGCCAAATTCCGGACTCCGCCGGAAGCCTTGACGCCGATGCCCGGTCCAACCGTCTTCGCCATCAGTTCGACGGCTTCAACCGTAGCTCCTCCAGTAGAGAAGCCTGTCGACGTTTTGACGAAATCCACGCCGGCCGCAACCGCCAGCCGGCTTGCGCGTTCGATCTCTTCCGGAGACAACAAACAAGTCTCCAGGATAACCTTCACCAGCGCTTTGCCTGCGGCGCTTTCAACGACGCCTACCATATCTTTAACGACCGCTTCGTCGTCTCCATCCTTCAGCGCTCCGATGTTAATAACCATATCCACTTCGGTAGCCCCGTCGCGGATCGCTTGAACCGTCTCGAAAGCTTTAACTTCAGGTGCCGACGCCCCCAGCGGAAACCCGATCACGGTGCAGACTTTCACGTTCGGCGTATCTTTCAGCGCCTCCGCCGCCGTCTTGACCCAGTAAGGGTTGACGCATACCGAGGCGAAGCCGTATTCCTTCGCTTCCGCAGCCAGCTTGAGAATGCCTTCTTTTCCCGCATCGGCCTTGAGCAGCGTATGATCGATCCGGCTTAATACTGACTTGGTATTCATCCTTGATTCCTCCGTTTAATTTAAGGGTTGTTATTACGTCATTTAATACAAACTGGAAATTTGTACGCCTTCAGGCAACTTGAAAGGATGTTCTTTGTTGATCCGGTCATAGAACATGATTCCGTCCAAATGATCCAGTTCATGCTGCATGACGATTGCGTCAAAACCTTTGAAGCGCAGTTTCAATTCTTTTCCTTCCGCATCGTAAGCCTTGATCTGCACTTTCTCGTAACGGGGAACAAATCCCTGCACTAAGCGGTCTACCGATAGACAGCCCTCGCTTTCCGGCAAATACACCATCGCCGCCGAATGGCTGACGATTTTAGGATTAAACAGGGCCACTTCGCGGTCATTTCCCTCATCGTCGCTCAAAAGAGCGGCAAACATCCGCTTGTTCAAACCGATCTGGTTCGCGGATAAGCCTACTCCGGCGCGGAGTTTATATTTTTTCGACATTTCCGGGTCCTGGCTATTTTTTAAAAACAGCATCATGGAGGCCATTTCCTCCCGGTCCTCCTCTGTCGGAGGAACACTGACCGGCTCGGTCACGATCCGCAGGACCGGGTCGCCTTCCCGCACAATATCATCCATTGTAATAATATAATCACTTTTAAATTTACTCATGAGTGAACCTTCATCCACCTTCACATGCAAAATTTCGCCAAATTTAGACCAGCCCCAGCGTAGCACGCAGCGGGAACATTGTCAAAATCAGCGTCTGACTTTAACGCCCCAAACGGTATCCTTCTGGACAGCGGCGGCATCCTTAAGTTGCTTCAGTCGCGGGTCCCCGGGATAATGCTTTTCCAGATAAAGTACAAACGTCTCGCGCAGTGAGATTTCTTGGTCCAGCTTGTTAAACTCGTTCGGGTGTTCCTCCAGCTCCCGCAAGCGGGCTTCCCAAATCTCCAGATCCCGGGCGTGCGACAAATCCTGCCGGGTCCGATCCGCGAGTTCCCTGAGATCCCTGTAAGCCGTCTTTACTCTGCCGGAATATCTATGCTTCTGGTTTAGCCAGCCCAGCCCAATGATGATCAGAAAAAACAGAACCCATAATTCTATATGATCCAATTCTTCACCTCATTACACAGACATTTGATCATAGATGCCACAACTGAAGAAGACGCCGACAATTACCGACAACTTACATTAGTCATTCATGCCTAAAGTATCATAGCCTTAAAAATAATGTCAAACCCAAACAAACAGGTGTTCCACCGAAGTTGGTTACAACCGACAAGTGCGGTTACCGGCGTCCAACTGCCCGATACGATAATCAGAATCAGGACAAGATTTGAAAACATATGTATTTTACTTCCAATTGAAAATAATAAGCCGGCATTTTGAGCATGCCGGCTTCTACCTATATATTCTATTATACTATGACGACCCGGAATATCAGATCCGGTCCCTCCCGGTATCTTCTATTTGAATTTATGCCAATCCATTTTGCTATTGTTCAGCAAATGCTCAAAATCGTTATCCAGCCGCTTCTGCTCCGCCTTGCGGGCTTCCTCGGCCTTGACGCGGGCTTCTTCCCGACGCTGCTCTTCTTCTTTCTTCAATTCATTGGCCTGCTCTTTGAGCTTGGCAAGGGTAGCTTCACCGAGCAAATCCTTAAGCGTAGCGGGCTTTTCGGCCGGCGCCGATGCCGGAGTTCTGCTGGTTTTCTTTTTTGCCATGTTCGTTCACCTCGATTTCATGCCTAAAGTATCATACCGGGAAAAATATTGTCAACTTAAGATCGTGGCAAACGGTGAATTTCGGGGAAGGATACTATTTTATAAAAAATACGTTAATTTTGTTTGATCCTTATGTAAATACGTGTAATTCAAAGGTATATATGTTTACTACTGCAGCTTGGAGGAGAGCGCATGAATAAAAATCAGAAACAGGCGGAACCGGTCCAACCAGATACGGCACCTGTAAAGAGCACAACAAACCGTCGTATAGAATATGTAAAGCAGCAAAAATCGCAGCAGCTCAATAATTGGCTCCCGCTAAAAATCGAAATGGCGCATCATTGGATCGAGCACGAGAAAACTCAGATGAAAAGGAATATGACCCGCGGAGCGGTTCATTTTTGCCATTTCGGGGAAAATATCGGTTGCGAGCAGAACGAGGAGCGTCCTGTAGTGATTGTTTCGAATAATACTGTGAATTCTACGTCCGGAAACGTTCTGGTCGTCCCGCTCACCAAAAATTTAAAAATCCGCACGATTCCGAAAACGGGACAAGCTGTCCTGACCAAAGACGGCAAACCGATTCCCCGGTTTCAAAGCCATTATTTCCTTTTTAAAAGCAAGTATGATTTCCTCGCCTTCGATTCGGCGGCCAAAACGGAAGAAACGACCTCGGTCAGCAAAGTCCGCCTGAAGGAACATTTGGGCAACCTGGATGAAGAGGATGTAAGCCGGCTGGAAAACCGGCTCAAATGGTCCTTCGGGATTTAAGGTTGACAATGTTTTTGCGACAGGGTAGTATAAATATAAAGAAATACTACGTCATCCACCCCGTCGTGGATAAACTCACACGTGCCCGCGTGTTATTGAGTCCAAGAGGAGCCTAGTGCTCCTTTTTCCTTTATTATGACCGTTACGCTATGTCGCCCACCCCGGTCGTGGGCAAAATCACCCCGCTGGGAGGCTCCCGGCGGGGTTTATTGATGTGCCTTGAATCTCCTCTTTGTTACCAATTACCCGATCGGCAAATTTTTAACCAGTTCTCTGGCGCAGACCGGCAAGAAACAACTTCAGGTTGAAGTCCAGGCTTGCCTTTACATCAAGCGGCAGACCGAACCCGCTTTGCCTTTTCAGGGAAGCGAAGCCGTGAAAAAGGCTGCGTAGCCCCCTCACCGTATGAAGCGCCTCTTCTTCCGTCAGATCGTATTCACCGAGAAGTTCCACGATGAGATTCACGATCTCGCCGCTGACGTCCGCGATTTCCCGATCCTGCGGGTCCGGTGCAAGTTGAACTACTTCATACAGACCGGGGTGTTCATGGGCAAAACTGATATAAGCATCGGCAAAAGACGTAATGGCCGCTTCCCCCTGCTTGCCTTTGGCCGCAACCGTAATGGTGTCATGGAGCTGATGAAGCGCATGGACTGCCACCATTTTGCGCAACTCTCCCAACCCGCTGACATGATTATATAGCGATGGAGGGCGTATGCCTAAACGCTGAGCTACGGATGAAATCGTAACGGCTTCCGCTCCCTGTTTGTCCGCGATATCGATAGCGGCGTGCAATACGGATCCGCTGTCAATTCCCGCTCTTGGTGACATGCCGGGATGCCCCCTTCCGCCCGGCTTTTAGAGCCGCCAATTTGATTTCAGCTTGCCCGATCGCCCTCTCCATGTCGCCTGCCGGACTGGATATCATCCTGCCGTGGCCCGCCGCTAGTAGAGACGGCTTCAAGTCAGCCAGCTTTCGCGCGCTGCGCAGGGCTGTTTCAACATTCCAAGTCGCCATTGCCGGAAAAGGAAACAACGGGCGCATCACTCCGCTGACGGCGATGCCGCCGCGCGTTTGGAAGGCATCGCCTACCACGAGTGCGCCGCTTCGTGTATCCAGCAGAGAAATCGAGCCTGGCGTATGCCCCGGGGAGTAAATTACTTGCAACGATCCGACCCGATCTCCCTCCGCCAGGAGAACATCAGCGCGGGTCGTTACCTTCTTCGGAACCCCGCCGCGTATCGGGGTCTGGGACTCATCATTATCCAACGATAAATCTCCCTCGAGCAAACGGGCATCTCTCGCCGATATATACACCGGAATATTCGGATACTTCCCTTTTATAGCATCCAGTGCTCCCACATGATCATCATGACCATGAGTGAGAATAATCCGCGTCAGCGGTTTGCCCGTAGTATCGGCAACGGCTCGGAGTATTCCCTTCGCGCTATAGGGCAGTGCGGCGTCTATAAGCGTAACTCCCTCTTCTTCCTCGATTAAGTAACAATTTACCGGAAACATCCTGGGCATGAACGTAATTTGTATGAGTTTATCTTTTCGAAGGATACGCATGAACGGATCATCCTTTCTCCTAAAAACTAAAGGTATTAGTTAAAATATAAACTAATGACTTTAGTTTATCAAGCCCTTTTTTTAGTCGTACAAGTCATCCCCGGCGAATAAGATGTACAAGTCAATGGTTGGGAGACTCCAATCCATATTTCATCTTTTTTTGGGGGTATGACGCTTGAACAGTATGCTTGGTTTTGTGTTTTTGGGTTTATCTCTATCCGCACCCATCGGCCCGGTGAACGCGGCCCAACTGGACAAGGGAATCCGGAGCGGCTTTCTCGCCGCCTGGCTTGTGGGACTCGGCGCGATCGCCGCCGATATCATCTATATGCTCCTTGTTTATTTCGGGGTCATTCATTTTTTAAACACCCCGTTCATGAAATCGTTCCTTTGGCTTTTCGGATTTTTTATTCTGACCTACAGCGGAATCGACAGTCTGAAACAAGCGGGCAGCCTCAGCCTGAACGAAATGCGAAGCCGCGAACCGCTATTCAAATCGTTTGCTTCCGGTTTTATGATGTCCTTGTCCAATCCGCTATCCATTTTGTTCTGGCTCGGTATATACGGGTCGGTTCTGGCGCAGACCGCTGCCTCCTCCGGTACACGGGAGCTAATTATAAACAGCTGTGCCATCATTGCCGGAGTTCTGCTCTGGGACGTCACCATGGCGGGATTCGCCAGCATCTTCCGAAAAATATTGACCGATAAAGTGATTAAAGCCATCTCCGTTCTATCCGGACTTTCCCTGATCGGATTCGGGCTTTATTTCGGTTACGAAGCGGTCCTCCTGCTTCTGGAACGGCTCTAGTCAAGTCTTGGCCGGCGAACAAGCACCGCTTTGCGGCGTCTTGCTCCCGATTTCCGTTTCTTCCATACTTTGAACTGCATCAATAAGGTAACCGTACCGATCACTACAATAAACCCGAGGCTGCCCCAAAAGCCGGGACGGCTTGTCGCGTGGGTCAACGTTCCTGATACAGCAAGCAGGATCAGCGCCATCCCGGCAATTCTTTTCACCTTTCCAAACACCGTCAATTTCAGTAATTTGCCTGAAGTGAGCAAAATAAACAGCCAATTATATAGCAATAGAAGTCCGGCAGCGGTCGTAATATATTCGTAAATCCGGCCGGGCATCGCGAGCGACAGAATGATGGACCCGGTTAAGCCGGCAGCGGTTAGACCAATCGCAAACATCGGACGTTTTTTCAGCGCCTTTTTGGCGAACAAAGGCGGAGCATCCCGGTCCTCGGCCAGCGTTACCAGCATCGTTGTCACGGCATACAGAGAGGCGACCATCGTAGAGAAACCGGCGATGATCAGCACCGAGTTGAATATATGAGGAATAAACGGCATATTCACCCCGTCCAGCGCCGTGATAAACGGGCTTTTCTTGGGCACGACGGCTTTCCACGACACAAGCGTGATCACCAGACCAATCGATAAGACGTAAACCGTGGCCAGTAGCAAAAGCATAATCTTTCCTGCTTTCGGCGCTTCCTTTGGATCTTTGAGGCGAAATGCCATCATTCCCATCACCTCGATGCCGCCGAAAGCATAGAAGGCAAAGATCAGACCGGACCATAATCCCATGATGCCTGACGGAAAAAATTGCTTGATCGTCCGCGGAAAGGAAGGATTCCCGCCAATGGGAATCCACCCGAAAAGGGCAGCTCCCGCAATGCCGAGAAACAGGAAAATCGCCGCAATTTTTATGACGGAAAGCACGTTCTCCACCGAATCAAAACCTTTGTTTCCGATCAAAATGACACCCAGCCCCAGCAGGGCATATCCCGTCGCAAACAGCCACATCGGTACACCGGGAAACCAAAACCGCGAAAAGAGAGATAATGCGGTGAGCTGGCTGCCCATAATAAGCAACTCGGACGACCAATATACCCAACCGCTGCTAAAACCGGCCCATCTGCCGAATGCCTGTTTTGCGTAAGAACGAAACGATCCTTTCTCCGGACGTTTGGCGGTCATGCGGGCCAAGGCTTCAAATACCGTATACGTTCCCAGCGCAGCCAGAGCAAAGGCGATCAGGATCGAAGGACCGGCCATGCTTATTCCGAGGCCCGAGCCTAAAAAATACCCCGTCCCGATCGTAGACGCGACCCCAAGCAGCGAAAGCTGCCACCATTTCAGGTTCCCCTTGTTTTGTTCTTTCTGTCCGTTTCCGTCCAAATGTACCCCTCCTGTTTTCCGGTTGCCATCCAACCCCTGATGAAGTCCATTTATATAGCATTCTGGAACCTTGCCGAAAGTATGCAGGAAATATAGAACTCTTTAGGTCAGGTATAATGCTTGGGCGATCAGCTTCCGATAAACGGTTTATATACATCATAGCCGCTTGCGTAAGCTAACCTATCTGCACAGCGGAAATACGGAGGCCTCATGATTAAACTGCGGACTTTTCTTATGTTTGCTTTTTCAGCGTTCATTATCTTACTCGTCTTAATATTAAGCACCATTATGGGCCGGCATTCCTCGAGCCAAATCGAAGGCGAAATCGGACATTCTTTATCCGGTATCGCTTTTCAAATGTCCGACAAGCTGGATCACTTCATGTGGGCCCGCGCCGGAGAAATCGAACTGGTAACCTCCTTGGAGACATTAAAACAGACGGAACGGCCAGAAGAAATTCGGCATTTGCTTGAACAACTGAAAACAAGTTTCCCTTCCTTTTCATGGATCGGTTATCTGGATACCCATGGTACAGTTATAGCTTCTACGGATCAAATTCTGGAAGGAAATAACATAGCGGAACGTCCGGTTTTTAAAGAAGGTATTAAAGGAGAGTTCATCGGAGACGTCCACGAGGCGGTCTTGCTCGCCAAGCTGCTTCCGAATCCCAGCGGCGAGCCGCTTCAGTTCGTCGATATCAGCATGCCCGTAAAAGGAGCAGACGGTCAACCGATCGGCGTATTGGCCGCCCACTTGAGTTGGGAATGGTCCAAAGAAGTGCAGCGCACCATTCTGGCCCCCCAGTTAAAACACTTTCGCGGTCTGGAACTATTCATCGTCAGCAAGTCCGACAATACCGTTCTCCTAGGACCTGATGAAATGATAGGCCGGCCTCTGCCCCTGGACAGCGTGAAACAAGCCCAAGAAGGACGCAATGGCTGGGACCTCGTAACCTGGCCGGACGGGCGACGCTATCTAACGGGCTACTCTCACGGTGACGGCTATCTCGATTATAAGGGATTAGGCTGGACCGTTCTTGTCCGCCAACCGGAGGCTGTCGCCTTGGCCCCGGTTCAGAATCTTAAAAACTATTTCATAATCGCCGGTGCGATAGCTACTATTTTTTTCGCTTTCCTGGGCTCCTTGCTTGCGGAGCGGATTTCCCGGCCGATCCGGGGACTTACAGAGGCTGCGGACCGACTGAGGGCGGGAGATGAAGTTGATATTCCTGAATACCGGACCTTCCAGGATATTTACAGCCTGTCGACGTCACTGAGCAGTCTCGTAGATTCCTTAAGCAAGACCGAGTCGGCGCTCGGAAATATGAAAACTCTTGCGCACAGCGATCAGCTAACCGGTCTTCCAAACCGGGTCGCCCTTGAAGGATACCTCGAAGACACATTACCGGGCATCGATCCCGACAAGGGCAAGCTAGCTTTTATGTATATCGATCTGGACGGATTTAAGGCAGTCAATGATTCACTGGGGCATCAGGCGGGCGACTTGTTGTTGCAAAAGGTGGCCCAACGGCTGGATTCCATCCGAAAGCCCGGGGGACTTGCGGTCCGTCTGGGCGGCGACGAATTCCTGTTCATCTTGCCGACTTCCCAATCCATCGAAAAAGCCCGCAAGGAAACGGAACGCCTGGCAAACGAGCTGATTGCCCAGCTGAATCAACCTTTCGTCATCGAACTGCAGATGGTGACGATCGGCTGTAGTATTGGCGCCGCCTTTTATCCGGATCACGGTGACCATCCCAGCCAGATTATCCAAGCGGCAGACGACTGCCTCTACCGGTCGAAGCAGGCCGGGAAAAACCGCGTGACGTTTGCCGAAACGCCGCCGGAATGAAACGAAAAAAGAGAGGCATCTACCGATAATTGCAAGCGGTGACTGCCTCTCTTTTTTATATGAGTCAACTTTTTCTATACATTCGCATGTTCTTTCAAACGGTCTTCATCGTGCTCCTTCGCACCGCGCCCCGGCCAAAACGCCCATTTGCCGAGCAGCATCGTAATCGACGGCACCAGGAGCGGACGCACTACAAGCGTATCCAGTAGCACCCCGATGGCGGTAATGATGCCGAACTGCACCAGGACCTGGATCGGCAGCGTGGCCAATACGGCAAACGTTCCGGCGAGAATAAGCCCGGCCGAAGTGATGACGCCGCCGGTTTCGGTCACACCCTCGCGGATCGCGTCTTTAAGCGGCATCGTTTTCCGCTTTTTCCATATGCTCGAGATAAGGAATATGTTGTAGTCCTCCCCTAACGCAACCAGGAATACAAAGGCGTATAGCGGGATCAACCCTTGAATAGCCGCATTGCCCATCACATCATGGACGACGACCCAGCCCAGTCCAAGCGCGGAAAAATAGGACAATACCACGGTCAGGATCAAATAAATCGTTGCCACGACAGACCGCAGGTATACGAGCAGCAGGACAGCAATCAGCCCGATGACGATCGGAATGACCACCTTTTCGTCGCGCTGATTTGTCATTTCGGTATCATACTGGGTTGCGGGTTGTCCGCTGATCCAGACTTTTGCTTCCGGCTCAGCGATGCCGGCATCTCCTAGCGCCTTCTCTGCCACGCTACGCAGATCGGGTATATGATTGACCGCTTCCATCGAATAAGGGTTCATGTTGAATTCAACGTCCACGGCGGATATATTCGGGTCGCTCTTACCCGGCACCGGATCGGATACCTTGGCTAGATAGGAAAGATTCGCGAAGGTTTCCTTCAGCGGGACTTCCTGTCCCTGGGTATCCACCATGATCTTTACCGGGGCCAGTTCACCCGGCGTAAACTTTTCGCCGATTACGGTAAAACCTTCGCGCGACGGAGAATCCTCAGGGAAAGAGGAAAGCAGGTCCACGGTATATTGAATTCTGAAGGTGTTCGCGGCTGCGCCCAGCAGAAAGACTAGAGTCACAATAACGACAAGCCAAGGGCGCTTCGTAACGATAACCCCGATCCGGCCACCGACCTTGTTGCGGGCTTTCGGTTTGGCAGCCGCTTTTCTTCCCTTGTTCCGGATACGTTGTTCTTCCATTTCCGGTGTCCGGGGAACGAATGGAAAGAACGAGGTCCGGCCCAAAATCGCAAGTAGCGCCGGCACCAGCGTCAGGCTGGCGATCGCCATGATCAGGATCGACAAGCTGAACGGAACCGCAAAACGGTGAACGGCTCCATATTTGGCCAGCAGCAGCACGAGCAGCGCGATAACTACGGTAAATCCGCTCATGGCGATGGCGCCGGAGGAATCTTTAAACGCTCCAAGCAGCGCTTTGGTTTTATCCTTTTCCAGCGTAAGCAATTGCCGGAACCGTGAAATCAGGAACAGGCAGTAGTCCGTCCCCGCCCCAAACAATAGTACAGTCATAATCGAAATCGCCTGCGAATCGACCGTGATCCAGCCCTGCTCCGCCAGTTTACCCAGAATCGGGCTGGCTGCCCCATATGCGAATCCTACGGCGATCAAGGGGATAATCGCCAAAATCGGCGAACGGTAGATCAAAAGCAAGAGGATCAGTACAAGCAATACAGTTGCAATCATCAAAGAGACATCGGCGTCGGAGAACAGGCCGACCGCGTCGACCGATATTCCTGCCGGCCCGGACACCCGGGCGGACAGTTCCCCGCCTTTCTGATCCGCCGCGAAAGGATCGGCCCCAAACAACGCCTCCGCCTGCTTGCGGATGGCTTCGGTCCCCTCCTTCAGCGTATCGGACTCCGACGTTTTCTCGAACAAAAACGGAAGCACAAACGCTGAACCGTCTTCGGAAGCCTGCTGCTGCAGCACCGGCAGCGGAAGTTTATCGAACGGCGGGAGCGCAGCCTGGCCCTGCACCGGATGCTCCGTAAAATAAGCGGTCAGCTTCTGAATGCCGCTATAATCTTCTTCGGTAAGTCCGCCTTCCCGATTCCATACGATTAGCGCGGGAAGCCCGCTCTCACCGGGAAACTGTGTCCCGGCAATCTCGCCAGCGACTACCGAAGGTTTGCTGGCATCCAGATTGGCGGCATTATTTTTCTCCATTTGATTGACGCCGGGCCAGATCGCACTCAGCATCCCGACGACGATGGCCCACGCCGCAAGCGTAATCCATTTACTCCGTTTCCCCGCCACCATGCGGCCTATTTGATTCAGCATCCCTTATTCTCCTCCATCCTCATTCTCTAAAATTATTATATGATAGTGATATTCATCATAATGATAATTATATATACCGGACGGTTAATTATCAATCAGGGAGTTCGCAACTTTGTTGCCTTGAATTACCTTATGGTATAATAATTCGTCAGAACAAGGTTTTGAGGTGATAAAATGAGCCCCCCTTACAAGCGGCCCTTAGGACGGCCCGTTCAACAACAGGACGGCCTGCCTACATCGCGGCAAATATTGCTGGCCGCCTCCCGCCTGTTCATGGAGAAAGGCTTCGATTCCGTATCTATGAATCAGGTTGCCGAACGCTGCGGCATTACAAAGGCATCGATCTACTATTATTTTCCCACCAAAACGGAGCTGTTCGTGGCGTCGATCGTGGAAACGTTAACCCAGGTCAATGAACGGATCCGAGAGATTATTGAGCAGCCGGGATCGTTTCAAAGCCGGTTAATCCGCATTACGGAAAACTACCTGAAAGTTCCGCAGGTCCACATGAACGGCATGTTCGAGCAAGTGAAACGCCATTTGACCGATGAACAGCAGCAGACGCTGATCCAATATGAGAACAGACTGTACGAAACGCTAAAAGAAGGTTTCGAAGCTGCGGTAAAGAACCGGGAAATCGCCTGCGAGGATCCCATGCTGACCGCACATATTTACGTTTCGATGCTGCGGGTCGGTGAACGGCAATATGACCATACTCAAGTACTGTTCCCATCCGAACGGGAAGCCGCCGAGGCTATCGTCGCTTTTTTATGGAGAGGCATCCACATCTAAATTGCTGTCTGGACAGAAAGGTAGGAGACGCCATGGCTTTCGGAATCAAACGAGATGAACTGAACGCATGGAAAGAAGCGGTGTCCCGGGGCGAAATCGCCTTTTTGACCCATTACTGGCTGGACCCGAGATTTCCGGGGACGAAGACCGTAACCAAGGTCGGCTGTAGCGATCTGGACCGGTTAAACGCCTGGTGCAAAAAACACGGGTTGAATCCCAAATATATTCATCACCGTCCCCCGTTCCCCCATTTTGATCTCCTTGGCCCCAAACAACGGGAAGTTTTAAAGCAGGAGAAGCTCTGGGACCAGTTGGAACGGTTTCATATGTTGTAGGATCTATTTGTCTTGCCGGCACTGGCGACATACTTATTGTTTAGTATCGGGATGGCCTGTAGTCAAATGGAGTTTTTCTATAAGTTATAGTGTATTGCTGAGTTTGTAGCTTTGGCGGGATCTAGGTACTCTTGCCGAGACTTGGATATGAGAGTTGGATACGAGAGTTGGATACGAGAGTTGACTTGGATATAGGACTTCGACTTGGGACTTCTGCCTGAAACAACTATCGCATATTGCTTTCACGCGACTCGTTACTCCACACGGTTCCTATATTTCCACTACAATACCTTTACTTTCACTACAATACCTATACTTCCACTACAATACCTATTACGCAACATCTATTACACAACACCTGTATATAATTAACTGGATTTCCTCCAGCTAATTTTCCTGAGTAGCTCCATTTTGCTAAATTAGCTGGAAAAACTCCATCTAATTTGGGCTGAATCGTTACTTTGCAACGTTTGTCGGGAAAATAACTGTAGCTTTTACAGTTATTTTCGGCGATTACGGCAAAATCGCAAAATTAACTGTAGGTTTTACAGTTAATTTTTTTTGCACTACAGACAGGTATCAATTATCGCGGTCTGGAACCTGGATCCTCCAGTTAATTATTCCGCTCAGCTTCATTTTGCTAAATTAGCTGGAAAAACTCCATCTAATTTAGGCTGAATCGTTACTTTGCAGCGTTTGCCGGGAAATTAACTGTAGGTTTTACAGTTAATTTTGTCTTTTTGCCAGCGCTAGATGCGGTAAAAAAACCCTCCTTAATCAGTCTGACACCAGACTTTATAGTAAGGAGGGTTTTAATTTACTTTTTAATTTACTTTTTAATTTACCTTCTGTTTCTCCGACTCAGGACAATCCGAGGCGCTCTACGAGGCGCGTGCTTTCTTCGTTCAGGCCGACGATGGACACTTCTTTGTCCAGTTGCCGGTATTTGAATAGGACTTTCGAGATCGCGTTTGCCGCGGAATGATCCCATATATGGGACTTGGAAAAATCGATCACGATTATCTCCGGATCTTGCTCCGGATCAAATTCGTTCAGGAAGTGGGTCACTGTCCCGAAGAACATTTGTCCGGTAACGCCATACGTTCTCACTCCATCGACTTCTGTCCGGGAAATACGGATTCTGGACATTTTCCAGGCAAACACCAACGCGCTCAAAAGAACGCCGATCCCTACTCCGATAGACAAGTTATCCGTAGCAACGACGGTTACTACCGTTACGATCATGACCAAAGCATCGGACTTCGGAATTTTGTGGAGACTCCGGAGCGAATCCCATTCAAAAGTTCCGATGCAGACCATAAACATGACTCCGACCAGCGCAGCCATCGGAATTTGCTTGACGACCCCGCCCAGTACAATGATCAAAAAGAGCAATCCGACACCCGACACTAACGTCGACAGCCGCGTCCGTCCTCCGGATTTGATATTGACCATCGATTGGCCGATCATCGCGCAGCCTGCCATGCCGCCGAAAAATCCGGTGACGATATTGGCCAAGCCCTGTCCTTTCATTTCCCGGTTTTTATCGCTGGACGTATTGGTAATATCATCGATGAGCGTCGCCGTCATCAAGGATTCCAACAGACCTACAACCGCAAGCGACAAAGAGATCGGGAAAATCGTTTTCAGCATGTCCCAGGACAGCGCCACGTCAGGCAAGTGAAACACCGGTAAGGCGCTCGAAATATCGCCCATATCCCCAACGGTCTTTACATCCAGGTTCAGTGTGATGCTCAGGATCGAGACGATAATGATCGCCACTAGTGCGGAAGGAACCGCTTTGGTAAAACGCGGAACAATATAAATAATGGCAAGCGTAAGGGCCACGAGCCCATACATCAACCAGCCCTGGCCAGAAAAATGCGTAAGCTGTGCCATGAATATCAGGATCGCCAAGGCATTTACGAAGCCGGTCATGACGGACTGCGGCAGGAAGCTGATCCATTTTCCGAGTCTGAGCCGCCCCATCACGATCTGCAAAATGCCGGCCAAAATCGTGGCCGCGAACAAATACTCAATGCCGTGATCGCGGACAAGCCCGCCCATTAGCAACGCCATAGCCCCCGTAGCCGCGGAGATCATCCCCGGCCGCCCTCCGGCAAACGAAATGACGACAGCGATGCAAAATGAAGCATAAAGTCCGACCATCGGACTTACGCCAGCCAGGATCGAGAAAGCGATCGCTTCCGGAATCAGGGCAACCGCAACCGTCAGGCCGGACAACACGTCGGTTCGCACATTAGAGAACCAGCCTGCGGAAATATTAGTTTTTAGCAAAGAAGAAATCCCCCTTATAATCGATAGATATCCAAAATTTCAGGTCCGGTGCAACGCTCACGATCTCGATTATATGAAAAAAGGCCGGATAACCTCAAAAAGGTCATCGGCCCATGAAAGCGTTTATATCAAGGGAATACTCAGGTTCTCTGCTATATCCTTCCCGATTCAATAAAATTAAAAATATTTTCTGATCACTTCAGCCACGACCGAGCTTTTGATCGGTTTGCTGATATAATCGTCCATCCCCGTCTTCAGACAGTTTTCCCGGTCTCCCTTCAGTGCGTTGGCCGTCACGGCGACGATGACCGGGCATTTTTCACGAGGTACGGTTCTCTTTATGATCTGCGTCGCCTCCAAACCGTTCATTTCGGGCATATGAACGTCCATAAAAATCATATCGAACGATTCATAAGCGATAGTCTGGATCACTTCTTGTCCATTGTTTACGATCGAAGTGTAATGGCCCAATCTTTCCAGCATTTTTTGGAGCACGATTTGGTTGATTTCGTTATCTTCGGCGATTAGAATGCGCAGTTTTTTACTCAACGGCTGTTCTTGGGCGTCAGACTTCACAACTCCGGCCTCGTCCCGCTTTTCCTTGAGGTAGATGTCAAACATGAACGTCGCCCCCGGTCCATCCCGCGACTCAACCCAAATCTCTCCGCCCATCAGGCCGACCAGCTTCTTGGTGATGGCAAGTCCCAGCCCGGTTCCCTCATAGCTACGGGTCATAAAATGATCGAGTTGAGAAAACGGTTCGAACAACAGCGGAATTTTCTCTTTGGGAATACCGATGCCGGTGTCCCTCACAGCGAAACGCAAACCTATATGATGATCTTTCCTGGACGTGCTGTTAACGGTGATATTTACTCCGCCTGTATAAGTAAATTTCACGGCGTTGCCAATCAGGTTGAGCAGCACCTGCTTCAAACGTTCCGGATCGCCGAGCAGCGTGTCCGGAATATCCGGACTTACGGAAAAGTCCAATGCCAGTCCTTTCTCTTTGGCCTTCACCATCACGATGTCCAGGGTTTCCGATATCACCTTCCGCAGATCAATCGATTCCTCATGCAGCTCCGCCTTACCGGATTCTATTTTGGCAAAATCAAGAATGTCGTTAATGATCGCAAGCAGCGTATCGCCGCTCTTACGGATGATCTCGAGATATTCTCTCTGAACATCCGTGACCTCCGTCGTTTCAAGCATCAGATCCGTCATGCCGATTACGCCGTTCATCGGAGTACGGATTTCATGACTCATCATGGCTAGAAATTCGCTTTTGGCTTTATTGGTACTCTCGGCGGTTTCTTTGGCAATAAGCAGCTTTTTCTGTTCGGAAATATCTTTTGCGATAATATAAAAGCCCACGTTCTTCTGGTTGATGATGATCGGGGCAATGGTCGTCAAAACCTCGACCTCTTGGCCGTCCTTCGTCTTGATCTTATCGATTCCTTTTTCAATCGTGGCATCGGCATCATTGATCGCTTCGGACAATATGCTTTGCAATTGCCATTCCTCTATGAACATGGAGAACCGTTTTCCGGTCATTTGCGGAATTTTGTAACCCGTTAATTTCTCCGCCATCACGTTGGTATTGATGATATGACCGTTCAAATCCAGCGAGAATACGGCGTCATGATTGTACTTTTTGAGGGAGTTGTATCTTTCCACCGTTTCCTGCAGTTTTCGCTCCACCAGCTTCCGGTCCGTCATATTTTGCACCGTACCGCTGATTTTGAGGGGTTGTCCGTCCTCGCTATAGGTTACGATCCCGCGAAGATGCAAATACTGGTACTCTCCCTCCTGCATCTCGTGCTGAAACTCGAAGTCGAAATGCCCCATATGCAGCGCATTGCCGACGGTTTCGATCAACCGTTCCCTTTCGGATGGAAGCACCATCGCCAAAATTTGAGCCGAGGACATCGGTTCATCGACCTTTTCGATTCCTAATATATGATAGAGCTGGTCGAACAAAGCGACCCGGTCTTCGGCGACATTCCATTCCCAGCTTCCGATCCGGGCAATTCGCATCGTTTCTTCCACTACCGTTTCTTCATATTTGCGCTGGCTAATCTCCCGGCCGACAGCCAAAATTCTAGGGCTTTGCTCTCCTTCATTCGCGAAATGAAGGGTAAATTCGAACCAAAGGTAATTTCCCTCACTTGTTCTGACTCTAAGCTCGGTAATACTCTTTTGATTGCGCAACAGCTCTTTACCACCGGTAAAATGGACATCCTCCGGATGACACCACTCCGTGTACTTGCTGCCGATGATCTCCTCCGGAGAATAACCCAGCCACTTTGTAACGGATGACGAACAATATAAACATGTTCCTTCTAAATCGCAGCAATAAATCAAATCATCCATATGATCCAGAATAAAAAAGTTCCAATCCTCCGACTGCCTGTCCGTCTGTGTTAAGAGTGCATTGAAATCGCCTTCATCAAGAGACTGCTGCCTCCCGTGCCCGTTGCTCATACCAAGCCTCCGTCCCATGATAGTTAATTAAGTAAATTCGGAAGGAACCTGCAATCTGCCATAAAAATGTTTTTCCTTTTAAATATCAAACATTTATTTAAAAGTCAATTTAAATTGAAGGGTCGGTTTGGCCCTAAAACCTGAAAAAAGAAGAAACGATTATACTTAACATTTCCCTTTTTTGGCTAGCTCCTATCCTTTATTGTTAATATGGGAAATTCCCGTTTTTAGAGAGAAAACCATATTGAGGTGGTATTTTATGTCAATGCAAGCTCACTCTTCACCAGGTAAAGCCAGTCTGTTCAGCAACCGGTTTTACCAGACGATCCTGATCTCCAACATCTTCCTGCAAATTGGGATCTGGGTCCGCAACTTTGCGATTTTGATGTTCGTAACCGAAAAAACAAACAGCGATCCGCTGGCGATTTCGCTCATCTCCGTGGTCGAATTTGCACCGATCTTTGTCTTTTCCTTCATTGGCGGGGCCTTCGCCGACCGCTGGAAACCGAAACGAACGATGATCTGGTGCGATTTTCTGTCCGCCTTGTCCGTGTTTGCCGTTCTCATTACCTTGTTGTACGAATCATGGGAAGCCGTCTATTTCGCCACCTTTATCTCGGCGATCTTGTCGCAATTCTCGCAGCCTTCCGTCATGAAGCTGTTCAAACAGCATGTGCATCCGGAAAAGCTTCAACAGGGCATGGCTTTATTCCAATCCCTGGTAGCTATCTTTATGGTGCTCGGCCCTACGCTCGGCATCTTTTCCTATCACCAGTTCGGGATTAATATCTCCATCGGCGTGATGGGGGTAGCCTTCCTGCTCTCCGCGCTCGTTCTGTTCCGGCTCCCGGCCGATGAGGAACTAGAAACGAAGGCAGAGCGAACCAGCAAACTGCGTCAGGAACTGGCCGACGGATTCCGCTATGTCTGGCGCAGTCCGATTTTGCGAGTGCTTGGCGCAACCTTCGCCATTGCCGGATTCGCCGTCGGAACCATCCAGACGCTTGGTTTGTTCGTCGTTACCGAGCGCCTGGGACAGCCGAAGGAATTCCTCCAGTTTCTGCTTATGGTGAACGGCGTAGCTATGCTGATCGGCGGCGCCGTGATTATGACGCTATCCAAAAAGATTCCGCCACAGATCCTGCTGGCGTTCGGCATGGCCGTAAGCGCCGTGTGTATCGTCGGCATGGGCTTATCCACCAGCATACCATTAACCTTGGTATTGCAGTTCTTAAACGGCCTCACCTTCCCTTGCATTCAAATCGGGATCAACACCCTGATTTTGCAATCGACGGAACAGTCCTACGTGGGCCGGGTTAACGGCGTGTTAAGCCCGATGTTCATGGGCATGATGGTCATCATGATGTCCCTGTCGGGCGTGCTCAAGAAGCTATTTCCGCTGGTCGGAATATATGCTTTCTCCGGCATTGTGATGATGCTAGGCGCGGTCATTCTCATTCCGATCTTCAAGCATAAGCCTGCCCCCGCCCCGGATCCCGGGATGGGGGAACCCGAGGGTGCTTAGCTGGTTTCGATCATGAAAACTTCTAACGGACACAGAAGCCCTTATTTGTTCCAAAAGCGGCGTATCCCGCAAGCTAACGGCCACAGGAGACTCTATTCTCCGGAATTAGGACCAAACAGGGCATTTCAGACAAATTAACGGCTGGGGTGTCCGTTAGATTTTGATAGCGGTCATTTTCGCCCGAATAAGGTCTCTGGTGTCCGTTAGAGTTAGTCGAGTTTGAGCCTCACCAAGCACCGTCATACGAAGTAAAAACCAAAGAGTCCTGAAGCAGGCCGGTAACCGGCAGCTTCAGGACTCTTTTTGATCGATCAGGTTGTGGTTATGCTATTAACGCTTGTTAAAAATATCGGTGAGAACAGGGACGATTTGGGATTTGCGGGAAACTACGCCCTTCAATACCGCCTTGTTGTCCTCAAGCTTCACGTTATATGCGGCTTCCACAGCGTCCGCCGCTTTGCCCAGCGCCAAACCTACCGAGTCGTTGTTCAAAATATCGGTAACTACGAACAGGAACAAATCCAAGCCTTTGCTGTCCACAATACCGTTTAAAGCGGCTTCCAGCTCCGATTGGCGGGCCAGCACGTCATTAACGTCAACCGCATTCACTTGGGCGATTTCCACTTTGGCGCTGCCCATCGAGAATTCTTTGGCATCAAGCGAAATCAGTTGCTCAATACTTTTGTCGCTGAGATCGGCGCCCGCTTTAAGCATGTCCAGCCCGTATTCTTCCGGATTTACGCCGGCGATGTCCGCCAGTTCGCGGGCAGCGGCTACATCCTGCTCGGTGCAGGTTGGAGATTTAAACAAAAGGGAGTCCGATATGATTGCGGACAGCATTAACCCGGCCACATTCGCGGGAACGGAGATGCCGTTTTCCTTGTACATTTTGTTCAGGATTGTTGCCGTACATCCAACAGGCTCAGCACGGTAATAAAGCGGCCCGCTCGTTTCGAAATTGGCGATCCGGTGATGGTCGATAACTTCAGCCACCGTAACCTGCTCAATGTCGGAAACGCTTTGCTGACGCTCGTTATGGTCAACCAAAATAACGGACTTCACTTCTCCTGCGGCCGATTCAATGACGCGCGGTGCCTGAAAGCCGAACCGGTCGAGCGCAAACCGGGTTTCCCCGTTGACCTCGCCCAAAGCAACAGGTTCAACATCCCATCCCAGCTTCGATTTCAGGTCGGCATAAGCGATTGCGGAGCAAATCGTATCCGTGTCCGGATTTTTGTGTCCGAAAATCAATACTTTTTCCATTCGTTTACTCTCCTTTTCGTCATTTCGCTTAGAAAAGTATATCTCAGAACCAGATTCACAATCAAGGGTCTGACATGATAGGATCAAAGAAACGACGGGCCAAGCAACCAGATTTCAGTTCCTCCTCAGGGGACGTTCAGCTAGCGTTCAGTGAGATCGAAGATAATATTTACATAAGCGCAGTGTACTGGAGGCATGCTTCATGAAAAATCTGAAAGACGTAAAAATCATGCTTGTTGACGACGAGCCTCATATTATTCAATTTCTGGAACTCGGACTCATGAATGAAGGGTTTGAGATCCGATCCGCATCCGACGGCATGACCGCCGTGAACCTCGCTCTGGAATTTCAACCGCAGGTTGTCGTGCTGGATGTGATGATGCCAGGCATGGACGGTTGGGAAGTGTGCCGGCTTCTGAAAAAAAATCTCAATAATGTAGCGATCATTATGCTTACGGCCAAAGACGAGGTAGAAGACCGGGTTAAGGGGTTGACGACCGGGGCGGATGATTATGTGGTCAAGCCGTTCAGCTTCGAAGAACTGCTAGCCCGAATCGGCGCCCGCTTGCGCAACCAGTTCCCCGCCTTGTTCAGCGAGGTCTCTTTCGGACCGTTCCGGCTGGATGACCGCAGAAAAGAAATACAGTACCAGGACCGGGTGCTGGAACTGTCGCCTACCGAATATGAGTTGCTGAAATATCTGGTCATCAACCATGGGATTGTCCTCAGCAAAAGCACGATACTGGACCAGGTTTGGGGATACGATTTCGGCGGAGAGGAGAACATTGTCGAGGTTTACATCCGTTCCTTGCGCGAAAAGTTGAACGATAAGGATCACCGGCTCATTCGAACGCTGCGGGGCGCGGGGTACCGCGTTGACTTGCCATGAAAAGGCGGAATTTGACGGGAATGCTGCGCAGGCTAATATCCCCCCGCTCGCTTCGCTCCCAGTTGTTGTCCCGCTCCCTGTTCATTTTGGCGCTGCTATTGCTGTTAATCGGCACCGTACAATTTGTAGTGATGAAAAATTTTCTCTACAGTAATCAGGCCGAAACCCTGCTGTCCCAAATCCGCAGCCTGCCGAAAGAATTGCTGATGAACGACAATGCACTTCCCAGTCGCAGAGAACGGAATGAAAACATGGCGCCGGAGTTGCCGGGAACGCCGGAAAATCCAGTATCGCCGGGAACGCCGGATCTGACCGAAGCGCCGCCGGACACCGGAGAACGCGGGCCGTTCCTCTTCCTTCCCGATACTTCGCTCGCGCTGGTCCGTAAAGAGGAAGGATTTATAAGCAGATCTAACGAGTCCGGACTGCCGGCCCCCCGGTTAACCGACGAAGAATACGATGCCATCCGGGAGCAATGGGAGAATAAAAAGACGGGTGCGTACAAAATTGCCCATGACGAAAACGGGAACGAGCAGCTTCTTGTTTTTCGTCCCGCAGAAGGGCCCTGGGGCTGGGACAGCCTGATTCAAATGGGCATCGCCACAGCCCCGTTAAAAGCGATCGCTTTACGGCAACTGTCCATTTTCATCATTTTGTCCTTGCTTGCTTTGGGCGGCGGACTCATGCTTTATTTGCCGGCGCTGCGCAAAACGCTGAATCCGCTGAATCAGATGGTCAGCACGGTCAAGGAGCTGGACGCGGGCAAGTTGGACCAGCGCTTCCCGGCCGCGCTCGGACAAAGCGAGATCGACCGGTTAGCCGAGTCGTTCAACGGCATGCTGGAGCGCCTGCAAACTTCTTTTGAAACCGAACGGGAGGCCAAGGAGCAGATGCGCCGCTTCATCGCAGATGCCTCGCATGAACTTCGGACTCCGTTGACCTCGATACACGGTTTTCTGGAGGTGCTGCTCCGCGGCGCGGCGGATAAACCGGAGCAACTGGACGCCGCGCTGAACAGCATGCTTGGCGAGGCCAAGCGGATGAAGAAGCTGGTCGAGGACCTGCTCATCCTGGCCAAGCTGGACCGGACTCCGGTCGTCAGCCGTTCCGAAGCCCGCCTCGACACGCTGGTCGAGGAAATGGAGCCCCATCTGCGGATGTTGGCGGGTGACCGAACTCTCACGTTCAACCTGACCCCGGAAATCAAGGGTATGGTTGACTGCGATAAAATCAAGCAGGTCATTCTGAATTTGTTCCATAATGCCGTTCAGCATACGGATCCGGTCAAAGGGAAAATAACGGTATCGTTATCTTCCCTCCCGCAAAATCTGGCGCTGCTGAGCGTGCAGGACAACGGGCCGGGAATTCCGGCGGAACACCTGCCGCATGTGTTCGAGCGCTTCTACCGCAGCGACGCCTCCCGTACGCGCAAACAGGGCGGCGCAGGCCTCGGGCTAGCCATCTCCCAGTCGATCATCGAAGCCCATCGGGGCCGGATCGACGTGCTAAGCAACCCGGGAGAAGGAGCTACCTTCGAGGTCAGACTGCCGGCGCTGTGACATAGGTGCCTTTTGCTTATGTTGCTGTAGAAGGGGGTACAGGACACACGCATGCTCTTGTATAGCACAGATACTGTACGGCGACACGCATGCTCTTGTATGGCACAGACACTTGTACGGCGGCACGCAAATTCTGGCACGGTACACATTTTGTCACGGCACGCATGATCTGGTATGGTAAACACACTTTGTCTCGGCACGCATGCTCTGGAGCGGTACCACACTTTGTCTCGCAACACATGCTCTGGTATGGTTCACACACTTTGTCTCGGCACGCATGCTCTGGAACGGTACCACACTTTGTCACGCCACGCATGATCTGGTATGGTAAACACACTTTGTCTCGGCACGCATGCTCTAGAGCGGTACCACACTTTGTCTCGCCACACATGCTCTAACCTGCTGTCCGCGATCATGTCGCACACTCCTATCGAAATTCCTGCAATAGTGCAGGATTCAAAAGACCGAAGTGTGCCCAAAAAGCAAAATCCTGCAATTCTACAGTTTTTTCTGACCAAATGGAGCAATTAAGCCGCTTTATGGAGAAAATACTGCACTTTTGCAGGAATTTAGCCTCCGACATGTCAAATCAAAAAGAAAAGCTGCATTTTTGCAGCTTTTCTTCCTCTCTTCCTCATGCCTGGTACGAGCAATCCATTCGCTCCCACCATCTTTGTCGCCGCACGCATGTTTCGGTACGTTACACACACTTAACCACGGCACCCATGCTCTAACTACTGGTCCCACACTTTGTCCCGTAAGCTTGCTCTGGCACGATAAGTATACTTTCCCCCTCACACTTGCTCTGGCCTGCAGTCAGTCCGAGAACATTTTGCGTCTCCTTTCGAAATTCCTGCAATAGTGCAGGATTCTGGAGGCCGAAACGTGCCTAAAAAGCAAATTCCTGCAATTATGCAGTTTTTTCTGACCAAATGGAGCAAATAAGCCGCTTTATGGAGAAAATGATGCACTTTTGCAGGAATTAAGCCTCCGACGTGGCTAAACAAAAAGAAAAGCTGCACTTTTGCAGCTTTTCTTGCTCTCTTCTCATTTCTGATGCCGAGCGAGCACCCCACTCACACCTACCTCATTACCTACTTCATGTAGCTGTGTTGCTCCCCCTCTATTCCCCTAAACTCTCTTCACTCTCTCCAATGCTTTCGAGCGCATATTGCTTATACTTTCCGTAATCACTCCGCTTGCACTCCAGCGTAAGTTTGGTGCCTTCGGGCTCATAGCTCGTTTCGAAAATATGAGCATGCTCGTTGAAGTAAGACACGACCGCCCCTTGATCGTACGGGATCAACATTTCGCAGCGGATGTAGTCTTTAAACACCCGTTCCCGAATCAGTCCGACCAGTTCCTGAATGCCGACTCTCGGTTTGGCCGCAAGGAACACTTTATCACCCTGAATTTCGGGAATCGATCGTTCAGTCAGGTCGGATTTGTTATAGGCATACACGACGGGGATGTCCGTAATTCCGATCTCTTTCAGAGTTTGGTTCGTAATGTCGATCAGCCGCTCGTATTCCGGATTGGAGTAATCCACCACATGGATCAGCAGGTCCGCTTCAGCCACTTCTTCTAGCGTGGAACGGAACGCCTTGATCAGATGATGCGGCAGCTTGCTGACGAATCCGACCGTATCCGTCAACAGGAACGTTTTATTATCTTCGAGAGGGATGCTACGAACTGAGGTTTCCAGTGTCGCGAACAGCATATCCTTTTCAAACACTTGCTTCTCCTGCTCAGGGTTAAACCGCTCCATCATCGCATTCATGATCGTCGATTTGCCGGCATTCGTATAGCCGACGAGCGAGACGACGGGCACGTCGTTCTTCTTGCGCTGTTTGCGCTGGGTTTGCCGGTGCGCTACGAGCGTCTCCAGCTCTTTGCTCAGCGCGGTGATCTTCTCTTCGATCCGTCGGCGGTCGAGTTCCAGCTTCGTTTCCCCTACGCCGCGGTTTTTGGTGCCTACCCCGCCGCTCTGACGGCCGAGCGATTCGCGAAGCCCGACAAGCCGCGGCAGCATGTACTTGAGTTGGGCCACTTCCACCTGAAGCTGGGCTTCCCTCGTCTTGGCCCGCTGATCGAAAATATCGAGAATCAGTATGGTCCGGTCGATAATTTTACAATCCAGATCGGCTTCCAGATTGCGAATTTGGGAAGGTGACAGTTCGTCATTGAAAATGACTAGATTGCCATCGTTCGCTTCCAGGAGTGCACGTACTTCTTCAATCTTTCCCGTTCCGATGTAGTGGGAAGAGTTGATCTTCACCAGATTCTGGGTGAGCGTCGCTACGACTTCAATATCGCAGGCTTCGGCCAGATTGGCCAGCTCCTCCATCGAGTATTCGAAATCCTTCTGATGATTCAAATTGACTCCGGCCAGGACCGCTTTTTGCTGTAGTTGTTCCATATATAAATTCCTCCCTTAGGAAAAATAAGATCGTCCCCGCAAAGAGACCACAGTGCTCACTGTACCTAGCTTCTCCCAATTCATGGCGGGGACACCGGGAGAAACAAAAAAACACAGGAAGGATTCCCTGTGTCGGTTCAAACGAAAACGTCGCAGACCTCCGCTTGGCTACGGCAAACAAACGTCTCCCGTAAAGCGGCGCCCGCAAAGTCGGCATATTCTATTCAAAAGTTGAGTCCCTTCGTCATAGCATACCTATCCCGTTTGCCCTGCACAGGTGCAGAGCCTTTGAGCACTATTCAATTAGCCGCGCAAAGTGGAAAAACGGAATTTAATATTAATCACGAGGAACCCTCCGTTCGCTTAAGATAGTTCTACTGTAACATAAAGCGTTGCTCATGACAATTTGAGTCCATGAAATTTATGGCAGAGAAGGAGCCCGGCTAGAGGCTAGCCTAGAACTCCTCCGTACTCCGGCAGATGAAGTAATCGAAGTCCGCCGCTTTCTTTTCCCCGCTCAAATCCTGCACGCATAGCCCGACAAATGCACCCGTAAAGCCCCAATCCGTAAAGAAGCCATCCGTCATCCGGGTCGCATATTCATCCGATAAATGCCCGAATTGAAGCGGGCCGCCGACCTTCATCCAGTTCTCACGGTCCGGGGAGGCCAAGAACTGCACCTCGTTCCCTTCGATCCGTACCTTCAGGAAGCACTGGTCCCAATCCTCAACAGAAAGCTCTTCGGACAAGGCCTCATCATAAGCTCCGTTATCGCCGATCAGCACATTCAACGTTTTTCCTAGCTGCTCGTCCCGGCTGATCCGCAGATAATAGTAGTTCTTGCTGTTGTAATAGCAAACGAGTCCGGCCATTTGCTGGAAATGCTCCGGCTCGAATTCGATCGCCGTCTCCGCTTCGAACGAAAAATACTGAATCCGTTTGGCAACAAGACTCTGGCTAAAGTGAGAGTTCAGCGATTGTCTACCGTAGAGACGAAGGTATCCCTGGCGTTCCGTCAGGCTCAGCCAGAAAGCGTCGGCAGGCTCCCGCAAAGTGGAGTACTCCGCACTTAAAGACGGCTCATCAAAATGATCGCAATCCGCTGGTATGGAAACCGGAGCGGCAGACAGATCAGGAGCCTGTACCTCCAATTGCGGACGCCGTCCGTTCACAGGACGGATCCATCCGTCTTCGGTCCATTCGCATTTCTGAATCGCCGTCTCTCTTCCTAGCGGGGATTGCTGCAGCCCTTGGAGCGGCCGAGAGCACAAGTGAACCAAGTACCATTCCCCGTTTTGTGTCTCTACGAGACTGCCATGACCGGCCTTTTGCAGGGGCAAGCTCAGATCGCCGTGGGACGTCAGGATCGGATTCTCCGGATCCACTTCATACGGCCCGTTCAAGGAGCGCGACCGCGCTACGGTCACGGCATGCTCGTAACCCGTTCCTCCCTCGGCTGTCATCAGGTAATACCATCCGTTTCTTTTATAAATATGCGGTCCTTCCGTACACCCAAGTTCAGTCCCCTTGAAAATCACCTCTTTGGGGCCGATCAACTTTCCTTCCGTTTCCGAATATTCTTGCAGCACAATACCGTGGAACGGATTGCGATTCTTCCGGTGATCCCAGATCAGATTAACAAGCCATTTACGGCCATCGTCATCATGGAACAGGGACGGATCGAAGCCGCTACTGTTCAGATAAACGGGATCCGACCACGGACCGCGAATATCGGTCGCCGTCGTCATATAGTTCGGCGTATCCTTGAACGCACCGACCAGGCTTTTAACATCGGTATAGATAAGATAAAATACACCTTCATTATAACTGAGACAAGGCGCCCAGATCCCGCCGGAATTCGGATTGCCTCTCATATCGAGCAGGCGGCGCTCGTCAAGCGGATGTCCGATCAGCTCCCAATGGACCAGATCCTTAGAGTGATGAATCTGTACCCCGGGGAACCACTCGAATGTTGATGTGGCAATATAATAATCGTCTTCAACGCGTAAGATCGACGGATCGGGATTAAACCCTTTCAGAATCGGATTTTGAATGGTTGTCATGGCAATTGCCCTCCTGTTTGCGCGTATTGTTCTTTAAGTTTCACCGCGCCGGTCGTTATTCCCTTTTTAAAGCTATAAATACAATAAAAAGATATGAAGCGTGAAGAGTGCAAGCACAGCTCTAATCGTAGCATATTCGGTCCCGTAAGCCGCATCTCGCATGGATGTCCCCTTCTCAATTGACCCGGCTCAGTCTTTATTGTATTTTGGACATAAAACAAATCATGACAGGACGATTCTTAATATGAATATTTTCGACATTGCAAAAATAGCCGGCGTCTCCCGGAAAACGGTTCAACGTGTGCTGAACAACTCTGCCAGCGTCAGTCCAAAAACCCGTGAGAAAGTGCTCGGGGTGATGGAAGAATACCATTATGAACCGAACTCGGCCGCCCGTAAGCTTTCCTCCAAAAGAACGCATACGATCGGCTTGTTTATTATTCAGGATAAGAGCAACTATACATTATACTCGGATGACATGTTCTACGGTGTCGCGATTGGGGCCGTTATCAGCCAGTGCTTTGAGCGCGGCTATAATACACTGGTGACGATTCTGGATATCTCGGATACTTCGCCTCTATTCAGCCAATACAAGCAGAAGAACATCGACGGCGGCATTGTGATCAGCTGGTCGAATGTTCAGGAGCTTATGGAGCAGATTAGAGACGCGGGCTTTGAAATCTGCGTGTTTGACCGCAGCAACGCTCCGGACGGAGGCTTGTCCGTTCCTGCACCAAAGATTGACAACCGCAAGGCCACTTATAAAGCCATTGAATATTTGGCTGAACTGGGTCATACAGATATTGGAATGGTTACGGGACTGCTGAATAATCCGTCCGGTCTCGAACGCTACGAGGGGTTTGTGGAAGCGATGCAGGCTTGGAAGCTCCCCGTATCCCAAGGCCGTATTTTCCATGGCGACTTTACAGAACAAAGCGGGAAGGCAGCCGTTGAACAGTGGATCTCGGAAGGCACCTTGCCAACCGCAGTATTCTGCTCAAACGACCTTACGGCGATCGGGGCCATGAAGGCTTTAGCCGCCCATAAATTGAGTGTGCCTGACGACATTTCTGTCATTGGCTTTGATGATTTGTTAATCTCTCAGTATCTTCATCCTGCACTAACAACGTTGCGTATTCCGCGTGTGGATATGGCCGTATCGTTAGTGAATCAATTAATTTCCGTCCTGGAAGAAGACGGCAAAGCGCCTGAGGAGACATCCTTTGAAGCAGAACTTATTTTAAGAGATTCGTGCAGCGCTCCGAAAATAGCAGGCAAATTTTCGTAGTCGCTGTGCATTGACACTCAAGTAGTGCTGATACTATATTATATTTATCTTTGTCCCATGTGAGACAATTGTTATGAAAGCGAATTCATGGGAAAGGAGTAAAGTTGTTTCAAGGTAATGAATTACTATCCGCAATATAGGACACGAGCTACTAAAATCTGAGAAGGAGATGCAGAATATGAGGAAGCGTTTGGCCCGGAAAAGTACATCCCTGGCGTTGTCTCTGCTCATTGCGACGAGCGCGGTATCCGGAGTAAGCTCAGCCCAATTCGCAAGCGGGCAGACTTCAGCAGTTGGGGTGCAGCAGCAATTTAACGATTTGTCCAAGAATCACTGGGCAGCCAATTCTATTGCTCGCTGGATGAACCATGACATTATTCAGGGGTATGGAGATGGGACAGTTCGTCCGAATGCTCCAATCACAAGAGCAGAATTTACAGTCATTATGAATAAGGTGTTTGGCTTGACTCAGAAGCTGGACCAGTCCATCTCGGATGTCCCAGCTGGGACATGGTATGAAGCCGACATTTCCAAAGCGGTTCAAGCCGGATATTTCAAGCTGAATGCTGCGGGAAAATCAAACCCTCATGCTCCCCTCAGCCGGGCTGAAGCCGCTTTTGCGCTGGATAAACTGTTCAGCTTCAGCCAAATGGGCACAGATTCATCGGATACCGCTCATTTCAGCGATTTGACGGGCATGAATGCCGAAATGCTGGAGGCCGTTAATGCGCTCGCGGCTGCCGGATACTTGAAAGGTTATTCCGATTCGAGTTTCAAACCGCAAGGAACGATGACTAGAGCGGAACTCATGTCATTAATAGATCGCATTATATCCGGTTATTTCGACAAGAAAGCGACGGTCTCTGCTGAGGGCTCGGTGAAAGGCAATGCGCTGATAAATAAGGCCGATATTACGTTGAAGGATACCGCGATCGAAGGCAACCTGTATTTAACTGCCGGAATTGGGGAAGGCACGGCTTTACTTCAAAACGTTGTTGTCAAAGGAACAAGCTTTGTACCCGACAGCAATGCGGGAATTCGATTTAACGGCAGCTTCAAGCAAATCGTTGCCGTTCCGACAGGCGATCATCAGCCAATCCTCACGATTTCGGGAACCGTGGAGGAATTAAAGCTTGACGGAAATGCCAAAATCATTTTGGCGGTGGGCTCGGTATTAAAGAAGTTGACCGTTGGTGAACATGCCGGCAAAGCAGTTATCGAAGGGAAAGGCAAAGTGGAGACGATTACGAACAAGTCGGACGGTTTGACTATGAACGGAAGCAAGGTTCCGAAAAGTACGGACAGTCCATCCGGCAGCGGAACCGTGAATAATGGCGGCAGTACGCCGGGCAGCGGTTCGCCAGGAAACAATAATGGCGGCGGCACGCCAGGAGGTAACAACGGCAATCCGAATAAAGATTGGACGCTGACCTTTGCCGACGAGTTTAACGATGTTTCCGATTTGCAAAATTGGACCGCGGAGATTGGCACCGGCAACGGCGGCTGGGGCAATAACGAACAGCAATACTATAAAGCGGAGAATGCAACCGTGGAAAACGGCAATTTGGTCATTACCGCGAAAAAAGAGGAAGTCGAGGGCAGCCAATATACTTCCGCCCGGCTTGTGACCAGGGATAAATTCTCCCAGACTTACGGCAAGTTTGAGGCGCGTATCAAACTTCCGGGAGGCACCGGATTCTGGCCGGCATTCTGGATGATGCCGCAAGACAGCACTTATGGGACCTGGGCTTCGTCCGGCGAAATCGACATTATGGAGAGTCGGGGACGTTTACCTGAAATAGGGATTGGCACTCTGCATTATGGTGGAGAAGCACCTAATAACGTGTATACAGGCCAGGAATACCCGCTTCCAAACAACGGGACGGCAACGGACTTCCACACCTATGCCATAGAATGGGAACCCGGGGAAATCCGGTGGTATATTGACGGCATTCTTTGTCAAACCCAGAACGACTGGTACAGCATAAGTAAAAACCAGGCGGCGAATAATGCCTATCCGGCACCATTTGACCAGGACTTCTATATGATCCTGAACCTGGCTCTTGGCGGAAATTTTGATGGCGGCAGACCGATCGACGAAAGCTTGCTTCCGGGCAAAATGTATGTTGATTACGTTCGAGCTTATAAGTTGACCGGACGGCCGTATCGGGAACCTGTTCCTCCTGTAACCGTAAAAGAGCCTGTTCCCGCAGATGCGCAAGCTCCTTTAGCGGACGGAAACCTGCTTTATAACCATAATTTTGATCAAGACGATGCAGCTAAACCGAATTTGTCTTACAAAAATGGTACCGATTCTTCCACAGAGGTTCCGAATACGGACTATTGGTCGCTGTTTGAAGGCGAAGGCGGCGCGGGAAGCGTAAGTATTGAGAAGATCGGTGAACAAAATTACGCCAAAATCGGTATTAAAAATGCAGGTGTTCAAAACTATTCCGTTCAGCTGCTAAACACGGCATCGCTTGTAAAGGGACATTTCTACAAAGTCTCTTTTGACGCCAAGTCAGATGCAAACCGCAACATGATGGCCAGAATGACAGGCGGAGAAAGCCGCGGATTTGCCGCATATTCCCCTGCAAATATTTTCGCTTTGACCGATCAGATGCAGCGCTTCGAATATCAGTTCCAGATGAAGGCGGATACGGATATTGCTGCACGAACGGAATTTAACGTAGGCTTAAACACAAGTTCGGTATGGATCGGTAATGTTCGTGTGGAAGAGATCGATACTATTGCTATCGACGATGACATGCGGAAAGAACCGCTCGACGGCGACGGGAACCGGGTGTATAACGGAAGCTTTGATCAAGGGCGTCCGGACCGGATGACGTTCTGGCATGTTGTATCAGCGGACAATACCAACGTAAAGGCATCAGTCAATCCGGCCACCCGTTATCTCGGTGTGAATATACTGAATGCGGGCAACGGCAATGCCAATGACGTAAGTGTACTGCAGAGAGGTATTTTACTTGAGGCGAACCAGACCTATGAATGGACTTTTGATGCCAGCGCTTCTACGCCAAGGGATATTCTAGTTGAGCTGGTGAGTAATGACGGATCTGAAACCTACTTTAGTAAAAAAGTATCCCTGGGCAGTGATGATGTACACGCAGCAAGCTCGAAACATACTGTCGGCTTTACGATGACAGGAGTAACCGACCCTAATTCGACGTTGGCATTCCGTTTAGGTGGTGCCACAGGAACGGTTAATCTTGATAACGTCAAGCTCATTCAGACATCGATCGTTTATGATCCGGATACGGTATTCTTCCCGCTGACGAACGGCAGCTTTGATAGCGGGCTCGCCCCTTGGGAAGGAGCTGTAGATACCGGAGGAAGCATGACAGCTTCTCACGAGAACCAAGCCGCGAAGCTATCGGTAAGCGCCCTTGGGCAAAACCCGTGGAGCAATATGTTTATGCAAAACAACATGAGTTTGACGAAGGGCGCAATCTACGAGCTGTCCTTTGACGCATATTCTACACTAGAGCGAAAAATGGAGATTGATATTGAAGACAGCTCCTATACTCGCTATTTTGATGAAATCGTTGATCTTGGAACATCCCCTCAAAACTACAAGTTTACATTCAAGATGGGTAAAGATGTCTTGGGTAACCTTAAGTTTTTCCTGGGGAATTTGACTGGTCAAACAGTAAACGGTCCGCATGACGTATTTATCGATAATGTGGTCTTCCAAATTAAAGATGCGCCAAAAATGGAGCGTTCCCCAAGTCTTGTAGCGGACAGTACGGATAATGTCATAGGTCAGCCTATTGAGATTACATTCCAGGATGACGAGACCTGGCGTAATAACATTTCATCCGTAACGATCAATGGAGCTAAGGTGTCCGAAGCTCAATACGCTTTTGCAGAAGGCAGAGTCACATTTGATGCGGCATTATTCCCTAATGCGATTAGCTATAAAATCAGGATTGAAGCGAAAGATTACACTTTTGCCAGTGTGACGCAAAGAGTCATGAATGCGGACGGTAATTTGTTGTTGAACGGCGACTTCTCGAATAGAACGTCGGACTGGGAAGTATGGAGTGATGGAGGCTCATCTCTTGCAGAAAATGCAGGGGCAGCGGTCATTACTATCCCTTCACTCGGCAGTGGCGAGGGATGGTCTACTCAGTTTTACCAGGCAGACATTCCTTTGGAGGCAGGTAAAACCTATGAACTGTCCTTCAAGGCGAGCGCAAGTGTAGACAGACCGATCACGCTTGAATTCTCGGGCACATCTATTTCGCCTTTGCAGAAGCAGTTTGAGCTATCAGCTACTAGCGCAACCTATACTGCCAAGTTCACTGCGACAAAACAGGAAAACCTGAAGCTGAACTTCCTGATCGGAAATGTTAACATGAATTCGCTGACAACGCCGGATGTACCTCATACGATTACTTTTGACGATCTGTCCATTAAGGAAACGACCTCAACCACGCCGGAAACTCCGGTTTCTCATGAATTCGTAAACGGAGGATTTGAGGATGGCTTGAACGGTTGGCTGATCCATCAGCAGGGCGTTTATGAGCCTTTTGCAGGTAACGCTGCTATTTCCATAATGGATGGCAAAGCAAAAGCGGAAATTACGGAGGTAGGCTGGTTCTGGTGGCATATTCAACTGCATCAAGACAACATTGCATTGAAGCAAGGCACCTACAAGCTGTCCCTGGATTTAAGCTCGGAGCAGGCCCGCAATATTTATATTCAGCTCAAAGACTCTGACGATGACCCAATTCAAACATTTTCGGTGGATGAAAATACAAAGACCTATGAAGCCATCATCGAAATCCCAAGTGACGGGCTATACCAACTTATCATTGGTCTCGGCAGAGATGATGAAGCTGGAGATCCGATCTTGAATACCCCTTACATTGTCTGGATTGATAACATTTCGTTGGAGCCGTACACGAACCCCATCGACTGAAGCTAGAGATGCAGTTGCTGAATCGTAATAAAGAATCACATAAACGCAAACGCACTTGTCCCTTTTGGGGCGAGTGCGTTTATACGTCACATCTAAGTATAGGACAGTGCCGCCTAATTGACGCACAAAGATTTGATACACGGTAGTACATCCCCAAAAAAAACACATCCGGTCCATTTGTTCCGGATGTGCTTTTTACATTTAGAAATCAGTCTGTCCTTCATTAATCCTCTTGATGATGTCCAGCGGCACCTTCGGTTCCCGGTTCCAGGTCAGCAGGCCGCAGATTTCCGTTTCCGTGTCGGTCAACTGCGTATAGCAGTACCCTTGCACCAGCTTGGATACAAGGAACGGATTTATGACGTCCACCAGCTGCTGCACAAACTGATCCCCATTCTCCGCCTTGGGTTCTACAACGGGAGCGGCAGGTTCAGAGTGGTAGTTCACGCCTCCGAACTCGGTACACAGCACCGGCTCTCCTCCGTAGGAAAATCCGGGATTGTATATAAACTTACGGCCTTCGAGCCCCGGCATATCCGTCAGGATATTTTCAATATTGGAGTAACGTTTATGCAGAACTTCCGGGTCTTTGCCATAGTCGTGCACGGTGCATAAATCCGACTTGCAGTGCTCCCAGCCGTCGTTGGAAATCACCAGTCTGGTCGAGTCCACCGATTTGGTAAAATGGTACAGGGATTGGGCATGATGCTGCTGCTTCTCGTTGTAGTAAATATCGGCGACGCCCCAGCTCTCGTTTAAAGGTACCCAGACGACGATGGAAGGATGATTATAATCCCGCTCGATGACTTCCTTCCACTCATCCATCATCCGATGGGCGTACTGTTCGCTATAAACGTAAGCGGCCGCCATTTCGCCCCAAACTAAAGCCCCCAGTTTATCGCACCAATACAGATATCGCGGATCAGCCACCATCATATGCTTCCGCAGGCCGTTAAAGCCCATCGCCTTGCACAGTTCCACATCCCTGCGTATGGCTTCATCACTCGGCCCGGTGAGCAAGCTTTGCGGGAAATATCCCTGATCCAGCACAAGCTTCATCTGATAAGGGCGATTATTGAGACACAGCTTTCCATTATCGACGGAAATTTTCCGCATTCCGAAATAGCTTTCGATCCGGTCGACAACGACTCCATCCGCTTTCAACTCAAAGGTCACGTCATACAGATTGGGCTTCTCGGGCGACCACCAGCGGCCCATTCCATGATCGTTAAAATCCCGCAAGTTTACGCGCCAGGACTCCACGCCCGCAAAAATTCCTCTGCACTCTTCCGCAATTTTCTCACCGTTGAAATCGATTGAAGTCACCAGTTCAAGCTTGGCCCGCTCGTTCCAGCCTTCCACGAAAGACTGGATCTCGATTTCGTTGGTATCCAGATGCGGGGTGAAACGCACCTTCTCCAGGTGAACTTCTTCAATAAACTCCACCCAGACGGATTGCCAGATGCCCGTCATGTTCGTAAACCACATGACCTCGCCTTTTTCTTTCCAGTATTGCTTGCCTCTCGGGATCGTCAGATCCGTCAAGTAATCTTGCGCCATCACGGTAATCACGTTTTGGTGGCTGTCGATCAGCTCGGTAATATCCAGTGAAAAGGAAGAAAATCCGCCGCGATGGTTACCGGCCCGCTGGCCGTTTACCCAAACCCGGCATTCGTAATCGACCGCCCCAAAATGCAGAATTACGCGTTTTCCGGCGTACGCTTCGGGAATGTCGAACATTCTTTGATACCAGACCCGATCATGATTGCTTTTATCTTCTACTCCGCTTAATTCGCTCTGGTAACTGAACGGAACCGTAATTTCAAGCGGGAGCTTGCCGGTGCTTTGAAACCACTTTTCTTTTAAACCAAGATTATGGTCATCGAACGCAAAGGACCACGTCCCGTTCAAGCTCTGCCACGAATCCCTTACGAATTGGGGGCGGGGATAATCCGGTCTCACGGTTGTCATACGTCCTCGTCCTCCTCCCATTCAAACTTGCCTTCATTCATCGCCCGAATCGTCTCCAGCGGAATCTTTGGTTCGCGGTTAAAATCCAGCAACCCGTTGATTTCCTGTTCCACATCGGTTAATTGAGTATAGCAGTATCCCTGGATTAGCGACGAATCCTGCATGGCTTTGATTACGGCATGTACCCGCTTCTTGAAGTCCTCCTCATCGCTGGCCCCCGAGTAGCCCCAACCGCTCGTTTCGCCTTTCTGGAAAGAGATTCCTCCAAACTCCGTCATCAGGACCGGCTGACCCTCGTATTGATAGCCTTTGACATAGACGTCCCGGTTTTGCGGAGCATCCAGCGCTGAATCAATGTGACTGTATTTCTCCACCAGCTTGTCGTAATCCCATTGATAATCATGAATCGTGCATAGATCCGATTGAACATGCTCCCAGCCGTCATTGGAAATGACCAGCCGGGTCGTATCCAGCGATTTCGTCAAGTGGTACATGGCCATTGCGTGCTGCCGCTGCTGATCGTCCACCTTGATATTCGGAATGCCCCAGCTTTCGTTTAAAGGAACCCATACGATAATCGAAGGACTGTTAAAATCACGGTTTACCGCTTCGATCCATTCCAAAGTAAATTTCTGCACGTACGCCTCGCTAAAGGCAAACGCATTTGCAGCTTCACCCCAAACCACAAGTCCCAGTTTGTCGCACCAGTATAAGAAACGAGGATCTTCAATCTTCTGATGCTTTCTCACACCGTTAAAGCCCATCAGCTTGGTTAGCTCTACATCCCTTTTCAATACGTCATCCGTAGGTGCGGTAAGAATGCCTCCCGGAAAATATCCCTGGTCCAGCACCGCCTTCATATAGAACGGCCGGTTATTCAGGCACAGCTTTCCGCTGTCCACCGAAACTTTACGCATTCCAAAATAACTGCGTACTGCATCGGTCTCAATTCCGTCGACGTAAATCCGGTATTCCACATCATATAAATTCGGTTGTTCGGGGCTCCACCAACGTCCCATGCCATGATCGTTAAAATCATGCAGCTCGATTCGGCGTTTTTGTTTGGCGGCGATAATTTTGCACTCTTCATCCGCAACGACTTCGCCTTCAAACGAAATGCGGGTCCTAACCTTGATATCCGCTTCTTCGGTCCAGCCGGCGATCGCATATTGAATGCCGATCTCATTGCAATCGATATCCGGATAGTAAAACACGCCGCTCAAATGAACCGGTTCCACCGCTTCGATCCATACCGACTGCCAGATCCCTGTCGTCGAGGTGTAAAAGATCAATTCTGATTTTTCTTTCCAGAATTGCTTGCCGCGCGGTAAAGTGACGTCTTTGCTGTAATCTCTCGCCTGCAGCGTAATTTCGTTGGAACCATCCTGACGAAGAAGGCTTGTAATATCCGCCGAAAAAGGAGTATGCCCTCCTTCGTGGACAACCGCCAGTTGCCCGTTTACCCAAACCCGTGCGGAATAATCAACGGCTCCAAAATGCAGGATGATCCGCTTCCCTTTCATTTCCCAGGGAATTTCGACTTTCCTTTTATACCAGACGGTATCATGAAACTCCGGTGTTCCTATTCCGCTTAGTTCGCTTTGGTAACAGAACGGAACTTGAATCCGCTGTGCCAAAGTTTTTTCCCCATACCATTGTTCGTCAAGTCCAATTTGTTCATCGTCGAATTGAAATTCCCATTCGCCATTGAGGCTCACCCATGGTGATCGTTCAAATTGGGGACGGGGGTAATCCCCCCGCGAAGATATGCTGCTCATGGTGTTCTCTCTCCTCACTCACTCATTCAAAGACTCAAACCGACGGCTTTGATTTCTTTTATAAAGTTTTGCTCCATGTCATCGAGCGCGGCTTGCGGATCCAGTTCTCCTCTCAATACGCCCTGGATCGCGTTCTCCATAATATCGTTCAGCTTGGCCGAGACGAACGGAACGTCCGGATCAACCAAAATTTGAGCTGCCGACAAGGATTCGAGCAACGCCGGATACATTGGATTGGATGCCAGTACTTCAGGACGGTTGTAGTTGGAAGTCCGGGTAGGATCCATCGTGTTGTTGATTTTCAACAATTCCCCATCTTTGGACGTTACGTATTCAAGGAATTTGTAAGTGGCTTCCGGGTTTTTCGCCGTGTTCGTCATCGCAATCGCCCAGCCGCCCATCGTAGGGGCTCCGCCCGGGGTCACGCCAAATCCCACCTTGCCTTTAACCTTCGACTGATCGCCTTCAATCGTGCTATACAATCCAGGCCATTGCTCCATCATGGCAACCTCGCCGCTTGCGAACAAAGCGTTCGCTTCATCCCAGCCCAATTGCAGCCATTCGTCCGGCGCGAATTTCTTCAGCTCAAGCATGGTTTGCATCGCTTTCAGCCCCGCTTCATTATTGAAGGCAGGCTTAAAGTTTTCATCCACATCCTTCCCGCCGAAAGCGGCCAAACGATTCTGCCAAATCAAGCGGCTGTTCGTTTTGGAGGCCATGGAGCTGTAACCGTATTTGGTCGGAGAATCGGGATTGGTTTTTTTCGTGAAAAACTCGGCTACCGACAGGAAATCCTCCACCGTGGTTGGAACCGCCAAATCTTTTCCCGTTCTATCCTTATATTGCTTCTGAATTTCCGGATCTTCGAACAAATCCTTGCGGTAGAAAAACAATTGCGAGTCCGGTTTGTAAGGGAAGGCTACCATTCTTCCTTTATAGAGACCGTAGCTCTTCCATAAACTCGGAATAAAATCATCGAGATCCAGATTCGGGCTGGCGACGGAATTGATGAACGGCTGCAGGTCCTGGATAAGACCGCCTTCCGCATAGCCGTGAACGTTCGCGACCGGCATCAGCACCGCATCGAAATGGTGGCCGGTATTCAAATCCAATTGGATTTTCTCAATATCGTTTCCGGCAGGGAAGCTTTGAATTTCAACGGTTGCCCCCGAGGCCTCTTCGAAATATTTCGCGGCATTTTTCAAGGCGTCCGCAAAATCGCCGGTCCGCGTGGCCACCACGATCTTCTGCCCTTTATACTGGCCGCCGAGCGTTCCGCCGCCGTTCAAGTCGGTCAATTTGATCCCGAGGACATCCGGAGCCTCCACTTTCACTTCCTTGAATTCGCCTTGCGGCTCGGCAGGTTTGCCGGATT
The DNA here is from genome assembly GCF_046559655.1 of Fontibacillus forbon. Taxonomy (NCBI): domain Bacteria; kingdom Bacillati; phylum Bacillota; class Bacilli; order Caryophanales; family Paenibacillaceae; genus Fontibacillus; species Fontibacillus forbon. The sequence goes on along the minus strand of NZ_JBKGFV010000007.1, from coordinate 109,732 downwards.
CCGCATTTTTGGAGCCGCATGCGCTAAGCACGAAGGTTAGCGTCAAAACACATAAGAGCATGATGTTGAATTTTTTCTTCATGATATATACCTCCGAAATTCATTAATTGGAAAGGGTCGATCCGACCCGGTTTATTAGCCCTTTACCGCGCCTGCCGTTATGCCCGCCTGCACGTATTTTTGAGTCGTCAGCGCGAGAATAAGCGCCGGGATGAAGGCGATCGTTCCGGCCGCGGCCAGCGTTCCGAACGGCGTATCCTTTTGCAGTTGAATCATGCCGCTAATCCCGAGCGGAAGCGTTTTGTTTTGATCGGTAAAGATCAGAACGAGCGACAGGCTGAATTCGTTGTACGCGGCCAGGAATACGAGGATAGCCGCCACGACGATCCCGGGAACGATAAGCGGCAACGCGATTCTCCAGTAGGTCCCGAACTCGCTGCAGCCGTCGATCTTGGCCGCTTCGAACATCTCGGTCGGCAATTCGTCAAAGAATCCCATAAACAGCCAGATCGCCAGCGGAAGCGCCGCGGTGATGTACACGATGATGAGCCCGAACAAGGTGTCCAGGATTCCCAGTTTCTGAAAAATAATATAGTACGGAATGATGAATACCAGCCCGGGGACCATTCGAATCACAATAATGGCGTACTGCCAAAAGGCGCGGCCCCGGAACTTAAAGCGCGAAAATCCGTATCCGGCAAAGGTTGCGACGATAATGGCGCACAAAGTGGTGGTGACGGCCACGATCAGGCTGTTGATAAAATACGTACCGATCTGGTGCTTCGTAAAAACCTCGACATAATTCTGCAGATTCCAGTTGGAAGGAAAGAACTCGGGCGGTACCTTCATGATTTGTCCTGGCGTTTTGAACGATGTCGTAACGGCCCAATAAATCGGGAACAAAAATACGATGACGAACAAAGCAAGCAGCAAGTAGAGCGCGAATTTTTCGGCATTATGTTTTTTCATCTGTTCTCCCCCTTGCTACTGCCGATCATTTCGGATTAATTTCAGGAATATTAGCGTAACCACAATAATGATGACGAAGAAAATCATCGCTCCCGCCGAACCGGCGCCCACATTCATGTACCGGAAAGCGGTCTTGTAGATCATCGTTCCCATCGTCTCTGTCGAGTCCCCGGGGCCGCCATCGGTCAAAATCATGATGGAATCGAATATTTTCAATGCATCCATGACTCTTAAGGAAACAACCAGCGCGATGAAATTCCGGATCAGGGGAAGGGTTATCTTGAAAAAGACTTTAAAGCGATTGGCCCCGTCCATGAACGCACTTTCATAAATATCCCGCGGTACAGTCTGCAAAGCGGCGATCAAGATTAACATGCAGAAGGGCGTCGCCCCCCAGACGTCGATAATGATGACCGCGATTTTTGCCGGCAGCGTTTCCCCCGTCCAGGCAACCGCCTGCAGCCCCAACGTTTCCATAAGGTAATTAATAGGCCCGTAGATGGCACCAAACATGATTTTCCACATGGTGGTGGAAACGACGGGAGCCAGCATCATAGGCAAAATAAACAAGCTCTTGAAAATCTTTGTCCGTTTGCTTACTTTCTCATTGTTTAGCATAAGCGCCAGGATCATCCCCAGCGTCACATTCAGCAATACGGTAAAAAAGGTAAACACCAGCGTCCAACCGATGGATTTCATAAAAGGACCGTTAGTCAACATATATTTGTAGTTGTCCAGCCCGGTCATTTTGATCATCGTATTGGGCAAAGATAAGTTATAATTCAACAGACTTATATAAAGGGAGTAAAACAACGGCACAATGGCCAGTAACGTGATGAGTATGACGGCAGGTCCTATAAATATATAGGGTAATGCTCTGTCAGATAGTCTTTTGACAACCACCGTGTCTCGCTTCATGAAAAATCCACCTTCATTCCTCTTTGGATAACGCTTTCACTTTCCGCAATCATGTTGTCTCGTCAGTTTTGCTATCGATGAATTTCCACTCCTCCTTTCATTCAAAATGTTTTAAGACCCACTTCATTTAGTTGAATTATATTAGATATACTAATATACTTTTGTCGAATTATATATACTAAATAAAGTATAAAGTTTCTATGACATCCCTATAGTTGACTTATTTAATCCTACTTATTCTTCTATATATCAATATACCAACGTCACCAATTAGCTGGTAGACTTTACATGACACAAACTATATAATTTAGTTAGTATAAAAAATATATTTCGGGTGTGATCATTCCATATGAAAGAGCAGCCTTTGTATAAGCAAATCCAGGAAAAAATTAAGGAACAAATCAAACTGGGCATACTTCGGCCCGGGGATCGGGTGGGTTCCGAAAAAGAGCTGTCGAAGCTATATTGCGTCAGTCAAATTACAACCAAAAACGCTCTTATCGGCCTTGCGGAAGAAGGATGGATTGAGCGCATTCAGGGAAAGGGTTCCTTTGTAACCGATCTCTCGACTCAATTGCGCCCCGCTATGGCTAAACCTGTTCTGATCGGGGTTGTCTTTCCGAGCATGAAAACCATGATTGACCAGCAATTGCTAAACTATATCGAGCAATATGCCTACGAGGAAGGCTTTCAAATTCTGTTGCGCATTACAAGGGAATCCGCGGAAAGGGAAACGCAGTCCATCAGGGAATTAATGGAGTTAGGCATTCAAGGCTTAATCGTATTTCCGACGGAAGCGGAAAACTACAATGAATCTATTATCCAACTGTCGTTCGACAAGTTTCCGGTGGTGCTGGTTGACCGTTTCTTTAAAAATATCCGGGTCGCCCACGTAGTTTCCGATAATATAGCGGGTACTTATGATGCCATACATTATTTATTGAAAAAGGGGCATCGCCATATCGCCTATATCTCTCCCGAAATCACGAATTCGGTTACGGAGGACCGGGCAACCGGCTATGAGAAAGCTTTTATGGAACACCAATTGCCTATAGACAAAAATTTGTGGTGCATGCTGAGGTTAAATACGATCCAGGAAAACGGGGCCGAAGAGGAAATTGCAGCCTTTCTTAAAGACAAGGATAATGTTACCGCCATTTTTACGGTCAACGTTAAACTGGCCCATATCGTCCATGCTTACTTAAGAAATCATAATCTATTAGGGAAGATTGAACTCGTAACTTTCGACCGTCCCGATTTGCCCGAAGTGCCCTATGTCGCCCAAGACATCGAAGCCATTAGCAGAAGAAGCATTGAAATCTTGAAGGAGCAATTCGCCGGAGAGTATGCGCCTCATCAACATCTGGAACGCGTAACCCTATGTTTGTAAGCTGATGAATAGCTCGCCCCTTATATATTTCCTTCATTAAGCAAAAAAACCGTCAGAGAGCTCCAGTAGCTCTCTGACGGTTTTTTTTGAATCGTAACGCTTTATCCCCGCACGTACCAGCGGCTGCTTTCCTCCCAAATTTCGCCCGGTTCCAGACCGAAGAGTCCGATATCGTCCGCGGGCAAATCCACATGAGGAGCGTTTACCAGGTTGATCTGCGGCTCGGGGCAGAAAAATCCTTCCTGTGCCCCATTGTTCCAAATCATCCACTGCTTGTAGGACGTCCCCGCATCATAGACGAGCGTAATCCGCCGGCTCAGATCGGTCAGCTCCATCCGGTTCCGGCCGTTTTGGGCCGCGGCGGTGTAATGATTGTCCATGCTTTCAAAGAAAGGATAGACGCCTTCGCCTTGCATCAGCAACTCCTGGTCGGTCAACGGCTGAAACTTGCCGGTAGGGAGCATGCGCTCATTCAGCTCCCAGCGCTCTCCCACCGTCAGCTTCAAGCGGTAATCCTTCCCCTGGCTCCCGGACGCGAACGGGGCATTGACCGAGGTGTGGAAGGCCAACAAGCACGGCATCTTCTCTCTGCCTTCATTCACCACCATAACCTGCTGGGAAAGACCGTGCGCACTCAGGCCATACCGAAGCCGAACCTTATATTTATACGGAAAATAGCGATACGATTCATGCCGTTCGTCTACAGAAACGGCGACGGATACGAAACTCTCCGTGTCGGTATGTCCGAATTCCTCCACCTGCCAGGGAATGTTGTACAGGAACCCGTGCAGATGGTTGCCGGTCGCACTTTCATTGACGGGGAACTCATGAAGCTTGCCATCCCACGGAAAGCGCCCGTCCTCATACCGGTTCGGCGGAAACAGCACGGGAATTCCGTGAATCATCGGCCGGTTCTTGAAGGACTCCATTTCCTCCGGAGCAGGCTCATGCAAAAACTTCAATTCGCGTTCCGCATCCCTAAACGCGATCAAATTCCCGCCGATAGCGGGAAGCAGAGCCGCTTCATAACGGCCCGCTTTCAGCCAAATCGCTTTTTCGCCCTGAAACTCGCCTTCATATGCTTCCAACTTTAATGTATTCATCGATTTCGTCTCCTCTTGCTCTCTCTTGTTCTCTCATGTTTTGTCTAACGCCCGCCTTAAGGCCGGTTCATGAACGCCTGCCCGGAAACGTACACGAACCGTTCTCCCCGGGCCATGACATGGACTTTCTGCTCCGGGAAATGCTCGTACATATAATCCACGAAGTAACCCGGCTTCTCCGCATTGCCCGCAAACACGTCATAATGCAGCGGAATCGCGGTCTCCGCGCCGATGCTAACGGCAAGCTCGGCGGCTTCCCGGTAATTCATATTGCCGACGATGCCGCGCTCCCGGCGGAAGAAATCCCGGCCGTTGATGGGCAGCATCGCCACATCGGGCTTGAACGCCCGGAGGCGTTCTATCAATCCGGGATAAACGACCGTATCCCCGGCATGGTATAACGTCACGCCGTTTAACTTAAGCACATAACCCACGCTGCGGTAGTGTCCCTCCGCATCTTGCTCCAATTGTTCATGGGCTGAGGGAATCACCGATATTTGCAGCTTGGAGAACAGCTCGGTTTCCCGGCTATCATCCGCCGTCAGGATTAGCGCCTCCTTCACTCCCATCGCGATCAACGGCTCCTTGCAGCAGGCCGGGGCCATGATCGGCGCCCTGCCGTTTTGCTCATGAAAGGCCGGCAAGGTTCCGGCGTCCATGTGATCTTCATGCTCATGCGTTATCAGACAGAGATCCGCCCCTACGATATCTTCCGGAACGATCGGCGCCGGATAGGAACGCACCGGTCCGTTTTTGTCCAAATAATCCGACACATAAGGGTCGATATAGACGGTTACTCCGTCCCCTTTGATAATGACGCTCTCCTGACCGAGAAACCAAATTGCCAAAGTTCCGTAAGGTACTTCGGTTTGATTCACTTCGTTGATAAGGGCGGCCCCTCTTCTTCTTTCATGTTCTTTCATCTGTATCCTCCCAGTTTCCGACAAAGTTTCTCCGCCTTTAATGTAACGGTTCCACTCCGATCCGGTCAATGCGGACCGCGACATCCGCGCTCTGCAGTCCGATTCGTCCCTGAAGGAACGGTGTAGCGCTGCGATCGGTATAAGACAGAACGGGATCGCTTGAATCCCCGGTATAAACCTCGATGGTCGCACCTTGCGCGATCACCTTTAGATGCAGCTTGCCATCGGCTCCGGGAGCGTTATTTCCCCAAGGCACGCTTTTTAGCGAGGTGGTGCCGTAGTTGATTTTATCGAGATGCAAGCCTTCGGCATCGGCATAAATGTAATACCCGCGGACGAAATCGGACCGGTTCTGGTTCTGATCCAGCCCATTGGCCGGCTCCGAAGCCCGAATGAGCAACCCGGCGCGGCCTGCATTCTCCATCCGCCGCAGATCGACCTGAACGCTGTAATCGGACCAGCCGGGTTCGCCGGTCAAAGATTTGGCGGGCGATACCGAAGAGGCGCGAAGTTCTCCTTCTTTCACGGACCACATGCCTTCAAACCGGGTCCAGCCAAAATCATTGCCGTCGTCAAAGAAATCTTCCCATTTCTCGACGGACTGGTAACGCCCAACCCGGAACCAATCCAGATCGAGGGTTCCCTCTGTAATCTCCAGCTTCCACCGTTGCCGCCCCGCCGGCAAATCCATTCCCGGTGCGGATACGGTCTGCCACTCTTCCGCCTTCTCCCGGGCCGCCGAGAACGCCGCAATCTCCTCTCCGTCCTGGCCAACCAGCCTGAATGCCGCGTTCGCCGATAAAGGCCGGATCCGGAAGTGGATCGAATAGGACCCGGATTCATCGCTGTTTACCAAATAGTTCGCCCAGTCCCCCGCTTGGAGTCCGGACAGGACATACCCGCCGTCCGCTTGCTTGGCAACCCGATGAGCCTTGCCTTCCTTACCTTCCTCAAAATGGACCGCCTGCACTTGACCCGGCAGGGGCTGATAGGCGCGTCCATCGCTGCTGCCGTTCACTTCGTTGCTGAAAGCAATGTAGCCGAATCTCCCATCCAGTCCTGCTGCGGCATAACCGACGGCGCCTCCGCTTGTCGCCGACGATCCTGCGAATTTCTGCATCTCGTCAATATAAACCCGCAGTTCGGCATCTCCGGAGTTTCCGGCACGATCATGCTCGATCCGGATTTTATGCCACTGGCTGTAATCGAAATCCGAAGGCAGTTCGGCTTCGGCAAGAACACGCTCTTTTCCGCCGGACCGTTCGGTCAATTCCATCACTCCCGCCCCGGGAAGCAGCCATACCGTCCCGTAGTTTTGTTCATCCCGATACGAGAACACGGCCCCAACCCGGGACTCCGCTTTCGCTTCGCTCTCCGAGCGGACATGGAACTCCGCCGTATACCCCGGCTCCGTCTCGGACTTCGTCCGCAGCATAGCTATGCCGGCAGCATTCGCCGCCCGCACGCCGGCGCCCTTTCCGGCATCGACCGACCAGTCTCCTTTCCCGGATTTAAGCCAGGACTTGCCTAGCTTATCCCGCTCGAACCGGTCGGCAAAAGCGGGCAAAGCCGGAGCAGGCTGCGGCGTGTCCGTGGGACCGGCCACGGCGAATCGGTCCCCGTTCCAGAAGAGCCGGTCCATGTTCATATGGCGCAGCGGCCCCACAATCCCCGGGCCCTCAAGATTATGATAAATCATGTACAAGGAATCGAGATCCGGGCCGGTGACGAGCGAATTATGTCCCAGGCCGACCGTTTTCCCTTCCGTCCGGATCAGGACCGGATTTCCTTCAAACGGCTTGAACGGCCCCAAGGGCGATTCGCTGACCGCCGCATCGATCCGGTAACCGTTGCTGAAGACATGATTCCCGGTATAGGTCATGTAGTACAAGCCGTTTCTTTTGAATACCGTCGGCCCTTCGGTCCAGCCGTCCATATAAGCTCCGGTGGGCGAGCCGGGAGCCGTTACGGACAGCGGGGAATCCATCGGAGCGGCATCAATGCCGCCGGTTCCGGCGTAATAGAAGTACCAGGTCCCGTCGTCGTCCACAAAGGTCGAGGCATCGATCGTTCTGCCGAAATTGTCCGTCGCCACCCGGAAAGGTCCGACAGGCGAGTCGCTTTCGAGCACGTAATGTCCGTTTCCGGCCGGCGAAGTATACATATAAAATTTGCCGTTCCAGTACCGGACCTCGGGCGCATACGCGCCCTTTGTCAGGGGATCCTCCGTACATAATCCCCGGTACGTCCAATCCTCCAGATCCGGCGAACTCCACACCTTGACTCCCGCATCGGTATCCCGCGTACTTACGTACAAGTAATAATACCCGTTGAACGAAAAAATAAAGGGATCTCCAAGCCCGTACTCTTCCCATTCATCCGGTAATGACACGGGATTGCTCCAGGTCCGGACGGGTTCTTTTTCCACGGGCGAACAAGCCCCCGCTACCAACAGCAGCAACATGATCGCCAGCCACTTTCCAAAGCGCACGGCATATCTCTCCTTCCTCTCAAGAAAAAACGGCAGAGTCGTCGGGTAACGGAATCTGCCGTTTTGTAATTATCTGCGGGTTCCCTCCACGATCGCGCGGATCGTCTCCAGGGGAAGCTTAGGCTTCCGGTCATAGGTCAACAATCCGTTGATCTCCTGCTCCACATCGCTGAATTGCGTGTAGCAGAATCCTTGAATGACCGGCGATTGCAGCATCGGCTCCACGACATTGCTCAGCCGCTCCACAAAATCCTCCTCATTGGCCGCCCCGGAATATCCCCATCCCTCCCACTCGTTCTTCTTGAAGGAAATACCTCCAAACTCCGTGGCGAGGATCGGCTGGCCCGCATAAGGGAAGCCGGGAACCAGAATCCACCGGTTGCCGGGCTGGGCGCTCAGCGCCGCATCCTTGGTCGCATAGCGCTCCGTCAACACCTCGCGGCGCCATTCATAATCATGAACGGTCACCAAATCCGTGCTGACCATCTCCCAGCCGTCATTCGAAATGACGGGGCGCGTCGGATCGAGCGATTTGGTCAGATGATAAACCGACAAGGCGTGCTGCTGTTGCTGCTTGTCGACCAGGATATTGGGCACGCCCCAGCTCTCATTGAGCGGCACCCAGGCAACGATGCACGGATGGTTGTAATCCCGCTCCACGGCCTGGATCCACTCCTGCGTCATCCGTGCCACATAGGGCTCGGAGAACTGGTACGCGTTCGCCATTTCTCCCCAAACCAGCAGGCCCAATCGATCCGCCCAATACAAATAACGGGGGTCTTCGATTTTTTGATGCTTACGCGCGCCGTTGAAGCCCATTTCCTTCGTCAGTTCCACGTCCCTGCGCAGATCTTCGTCGCTCGGAGCGGTCAATATGCCCTCCGGGAAATACCCTTGGTCCAGCACCATTCTCATGAAATAGGAACGGTTATTCAGCAACAGCTTCCCGTCCTCCACGGAAATTTTCCGCATGCCGAAATAGCTTTTCACACTATCAGCCACCACACCGTCCACGCTCAAGGTCAATTCCAAATCGTACAAATTCGGCTTTTCCGGCGTCCACCAGCGTCCCAAGCCGTGGTCGTTGAAATCCTCGAGATGAATATGACGGCCGGCCGAATCATGTCTCAACGAGAAAGTATCCTCCGCTACGAACTCACCGTTAAAAGTAACGGCCGCCTTAATGCTGACCGGAACTCCCGGGCGATAGCCGGACAAAAAAACGTCCAGCCCTATGTCGTTCTTGTCTATATCGGGAGTCAGGCGGATTCGCCGGATATACGTTTCGGGAACCGGTTCTAGCCATACGCTCTGCCAGATGCCGGTAGTGCGCGTATAGAAAATCCCCGCGGATTTTTCTTCCCAGTACTGTTTGCCCCGCGGCAGCGTCACATCCCGGCTGTAATCGGTCGCCTTCACGACGACGGTATTGTCGCCTTCGGCAAGGAGATCCGTAATGTCGGCATGAAACGGGGTATGCCCCCCCTCATGCAACGCTGCCAGTTTTCCGTTCACCCACACCTTCGCCTCATAATCGACGGCGCCGAAATGAAGCAGCAGCCTGCCTTTTCTATGCGCGTCGGGTACGGAGAACACTTTCCGGTACCAGACCGTATCATGAAATCCCGTATCGCCTATCCCGCTTAACCGGCTTTGGTGACAGAACGGTACGATAATCTTGCTCGCGAAATCATGGTTCTCGTACCAAGCTTCCCGCTCGCCCGCTCCGTTATCGTCGTAATCGAAATCCCATTCTCCGTTCAGGCTCATCCATGCATCCCGGACAAATTGCGGCCGGGGATATTCATTGCGTACTAGTTGATCAGCCATTGTTTCTACTCCTTCTTTATCCAGTAGTCACATCTTAGTGTCATTGCTCAAAGCCGCGCGGCGCGCAGGTTTCGTAATAATCCATATGCTGAACCCAATGACGGCAAGCAGCCCCAGCTCCATCCAAAACGCGTCAAGCAATCCCAGCAGCAACAACGGCTGATTGGACTTCAGCGCAAAGATCAGCACGTTGCTCATCAACAGAAACCAAAGCACATTCCGTCCCAGGGCCTCCAGCGGAAGAAACGGCAGAGGATATTTTTCCATCCACCGGGACAGAAGATAATATCCGTACAACAACAAAGCCGGACCCGCGACCCACCAAACCGACGGCGGAAAACGTTCGGGCAGCGACGCGTCGGCCCCCGAAAGCCACTTCCAGGCAAAGGCTCCCGTGGCGATTGCCGCTCCCGCCAGCACCCGCCAATCAAAGCCGGTACGATAGCGGGCAAACAGCATACCGAGCAGATAATACGGGAAGTATTGCACTACCGGGAATGAAGCGAAATCCCGGGTCCCCACCAACGGAGCCCAAGGAACCGCGTGAATGGCCCCGTAGGGCATGAAAGTCGTGAGCAGCAAGAGTCCCGCCGCCGTGAGTCCGGCCCATTTTCGCCTGCCCAACCACTTTAACGGGACAAACAATAACAAACCAAGCAGAATCAAATAAGTAAACGAAGCCAGAAATTCAGACCAGCCCGGCATATCGTTCAGCAGCAATATCGGTTTGATCGTTGTCCATTCCAACGGTCGTTGATCGATAAACAACCGATAGGCCGTCCCGGAAATATAAAAGGCAAGCAAGGTTTTGAACGCCGTAGCGAGCATGCGGTGCCAGACCTCGGCGAACGGCTTGCTGTAGTACGCCAACTGGCACACATACCCGAAGCTGAACACAAATCCCGAGAACGTGATCAAGTTGATGGGGTCAATCCACTTTTGCCCTTGCGGGAAAATCACCGGGTCGCTGAAAAATTGCAGGCAATGGCAATACACCATCCCGAGCACCAGCAAGCCCTTAAATATATCAATCGCTCTTTCGCGTTGACGCACAGCCACCAGCGCTGCTCCCTTCGCTTATCCTTTAATCCCCGACAGGCTGACTCCCTTGATGATCTGGCGTTCGAAAATCAGGAACAGAAGCATGATCGGCAGCGAAGCTACGGTATTGATAACCATCGGCTTCACGTAATCTTCCGTGTACTGATTCATTAAGGTAGGAATCCCCATCGGCAGCGTGAACAGGTTGTCGTCGGTCACGGACAGGAACGGCCAGAGGAAATTGTTCCACGAGCCGATAAATGTCAGAATGGCAATTGAAACAAGCGCGGGACGGGTAAGCGGAAGCATAATACTCACGAAAATCCGCCAGATTCCGCCACCGTCGATCTGCACGCTTTCAAGCAGGTCGTTCGGAATTCCGTCAAAGAAGCTTTTGAGCACGATAATCGCAAAAGGCGAAGCCAGAACCGGGAAAATCAGCCCCATGTAAGAGTTCAAAATCCCCAAATCTTTGGCGACCTGGTACAGAGGAATAAGGATCGCTTCACCCGGAATCAGCAGGCCGGCCAATATGAAGAAAAACATGAACATTCTATACCTGAACGGAACCTTGGACATCGCAAACCCGGCCATCGCAGCGATCACAAGCGTCAGCAGAGTCACGCATACGGCAATAAGGAAGCTGTTCCAGGACCACTGGATCAGTTTGGTGCCGGTGATGATTTCATGATAGACCGCGAAGGAATAAGGCGGCGTAAACCAGTCCACGACGGACGTGATTTTCATGCCTTCCTTTTTCACGGAAACCACGAGCATCCAGACGAGCGGAAAAGCAAACAACAAGGCCATGAACATGGAAAAAATCCGATAAAACCATTTCATCACTAGTTCGCCTCCTTCCGGTTATTGACCCAGTATTGTATCCCGGACAGAACTAAAAGAATGGCGAACAGCATATAGGACATGGCTGACGCGTACCCCAGATCGTTTTTGCGGAAGCCCGTTTGCCAAATCAGCTGGATAACGGGACGCGTCTGATCCAGAGGTCCTCCGCCGGTCATGACATAGATTTGCATGAACACTTTAAATGAAGCTATGATTTGCAGCATCGTTATCGTTTTCGTAATCGGGCTAAGCAACGGCAGCGTGATTCTCCAGAATATCTGGGCATCGGTCGCTCCGTCCAAACGCGCCGCTTCATAGACTTCGTCCGGCACATCCTGCATCGCCGATAAATACAAAATAAAGTTAAAGCCGACCGTCCACCATAGCGTTAATAACGAGATGGCGATCCACGCCAAATTCGTTTCCGACAGCCAAAAGATTTCCGAACCTTCCGGAAGCAGCTTTACCAAATGGAGCAAAGAGTTTACAAGCCCGGTATAAGGCTGAAATACAAACAATCCCAGAAAAGAGGCCACCGCCACGGAGAGAATGCTCGGAATAAAGAACACGCTCCGGTAAAACCTTTGCAGCCTGGAATTGCGGTTGGCGATGAGCGCCAGAATAATGGCCAGAACGATCATTAACGGCGTTGTGATGATTACAAAAATCGTGGAATGCCAGATGGATGCCCAAAACTCGTGGTCTTGAAACATTCGCTCATAATTGCCGAGTCCAACGTACTTCATCTTCTTGATAAGCGTCCATTTATAGAAGCTCATCTCTACGCCCTTGATCATCGGCCAGATGGTAAACATGAAATAAACGACCAAGAAGGGGAGCAGGAACAGGAGCGCCTGCACGTCTGCTCTCAATTTGTTCATTTTCATAAGCACCATACCTCCCCATATGACCGGCAGACTTTACGACCCATGCCGCAAAGTCTGCCGAATTCATTTCCCGATCCGTTATTCGCTGAGTACCTTTTGCACTTCGGCCGACATTTTGGCAATTCCGTCAGCCGGGGTCATTTTGTTCGCCCATATCTCGTTCAAGTATTTAAACATGGCCAAATCGCGAATTTGCCAGTTCTTTGTCGAAGGCTTGCTGAATTTAACGGTGGAAGCCACGGATACGTAATCACTGCGGTACGGCAAATCTTTAAACTCCTGTTTTTCAAATACGGACGGCTTGGAAGGAATGTGACCGGCCTTGGCCCAAACCTGACCGTTGTCCGCAAGCCAGTTGGCGAAAGTAATTGCCGCTTTCCGCTTGGCCGGATCTTCTTTCTTTGTGACCGGAAGAATTACCGTATGCGAGTCGCCCCAGGTAGCTTCCTGGTCAAACACCTTCGGAATCGGCATCGCTCCGAATTCAAGATCCTTCGTGGATTCCCAGGTTCCTGTTGCCCAAACGCCGGTCATCATGATCGCCGCTGTGCCGCTTTGGAAATTTTTATAGAAATCGGGGTCGTTCAATTTAATCACTTTATGTTTATGAAATAAGTCCTGGATATACTGGGCGGCTTGAACCGCTTTGTCCGTGTCGACCTGCGCCGAGCCCAAATCGTCGGATACCACGTCATTGCCGCCCAACTGGGAGTAGAGCGCCCACCATAGACGGAAAGGGTCATCATTGGTGTTCGAAAGAGCGAACGGCGTTACTTTCTGCGGCAATTTCTCTTTAAGCGTAGTCAGGAAAGTAATGAACCCGTCGGCCGACTGCTCCAGAATAGGCTTGCCTTCATCATCGAGCAGTCCGGCTTCCTTAAGCAGTTTCTTGTTGTAGTACATAATGAATGGATGCGTATCGATCGGCACCGCGTAGTGCGCTCCGTCCACGACGGAAGCATCCAGAATATTCTGATTAAAGGTGGACCAGTCCACGTCGGCCTCGGTAGCCACATCGTCCAATTCGGACACAACCCCTTGGTCGATCAAGTCGGGCAGGCGGGAGATGTGCGAGATGCCGATGTCCGGACCGTTGCCGTTACCGACCGCGGTAATCAGCTTCGTGTAATACTCTCCCCATTCCAGCTTCGTATTCTTGACTTGAATGTTCGGATGCTCCTTGTTAAAAGCGTCGATCATCGCCTGCATATTATCGCCGTCCCCGCCCGAGAAAAGCGTCCAGAACGACAGCGTAACTTTCTCTCCGTCATTTGAAGCGCTTCCATTTCCTTGATCGGCGGTTCCCTCATTCGTAGTTGCCGTTCCATCGTTGTTTCCCGATTTTCCGTTGTTGCTGCCGCCACATGCGCTTAGCACCAAGGACAACGAGAGCATTAAGGCGAGCACAATCCCAAAACTTTTTTTCATGTTGACCTCCCCTTTAACTTTTGATGAGGTACAAAACATCATTATTGTTTTATTACATATTTTTTGTACCTTTGAAGCTAATATAATGCCCGTTTTTTAAAATGTCAACGGTTTCAAACTATTTTATTGTAATATTTTATGGTATAGGTCTTTTGTTACAATTTTATTGTAATAATCAACTTGTCTCTTTAGTCCGGCATATAATAATGGGACAAACCTTGCCCCTGCCTTCCTTGGGCGTTGCAAAATAAAAAACCATCATTTCTTGGGGAAATGATGGTTCCTTCTATTCCGTTTCTTCCTGGGTATAAGCTACCCGCATGACAATATCCTGTTCGTAATCCCCGAATTGTTTGCCGAAGAGATTAACGCCGCCCTTATGTACCGCTTCCGAATCGACCCCGATACGTAACCGCAGGCTGGGGCGCTGATTCAGGTGCAGGTCTTTTATCGTAACTTCGGACACTTTTTGCATATCGAGAGTCGTCCGTTCATGATCGATGCGCCATGTTTTCAGCAAACCGTATTGCGTCGTCCAATCCAGCCACCACGAAGGATTCAGCACTCCCCGCCGGTCGCCGAAATCACCGGGACTGGTCCACATTCCGATCTCGACTCCGTTCACCCATACCGAAATGTCCGAAGGCCAGTCATTGTCGTAATTCGGTGCTTCGGAGCACATTTCCATGGAAAGTTCGATCGATTGGATGCTCGCATTCAAGGGAATCTCCAGGGGAAGCAAGTATTCCACATAACCTTTGCGAAACCAGATAATTTGTGCGCCTACATGCTTCGGGTGATAAAAACTGGCCGGTTCGTCCTCCCTTACCAGCATTCCTTCGTGAGTAGCCATGCCGCATGTCGGGTGGACTTCGCAATCGCTGTAATGTCCGATCGGCATCTCGACCTCGTAAAACTTCATCCCGTCTTTGGTGGAACGTACGGTGGAATTTAAAGAAATAAGAATATCGTCATAATTGCGGCTGCACACCTTCATCGCCCCGCGTACCGCCGGAAGCAACTCCGTATTGATGAGTTTGGCCGCTTCGAGTACTTTAACGTTGTTGGCGACAGTGGAAACCGGAAGCTGCAGCGCCTCGGCAAGTTCAATAACGTTCATGCTCCTCGTATTCAGCAGGCGAAGAATATCGACCCGGGAGCGGGTAGATAGGGCATGAGCCACTTGAACCAATCTATCGGCTTCATGGATACCGACTTCCAACATAAGAATCCTCCTACAGCTTTTTACAAGAATTTTACATAAGCAATCTCTAATGTACTTTACTACACTAAGCTGTATTAAAGCAATAATATTAATTATATTGAAAGATTCGCTATTCGTATGCTTTTTTTACTACTGAAAAGCAAAAAACCGGCATATCTTCATGCCGGTTTTTGAGTATTTATGCCTATTCGATAACGATCCAACCGTTCCTCCTGATCCTTACTCTCCCGACGGAGGAGGAATGATCATATCCGTTGCCGACGGAATGCCGAAATCCGGCATCCCGTCTTCTTTCCAGTCAAACTTTTGGATCCGCGTGCTTCGCGGACTTCCCGCCGAACGATCCTGTTCGGCCTCCGAGTAGGAATAAGCATGGTAAACCAGCCAGTCCTCCGAATCATCCGCCGAAATTGTAAAACTGTTGTGCCCGGGTGCATAAACCCCGTACTCCGGGTTCTTGGCGAAGACCGGACCGTTATGCTTGATCCATGCCCGGGGATTCAAGAGATCCTCGGATTCCGAAATCATCGTCATTCCCAGACAGTAATCGTCGGACCAGGTCGCGCTTGCCGAAAAAACGAGATAGATTCTTCCGTTTCTCCGCAAAAAGGACGGTCCTTCGTTAATGGCCATGCCGCCATGTTTCTCCCAGGGTTCCGTCGGTGCCGTAATAAGCGCTTCAGGTCCCGTTAATGTCCAGGGATTGAGCATGCGGGCGGCATAAATGCCTGATCCGTAATCGGGAAAATGACCGTAGCCGGAATAAAAGAAATACAACTCCCCCCGGTGCGGCAATACCGTTCCATCCAAGCCGGGGTGCCACGTATTGACCGCTCCTTTAAATGTCCACTCGCCGTTCATGGGGTCATCGCCCACTAGCCTAAGCACGCATACCCTCCGGGTATCGTCTCCCCCGCCGTCGTTCGCCGTATAGTAGATATACCAACGATCTTCGATAGAATGAAGCTCCGGCGCCCATAGGTGATAAGAATAAGGTCCGGGAGTATCGGGCATCCAGATGGTTTTGGGGGGAGCGCTCCCCAGTTCCATCATGGTTTTGCTATGCCGAATCGCAATTCGGTCCCCCATCGTAACCAACATATAATAGCTGCCGTCTTTCCCTTTTAAGATCCAAGGATCGGCACCGTTCTCCAAGATCGGATTGCTGAGTGTATTCCCCGTCATGGTATGGTTTCCTCCCTTACGCCTGCACTATAAAGCCAGTCCTCAGCCGTTGTAACGGATTAACAGATCCAGCGGATACCTTCCGGCATTGCGGCCGTACAAGGCCACGCCGCCTTCCTCTGCCTGCAGTTCCAAGCGGAAAGTACGGCTGCGGTTCAGCCTGGCCGTCAATGGTACCGGAACGCTCATTTTGCAAAGATAACCGTACGAGCCGGCTTCATCCAGTTTGTTCGCGACCGGCTGGTAATGCCAAGACAATACGCCGCGGCTGTCCGCCGGATCGTCCGGCAAAACGAACGAGCCGATTCTTTCTCCGTCGACCAGCACGTTTAGGCGGGAAGGATGCTTTTCCTCATCAGTCATGTAATAGGTGTTAGGGTTATATTCTACCTTCGCGTCGGCGCCATGCATCGCGCCGATTCCCATATCGGTATCTATCGAGCCTTCGATATTCCGGGCCAAAAGCCGCTTCGCACCGGCTTCGAATAGAATTTCAATATCGTGAATGGCGGTCTTCTCCGTTACGCCCGGCAGCGTTACGTCATAGCTAAAGCTACCCTTCTCCGCACCGCTTACTTTCGCGCCTTGAAGCGAGGCCCACTGATGTTCAAACGTCTGCTCCGCGTAAGAGCCTACCGGGATTTGAATCGTCCCGCATTCCGCTGCCTTTCCGTCATCGTTGCCGCTTCTTACATCAAAAGTAGTGAAGTTCCGCGTAACCGCCTTCCCCGCTTCGTTCTCCAGGGTTACCGCCAGCACGGCTACCGCATCCCGATTCGGCATCGTAAGGGTCAGCGAAGAAAGCGGCGCAACGCCGTAGCCTTCCCAATCCAGCTGCATGACCCCGCTATCTTCCACTGTGCGAACGCCCAGTTGATCATGCCACAGCTCCCATTTCACCCACAATTTCTGTTCATGATACCGGTCACTGAAGCTGGACCGCAGCAAGGGAACAACGACCTGATCGCGGGCGGAAACAGTCTGGCATGGAGGGACATCCAGCACGATGAAATCCGGGGAATGCAGATCGGCAATACTCATGCCGGGTACGAAAGCTTCGTATCCGAAATCTTTGCCCTTTCCATCCAGGCGGTAATAACCGTTGAACTCGTTTGTCACGTCGCGGAACTCCGTGAACACGAACCCGCACAGCTTGTCGTGCTTGCGGAACTCGTTCATCATGTAGCGGTAATGCCAGGCGAGGTCGCTGTCACCCGCACCGTTTTCGATGCCCCACACATTGCCGCATTCGCTGTTCATCAGAGGAGCATCGGATTGTACGTTACCGCCGATGCAGTTGAAGGGCGAGCCCGGGTACGTTTTGCTGACGATATCCTCCAAATGGGATCGGACCTGTTCGTATCCATTGATATAAAAATGCCATGTATTGATGTCGGACTCGACGTGGTCATAATTGCAAGGCGAGTTGTCTTCGACGATCCGGGTCAGATCAAGCCGTTTCGCCCAACGGTATTTTTCCCGCACCCATTCCTGGGTTTCCGGCAAATAGTTGCTCTGCCGCTGTATATCCCCCGTAACTCCCGCTTCCTTGGGATCTGTCTTGAGCCCCCACGTCTCATTAAACATCACCCAGGAGAAAATCGACGGATGATTGTAATCCCGCTCGATGACCTCCAGCGCTTCCTGCTCGTAAGCGAGGCGGGCCCGTTCATCCGGGTTGCCCCAGAAGCAAGGCATATCCTCCATGACGAGAATGCCCAGTTTATCCGCCCAGTACAGCTTGCGCGGCTCTTCCGGTTTGATATGGATGCGGACAAAATTGAGTCCCAGGCGCTTCATCAGGTAAATCTCATCATGCATTTCCTCATCGGACGGATAGGTAAAATAACCGGTCTTGTGATACGACTGGTCCAGCGTTCCGTTCAAATAAACCGGCTTGCCGTTCAGCGTAATCCAGCGGTAACCCCGGTCGCCGAAAGCGGCCGTCCCGATCTCCCGGATGCCGAAATAGGTGTTGACCCGATCCATGCCGAAGGAACCGCCCAGCTTTAATGCCCCCTCATACAAATGCGGGGTTTCCGGACTCCATAACCGGGGCTCGTTCACGATAAACGAGGTATTCACTTCATTTTCGCCGGCAAGAAGCTCCACGGATACGACATGCTTAATGGAAGCGCCTACAAATTCAGCCGTAAGCTCGGCCTTTCCGGCTTGTTCCGCCTTGATGGTTGCCGTAACCTCAATCCGGCCGTCAATATAGGTTCTGAACTTGGCGTCTTTAAAATAAGTTTGCGGTCGGGCTTCCAGCCAAACCGGCTGCCAGATGCCGCGGATTTCGCCATACCCCTGCTTTCCGCGCGCTTGGTAATTATGGTCCTGATCTTCCGCTCTGACGACGATCGTGTTGTTGCCTTCCATTTGCCAGACGTCCGTTACATCAAACTCAAACGAGCCGTAACCGCCTTGATGACTTCCTACGTGACAGCCGTTAATCCAGACTTCGCATAAATAATCCACCGCTCCAAAACGTATAAACAACTTCGAGCCGGAAGCCGCCGGATGCCACGCCACCGTTCGCCGGTACCATCCGATCCCCTTGATGTCCTTACCGATGCCGGACAGCGGGCTGGCCCATGAAAACGGGACCTGGATGTCCGAGTCGAACGGAACTTCACCGTTTACGCTCCAGTCGTTTTGGATGCCTTCATTTTCAGGGTCGAAGCGGAATGACCATGAACCGTTTAAATTCCACCACTCCTCTCGTTGCCAGTGCGGATGGGGGAATTCCGGACGGGGCACTCCCAACGTTTCCTGATTTAACATAGTGATGTTCATGCGATACACACCCTTTCAAGCAGATTATGTGCCCATATTAACACCTATATAGTATTTTTACAATGTTTATTATAGTTTTACAATATTAATTCCGCATTGTACAATAATCTCAATATGATCTCTGTAGAAGAAAAGGAATTTTGACGATGAGCGAACCGTTGCAAGAAATTATCCGCTACCCGGCTTCAAGAATCCTTGACGTAGCCAAGGCGTTGTCGGGAGACCTTCGCGTCCGCATATTGGAGGCGCTTGGGGAGAAGCCGATGAGCGTCAGCCAACTGGCCGAAACGCTGGGCGTAGCCCAACCGACCATCTCCATCAACGTTCAGACGCTCGAGCAGGCCGAACTGCTCGTCTCCACCCAGGGAGCCAACCGGGAAAAAATCTGCTCCGTGACCTGCCGCTCCATCCAGTTGGAGCTTCCGTCCAAACCCGGGGACGGCCTTCATCCCGTGGAGAGTATTCACATGCCGATCGGGATGTTCTCGCATTGCTCCGTGAAGCCCTCCTGCGGCATGGCCGGCAAGGACGGGGCCTTGATCGGATCGCAGGATGATCCCCGGGTATTCTATATGCCGGAACGGATCGACGCCGCGCTTCTCTGGTTTGCCGAGGCCGGTTATATCGAATATTATTTCGCCAACCCCCTGCCTCCCGGCGTCGAGCTCGATGAATTGCGCATTCGTGCCGAGCTGTGTTCCGAAGCGCCTTCCTTCCGCGCGGACTGGGCTTCCGACATTACGGTCACGGTAAACGGCCTGAATGCCGGCACCTGGACTTGTCCGTCCGATTTCGGGGACCGGAAAGGCAAGCTGACTCCCGAACGTTGGAAAAGCGGCACGGAGTACGGCATGCTGACGGAATGGCGCATCAGCAATCAGGGAAGTTCCGTCAACGGTGTCTCTGCCACCGATACCTCAATCGGTATGCTTCATTTGGCGTATAACCAACCCATTTCCATCCGGTTCGAAGTAAAGGAGGATGCAGCCAACAAGCGGGGGCTTAATCTGTTCGGGAGCCAATTCGGGGACCATCCGCAGGATATCGTTCTGGAGTTCATACGACGTGACGAAAAATCATAAATGAAACAAAATTGCCTGCATCCGCGTAAAACATAGAGACAGGACGCTAGTTCGGAACACGGTTGTCCTGAATGCACATAGAAGGAGGCACCGGGAATGAACTTCGGACCTGATCCCTTCCCGTTTGGGGGAGGCGGAACTACAGCTTCTGGCTTTAATTTTATGTTTACGCTTGTCCCCATTCTAATTGTCATTATCTTTGCCGCTGTAATCATCAGCCTGATCGTGAGGGGCGTTCGCTATACCAAAAATGCCAGCTCGCCGCGGGATTCCCGCTATGCGCGGATCGTATCCAAACGGATGGACGTGAGGAGTCACTCGCACAATATGAATGACTCCATGCATAACTCCTCTCGCACCTACTACTACATCACGCTGGAGTTCGATAACGGGCAGCGCCAGGAATATCTCGACGTAAAAAACCTGTATGGACTTGTCGTTGAAGGAGACGTCGGGTACGCTGCAATTCAAGGGGATTGGATCGTAGCTTTTGAGCGGAATGCGGGCCAAGGGCAAAGCGAGAGCCGGTTTTAGGGAATCCGAAGATCACTGGGGTATCGGACTGAAACTATGGAGGATCACTCTATTCAACAAAAGACCCTGACGGTTCTTGACCAGTCAGGGTCTTTCGGTATCTCATACTGTGTCAGTTAATCGGCAAACCCTGCTTTTCCGCATAATTTCCCCAATGGGGCCGGCGGCCGTCCACGTCGCTGAAGCCGTATTCGTCGGACAAATCCCAGCTTGTCAGCGCGCGGCCGGATTTTTCGTGGACATTAGGATCACCGGCAAGGGCGGCTACGGCTTGGCCGACAAAGTAAGGAGTTTCCGATTCAATATAATGTGGTTCCTGGGCAACCGCGTCACGCCAGTTGTCCTCTCCCACTCCAAAATGATCCAGCATCTGTTCGGACCGCAGAAATCCCGGCGTGACCGCCAGTGCGGTAATATTGTGGGAGCGCAGTTCCTCCGCCATGGCCGCCGCCAGGTGAATCGGCGCAATTTTGGCGAGACTGTAATACAAATTCCCCCGGTAGTTATAGGTGGAGCCGTCGGTAATTTCAATGATCAGTCCCCCTCCCCGTTTGATCATCAGCGGAGCCCCGTAATAGCTTGTGATCAGATGGGTTTTCACCGCCCGCTCCTGCATCAGCAGCGCATCGCCTAAAGGCTGTTCCCAAAAAGGAGTCCCCCAATGCGTCAATTGCTCTCCGCCCCAAATATCATTGACGAGAAGGTCCAAGCGTCCCTGTTGTTCCTCCGCAATCCGGTCGAACAGCGCTTTGACCTCCTCTTCCTGCGTATGGTCACAGCGGACCGGAATGCCGATTCCGCCGCGAGCGGTAACCATCTCCGCCGTATCGTCGATCGTTTCGGACCGGTTGATGTCCGAGGCGCCACCCCGGACGCTGCGTCCCGTGCAATAAACGGTGGCCCCCGCCGCCCCCAGCATGACGGCGATTCCTCGGCCCGCTCCCCGCGTGGCACCGGCTACCACGGCTATTTTTCCACTCAATGGCTTCAAGTTCGCCTTGTTTTCCATAATCATCAACCTCCCGATATTCTACTTTCAAAGACATTCCCAGTTTATCAGTCAAATATGACATCCACTGTCTTATATAAATGCTACAATTCAAAGCAGGAAGAAAAAAAAGGAAGGATGGATGAACATGAGGGCGGATCGGCTGTTATCCATTTTGCTGCTGCTGCAAAACGGCGGCAAATTAAACTCGCGCCAGCTTGCTGAAAAACTGGAGGTCTCGGAGAGGACGATCGTGAGGGATATGGACGCTTTGAGCTCCGCCGGAATTCCGGTATATGCGGAACGCGGTCCCCTTGGCGGATGGATGCTAGCGGAGAATTATCGGACAAGTCTGACCGGGATGAATCAGGATGAAATCCTGTCTTTGCTCATGACCAGTCACAGTCATTTGCTGGGGGATTTAGGGATTCCGAGGCGGAACTTTGAAGCGGCTTACCAGAAACTGATCGCTTCCTCCCCTGCGCCTGTCCGGCAGGATGCCGAGATGATCAGGGAACGCATTCACATCGACGGGGCCGGCTGGCATGTTTCGGACGAAAGCTTTCCGCTGCTTAACGTCGTGCAGGAGGCGGTTTGGGGACAGCGCAAGCTGGAGATGTCCTACCGCAAATCGGATAGCG
Source organism: Fontibacillus forbon (assembly GCF_046559655.1). Lineage (NCBI taxonomy): Bacteria > Bacillati > Bacillota > Bacilli > Caryophanales > Paenibacillaceae > Fontibacillus > Fontibacillus forbon. The sequence continues at coordinate 87,455 of NZ_JBKGFV010000007.1, read as the reverse complement.
ACACAGAGTACAGCGGGAATAACGCCAGACGGAGGGTTCACCCGTTAGGGCTGGTGGCCAAACGGAACGTCTGGTACCTGGTGGCGGAGGAAAACGGCGAGTTCAAGACCTTCCGCATCTCCCGGATCACGGAAGCCGCTGTGCGGGAAGAATCCTTTCAGCGTCCTAACGACTTCTCACTGAGCGGGTACTGGGAGCAATCGACCGCGGATTTCAAATCCGCCTTGCCGCGCTACCCGGCAACGATCTCCATCTCGGCGCAGCGGCTGGCCCGGCTAAAGCGGGAGCGCTACGCCAAGGTGCTTCGCGCCGAGCCCGAGGACGGCCAAGCCGGCTGGATGTCCGTGGATATCGAGTTTAATACGCTGGAATCGGCGTGCGAAATCCTGCTCGCCTGCGGCCGGGAAGCCGAAGCGCTGAACCCGCCGGAGCTGCGGGAGTTGATAGGCGCCGAAGCGGCGGCAATATCGGCGCTTTACCGGTGACAGCCGGCAAGCGCCGGCAACGCCTGCCTTATTCCGCCGGCCCGGCCGCAGGAGCGGCAACCGCCGTAAAATAAGCCTGCAGCTTCCGGTTCAGCCACAGCGACGCTGCAATAAACAGGGCGACGCCAAGAAACTTGGCCGGCTGGTCTACGAAATCGGACAGATGGGTCCCGATGTAGGACACGCAAAAGACCATGACCGCCTTGCCCAAAGCCACCGCCGTCGCGAAAGTACTTACCTGCATCCGCGTCAATCCCGCGGCCATATTGATGACAACAAAAGGCCCGACCGGGAGCATACTGAGCAGGAAAACAAAGCTGAACCCGTTCTTCCGGGCCCATACCATCGCTTTTTGCACCTTCGGTTTCTCGGCCCAACGCCGGATGAGGGAGGCGCCTGCCGCTTTGCGGATGAGCAGAAAAGTCAGCAGACTTCCCGCAACGAGACCGATCCAGGAATATAGAAATCCCTGCCACATGCCATAGATCGCAGCATTAGCTCCGACGATAACAATCGTAGGCAGCGGCGGAACGAATGATTTCATAAACGTGAGCAAAATTCCGGGCAGCGGCCCAAGCGACCTGAACCTGTCCAGAAACAGCTGAATATTTTGTTCCGTAAAATAATCCATGATACTGAGCTCTGCATCAAGCATTTGTTCACCTCTTTTAATCGGGGTCACTATATTATACTATGAGCGAACCGGAAACCTTAAAGTAATATTCGACAATCCTATTATGAATGAGGATGACCCCCGACCCCGTGACTTCGATTACTTATTCCATCCCTTTTCCTTAAATCGCGCAATGGCTTCGATCCGGTTCCCTACCTTCAGCTTTTCTAAGATCGTTGAAATATAGTTGCGTACGGTTCCCTGGGAGAGGTATAGTTCCTCCGCAACCTCCTTTGTCTTCTTCCCCTCGGCAACAAGCCCCAGCACCTCGATTTCGCGGTTCGTCAACGGATTCTCGCTATCATCCTCATAGACAAAATCCACAAGTTCCGGGGCATAAATACGGCGGCCTTCCATAATAATGCGGATCGAAGCTATTAATTCCTCAATGGGACTGTCCTTCAGTAAATAACCGCGGACCCCCGCTTTACGCGCACGTTCAAAATAACCGGGACGCGCAAACGTGGTTAAGATAATGATTTTGCAGTCGTTATCCAGAAGCGCCTCCGCGGCGTCCAAACCGGTCTGGATCGGCATCTCGATATCCATAATGCAAATATCCGGCTGCAATTCAATCACCAGCTTAACGGCTTCCTCGCCGTTTCTGGCAATGCCGACTACTTCAAAATCTTCCTCCATGTTTAACAAGGATTGCATGGCACCGAGCAGCATCCCCTGATCTTCCGCTATCACAATACGAATCATATTGTCTTCCCCCCTTATTGGTTTGTAATCGTAACCGGGACAGAAATAATCATGGTCGTACCTTTGTCGGTCTTCATATGAAAGGAACCGTTTATAAAATCAATCCGTTCCTGGATTCCTTTCAAGCCGTTCCCGCCTTCAAATCGTTTGGCATTCGGAAAACCGATTCCGTTATCATGAATCGTCAGCTTAAACATTTCATCACTTTGATAGAAACTGATGCGACAAATCGTTGCCTGGCTATGCTTCACGATATTGGTTACCGCTTCTTTCAAGCACATACTTACGATATTTTCCGCAAAAACCGGCATATGAATCTCACTTGTATCCCCGTTCAAACGAAATTTAATCTGCGCTGCCTTTAAAATCTGTTCGACACGAACCAATTCATCCGCCAGATGTATCGCGCGTATATCGGCCACCAACTCACGAACTTCTTTTAGCGCAATGCTCGCCGTTTGGCGAATATCCCTGATTTCTTGGATGGCCTGTTGTGGATTTTTTTCTACTAAGCGTGTCGCCAAATCACTTTTCAATCCGATCATGGATAGCTTCTGACCCAGCGTGTCATGCAAATCGCGCGCAATACGTTGGCGTTCCTCATGCACCGTCAGCTCGGAAATGCGCTCGTTTGCCGTTACGAGCTCCCCCTCCAGATTCTCGCGTTTCGACTTGGAATATAGAGCAAAGGGCACTAACACTACCCCTAGAGCAGTAACGATAATGAAAGGCGTTTGGGATATAAACAAATCCTGAAAGAAAAAATACCCCACTTCGATGGTGACTATCGTAAACAGAATATTCAAACCATACATGACATAAAAGCCAACGGCCTTCTTAAAATTAAAACCGATCAAAATCGCCGTAAAGAGGACAAAATAAGCATAACCAAACGACAGTGTCATTAGGATATTCAGCACCATTTGGAGGCCGATCCACATGTACTTCAGGCCCGTCCGTGCACTGAAAGAGAAAAAGTAGCTTAAAAAATACAGGATAATCAATAACACCGCTACGCTAATGAGCCACAATGAAAACGAATGGATAATATGGATAATAAAGTAGAAGGGCATAATGCAGACGATGATCCACAGATAGATACTTAACATCGGACTTTTAGGAATGATACTGTACCACTTTTGCATAACAGCCTCGCTTCTTATGTTCGCTTTATCAATCATTATAACTCAAAAAGGGCACCTCTTACCTATGTAGAGGCACCCTTCCAATAAGCTAGCTATATTTTTTAGTCAATACCACTTTATTGCGCGTCACTTCTAACTTTGCAGCCTCTTTAAACGTTACGAATTTATGCCGCTCAGGGTCATAGAGCTTATAACGAATCGACTCTAAACTCGTCTTTAGCGTGATCGTGGTTGCCTGTTGTAATGGCGGAATCGATTCATGAGCATCCTCCAGCTTATAGTTCGGTACGCGAGGCGCCAAATGGTGAACATGGTGGAAGCCAATATTCCCCGTTACCCATTGCAGCAATTTTGGCAGCTTATAGTAAGAACTGCCTTCAACAGCCGCTTTGACATAATCCCACTTCGAATTATGTTCAAAATAAGAATCCTCGTACGTGTGCTGAATATAGAATAACCAAATCCCCATCGACCCTGCGATCAATAACGTTAGACCATGCACAAGTAAGAATGCAGGCCAGCCAAATGCCAGAATAAGAGCTGTACAGACCGCCAACAACATGATATTTGAAAAATAAGTATTCAACCGCTCTTTGGTACGTACCCCACTACGGTTAAATCGATTTAAGACAAGCACCATGTACAGAGGGCCTAATCCAAACATCACTATAGGATTGCGGTATAAACGGTACCCTAGACGACCAAGCTTCGATTTAGCCAAATACTCATCCACAGTCAGCATATCGATATCGCCGATCCCGCGCTTATCTAAGTTCGAGCTTGTTGCGTGATGAAGCGTATGCTCGCGTTTCCACTTTTCGTAGGGGAAGGAAGTCAGGATCCCCGTAATGTTTCCGACAATATCATTGGCTCTTTTGCTCTTGAAGAATGACCCGTGTGTACAATCATGGAAAATAATGAACGTACGCACAACGAAGCCTGAGGCAATAACGCTACATAATACGGTGTACCATGGTGAATACGGCAATACCGCATAGCCGGCTCCCCAAATGAGGAATAACGGGAGAATGGTATTGATGATTTGTTTAATACTGATTCGCGTATCAGATTTGGCAAACGGTGCAACATCATTATGCAACTGCTTCGTCTTGTTTGCATCTGTGTTAATCAATATGAATTCCCACTTTCTCTGAGCTTCTATATTCATCATATAGAAGCTCAGAAATCAGGGGTACTCTCAAACATCATTATTTTCATATGACACTTGTCATATAGTTAGCGTTACGGGGAGTTCAATAGCTAATCTTTTCCATTCCTCCGCCCGGATTTCCTTTTATTGCACGGTGTCGAGCGGCTTCAAGTAAGCTTCGATCTGCGCGCGTTTAGGCTCCAGGAAAGGCGGGAGCGCCAGCGACTCGCCGAGATGGGCGGGGTCTTCGTCCGTGGCAAATCCCGGTCCGTCCGTCGCAACCTCGAACAGGATTCCTTTCGGCTCGCGGAAATAGAGCGACCGGAAATAGAAGCGGTCCACGAAGCCCGAATTCGGGAAGCGGGCACCCCGTATGCGCTCGATCCAGGCCCGCAGTTCCTCCTCGTCCTCCACGCGGAACGCCACGTGATGCACCCCGCCGCGCCCCAGCCGTTCCGGCGACAGGTCGGTTCTTTCCTCAACATGAATCTCGGCACCGCTGCCGCCTTCACCCGTCTCGAATACGATAATGTCGGGTTGTCCTTCCACGAAAGAAGGATACTGCCCTTTCCGGCGGAAACCCATCAGCTCCGTCAGTACCGAGATCGTAAGTTCTGGCTGGGCAACCGTCAGTTGGACCGGCCCTAATCCCAGGATGGCGAATTCGGCCGGAACCGGACTTCGGTCCCACGGCTTGCCGCCGGGAACGCCGGTATTGTTTTCATCCGATACGAGAACCAACCGCTGTCCTTCATAATCCTTGAAAGCCAGTGTGGCCCGCCCCGCCCGCTGTTTCACTTCTTCATGTTCGACCTCAAATTCGGTTAAACGCTGCGACCAGTATTCCAAAGCCCGGTCGCTCGGCACGCGAAGCGAAAGCGCGGAGATACTGTTATTCCCATCGACATTCCGCCCCGCGTTCGGAATTTCGAAGAAGGTCAGTTCGGTTCCCGGATTGCCTACCTCGTCTCCGTAAAACAAATGATACACGGAGATATCATCCTGATTGACCGTCTTTTTGATCAGCCGGAGGCCCAATATTTTCGTGTAGAATTTAAAATTTTCCGAAGCCGTCTTGGTAAGTGCCGATACATGATGAATGCCTTTAAATTCCATACTCATAGCGAAATCCCTCCGTGATATTATTGGTTTTTTTGTATTTTTCGAAGCAGCCCGAGAAGCTGATGCTTCTCCTCCCGGCTGAGCCCGGCAAACTGCGAAGCCTGATATTGCTCCTGTACGGGAACTGCTTCATGATAGAGTTCCCATCCCTGTTCCGTCAGCGACAGCCATTTTTTCTTCCATTCCTGCTCCCGCTTAATCCAGCCCAGCTCCTCCATCTTCGTCAGCAGTTGGGTGATGTTCCCTTTCGACACCAGCAGCTTGTCGGCCAGATCTTGCTGCGTTAGCCGCCGGTGGCTGCCGATCTGAACCAGCGCATCGAATTGGGCTACCGACAGATTCCATTGCTTCAGATGCTGGTTGGAAGACCGAAGGCTGCGGTTATAAATCCGTGATATTCGGAACCATATCAGTAAGCCAAGCTTTCCCTCGTGTTTTTCCTCAAAGCGGCTAAGACCGCGAGTTTCGTTGTTGTTCATTTCAATTCCCCTATAAGGTGGATTTTTATCAGTTTAGTTATAAACTGATAATTTGTCAATCCCTTTGAATGCATCATCTTCTCCAATATAAAAGTAAAGGCTCCCGCTCTTGTTCAAAGGAACAAGTTGAGAGCCTGTAATTGAGCTTATAGATTCGTTGCTGATTAACGACGCGGCATTGATTTAAGCAATTGTCCCAGCCTGCTTTCGAGCAAATCATGACGTTCATGCAGATCTAAAAGCATGTCATAAAGCATTTCATTCGTTACATCCGAAGCTTTGAATCCTTCCAGACTCTGTTCTTTCCTGTCGTTATGTCGTGCCCGTAATTCCTCCGATTTGATCCGGAGCGGATCCGCCGGGATATGAAAATGCACGGCTTTCGGGAGCGGTTTTTTACTTGCCATCAGTTACCACCACCTTTAACTCGGCATTGCGATCCAACCCCAAAGTTCTCAGCCGGAATTCTCCCGGTTCCTCACTACTGATCGTAAAAGCAGCTTGGCCCTTGGAAACGCTGATCGACTGCTGAAGGTCGTTCATTTCCAGTTGTACTTCTTCGCTGAAATCCTCCTGAATTTCCCCCCGCCAATCCGTTACTGTAAGCTCGACAGTTAGTATCTCAGCCCCGTCCGACACGATGCTGTCTTTGTTCGCTTTTAAATTCGATACCGTTCCCGTGAAAGTTCCGTCCATATAGCGCATCCGCAAAAGTAAAGGAATGTTGAAGTGCGCCTCTTCAATAGGGATCATATTGTCGGCTTCAGTTGGTTCGGAAAGATCACTCAATCCTATAACTCTGCCTTCCTCGTTTAATTGTGCATAATAATTAGACATATTCGATGACCTCCCAAGCGATCATTCTACTGTCAGAGGCGTTTCCTATCGTAATTTCTATCTCGTTATTACTAACGAATCGTCCTTTAAGAGAACCGTCGTAAATGTATCCGTCATAATTCGGATCTATTGGAATGACGCTCAAATACGCCTTATCGGTTTGTACAGGTGAAATTGGCAAGTTCATCTTGGTCGAAGTGAATTTATCGAAACTGGCGGGGAATTCCGTTAACCCGCGTTGTACCTTTTTACCGATTCCCTTACCCATTAATTCCCCTACCGTTTCAATTCCCAAGGTCTCCTCATTAGACTGCTTTAAGGCTTGGGCAAACGCTCGCTTCTCTACGAGTGGATTAATTAACGGACTAAAGTAAAGTTTTCCGCTGGAACGAATCATCAGAATCAACCTATCGGGATATTCATAGGGAGTAAGCGGCGCCAAAAAATCTTTTCTCTTCCCTGCGGCCGGGTACATTCCTCCATCCTGATTTGAAGAAAAATACTTGAAATCAATATAAAGATAATCCCCGTTTGCTAACGGATATTTTTTATTCGCATCCCCGTATATACATATAGATGCATTAGTAACCGGATTGATAATAAACCAATGTCCGGTTAGCGCTACAGAGTCCCCAAAATCATATAAGGGATAGTCCGTAACTCCAATCATTCCTTGCAGCCTGGCGGTTAACCCCCAGGTTCTGCGATCTTCTAAAGGATCATTTTCGTTTCCGACTGTATCTTGACTATAAACTGCCAGCTTAGTAATTTTTAAGCTGAATTTTTCCCATGTCGGTTTATTTATGGTAATACGGACATGACTGTATTGATCGCTATCCGTAACAGGTAGGAACAGGTTGTCGTAAGGGTCAAAATCACGCTCTGCAACGACTTTCCAGTCTGCCATGTTATAACCAATTTCCACTTTTATATTTACCGGGTTTGGTCCATCAATCAAGTCAAAAGATATCGCATCAATTTTATAGAGTCCCTTCAGCTCTAACGTCATTTGGGCTGGATAATTATGGGCTTCCGCAAGATACCAACAGTGTTTATCATCCTGGGATTGATTATTTTTTGTATAATAAGATACTGTCGGCAGTCCCATAACTACTCCACTTGTCACCGAAACTGGTTTGTAAAGGGCAACATTCTCGCTTAATTTACCGTTTCTAAAATGATGCCGTTCAATAGCTCCGCTCGCTATTCCTTCTTTACCAATTTGCGGAGCGTCTCCCGGCTTCCCCGTGTGCCGGTGACCGTTGCTGTTGTCAAACAGCTTATCAATGGTTTCGATATTCGCATTTTGCGCTTCTCTCCTGACTGGATCCAAGGGCTCGAAAGCTGTTAGCCCGCTAGGCAGTTTCCGCATCTTAATCTCTCCTCTCTTTACGCTTGTTAGGTTTCCATATTTCCAATTCATCCCAAGTCATGTTCAGCGCCTCAAGCTCATCCCAGGTCAAATCTGCCGCATCCAGTTCATCCCAAATCAAATATGTGTAATGAAACGCCAGTTCAAGATGAGCCGGGATAATTTCACGCAAAGCGGTGCGCATATCCGGTTCATTCGCGGGCTTTCCCCGTGTGTCGATAAATGTAATGACAACCTGGTATTTGGAGAAAATCTCCTCTACTTTGATCTCTCCGTTCTCGAACGAATCCGCCACATTCTTGATGACCTCAAGCGTTACTGTGCCCGCTCCTCGCAGCTTCGACTTTATGACCGAGCGTCTTTGATCATAAGGCTTACTCTCATCAACCGGAATTCCGCAGAGATTTTCCCAACGAGCAAGTCCCCAGCTTGCATGTTCAATAAAAAACTGCCGAAGAACATCCAAAATTAGATGGTTAAACCCGATTATTTCGTTCGTTTCCTGACGAATCAAATTTCCGGCGATCCCAGGCTTATCGTCATTATCGTGAAGCGCATAGTAGTGGGGTAAATAATCAAGCATATCTCTTGAGATATCCCGTTTCAACTCAAATAAATCATTAGACAACGAAATCCACCGCCCCGACGATCGCTACCTGATCTTCTTCTATGGCATAGTTTCCTTTTACCTCGTTAATCGTCAAATCCTGAAAATCGTCCACTTTATCAATATCCAGCAGCAGACCAAATATACGATTGTAAGAAACGGTTTTCGTTTTAAAGGCGATATCCGCTAAAAACTGTTCCAGATTATTTTCGAATAACGTTTTGACCGCTGCCAAATCCGCCCCCGGGACCAAGCTTAAGCGAGCCGATACGTTGATTTTCACTTCCTCCGCTCCGCTAACCGTAACCTCCGCTCCCACCGGGCGGCGTTCGTTTACCGCATTCATAACTTTTCTGATAATTTCATCATTAGGCTTCCTTTTATCTTCCGCCAAGATTGACAGTTTTACAGTGCCCCCACCCTTCCATGTAGGAAAGATCTTAACGTCGCCCACTCCCGCAACCTCAAGAGCCCACTGGCGATAATGCCAGGCATTTCCGCTCGTCGCCGGTCTTCGGACCCGGTCAAAATATCTGCCCAAGAGCGATTCGTCGGACTCCGTTTCGGCTCCATTAATAAATTCTTCAGGATTGGTCACGGACACAACACCTGTCAAATTTCCCAGCATCAGCTTGATTCGGCCGGTATCGACATTTCCTCGTACGCCGCCAACCGTCGCTTCAGCCTTTACTTTAGCGGTCCCTTGCTTTATAACGCCTTCTTCGGTAGTTACAAAAACAACCGCTTCCTCTTCGTCGGTGGAAACGAAGGTCCGCTGGGGAATAACGGTATTTTCTTCTCCCGTAAAAACTACTTCCCCTGTTGCCTTCTCGCTTGGGCGGCGGATGACCCCAAACTCTGCCGCTCTTAAATCCAAAAACTCGGACGGCTGCTCCGGGCTGGCAAAGCCGAATTTCAGCACATTCCCCAATGCTATATAAGCATGAGCCAATTCGATCGCAGCGGGCGATAACAGATCATAAGTTATAGAACCCTGCCGCGTATCGATACCTTCCGGGGAGGCGTTTCGCATCCGATCCAGAATCGCTTCCTTTGTCTGACTCTCAAACATTTTAAATGCTCACCTCCTGCTCAAAAGCTCCTTCGGCAGTTATTACCGTAAATGTGACAAACAGCTTATCGCTTTCCCTTTCGATCTGTAATGGCTCGACAGCCTGGATTCGATCATCCTCCTTAAGCGCTTCGGTTATCACTCGGGTGATTTCGCTGTTCAGCAATTGAGGAGAAATGTCCTGTCCCAGTAAAGTTTCAATTTCACAGCCATATTGGCTGTTATAAATTAGATAGCGATAGCGAGCCGTTAATATGGTCTTCTGGATGAATTGCTTGATCGCTTCCTGGCCGTCAATGATTTTCTCCGTGACCTGGCCTGATTCAAAATCCAGCATATAAGTTTGTGAAGGGAACGGGGCGGGCTCCAGTTCCACAAATCGCTCTTCACTGCTATGAAGCGGTGACAATGCCATTAATATCTCACCACCCGATCCAAAATAATATAGGTTTGCCCCTGGTTGATGCCCGCGACGACGATGCGGTCGTCTTTTTTGAGTTCGTCTGTGAACTCCAGCTCGGCTCCTTGAACCGTTTGGTCGGCGGAGGCAAGCTTGACAGATGAAAAACTCAATTCATGGGTTTGCGCATTGCCGTCCTGGAGCAAAGTAAATCCGATTGTAGGAGATGATGAACTTACTTCCGTTTTCCCTACACTCTTCAGATTCACAATCCGAGTATGCTTCGCCAGCGACTGAACCACGATCAAATCATCCTTCTCCAGCTCCACGTTCATATGATCCACCTTGATTTTCAACCGAGGTGGTGCAGACGTGACCGTGGCCAATTCAAAGGTAATTTCGGTATTGTATCCGATGGTCCGGATCAACTGAACCAACTGACTTGCACCAGAGCCCTCTATGCGTTCCATCACTTGGCCCCTTTCTCTTCCTTATATTCCATCTTTGGAATGTCATCGGTTGCCGACAACGTTAGGGACATGGTGTGACTCCCGTTTTCAAACCGGTGTTCATCGGCCGAAATATAATAACCGCCGATAATCCCCGTCACCGATTCCTTAACATATACGCAAGAGCCGGAAACCACTTCCGGAATACCAAGACATTCAATTCGGGCCTGATCGTCAATAGTCGCCAAATCCTTCAACAATTGCTTGGCCCGCTGCTCTATTTGAGATTTGGTCATATCCTTTTCAGGCTTCTCCAAATGCTGCATAACTCCAAATCGCTTAATGAGCTCCCCGTTCTTCGCGCTCGCTGAGATCTCTTTTTTCTCCACATCTCCTCCTATTACTTTGATCTGGGTACGAGTTTCCTCAATGGATTGCGAGTAGTTGGCATCAAGCAAATTCACCCCGTTTTCCAGGACCCATTTCCCTTCCTGCTCTTTCCTGGATAGCAACTGTAATTTGCCTTTCTTCGAGGTGATCAAAAAATGTTGTCCGTTTTGTTTCTGGGTTTCGGTGAGGGCGGTCACCATCATCTCAAAGAGCGTTTTTTCACGAAAAACCAGCTTCGGAATAACATAACCCGTATCGTGAATTTCTCCCGTCGGAATAGAAAACTCATTACACAGCCGTTTGATGATGACCGAAGCGGATTGTCCGCGAAAAATTTTCGTATCCTTGCTTTTGGTCAGGTAAATATTCTCATCGTAAGCCGTTAATGTCATTTGCCCCTTTGTGTTGATTTGATCCGCAAACAAAACGCCGCGAAACAACTCCTGCTTCCCATTCAAGATCAGCCGCAGCTCTGCGCCCTTCTCAAGCGTCATGAATAATTCCCGAAGATCTCCCGTATTGGATATCTCCACGACGAGTTTCCGGGCCGCCTGCTTGATATCGCCGGACCAATTAACCGACTTGACGATCGGATCCAAATAGACGTTTTGCTTCTGATCCTTGTAAGTGACGCTCCAGTTCATGACGGAATCACCAGCTTCTGTCCGGGATAGAGTTTATCCGGGTTTTTGCCGATTATCTTTTCATTAGCCGTATAGACTTCCTTCCACCGATCTCCGTTTCCTAACGTTCGCTGAGCGATTTTCCATAACGTATCTCGTGGAACCACGGTATAAAATGCCGGGGGAATCTTGGTATCTGGACGATGTTCCCCCGTGATGACCATGGCCTTTCCCGAGCCGGAGGTTTCCACCTGGCGGAACTTTACTTCCTTATATTCCTTGAATTCCATTTCAAAAAATACATCGCCAGGATTCCCGGCACGCTCGCTGTATTGAAAAGACCGTAGGGTCACCGGACACTCAATTGGCGTACCGGTAACCACCAGACGAAGAGGTTTGCGCAATTTCCGCCAGTTTTCAATCTTCGCCACAATGTCCCAAGGTTTGAGGAAGCCTTCATACTCACAATACCCTGGGTGATAGTCCCGCGGAAAAAAAGACCCGAAGGAAAACTCACGCAGCACCGCCTCACCAATCACCGTATACTCACCAAGCTGGGTGACCTGAACATCTTCGTAGCCATATGAACTTTTTATCGAGATCTGTTCGGGATTGACGGGCAACCGCAACCAATCCTTTTCATCCATGGTCTTCAGCCAAAATTGTAAAGACACCATTACGCCATCAATCCTCCCGCCGCTTTGATCTCGCGGGCCAGCGCTCGGGCAATCGTATCAATGTCCGATTCCTGACGTACGTTAAATGTGTTCCCCGAAATCGAAATCGATGCGCCCCCGCCTCCGGAATACTCCCTGTTCTCACTCGCCGTCATCACGCGTTCGCCCTTATGCAGCCGGGCCATCATCCCGTCATAAGGGACGTAGTCGAGGCCGTGGTAGTGGCTGGATGGCGGGCCGCTGTTCGAAGTTTCGGTATTTAGGTTTACGGAGGCCTGACCGCCATCCCCAAAGAAGCTGTCCCAAAGGGCTTGGGCTTGGTTGATTTTACCGAATACATACTCCAGTGAACTGCTAATCGCGCTTTTAATACTCTCTGCGGCCGTATTAAAAGCCGTCATAATCCCCTCTGTGATAACATGGATAATATTCTTGATGTCCTCCATATGATACTTAATAAGGTAGGCAATCGCACCGAACGCGGCTCCTACTGCCAAGCATGCAAGAATAAGAGGCGCAAATGGTACCGCAAGGGCTATCGCAGCAAGGGCATTAGCCCATAAAGCCGCTGCCGAAGCAACTAAAGCAGGTGCAAATACAGCCAGCAACACAGTGCTTACCCCCAAAAGAACGGCACCCATAATATCCGCATACTCCATAAAAAACTCAAGTGCCCCAACCATCGCTGCCATAAATGGGAGTAGAAGATCTCCAAGTGGAGCGAGTGCTATGGTCAGCCGATTTTGTAAAGCTCCGAAGCGATCCCCAAAAGTTTCAAGAGTCTGTCCCTGACTTAACATTCCATCCTTGCACTGATTCATGGAGGCAAGAATACCATTAAACTCTACCTTCCCTCCCTTTAATGCCGTTACTAGATCTTCACTGACTTTTTTCCCGAAGATTCCTGTTGCATATTGCATTGCTTCTGTAGCTGTCTTGGCATCCCGGATTTTTGTGGCAATTTCAGCGAACCCGCCAGCGGGAAGCTTTTTAGGATCCTTAAGCACGTCTCCAATCGGGTTCAATCCGTCTTTTTGCCACTTTGCCATGAGGGCCATCGACTGATTAAAACCGACCCCCATATCTTTTAGAGGTTCGCCAAACTGTCCCATCTGCTTCATTAATTCGATCATGTCCACTTTTCCTGCCCGGCTTGCGGCGAAAAATTGCTCTAGCATCACCTCGCCTTGCTTGGCCGTGTACCCCCATGCAGACATGGCTGAAGTTGCCGATTCAGCTGCTTGGGCGCTATCGCCACCGGTTAATCTTGAAGCATCCAAGAGCATCTTGGTTAAACCCTCCAGATCTTTTCCGGTTAGCGAAGTCTCCCGGCTCAATATCCCCATAGCTTTGCCGACTTCACTTAGGCTTTGAGGCACCTGTCCCCCTACTGTCTGAAAAGACTGGGCAAGTTTGACCAGTTCCTGTCTGGAAGCCCCGGAGGTTGATCTAAGTACACCATAAGCATCGCTGTAGGATTGGGCCGCCTCTATAATTTTGTCTTTAGCCGTAGTGAGCAAATCCATGGCGCCGCCACCGCCACCGCTTTCTTGAGCTGCGTTTTGTGCACCTGCAGACTCCTGATTTTTATTACCAAATGAAATCGGATCGGTTGCCAATTTCCCCAAAGGCTCTCTCAACTTGGTTATATAACCGTAAAGTTTAGATGTGCCCTTCCACTTTGCAAACTTGTCGCCAATCACCTTGAGCGCACTGCCGGCACTTTGTTTGGCCGAACTCCAAGCCTTCTTAAACCCGCCGCTGACCGTTGAAAGTGCAGAACCGGCCATAGTCTCCAGCTTGGATAAGCCGGTCATCATACTGCCCAAACTGCCTGCTTTCCACATCTGTTCGCTTGCCTTCGCCATACTGCTTAAATCATGGATGGCTTTGGTGCGAGTCTGAAGTTCGCTCATCGCTTTATTGTATCTCTTCAAGTTGTTTATGCTTTTACTCGTAACATAGTCATTTGCATTGTTTTTATTGTGAAAGTTGCTCAGCGTCCTCACCTCCTGACTAAAACGAATCTACGGCCTCGTTCTGCGGGCAGCCCGCTCTTGCTCCTTACGCATCTTTTCTTCTTCTTCCAGTTGCAGCATCATCGAAGCGTACATGAATCGCTTCACGTTCTCGTCTTTGTTGTACATCTCGTCCGGTGAAATATGATGACGCTGAAAAATGAGATGCAGCAGAAAGGCCTCACCGCCCGCTTTGATCAGTTTTTTATTTCGTCTTCATCGCTGTCGAAACCGCTGATTTCCAAGATTTCCGCAGACAGCTTCGCAATTTCGCCCGCGAGCAGCAAGCCCAGGATCGCTTCCGTCGGCGTTCCGTATTTTTCGATCAACTCCTTAGCCGACCAATCCGGGATTAGGCAGGCTTTTTGAATAACGAGCGCCCCGAATTGCTCTTCGTCCATCACCTTTTCCCGTTTTTGGCCTTTGCCTACATAATGCGTGCACTGCTCCTGAATTTTGTTGATCGTCTTTCCGTCCAAGGCCTGGATTTGGAAATCAACCCCCAGCCGTTTCATCGGAATGTCCTTCGTCGGTTTGCTGTCCGCGCTTAAAAGCGCCTGTAGTACGCTGCTTTGTCTGTTATCCGTAATCGCCATCGTGATCGGTCTCCTTTTTTTTGGTTATTCGTGTCTCCCCATGATGAGAAATGGCGAAGAACCCGGACGGGAAAATCAGGTACAAGCCGGGTTCCTGCCGATTCCGGACTTCTATGATTTATTCGGCCACGAGCTTATCCATGAGCTCATAACCGGTGAAATTGAACGGAAGCTCCTCCTCCACGATGGAGCCGACCTCGAAGTGCATAAGCGGAATTTTATCGAATGTGACGCCTTTCAGCCGCACCCGATACGCTCCATACGATTCCGGATCCTCCAGCTTCAGAATCAGCTCCGTGGCGAACGTCCCCTTGCTGTCGTCGGCGATCTGACCGATCAGTTCGACGAACTCGGAGGTCACCTTGTAGCCGGTGATCGTGCCCGATCCGCTGAGCCCGGTCACTTTATGCGCGGTCCAGCGCGTGCCGGAACGTTTGATTTCCTCCTTGGTGATCTCCACGTTCGCCTCCGCCGACTTGATGTTGGTCAGCCATCTTCCATCGTAATACACGTATCCGTAAGTCCCATTAATTACACGGGTTGAATCCAGCACATAAACCCCTCCTAATTAAATAAAAGTAACAAAAATCCAAAATTAAACTTTGACCGTAAGCAAAATCCGTTCCATGCTGTCGATCTCCGTGAAGCCGATCAGCAGGTAAACCGTGTCCCTTTCGGACTTCCGGTCCGGGTCGAGAGCAACGACGATATCCGTCAGCACATTGTTCAGCTCCAGACGCTCCAGATAGGCTTTGACGGCAGAAATCAGTGCGGCCTGCCCGTCGGCGTTATTGTCGAGCTTCCCTATGTAAGCTTCGCCTGCCGCTTTGGGAATATCGGTCGCGATGGCTTGACGCGCCCGCATGGCCCGGATTTTTTTCTTGCTCGTTACAAGCCCCTGCTCCACTTTCACTTTCTCTCCGTCATGCACCAGCACCAGCGAACCTTTCTGCAGCGACTCGTTGACTTCGCTATTCTTGAGCCGCTTGGTAACGTCATTAGCTCGCACAGGTGCATAAGTGATGGACTTATTGATTCCGGTTCCGGCAATCAGCCCGGCGATGTAAGGCGCGTACCGGGATGAACTGTATACGTTTCCGCCGATATCCGCGCCGGAAATCAAATTGACGACATAATCGTCGGCCAGATCGACGGAACGTTGATTGCCGATGGCCGGATCCAGGTCATCATCAGCAGAACCGCCGAACACGGCAACGAAATGCTTGCCTTCATCCTCGCGGTTGTCTTTGCACCAAATCTGAGTCGCCTTCTGTTCTTCCGCCGGAATATGATCCGGAAAAACAAACACATTGAACTGCCGCGAACTGAATACGTCCCGGATAGACGTATACGTAGCCGACGTAACAGCACCGCCTGCTTCAGCCGGAACCGTATACACAAGCACTTCCTTCGCACCGCCTTGAAGAACCAGACGAATCGGATCGACCGCGGCGGCACCGAACAGCTCTACCGCTTCCGCTTCCTTCTCGATCGTGTAAAACTTGCCCGCTTCCGCTCCTCCGTATTGGAATAACGGCAGGCCTACCGTCCCCCGCGTACCGCCCTTGATTTGCGCCGCGGCCGCCTCCACAAAATTAATATACAGACCCGGACGTACCGGTAAACTGATCGGATCCCATGTTCCACCCATTATTTCATGCCACCTTTCAAATTAATTGTCGTCAAGCGCATTTCTACCTTGCCTATTTTTTCGTGATTCCCGAATGTTACGGATTCTCTCGCACGAACCAGAATCGTGCCGCTGCACTTCTGCAGCCCGCCGTCCAGTTTCTCCGGGGCATCGATGGTGAACGACTCCGCCCGGACAGGTACCAAGGGTGCGTCCCCGGCATTCGCGCCTTCGTTCATGATGCTGCGGCTAAGCGCCTCCAGAGTAAGAACCGCCGTTTCCGCATCCTGGGCATAGCAAATTATCGTATACTGCCGTTCGACCAGCGTGTGGCTTCGCGTCTCGCTCCGCCGGGTCTCCTGTTTCACGGTGACCGCAAACTCTCCCGCCGCCGGCATAGCCGGCTCCTGGAAGCGGTGAACGGCGGCTTCCGGGTACTTTGCGGCGATCACTTCCGCGAGCCCGCCAACTTCTTCGGCCAAAGACATATCGCATCGCTCTCCTTTCGGCCGGTGTTTCGGATAAAGCAACCTTTCAAGTTAAGCTTTGAATTTAATCACTCGCCTTCCGTCTCATTGTTCAGCCCATTCACTGGCAGGCTGCATTTCGGATTATAGGCCGGGCGTGAAACGGCGAATAGGATGAACTTTCTTCACCTGGGGGTGAAAGAGGTTCATCCTACCTTTTTGTCGCAGTCGCTGATATACTAGTTTTAATTGTAAACATCTGTAAGATGCGGAGGGGTTTATATTCATGGAGCGAATTCGGGTCATGCTGGTGGAGGACGATTCCTTTTGGCGGGAACATATTAGTGGAGATTTGGCAGACGAGCCTGACATCATGGTGGCCGGGGTCGCCGCAACCAAGGAGGAAGCCATTGAGCTGGCTTCGCGCCAGGATCTGGACATAATTCTGATGGATATTAACCTGACGGGCAACAATCTGGACGGGCTGGACGCCGCCGAACAAATTTTGCACCAGGAACGAAACCGTTCCGTAAAAATTATCATGCTGACTTCCATCACCGAAGCCGAAGTGATTATGAAGTCCTTCCGGCTAGGCGCCATGAATTACATAAACAAGTCGAGTTACCGGGATATCCTGCATGCGATCCGCGAGGCCAATAGCGGCCGGGCTTCCATTCATCCCGATGCCGCCCGGGCGATGCGGAGCGAAGTTCAACTGATGGAACTGTCGCCGACAGAACGCGAGGTGTTCGAGCTGCGCCGGAGCGGGCTGAGCAAACGGGAAATATCCGAGCGTCTGCACAAGTCGACCAACACGATTAAAACCCAACTGCGCAGCATCAAGAACAAACTCACCCATTTCAAGATGGATTAAGACTTTTTACGAAGGATTCAGGTGATCCAGCCGGCGGTGCTCTCTGGGAAACTTGAGGCTTTGCGCCGGGGACTCCGGTTTGAACTTGTATTTGGGGAAATGAAGCATGATCGTCGTCCCTTTGCCGGGTTCGCTCTCGGCCACGGAAAGCCTGCCTCCGTGTTTGGACATCACGCTGCTGCAATAGGAGAGTCCGAGCCCGTAATTGAGCGCGTTTTTCTTGGTGGTAAAGAACGGTTCGAAGATTTTCGCCAGGTGTTCCGGGGGAATGCCCGCACCATTGTCTCTGACCTCGATCCTGAATTCCTTGCGGGTAGCCGAAGTGTGCAGTTCTACCGCTCCGCCGCCGGGCGGCATCGCATCAATGGCATTGCGGATCAGATTCGAGAGCGTCTCTCGGATATGCACCGCATCGCAGGTTAATATTCCTTCGGCTCCATAGGAAACGGACAGGCTGACCGCGCCATTCTCCGTAAGCGTTCCGCTGGAGGTCAAAGCTTCGTCCAGCAGCTTACGGACCTCATGCTGGTTCTCATCCAGCACCACATCCTCCGCTTTTTCCTTGATCCGGTTTACCATATGAAGCAAATGCGCTGTCAGCCCATGGACTTGACCGATCGTTTGAACGGCCTTTTCCGACTGCCCCGCCGAGAGCAGAGTCCTGCTTTTCTCGGCCAGATAGTCGATTTTTTGAATCTCGTTCTTGATGGAATGATTCAGAATGGACACGCCCATCGTAAGGGTGCGAATGGAGTAATCGATCCTTTCCCGCTCGATCCGCAGCTTGATGCCGAGAAATCCGTAACGGACCGTAAAGAAGAGAACAACGGCGACGGTAGCAAGGATCACGATGAAGTTGGCCTGCCACATTCCATTGCTTCGCAGATCAAAAGACCACCAACCAAGCTCCAAATAGTCGAAGCCTACGTAATCGGACATAAAAGCCCAGATCATCACGAGCGGAAACAACAGCGTTCGCCGTTGGCTGCGCCTTCTTAATTCATTTTTTTCGCGGAAGTAAGCCAGCAAATAAAAAAGGCAGCCGACCGCGACGAACATTCCGTCCCACCAGCGGAAGCGGCCGATTTCAAAGATGTTCCAGGGACCGCTCCGCAAATGGGTTCCCAGCAGCAGCACCATCCCCGAAAAGAGCAACCCCGTCAAACCCCATTTCCAACGGGAAGACATTTTCTCGTTGAGCCATAATCCGCCCATGCTAAACACATAAGGCAATACAAAGAAATAGATGTTCATCCCGATCACCGTTGAAAGGTACAGTAACCGGCTAATAAACGGGGGCAGCCACGCGGCGTCAGCAAACACGGGCATAATCGACAGATGCATGCTGAACGCGTAACTGGCCGAACCTCCAAGCAAGATCGTTAATCCGATCCAAATGTTGGACCTTGTTCTGTGCAGTAAAATAAACAGCCCCAGGGACCAAAGCGACAGGAACATCAGAATATAAATAATCCGCACTTCACTTACTCCTTCAAATCGCAGATTTAGCTTTATTTTCTAATTATTCCCTGTAACTTTCATAAATTCCTGCTTGGAATTGGTAAAAAGATCATGAATTCCCGAGTTGACTCTGGTTTAGGGTACCGGGTTCGGATCCGGAGGAGCCTGATGCTGTTACTTCCGTTTGAGGCCACAGCAGACGGCGCAATAATCCCCCGAGCAGGCCAATAAAGATCATTGCCACGCCAATTGACATGAAGGCCGTTCCGACGGAAACCGCACCGATTAACAGGCCCCCAACCAGGGGTGCAGTCAGCATCACGATGCTGTTCATCGTATTCTGAATGCCGAACACGCGTCCGACGACCTCCGGCGAGGTTTCCTTTTGCAATATATAATTCTGGGTCAGAATATACATCCCGTTGCCGACTCCGATCAACAATCCAAACCCCAGCAGCCAAAGAAGACGGCTCCCCGGAGGGCATAAGCCCAGCAATGCGACGCCAAGGCCGATCAATCCGCAGCCCCCGCCGAGCCCCCAGCCATAATTAATCTTGCCTAGCCGGTTCAACAAAATAATCACGCCTACGGCGCCAGCCCCGATCGCGGCAACCACCTGGCCGGTCAACGCTTCATTGTCGGGTGAAATAGACTTAAACAGGGTCGGGAACTGATAATCCACCATCAAAATCGCCGCCAACCCTATGAAACCGAAGATCACGGTATGAAACACTACTTTACGGTGCCAAAGAAATGCCCAGCCTTCTTTCCATTCGCTCCAGAAACTTTGTTTCGGAGTCTGTCCTTTTTCGGTCTGCTCCTCTTGTACCGCGGAATTTCGAGGTACGCGCCATAATCCCAGCAGCAACAGGGCGGACAACAGTCTCGCTCCCATATTGATCACGATACAGGCCTGCGGAGATAACGCGGCAAGCGTTACCGCGCCCAGCAAGGGCCCGGCCACCTTCGAACCTTGACCTACCAAGCCGTTATAGGAGGTCGCCTGCAGCAACAAATCCGCAGGAACAACCCGGCGGGTCAGCGCCTGCTGGGCCGGCACATGAAATACGCCGGCCATGGCCCGCAAGGCCAGCAGCGGCAGCAGCCACGCAAAATTCGGAGCGAACAACACGCCGACCGTCAAGAGTACGGTCAGCAGATCGCAGAACATCATCAGCTTGGCCTGTTGTACCCGGTCTGCCAGCGTACCCGCAAAGGAGCTGAACAAAACGGACGGCAGCGCCATGCATACCGGAATAAGCGCGATCAAAAACGGGTCGATGCCCCAGCGGTAAACGACCAATACCTGGATCGCCAGCGCGTCGAACCAGTCGCCGAACGAGGCGAGCGCGTAGGCGGAAAACATGCTCCGGTAGTTGCGGATCGACCACAACCCGGAGCGGGACGACGATGCCATTTACCAATCCCTCCATCCTTCATCAATCGGTATCTTGTTTCACCTAGCAGATTAACCGCCGAATGTCAGAGGATTATCAGATGAGATTATGAAATCGGGCCTAGAAGTTCCACAATGGATCGTTCCATGGCAGGGCGAAGCGTATACAGATGAAATTCCTTCTCGACGGACTCAAATAAGTAGGCATACTTACGCACCAATGGAGACTCCGGACAGCGGCGCCGCAAAAACAGATTTATCTGGTTGATCGCGCCTAGATAAAGCGGCATATGCTGAGACATGCCCAGCACTTCCAGCCCCTCATCCAGGCACTTTTCAGCTTCCCGTTCCCGGCCGTCCGAAACAAGCCGCAGCCCCTTAAACACGCTATGCCTGCCTATCTCTCTAATGTAAGGCTCTTTTTCAAGCAAACGCTCCAGTCTGGCCGAGGTCTGGTCGGCCTCGTTCCAGTTTCCGGCAACCAGGTGGACGTACATTTCCATCAGCGCGACGGGCATGACGAAGCCGGTCAAACCGTCATGCTCCACCACACGGCGGGTACGTTCAAAACGTTCGATAGCCTTCTCGGGCTGTCCCGCGTCGGCATATACCTCCAAAATATTCAGGATTTCCATTTCCCTGTGCTGTTCGGGGGTCATCAAGCCCTTTTTTAGCGCCGCCTCACAATAACTGAGCACTCGGGCGGAATCGGGCGAGGTAGATCCGAGAAGAAGGAGCAATCCGTATAACCGTTCCCCCGGGCTGAGCTCGCCGGTCTCCAAAAACCATGTGATGTCGGCTTGAATAAACCGGATATACCTCCGGTAATAAGCATCGATTTCAAATCCCAGAACCTCATGCTGAGCCGCCAGTGCCATGATCGACTTTCCCTGACCGAGCAAATGGTACTTTTCAAATAGCCCCCGCACGGCGGTCTGAATCTCTTCGTCGTGCATGGATGGATTGTCCACACCTTTAGGCTCGGCGATGACGAGGCTGTAACCGTACCCCCGAATCGTGTTGATTTGGATATGCTCCCAGCGATGGAGCTTTTTTCTTAGCCGGTAAATATGATCGTCCACCGTGCGCTCTACCGGATATTCCAGCACCCACACCCGGTCCAGCAATTGCTCGCGCGAAAACGCTTGGCCCCGATGTTCATACAGAAACTGCAGCAAGGCGAATTCCTTGGCCAGCAATTCCACGGCCTCCGTCCCTTCGGTCACCGTGTAGCCTGCCGGATCAAAAATAAGTTGAGCCATGATGTTTCTCCCTTTCCAAAATCATGAAGCAGATTCAGTTGTTATCCATTTTAATACATAACAAAACAATTAGTTATACCGATGTTTACATGAAATGCCGAAAATGCCCGCTTATCTACAAAAATGAAACGAGCCTGGGCCTTACCCGTATCTGCTATGCCGGAATAGCGGCCTTTTTGATCGCTATTTTGCGCTTTTTGGTTAGTTTGCAAGAAATAGTGAACTTCCGGGCCTTTATTTATGAGGAACCGGCCATTGAGCGGTCATTTGACCGATTTGTAGAGAAATAGCGCCCCAAAAGGACGCTATTTTCTATTGCCTCACCTATTGGAGAGAATAAGGTCCTGAAAGGGCGCTATTTGTATGCTTAGGATCTATTTCCGTCGCAGGCGAACTTATTTCATGGACATATTCACCTTGTTATCGGCTTCCATGGGCGTTGACATCCCCCGATCCTTGCCGGCTTTAAGAGAAAGCACGAAGCAAAGAAGGAGAACAAGAGCAGCTGCCACATATGGAAAATTGACATCGAAATCAAACAGAAAACCCGCGACAATCGGTCCGGCGATATTGCCCAAGCTGGTATATGCCGAGTTCAACCCCGCAACATACCCCTGCTGTTCCCCGGCCATCTTGGACAACTGCGTGCCCACCGCCGGACGCAAAATATCGATCGACAAAAATACAATAAATGTAACCGCGACGATCAACCAGTAGCTGGACACAAACAGAGTCAGGGTAACGAACAATCCGGCCAGAAGCAGGCAAAGCGATATCACGCGCTTCTCCCCGAAGCGGTTCAAAATCCAGCCGAATACCGTGACCTGCACGACAGCACCGGAAATGGAGCCGAATGTAATGATAAAAGCGATGTCCTTGGGGGTAAATCCGAATTTATGATCCACGAACAGGCCGAATACCGTCTCGTAATTGGCTAGCCCGAAAGCCAGCACGAACACGATAATTAAATTGAAAAAGTAGACTTCCCGTCCCGAATTCAATAATTGGGTTATCAGGCTCTGCTTCGGTCCGGCATCGGAACGGGCTTCCGCCCGCTGCTCGGCCGTCAACGATTCAGGCAAAATAAACAGCGTGATGACAGCCGCAACCGCACCGGCTACCGCCGCCGAATAGAACGGGACACGAATGCCGAATTCCGCGATATATCCCCCGATCCCCGGTCCGATAATAAAGCCGGTGGTAATCGCGGCATTGATGAATCCCATTCCTTTGGCTCTTTCCTCATTCGATGTTACGTCCGCAGCATAAGCCATGACAGCCGGCATGATCAGCGCAGCACCGATTCCTCCCAGCATTCTAGCCGCAAACAGCAGCACGGGTGCACTAACGGCTCCGAACAGCCATTCGGAAAGTGCAAAAACAATCATCCCCGCAACGATGATTTTCTTCCGGCCCAAGGTGTCGGACAACCTGCCCGCAAAGGGGGAGAATAACAGTTGGGTCAGGGAAAACGCCGCAACGAGCATCCCTACCATGCTCCCGCTAATATGAAGCTCCGTCATATAAGTGGGCATAATCGGCACAACGAGACCTATTCCCGTGAAAACGAGAAATATGTTCAACATGAGCAGGAGCATGGCTCCCCTGTTTCTTAAAATAAGCGACATAAAAATTCCTCCTGGATTCTGCAAATGGATCAGCCTGACGTAATGGAGGTTGATCATCCTTTTCTTTGATTTATACTGAACGTTCGTTTTGTATTGCATCAAAACAACGGTTTTTTCTTCGAAATCTTAGCAGAAACTGCTATTTACCTGTCCGCAATCCCGTATAAGAACACCTTCATCGCGTGCTTATACAACTTGAGCGCCGCTTCAGGGTCTTTCTTTCGCGCCATCTGGCTCAGACCGATCAATAAACTTTCAAGAATGACAGCCTGTTCCCCCGCACTTTCCAACCGGAATTCTCCAGAATCTATGCCTTGCTGAATCAAGCGTTGGTTCCACTGAAGATGTCTTTCGACCATTTCGGCCATCCGCTCTTCGATTTCGCTCGTTTTCTCTTCACTCTTGAAAAATTCATCCGCAGCCTTGGTAAGAGGGTGATTCAGATCATCATGCACGAGCAATTCAGCAAAACCGTACAGCTTCTCCGTCGTCGTTTTGTATTGCGGTTCCTTTTCCTGCCACTTCTCTTCCCACTCCCGGTCCCATTCGTCAATCAAGTAGAGAAAGAGACCCTCTTTGCTTTTAAAATGATAATAGAGGTTTCCCTTGCTGCTCCCCGTTGCGGCGACTATGTCTTCGATGGAAGTGGCTTTGTAGCCCTTTTGGGCAAACAGATTTCTGGCTGCGTCGACAACCCGCTTTTTGGTCTGTTCGCTTTGCAGTTGCTTTTTATTCACTTCAGCTCCACTCCATTCGCTAAAAATAAGACCACCGATGTATACTGAACATTCGTTCTGTATCTTAACAAAAAGTACAGCCGCACGCAAGTGCCGCTGTACTTCCATTTTTACTATATTGACGCTTTTGTTCGGCATTTCACCCGTTTAATCTTGATTATTTGCTTAATTTTGACGCACACTCTCCAAAGGTGCCACGCGTCCATACGACACTTTGGCCCCTTCCGATTTTGCCGCCCAATGTACCCCGTTTGCGATGACCTGCAACACTTCAGGCTGGTGATAAATCGGGAATGTTTCATGGCCCGGTCTGAAATAGAACACTTTCCCCTGCCCTCTCCGGTAGCAGCATCCGCTGCGGAACACTTCGCCGCCTTCAAACCAGGAGATGAAAATGAGCTCATCCGGCGCAGGAATTTCAAAACGTTCCCCGTACATTTCTTCCTTCGGGATTTCGATATATTCCCCCAGTCCCTTTGCGATCGGATGACCCGGCTCGATGACCCAGATTCTCTCCTTTTCGCCGTCATCGCGCCATTTCAACGACCCGGTATTCGTGCCCATCAAAGCAGAGAAAATTTTGGAGGCGTGACCGGAGTGAAGGACGATCAGTCCCATCCCGTCCAGCACCTTTTGGCGCACCTTCTCTACGATCTCATCGCTGACTTCGTCATGGGCCAAGTGCCCCCACCAGAGCAATACATCGGTCTGATTCAGCACCTCATCCGTGAGTCCGTGTTCCGGATCATCGAGCACTGCGGTTCTTACCTCCAAACCTTCCTCCGCATTCAAATGGTTGGCAATCGCCATATGAATGCCTTCCGGATAAATGGCTTTAACCTGTTCATTATGTCTTTCGTGCCGGAATTCATTCCACACGGTGACTTTAATTTTGGACATGATAAAAATCCTCCCTTTTCATAGAAGCCTTTCATATCGGCGCATCATTCCCCCAGCTCGCTGAGATGGACGGTATACATGTATAATATCGCCCATTTTCCATTGCTGCATTAGCTATTTTGCATATCTTGTCAGCGGAATTTCCTCCGCACCACAGCATTGCCGTGCCCTGCATTGTATCTTCTGTACCCAAGCCTTCCCGCTAAAACGATCAATACGGCGGAAATGATAGATGTTCAGCCATCCATCTCAATTCCCGTCACTCGCCAACCATTCAGCGTCTGCCCCTCTTAGTCCCGACGCCCATTCATTCTGTCGGCTCACAGCAGCGGAATATGGACATACTGATCAAATTCGGCTTTGCTATATTGATTTTTACGATCCTTTGAACGCGAATCAATATAAAATTGGATGATCTGAAAGGCAATATCAACCTGATTCCTGTCTATTTCCATTCTCAGCGTGCTTATGTCCGCCGGCAGTAGCTCCGGGAGGCCGCTCGTGCAAAAAACAGTCAATTGAAGCGCTATTCCCTGCGCAGCATTCACAACATGCATGCCGACAAATTCATTGATTACGGCACCGCTGTTCCCTTCCTGCTTCGCCAAAAAGCCGGGCAAATCAGAAGCGTTGTCTGCGCTCAGGATGAAGATAGAATCGGAATCCAGATTCGCGGCTTCCATAATTTCCTTCATCAGAGTATCGTTATTGAAAGACTCCATAACAAGGAAATAGTGTCCCGAGTTTCTTCCCGTCCGCTCCTTCCAAAGAGCAAATGCCTTTCGGTAATCGAATACGACCTTGTGAAAAAGCGGGTCTTCGATATAACTGTCGAGCAGCACTAGCGGCACTCCGATATTGAAATGAACAGATATATCCCGGAAGACCTCCTTCTTGACATCGACCAGAATAACCCCGTCCACCTCCCGCTGCTGCACAATATCGAGTTTCGGCTGTTCCGCGTCCATCCCTAATACAATCAGATGATAACCTTCCCGCTTGCAGATGGCTTCCGTTCGTTCGGTCAGCATTCCGTAGTAAAGCTGTCTCCAATAGCCGTCCTGCTTGCTGCGGTTAAAGAGCAGGGCCAGCATGCCCGATTTCCCTTTGACCAGCGAACGCGCCGTCAAGCTCGGAATGTAGTTCAGCTTGTTTGCTGCATCAAGCACTCTGCAGCGCGTTTCGTCCGTTATCGTCTGATTATTCACTTTGTTAAGAATATAGCTGACCGTTGCCACCGAAACGTTAGCTTCGCGGGCAACATCCTTCATCGTCGCTTTTTTCACAGTCGCACCTCATTGGATTTCATCTCTTTCGTTGATTAACCTTTGGACGTTTCTGATGTCAATCCCACGACCAGATACGTTCTGGTAGGATGATACCATATCCCATGATCCAACCTCTACTATCCCTTGTTCCTTGGAACGAAAAATCTGCTTCGGAAAGATGAATTCAACCCAAGCGCTAACGACCTCCGATTCATAGGGATCCATTCTGTTTCTCCCACGCCTCTACCCGGTACTCCAGTTTCGTATCCTCATTCAATCTCTGGATGCGATAAGGAATAAATTCTCCATTCGGCCCTGCTTCATGTACTCCGCTGTCAGTCACAACTTTGTAGCGGACAGCCATATCACGAGGGAGATGGAACACGCCTCCGAAAAGCTGTTCAGAAATTCGTGGAACAGCCAATTTCCCGATTAGGATCGCTTCCTTCGCCGGTGTCTCAACCGGCACACGTATGCGGATGGACACCTTCACCATTTCGGACAGATGCTCAACGACCGAAGTCTCAGCCTGAGCATTCACCACCTTGCCTCTGTAAGTGATTTGCGCGTTTCCCTTTCTGAAAGGCCTTACGACGCCATCCTTATTCACTTCAAGAAGTGATGGATCACTCGTCTCGAAGACGCCATTCAAATCGGTCATTCTAAAGCCGCTGTCGAAGGAAACGACCGGGTTCAGCCAAGAAGACATGCCCGTCAGCCCGAATTCAGTTCTCCCATACAGCTTGGCGGCAACCGGCTTGCCCGGATTACCGAAAAAGTACAGCAGCGGCATATGGACCCGATCCGCCCAATCCTTCTCCGTATGCGCTGCTCCCGGCACCTCATAAAACATCAGGTTGTCGCTGGGAACATAACCTTGATCCATCAGTTCTCCAATGACACCTCTTACATGCCGGACCAGAATATTCGCTTCGACCTCCCCGACATCAACCCACAAGTTCATATTATTAATACCGGTATAACGATTGTAAAAGCGGGTTTCTTCAAGCGTGTTCGGATTCAATCGAATGAAATAAGGCGACAGGATGCCTAATTTCGAGAAGATATGACCATTGCGAAAGCCAATATGATAAGTGGCAAGTCCGCCCATTGACGAGCCCATCAGCGCCGTATGCTCCCGTCCCGGCAATGTACGAAGCGACCGATCGATATATGGCTTAAGCTCTTCAATCAAAAAACGCTCATACGCTTCCCCTTTGCACACTATATCCGGGGCATCCGGAATACATCCGTCTTCAACAGCAAAGGCGTACTCATTTATCCGTTCTTCGCCGCGGTTGTCGATGCCGACTATGATGATTTCTTCCATAAGTCCTTCAGCGATTAACCGGTCCGCTGTCCGATGAATATTCCAGGAGTTATTGGAAAACGGATTCGGATGGAATATTCCCTGACCGTCATGCATGTAAAGAACCGGATAACGCCGGCCCGGCTCTTCATAATAACCTGGCGGCAGGTAAATACGCATCCCCCGTTTCTGCTCCATCGCTGCGGAGACGAAGGAGGGAATATGCAGCAATCGCTCATTCCAAGTATTCGGATCCATCCAGCTCCCACTCCTCTACAATGAAATGAAAGCTGGCGGATTCCGAAGTGTTGAACCTCCTGCTTGTTTCCCTTTTCTCATGAAATCCGAATCCCCGGGATATTTTGATATCAAAGGCCAAGTCCCGCGGCAAAAGAAAATGCCCTTGATAAAATCCGTCCCGTTTCTTCGGTATTTCCAACCCTGCATGTATTTGGGCATCGGCAGGCGTGGACGCAGGAACGGATACGCAAATTCCGATCTCCACCAAGTCCGACAATTCCGGGAATACCTCGATTTTGGCCGAGGAGCTTACACCTTCATACCGGACAAATACTTCAGCCGTTCCTACGGCGAGAGGAACCAAAGCTCCATCCTCTTCTATCCCCAATACTTTAGGATGATCGACTGCATATTCGGCTGCGAGCAGGCTCATCTGGAAGCCTGTACTATACGTTACCTTCGGATAAAGATGAGTCCTCTGTCCGCTTAAGCCGATTCTCCTTCTGCCTTCAATATTCACGCTTTGGGGACGACCGATATGACCGAACAGATAAAGCAGCGGGCTAGCCAGTCGTTTCGCCCAATCCGCCTGGGAATGCCCTGCATCGGCATCCAGCAGAAACATCAGATCGTCCCCGGGCTTGAAGCCTTGCCCAATGAGCTCATCGGCAAATTCCCGAACATGCCGCGGCATAATCGTGCCTTCCATCCCGCCGATATCCAGCCACACCCGAACAGATGGCTTGCCCGAAAATAGACGGTAAATTTTCATCTCGCTGATCGGGTCTTGATTACCCGTTTCGCCCCCTTGTTCTTTAACGACCGCATGCACGAAGAAAGGAGACAATATCGCGACCTGACCGAATATGTCCGGTCTCCGGAAAGCGATATGATAAGAGATGAGAGCTCCTGCTGACGAGCCGATCAATGCCGTATGCTCCCGATCCGGCATAGTGCGGAACAGGCCGTCGATCATCGGCTTTAGCTCCTCGATTACGAATTGCTCGTATACCTCCCCCTTGCATTTAGCATGAAATGCTTCCCCTACTCCTGGATTATCGTGAAAATATTCAGATACTCGCTGATCGGATATAGAGGATATGGCGACGATAATAATTTCCTTCATATGACCCTCACGACTTAGCCGCTCCGCTGTATGGTGCATCTCCCACGAGCCGCCCTTCTCATCGGCGGCGAACATATGCTGTCCATCATGGGCGTACAGGACGGGATAACGCTGCAAAGCCGCCTCGTCATATGAAGGGGGCAAATAAACATAAATATCTCGAGAGTTGTCCAGATACCTTGAATAAACATTAGATAATTTGACGATTTTCATTTCCTCAACCACCCTGCCTCTCCAATAATCATATTAACTTAAACGTTTAATGCATGTCGCTTATACGTTTAAGTTAATCGTTAAATGGATTCTACTCCCTAGCCGTTATTTTTGTCAAACAGGACAATTTCGGCGGGTTGGTTTGCAGAAAAGCGGCGTTTATTTTTGGAAAGGAAATTCGGTTATTCGTAGGCCGAATTACACGGCAAGACCGTGGTGCAGCTTTTCATATAATCCTCCCGAAGCTATAAGCTCCTCATGGGTTCCCTGATCGATAACCCTGCCTTGGTCCATTACATAGATATGATCCGCCTGGCGGATGGTGGACAAACGATGGGCGATCACGATCACGGTACGTTCGGATTTCAGGCGTGACAAAGCCTCCTGCACCAATCGTTCGGATTCGTTGTCAAGCGAGGAAGTAGCCTCATCCAGCAGAAGGACC
The DNA here is from genome assembly GCF_046559655.1 of Fontibacillus forbon. Lineage (NCBI taxonomy): Bacteria > Bacillati > Bacillota > Bacilli > Caryophanales > Paenibacillaceae > Fontibacillus > Fontibacillus forbon. Next base: position 57,699 of record NZ_JBKGFV010000007.1, on the reverse strand, counting down.
GGCGCATTTCTTAGCAAAGCCCTGGCAATGGCTATCCGCTGCCGCTGTCCCACGGATAGATTGGAGCCCCCCTCTCCCACTTCCGTCTCTAAACCCTCCGGCAACTGGCGTATAAAATCTATCGCATTGGCATCACGTACCGCCTTAATAACCTCTTCCTCCGTCGCATCCCTTTTGCCATCCATGATATTGTCCCGGATCGTTCCCGAATATAGGCAGTTCTCTTGAGGTACCACGGAAAAATAGTTGCGCAGCTCGTTTAATTCCATGTCCCGCGCCCCTTTCCCGTTCATGAATATCTCCCCTTGCTGCGGCCGGGAAAGGCCGAGCAGCAGACCGAACAAGGTGCTTTTCCCCCCACCGCTCGGCCCTACTATGGCTATCGTCTTACCAACTCCCACGGTCATCGATATTTCGTGCAATACCGGGCGGTCCATGTCATAACCGAAGGTGATTTGACGAAGCTCCATGCTTTGGAAACCTGGCTTGGAGTCAAGAGGCTCGGGGATGGAGCGATACTCGGCTTGCTCATCCATGACCTTAAAAATCCGGTCCGCCGCGCCGATGGCCTGCTGAAGATCCCCCCAAAGCGACGCCAATCCAGTAAACGGCCAGGTCAGATGGTTCATCAATTGAATAAAGGCAATCAGCCCGCCTACTGCCATATCACCCCGGGATACAAAATATCCTCCGATAATAAAAGTAACTATAAATGCCGAAATGCCGATCCCGGTTGCCGCCCCGGTGACGGTCGCAACCATTTTCCCGCCCTGAATTTCAATTTGGCTCACCGTATCGCTTTTCGTTCGAAAACGTTGAAGCAGCTGTTTCTCCAGTCCAAATGATTTAAATACAAAGCTGGAACCGATAATTTCTTGAATCCGGGAAGTCATTTCAGCAATCCCGTTTTGCAGCTCATTTGAGTTTCGGCGAAGCATTTTGCCGAACAATCCGCCGATCAGCATAGTCACCGGCCCGATAAAGATGCAAATCAGCGCTAATTTCCAATTCAGCGTCAGCAAATAAAAGAAGGACAGCAGCGCAAGCAGGGGGTTACGAATCAGCGTAATCAGCGTCTCGCTGCAAGCTTGGCCGATGGCCTGATTGTCGCTGGTCAACCGGGACAACAACTCGCCTGAATGATTTTTGCGGTAATACTCTGCGGGAAGACACAGCAGTTTTTCCAGCGTGCCAAGCCGGATATCGTTGCGGATTTTCGAGGATACGCGGGTTTTAAAATAAATGTCCACATAGCTGTTAATGACTGTAAATACTAAAATTGCAGCACCGGTCCCGATAAGAAAAGGCCATGCCGAGGGATTCGCTCCCACCGCGGCATTCGTAATCTGATTCAAGTACCAGGCGATGGCCAAATCAAGACCTACTCCTACGATCATCGTGACCCCCAAGATCAGGTAAGTTGATTTATACCGACCCGCATAGCCAAGCAAACGCCAAAATGTAGATTTCGTTTCCATTTCCGTCCATCCTCCTTCAATAAATCACATCAACCATCCCAATAACATCCATAAACCATCTAAAAACCATCCATATACCATCTGTATGGAATCCAACTTACCATATTACTCCATATTGCGCAATACCGTTTTATTCAGCCAAAATAGGCCTTGAGTTGACAGAGTGAAAAGAATTCATGCATATTAGTTGTAATGATTGGGGGAAGATGCATGGCAGATTTGGAGAAAATCACGATCAATTTAGGGCCTGTCGATCTGGGACAAATCGATTTGCTGGTCGATCAGGGCTTCTATTCAAACCGGACGGATTTTATTCGCATCGCTATTCGTAACCAAATCGATTCGCATAGTCACGAGATCAACCAGTATAAGCAGGAGAAGTTTTTCGTTTTCGGGGTAGCGCAATTTAGCCGCAGCGAGCTGGAGGATCTGAAAAGTGTCGGAAAACGGCTGAACGTAAAGCTGGTGGGGGCGCTTATCATCTCCAACGATGTCACGCTGGATTTGGCCAAGGAGACCTTCGAGAATGTCAAAGTGTTCGGCATGATCCGGGGACCGGAACCGGTAAAAAACTGGCTGCGCGAGTTGCAGCAGGAGAAGTGATGTTTAGCCGATTGCTTCGACCGCAGCCCGATCGAAAATCGAAGACCGGACAGCCTCGTTAACCTTAAGAGGCACGGCAGCCTCGTTGGAAATCTCCAACGAAGAGCCCGCCGTAGCGCATACTGCTGCAGTTGGTATGGATATTTCCAATGAATATCGGGTGTGTAAAACAAAAGGGCCCATGCGGGCCCTTTTTGCTTGGATATTTCCAATATAACCTTTAGATAGCGCTCTTTATCAACAGCTCGATTGGGTTAGTCCAAGGGAAATCCCCAGATGCTGCTTCTATCCTCAACCAACCGAGTCAAACCGGCCATTTTAGGAGCTCGTTTTACACGTTATCCACAAAGTTATCCAGATATTATTAATAGTTATCCAGTTATTCGATACTTGTACACAACGTGGTCTGTGAATAATGTGAATAAACTGTTTATTTGTTGATAGTTATTATACGGAATTGTTTCGGTTCCAGCAGACAAGCCGCAATTCCTGATTCCGATGCGATATCCTGCCCCGTCCACAGGTCGGATAATTTCTTGCCTTGCCAATCGGATGGCACCGGAAATGCCACCGGTTCTGCTCCGTTATTCAGAGCTACCACGATTTCCTGGTCGCCTTGGCTTCTCGAGAAAACGAACAGACCGGAGGCATCCTCGCTCTTCAGCACCTGAAGCCGGGAATTTGCGGTCAAGGCCGGATGGCTCTTGCGGATGGCAATCAGCCGTTTGACGGAGTCGAGCAAATCCTGATCCTGCTTCTCAGGATCCCACTCCATGCAGCGGCGGTAATAGGCGAAGTCGTCCCCGTCGCCCGTCAACCCGACTTCGTCACCGTAATAAATGCACGGGCTGCCGGGATACGTAAACAGCAGCAGGAACGCCAGCTTCAGCTTCGAGGTGTCATCCCCGCACTGGGTCAAAACCCGTGCCGTATCATGGCTGCCGAGCAGGTTAAACATCACTTCGCTGACATTTTCGGGATACAACTGGAGATGGCTCGTCAGCAAATTGCCGAACCGCGTGGCGCCGATCTTGCCTTTGGCAATAAAATCGATAACCGCCTCGGTAAACGGATAGTTCATCACCGAGTCGAACTGATCGCCCTGCAGCCAAGGCATGGCATCATTCCAAATTTCCGCGATAATATAGACATCGTCTTTCGCCGCTCTCACGGTGTTGCGGAATTCGCGCCAGAATTTATGATCCACCTCGTTCGCCACATCCAGCCGCCAGCCGTCGATGTCGAACTCCTCGATCCAGTATTTCGCTACGCCGAGAAGATACTCTTTCACCTCAGGATTGCTCGTTTTCAATTTAGGCATGATATCCGTAAAAGCAAACGACTCATACGCCGGAAGATCCCCTTCTTCCTCCCCGAAGCTGATCATGTGGAACCAGTCCGCGTACCGGGAGGACGCTCCGTTCTTCAGCACATCCTGAAACGGCGCAAAGCCGTACCCGGAATGATTAAACACCGCGTCGAGCATGACCCGGATTCCGCGTTCATGGCAAGCTTTAACCAGCTGCCGGAACGTTTCCTTATCGCCGAACTGCGGATCGATTTTCATATAATCGATCGTGTCGTATTTGTGATTGGTCGGCGCCTCGAAGATCGGGGTCATGTAAATGCCCGAAATCCCCAGCTCCGCCAAATAGTCCAGATGCTGAATGATCCCCTCGAAATCGCCGCCGAAGAAACTGTCGGGCTTCGGAACATCCCCCCATACTCCGTTCGTATTGGTTTTCCGTTCCGGATTCCCGTTGGCAAATCGTTCCGGGAAAATTTGATACCATACCGTATCCTTCACCCAAGCCGGCGCGTCGAACACGTCGATGGCATTGAGGTACGGAAAGCGAAAAAACCGGTTGTCCTCCAGGTCCTGCGTGAATCCCATTTCGCCCAGAACCCAAGTTTCGCTGCCGTCGGTCACTTCGAATTGATAAACAAACCGTTTATTTTCCGGCGAAATCGCGATAAACCAGTAGTCGAACAGCTCATCGGACGTCATTTTGGCCATTGGCAATTTGTCCGACAGCATATGCCCTTCGGCCCAACGGTACGGATCTCCGTGAATCAGCTCCACGCCGGTCAGGTCGTCCTTTTTGGATCTCAGCCGGATATGCAGCGTATTGGCGTCGTAAGCATAGGCGTAACTGTTTTTGGGGCGGTGATAAATGGCTTCCTTAATCATTTCTTTCTTCCTCCTTCGATTAATAAAAATAAAAAAGAGCACATCCCCAAGTCCTTCCCGGGGTTGTGCTCGTCATTCGCTCGAATGAAAAGTCAGGCATTGCCCTTCTGTTGATGTGCTCCATTTACTGGTAGTATAGATCGGCTTATACCGGGTGTCAATCCTTATTTCCGACCGATTAATACAGGTGAAACAGCAGGCTCTGGGCGATAAAATGCACCGGCACGGCCAGCAGTTCCATTCCGGTCATTCATTCCCCTGTATATTTCCCTCTTAAACCCGCTCCAGTAATCCCATTTCAACGCAGGTCTGTACGGAAAGCGTCTTTACCCCTTGCTCGAACGCGATATCGATCAGATCGCCATGCCGGCTGCGGACTTCACCCTGCCCGAAAACCCGATGCCGGACTTGGTCCCCCGCCAGAAAGGCGGCTGCTACGCCCGCGCGATCCCCACCCTCCGGCGCCGGCTGTACGATGGACCGGATATGGGAGACAAAGCGAGATTCGGCGACTTTTTCACCGTCCCGGTCCTGATAAGTCAGCAGCTCCAGATGTGACTTGGCCCGGGTCATCCCGACGTAGAACAGGCGGACCGCTTCCTCCATCAGCGCCTCGTCGCCCGCGGCGTTTTTCTTGATATCCTCGGAAGAGGGGATGATGCCGTCGACCAGATCGATCATATACACTTTATCGAATTCCAACCCTTTCGCGCTATGAAAAGTAGATAACGTGACGGCATTGCCGTCTTTTCTTCTTTTCGAAGTTCTCAGGGCCGATTCCAGCACCTTCAACCGGTTTGCGAACTCTTCCATCGTCTCCAGCGTATCCGCGATTTCTTCCAGCGTGTTCAAAATCCCGATCAAAAACTCCTTACGGAACCCGAGCCATTCACACATTTTATCCAGGGATTTCTCATAACCGAGCCGCTCGCGGATGACGCGGATCGCCTGCAGCGGCGGCATGCCGCTCATTTCGCGGAAGATGTCCCGGTTAGCCTGGATCAGCCCCCGCTGATAGTCCTGCAGCTTCACATGGTTCAGCAGATTGTCGAAGACGGACTCGTTATTTTGGATTTCCTTAAGGGCCGCCATCTGCTGCTTGCTGATATACCCGGCCATCTTCAAATGAATTTTATCCAGAATATCCGGTCGCTTGTCGGTAAAGGTCATCCGCATAAAATTCAGTATATCTTCCACCACCCAGTGGGAGAAAAAGCGGTTATCGGTATCCTTCATATAGAACGGAATTCCCGCCCGGTCCAGCGCGTTCATCAGCGCGACGGAGGAAGAGTTGTTGCGGTAAAGAACTGCGACTTCGGAGAGCTTGTCCGATTTCTGGATTTCCTGGACCACATGCCTGGTCTGCGATTTGTAGTCGGCAAAGGTCCTCATTCCGATCGGCTGCCCCGCTTCGCTCCGCTCCGTAAACATATTCTTGTTATACCGGTTCTTGTTCCGCCGAATGAACTCATTAGCCGTATTCACGATTTCGGGGGTAGAACGGTAATTTTGCTCCATAAACAGGATCGCCGCACCGGGGAAAGCCTCCCGGAAATTCAACAAATAAGAGGGCTCCGCCCCCCGCCAGCTATAAATGGACTGATCATCGTCCGCCACTACGCAAAGATTGCCGTGTTGCCGGGCCAACTTTTCTATCATCGCATGCTGAACGAGTGACGTATCCTGACTTTCATCAGTTAATATATAATCGTATTTCCCTTGATATTTTTCCAGGAGGACGGTATCCCGCTCCAAAATCTCGTTGCCCAAGGTCAGCATATCGTCAAAATCGATCAACAGGCTAGGGTGCCCCGATTGCTTGAAGGATTCATACTCGCTCAGGATGACCTCGGCGTTTGGAACTCCGGCTTTTACGGTTCCCCATTTTTCCGGGGGGAGCATTTTATTTTTGACATAACTGATATAGGTCGTCAGCTCGTCCATTTGATCGTCCGTCATATTTTCCCCGGTCACCGATTTGAAAATCTGGCGCAAAATAGCCTTCTTATGCAGCGGGGTATGCTCGGGCCCTTCTTGTTCTCCCCGCTCCTGATCGCCGCTTCCCTCAATCATTTGATAGTGGACCCCGGTTTTGCGGAAATGCTCCCGGACCACTTCATAAGCCAGACTATGAATCGTGGAAAATTGCACCGGAGGCAGCTCGGGAAAAAAGCGCCGATACCGTTCCTTCATATCGTTCGCGGAGGCGCGGCTGAATGTGACCGCCTTGATCCGGGAAGGCTGTACGCCTCGTTCGGTGATCAAATAACCGATCCGCATAATCATCGTCGTCGTTTTCCCCGAGCCCGGAGATGCAAGAAGCAGGACGGCCCCCTCGGTATGGAGCACCGCCTGCTTCTGAATATCGTTCAATGCTACGCCAAGCTGGCTATGTTTCCGTTCAAAAAATGAAGTCATGCTGTTTACGCTCATGCTAGATGTACCCTCTCGATTCTTACGGTAGTCATCTACTAATCATACGCTCCTCCGAAATAAATTCAAGACGAACGCGGCCACCACAACATGACGGAAACCCCGATGAGACAAATTGCCGCTCCGATCCAGTCGAACAAATCCGGCGCTTTTTTATCCACGGCCCATCCCCATAACACCGCCAAAATAATAAACACCCCGCCGTAAGCCGCATATACCCTGCCGAAGGAAGGGAATTTCTGCAAGGTCGGTATAATGCCGTATAACACGAGAATCAGAGCGCCGACAATTCCGTAACCGTAATTCTTTCCTTCTCTCAACCATAACCAGATCAAATAACCGCCGCCGATTTCGGCAATGCCGGCAAGTACAAACAGAATGATGGATTGAATCATGACCTCACCTTTTTCCTGAAATGAAAGATTCTTATATAGTAAAATTATACTTTCAGTTCGTGCCGCCATCAAAGAAAAAGCCGATAAGCCCCGGAACTGTCGGGTACTTATCGGCCAAGATTTATTATTCTACACAATCTCTGCATTTTTCAAGGCATGTTCCCAGCTTGGAAAATAAAACAAAGCGCTGCGCATCAATTGAGGATCGGATTGCTTCACTTGCTTTTTGCTGACAGAGACACCGTTTTTTTGCAGCTCTTTAATTCTGCTGATTACTTGATCAGCGTCGAGTGTAATGTCCACAGGATCACCCCCTCAATTCCTAGGTTTTCCATTTCGGGGGTCATCTATGCACCACGAATCACAATCTGTTTTATCCGCTCTATTTGATTCCCAAACGCATTCTGTAGCTAAACAGAATCTCTTTGCTTTCCCCATTGAAATATTCCCGGGCTTGATTACGGAAAGACTCGATTTCCGGATTCAGTTCCGTCATCCCCAACTTAAACGCCGTCTGAAGTCCCCCTTGGCTTAAAGCCAGCCCTACATAACGATCGGCATCGCAGGACTCCTTATTGTGGAACACGATTTCCCTGGAGTAGCGAAAAAGCCTGCTCTGCTCCAACACACTCAGGTGTTCATTTTTGTTGCGTTTAACCGCCTGCTTCTCTTGATCAGTACTTTGTTCGATTAGTGCATCCGCTTTGCCGGTCAGTTGCATATACGCCTTTTCCAACTCCCAGCTTAATACAGGCGGCCAATCGCAGTCATAAGCGGCAAAAATTCCGCCCCTTCTGAGAACGCGATGTGCCTCCTTCAAGGTGCTCACCGGCTCCATCCAATGAAAAGACTGGGAACAAGTGATGATATCGACCGAGCCATCGGAAACGGCCAATTGGTTGGAACAGCCGGAGACGAACGAGACATGGTCCGTGCCGGAAATCGCTCTTTTCTTCTCCTCCGCCCTGCTTCTCATGTCGTCATTGGGCTCCACGCCGATGATCTGTTCCGCCCGATCCTTCCAGATCAAGGTGGATAGGCCGGTTCCGCACCCCAGATCCAGCACCAGTTCGGGTTTTTTTTCCAAGTAAGCCGTTAAAATATCCGCGACGAGCTCCGGCGCCTGCGGACGATGTTGATCATACAGCTCCGCAAAGCCCGAAAACCGCTCAATATTGCTCTGTAAATTCCCTTCCGGTATCATGTTTGCGACCTCCTCCTCAAATTTTCGGCCCGTTCACCCCGTAGACTTGGAGATTCTGATAAATAGCTCTGATCAATGGGGTTTCCAGGGAATGCTCTTTCGCCATTTGCAGCAAATAACCGTGCAGATGCTCTCCTTCTACAGCGAATCCTTTTTCCATATCCCGCTGCATCGAGGATTTCATGTCATACGATAAGTTCCACATCGTTTCCATATGCTTGCTTACAATGTCTTGAGCCAGCGGAGCACCGTGCGAGATCATAACGGCTTCGGTTTCCGAGAATACATCGCGAATAAAGTTCTCACCGCCTTCGCTTTCGCGAATCGGACCGACCGGGGCCCGCATCAGCGTAGTGACCCCTGCAATGGTTGAGATGAATAAATACTTATGCCAGATATCCCGTTCTATATGAGCGCTGCAGATAAAGGATGTTTTCGTTCCGCTTAAGGCCGATTCGATCCCGGCGATTCTTTCCGTATCCGTCCCCTCAAACTCGCCGAATTTGACGTAGTGATCCTTGCTGGTTTGAAGGACATGTCCCTCCGGATTCAAGGTCGCTTCAATAAAGCATAATCCCCCAATCACCCGGTCCGCCCCGAATTCCTTCTTTAAAAGCGGCAGATGTGCAACTCCGTTTAGAAGCGGCAGGATCACCGTTTGCTCTCCGACAAAAGGCTTTAAATCTTGCACTGCGCTTTGCAGGTGATAGGATTTGGTTGAAAATAACACCAAGTCATAAGGACTCGCAGGATCGCTAGCCGTGATCGTTTGGGGCCGGAGCGTTACATCGCCGTTCACGCTGCGTATAACCAAACCGTCCTTGTCCAACTGTGCTTTGCGGCCGCTGCGTACGAGGAACGTTACGTCGGCCCCCTTTTCCGCCAACCTGCCCCCAAAATAACCGCCGACACCGCCGGCTCCAAGCACTAATATACGCATGTCGTTTCCTCCGATTTAATTAAGATATCTTTTGAAACGGATGTAGCAAGTACGTAAAATGTTCCTACGATCGCTGTTGGTTCCAGATTTCTTGATCTTATAGAATCCGATTCGGAAGAAATCCGTAACCAAAGGCGACCGCTCCGCTTCTTCGGAATCATTTTACTCCCTTGCCTACTTCGTATTCTTAATTTTTGGTAGAAATTAGTTTCTAGCGTGTATCTCCTCCCGGATCTGCCGGATGAGCTCCGGAATGCCGCTGGAGCCGAGATCCCCTTCGCCGCGCTTCCTTACCGATACGCTGGACGCCGTTTTTTCGCTTTCGCCGACGACGAGCGTGTAGGGCACTTTTTCAAGCTGGGCTTCGCGGATTTTATAGCCGAGCTTTTCGTTTCTGTCATCGACTTCAACGCGGATTCCGGCCTCCGCCAGCGATTTCTTCACCTGATAAGCGTAATCGGCATAATGGTCCGAAACCGGCAGCAGCTTCGCCTGAACCGGGGCAAGCCATACCGGGAAAGCCCCTGCGTAATGCTCGGTCAGCATCCCGATGAACCGGTCGATCGAACCGTAAACCGCCCGGTGAATCACGACGGGACGATGTTTTTGATTGTCCTCGCCGATATAAGAGAGGTCGAATTTCTCGGGCATCTGGAAATCCAGTTGGATCGTCCCGCACTGCCAGCTGCGCTTGAGCGCATCCGTGATATGAAAGTCGATCTTGGGGCCATAGAACGCCCCGTCTCCTTCATTGATGCGGTACTGTATGCCGTGCCGATCCAATATACTTTGCAGTGATTTCTCCGCCCCATCCCATATTTCCTCGGACCCCATGTAATCTTCCGGACGGGTCGATAATTCGATTTTGTATTCGAAACCGAAGATTTGATAAACATGATCAATCAGCGCGATGACCCGGCTGATCTCATCCCCGATCTGCTCCGGCAAAACGAAAAGATGGGCGTCGTCCTGGCAAAACGTGCGGACCCGCATCATCCCGTTCAAGGCTCCGGAGTATTCGTGGCGGTGCACCTGGCCGAATTCCGAAATCCGGATCGGCAAATCACGGTAAGAGCGCAGGCTATTTTTATAAACAAGCATGTGTCCGGGGCAGTTCATCGGTTTTAGCGCAAATTTGGTCTCGTCCACGTTCGTGAAATACATGTTGTCTTTGTAGTGATCCCAATGCCCGGAATTTTCCCAAATCCGGTTGTTCATCATCAACGGGGTGCGAACCTCGTCATAATCCCGCTGTCTTTGAAGCTCGCGTACGAAATCCTCCAGCTCCGTGCGGATCGTCATCCCCTTGGGCAGATAGAAAGGCATGCCCGGAGCTTCTTCGGAAAACATGAACAACTCCAGTTCTTTTCCCAGCTTGCGGTGATCGCGCTTCTTCGCTTCCTCAAGAAACCGCAGGTGCTCATCAAGCTGTGCCTGCTTGGGAAATGCCGTTCCATATATCCGCTGCAACATTTTGTTGTTGGAATTGCCGCGCCAGTAAGCTCCAGCCACATTAAGCAGCTTGAACGCCTTGATCCGGCCTGTCGACGGGAGATGCGGCCCCCGGCATAAGTCGAAAAATTCACCCTGGTCATAGATGGTGATCTCGGATTCTTCCGGTAAGTCGCGAATGAGTTCCAGTTTGAGCGGGTCTTCGAGTTCCTCAAAAATCCGTATTGCTTCTTCACGGCTGACGACCCGGCGGACAATGTTCAGATTTTCCTGCACGATCTTCTTCATTTCGGCTTCGATGGCAGCAAGATCGTCCGTAGACAACGGCTTTTCGATGTCGATGTCATAGTAAAACCCGTCTTCGATCACCGGTCCGATACCCAGCTTAACGGCCTTCTCTCCGTAGATTCGCTTTATCGCCTGGGCGGTTAAATGAGCCGTACTGTGCCGGTATATTTCCAGCCCTTCGCTGCTATCGAGCGTAATCACTTCGACGAGGCAGTTCTGGAAGATCGGGTAATTAAGATCCACTAGTTTTCCGTCGACCTTTCCGGCGACCGCGTTCTTTCTGAGTCCGGTGCTTATGGACTCCGCAATTTGAGCTATCGTGGTTCCTTGCTGCACCCTCCTGATTGTTCCATCCGGTAAACTTACATTGATCTCCATGATTTTAGCCTCCATTTCTTCAGTGATTGAACGCAGATCATAGCTACCGCAAAGGGCCATGACTTGTCGGTTAGATACTTTACTTTGCGGAAACCTTTCCTGTAAACATTTCAGGACGCAAAAAAAACGCATCTCTCCGCCAAGGGACGAGTGCGTTCTGCTCGTGGTTCCACCCTAATTCGACCTTCAGCTCATTGCCCGGCAATCTGCCAAGAGATGAGGATGAATGGTCCTCGTTAGTAAGATTTCAAAAAGTCGATGACTTTTTGAATTACCTCAATAGAATCCGGTATCGGGGATCAGACGGTGACGAATACTGCCGTAAAAGTAAATTTTGCGGGTTCAACGCCACGGCTGCAAAGGGGTAATTTCACTACCGTAACAGGAGCAGCTTTCAGCCTGAGCTACTCTCTCTGGACAGTTCGTGTAGGAAATCATGTCTTCGGTCAAAGCCTGGTATTTGCTTATTGGCTACAACAATATTACAAATTCGATCCAAAAGTCAAGGGCGGATTCATAACCGTCATAAATATTCTTGAAAAAAGATTACTTCACGTAAGCCCCGATAAAGTCCTTCACCACTTGGTCATATTTCTCCGGATCGACGGAACGGGCCAAGCCATGTCCCGCTCCGGGCGCGATATACAGCTGTTTCTCCGTTGGGCCGTTATCGTAAAGCTCATGCACCATTTCGCTAGGGACGAATAAATCCGCGTCGCCATGAATGAACAGGGTCGGCGTAACCGATTTTTTCACCTGTTCCAGGGCAGAAGCTTCGCCGAAGAAATACCCCGCACGGAGTTTGGTCAACAAGCTTGTTGTCTGGACAAGCGGAAAAGAAGGCAGATGGTACATGCGTTTCAACTGATAAGTCAGCTGCTCTTTAGCAGATGTGTATCCGCAGTCATCTACAATAGCTTTTACATTAGCAGGCAGCTTCTCGCCGCTCGTCATCAGGACGGTTGCCCCGCCCATGGACACGCCGTGAAGCACGATTTGCGATTGATCGCCCGAATGTTCGATGATTTTATCAATCCACTTGACGTAATCTTTGCGCTCCGGCCAGCCGAACCCGATATAGTTGCCTTCGCTGGTTCCATGCCCGCGAGCATCCGGCAGAAGCACGTTATACCCCAGCTTGTCCGCATACATTTGGGCCAAGTTGCCCATATCCGTAGCCTTTCCGCTGTAACCGTGCGCAACGATGACCGTTTTATCGGTCTTCGATTCGGCCGCCAAATAATAAGCATGCAGCTTCAGCCCGTCATCCGAGACCATGCTCCAATCCTCAAAAGACTGCTCCTCCCACCACGCCTCGCTATTCGTAAACGTCATCTCATCGACATTTGCGCTGACCTCCAGATCCGGATTGCCATTTAAAAAGCTCTTGTCTGCGCGCGTAACCGCGACGTTATAGAAATAAAAACTCGCGGATGTAACGACTATAAGCAGCAGCACAGCAATGGTTGCAACCACGATCAACACCTTCTTCTTCATGAAAAATATCCTCATGTTGCTTTCTCTAATCCTTTTCAGCCGATCTTCCATCATTCCGTATCGAACTAACCTAAAGTAAGTATATGATCCCATTATAATGCCTTCGACGAATGAATCTCGGATTAGATTTGGCAAAAAGCCGAAAAAACAGAATGAACATACAACAGGCGCCGATCCCCTTCCTCGCGGTGAAAACTAATTTTTCCGGTTAGTTCAACGCTCAATTCCCGCCTCCCGATTGTTAATATATTTCTATAACTATATTCGAAAAGGAAACATTAAACATATAGATCATAGCAAAAAACTCCCGGACAGGCTTGACGATGATTGCCTTGTCCGGGAGTGTTCAATTTCGGGAAAGCTCGACTATTCTTTGGTCACCAGCTTCAGCGGTGCAGGAATGTTTTTCTCTACGGTCTTGCCCTGCAGCACATCAAACGCAGCTTGTACCGCCAGTTGCCCGATCAATTCCGGCTGTTGCGCCACCGTGGCGGTCAGCTTGCCCGCCTGGATCGACTTCAGCGCATCCTCATTGCCGTCGAAACCGATGACCGGAATGTTTTTGCCGGAGCTTTGAATCGCTTCGATGGCGCCCAGCGCCATTTCGTCATTGTGGGCAAATACAGCCTGTACATCGGGATTCGCCTGGAGCAGATTCTCCATCACGTTCAGGCCTTTGATCCGGTCGAAGTCTGCGGTTTGCTTGGCGACTACCTTTAAATTCTGGTCCGCAACTTCATGGAAGCCTTTTCCGCGTTCCCGGGTGGCCGAAGCTCCGGCAACGCCTTCCAGTTCGACGACCTTCGCGCCTTTGCCCAGCAGCTGCTCGATATATTCCGCCGCCATTTTGCCGCCTTTTGCGTTATCCGAAGCAACCAGCGCTTTGACCTCGCCCTGGTCCGCGGAACGGTCCAGCGTAATCACGGGGATTCCCAGCGTATTCGCCGATTGAACCACCGTCGAGATCGCCGCCGAATCGGTCGGATTGATAAGCAGCACGTCCACGCCCTTTTGCATCAGGTCGTCTACGTCATTGCTTTGTTTCGCCGAATCGTTCTGCGCGTCAACGATGATCGTTTCCATGTTGTGCTTCTTGGCTTCAGCGACCACGCCGTCTTTCAGCGATACGAAAAACGGATTGTTTAACGTCGAGATGGACAGCCCGATTTTGATATCGTTCAAATCCCCGCCCGTTTTGGGCTTGGCCCAGCCAGGGGGCTCCAGGGAACATCCCGTTGTCAAAACAAGCAGCAGAGCCGACAATAATAAAGTTATTTTTTTCATATGATTATCCCCCTTATGCCGATTTCTTCCGGTCGATGAGCACGGCGATCAGGATTACGATCCCTTTGACCACCATTTGGTAGAAAGAAGAAACGCCGAGCAAGTTGAGACCGTTGTTCAAGGTACCGATGATCAGCGCACCGATCAGCGTCCCCACGATGCGGCCCCGGCCGCCGGAGAGGCTTGTACCGCCAAGGACGACCGCAGCGATCGCGTCCAGCTCGTAAGACGTGCCTGCCGTCGGCTGCGCCGAGTTCAGACGGGAGGTCAGAATCGAGCCGGCCAGAGCGGACAGCAGGCCTGCCAGCGAGTAAATCATGATTTTTACGCGGTTTACTTTAATGCCTGACACGATCGATGCTTTTTCGTTTCCCCCAATGGCATAGGTTTTGCGTCCGAAGGAGGTCTTGTGCAAAATCACCCACAGAATCGCGAACGTCAGGATCATCGTGATCGCCGGCACCGGAATGCCGAACTGGTAGCCGCGGCCGAAGAGCTGGAACGTCATGCTGTCGCCGAGACCGGTAATCGGATTGCCTTCCGTATAAACCAGCGTCAGTCCTCTGAAAATCGTCATCGTAGCCAATGTGGCGATAAACGGCGCCATTTTCCCTTGCGTGATCAGGAGGCCGTTGATCGTCCCCATCACGCCGCCGAGCAAACAGCCGATAATGATGGCAAAAATCGGGTCAAAGCCGGAAACCATCATATTGGCAACGAAGGCACTGGACAGCGCCAAGATCGAACCGACGGACAAGTCGATGCCGCCCGTCAAAATAACAAAGGTCATGCCGAACGCAATCAATGCGTTGATCGATACCTGCCGCAGCAGATTCAAAATATTAAGCGGTTCCAGGAAACTCGGATTCAGAACCGATACGATGATAATCAGGATGATCAAACCGAGTAACGGGCCTAGTTTTTGCGTAATTTGCGAAAGTTGAAAGCCCTTGCCTGTCTTTGTGTCGTTCATGGTTGTCATGTTACTGTCCCCCTGTCGCGAGCTTCATGATTTTTTCCTGCGTCGCTTCTTCTTTGCTTAATTCGCCCGTAATTACGCCTTCGTGAACAACGACGATTCGGTCGCTCATCCCAAGCACTTCCGGCAGTTCGGAGGATACCATGATGATGGCAACGCCGTGATCGGTCAGTTCATTCATGAGCTGATAAATTTCACGTTTGGCTCCGACATCCACGCCCCGGGTAGGTTCGTCCAAAATGAGCAGCTTGGGACCGATCCCTACCCATTTGGCGATAACCACCTTCTGCTGATTACCGCCTGACAGATTGCCGGCTGCGGTTTCGGAGGAATGCGTTTTGATTTGCAGCCGTTTGATGAGCGCATCGACAAAAGCATGTTCTGCCTTGGACGAAATCAGCCCTTTGGAGGTAAAGCTGCTGAGGCTGGGCAGTACCATATTGTCGCGGACCGAAAAGTCCAGAACCAGCCCTTCATCCTTGCGGTCCTCCGTGATGAAGCCGATGCCGAGCTTCACCGCATCGGCCGGTCTTCGGATCACGGCCTTTTTGCCGAACACGGTAATCTCGCCGCTGTCCAGCGGGTCCAGTCCGAACAAGGCCCGCATCATTTCCGTGCGTCCGGAGCCCATAAGCCCGGAGAATCCTACGATCTCGCCGGAGCGGACTTGGAAGTTTGCATCCCGGAACCATCCCTTGCGCGAAGCATGCTTTACCTCAAGCACGACTTCCCCCGGTCTCGGATCTCTGGCGGGATAGCGCTCCGTCAATTCCCGGCCGACCATTTTCTTGACGACCTCGTCAAAGTTGGTTTCCGGAATGTCCTTCGTATCCACGGTACGTCCGTCCCGCATGACGGTGATCCGATCGCAAATGGCGAAGATCTCTTCCATCCGGTGCGAAATATACACGATGGACACGCCTTCTTTTTTCAGCGAGGCAATTACTTCGAACAGCTTCTGGATCTCCCGTTCCGTTAGTGCGGATGTAGGTTCATCCATAATGATTACTTTTGTGTCCGTCAGCAGTGCCTTGGCAATCTCGATCATCTGCTGCTGGCCTACCGAACATTGACCGGCCTCGACATTTAGCGGGATGTCAACGGACAGCTTCTTGAACTGCTCGTTTGCAAGCGCCTTCATTTCTTTCGCTTTCAGAAGCCCCCAGCGGGACGACATTTCCCTGCCGATAAACAGATTCTCAAGCACGGTCATATCCGGCCATACGTTAAGTTCCTGATGTATAAAAGCGATGCCCTGGCGCTCCGCCTCCTTGGGATTGGCGAAATAGGTTTCCTTGCCGTCGATCAGAACGGTTCCTTCATCCCTGGCATGCAGCCCGGTAAGAATGTTCATTAACGTTGATTTGCCGGCCCCATTTTCTCCCATCAGGGCGTGCACCTCGCCGGCGCCAAGATCAAAATCGACGCCGGACAGCACCTGGTTGCTGCCGAAGGCCTTGTGGATTCCCTTCATTTGAATCTGCATAACGGCTCCTCCTTTTGATCAAAAATAGACGCCCGCCTGTAAAATGACGTTTGCAAACGGCTTGGCTTCGCCCGTGCGAATCACGGCTTTGGCTTTCCGGGTCAGCTGTTTGAACTCTTCATGAGGACATTGCTTAACCGGAGTCTCGCCGAATGTGCGCCCGATATATTCAAACGCTTGCGGATTGTCCGCATTCATCTCTTCTGCAATAACTACCTGCTCAATCTCCATATCCGCCGCGATGGCGTTAACCGTATCTTCGAAGCTTGGCGTACCCAGCGTTAGCGCTAAATCGATTTTCGGAACGCCTTCCGGAATGGGCAGGCCGAGATCCGCGACAACGATGAGATCGGTATGGCCAAGATCGGCCAGCACCTTGGTAATATGACTGTTCAGTATTCCCTGCTTCTTCATCTCACATCTGCTCCTCTACTTCTTGACGCCGCGGCATGCCGCCTTGCGCCCCGAATTTCGTCACCGACAAGGAAGCGGCGCGGTTGGCAAACCGGACGCTGTCGAAGACCGGCTTTCCTTCGGCCAAGGCAACGGCGAACGCGGCGTTGAACGTGTCTCCTGCGCCTGTCGTGTCCACGACGTCCACCTTATAGGATGGAACGAGCACTTCTTGTTCACCGTCAAAATAACGGACACCCTTGCTGCCTTCCGTGATGAACAGCTTGTTCGGATATTTGCGCAGCGCTTCGGATATACTCAAGTCTGAAAACAAAATCTTCGCCTCATGCTCGTTTGGCGTAATGTAAGCCGCATTCTCGATAATCTCTTCTGCCAATGGACGAGCCGGAGCGGGGTTCAACAGCAAGGGAACTCCGAATTGGTTGCAGACCCTGCTGACATGTGTCACGGTTTCTTCGGGGATTTCCTGTTGAATCATCACCATGTCCGCCCCCTGAAAAGCGTCCTTGGACCGTTCGATATATTCCGGCGTGACTTCATTATTCGCCGCTTTAATGACGACGATACTGTTATCGCCCTCGGCCAGTACGATGTGGGCCGTGCCGCTTTCCATATGTGTAACCGGTTCCACATAGTCGGTGGAAACACCGTTGTCTTTAAAATTGTCCAAAATCTGCTGGGCGAAATGGTCGTCCCCCACGCGTCCGATCATCATAACCTCGGCGCCCAGCCGCGCCGCGGCCACCGCCTGATTGGCTCCTTTGCCTCCGGGGACGGTCTTGAAGCTGTCTCCGAGAACCGTTTCACCGGCTCCCGGCCGCTTGGAGGATGTCACAACAAGATCGATTGATGAGCTTCCTACCACTATAATTTTAGCCATGTTGCCCCACCTTTCGGGTCGTATCCCGCTCCGTGAACGTAACGGGCATCTGAATCGTAGTTTGATCTGTCTTTTCATTTTCTATTAACTGGATCAGCAATCGGGCCGCTGCTCTTCCCATATCGTAGGCCGGCTGACGAATCGTCGTAAGCGACGGGGTCAGCAGGCTGCTGAGCGGAATATCGTCAAATCCGATGATCTGCACGTCATCCGGCACCTTTTTGCCTAACCGCAGGGCTTCATGCAGCACCGCCGTCGCCACGATATCGTTGCTGGCGATCACCCCGTCGGTGCCGGGATACTGCTCGAACAGCTCTTTGGCCCAGCTTCCCGCCTCCGTAAAAGAAAAGGACGAGGTATGGATCACATTATAAGCAAGTCCCTGATCCTTCAGCATGTCAATAGCGCCTTGATAACGATCCTGCGCCGGCCGGATATGTTCCGGTCCCCGCATGACCGTTATCTTGCGGCTTCCGCGGGCAATGATCTCCCGGGCAGCCATTTTGCCTCCCTCCCGTCCGTCCGAATACACCGACGGGCGGTTGTCCGCCGTCCGGTCGAGAAACACGACCGGAATGTTCAGCTTCCGGTACGTATCGGTATCCGGGTGGTTGGTCGAAGCGATCAGGCCGACGACGTTATTTTGCACAAAGGTCTGGATATATTCTTGTTCCTTCTTTAACTTCTCGTCACTGTTGCCGAAAATGATCCTAAAATCGTTCTCTTGCATTTCATCCTCCGCTCCCCGAGCAAGTTCGGGAAAGAAGGGGTTGGTGATATCCGGCAACACCAGGCCGATTAGCCTTGATTTACGTTTATACAAAGATCTTGCGACCTCATTTGGCGTATAGTGGAGCTCGGTGATAGCGGTTTCAACTTTCTTGCGCGTATCTTCATGCACATAGCCAATCTCATTGAGCACTCGCGAAACCGTCGCTACCGAAACGCCCGCCTGCTTTGCCACATCCCTGATGGTCGCCATCTTTGTTTCTCCTTTCAGTATGGAACCGGTTACACATATAAAATATCACACCGATTTCACTTTGACAAGCCCCTGATTATCCCAAATGCGCGAAACTGTGATCTTATTAATTGTGCCTGCCAGTTTGGAAGAGTGAGAATGTGTTGATAGTATTTTGAACTTTGTTGAGAGTGGTGATGTTCATGATTCCATGGAAAGAAAGCTACGACATCGGAGTCGAAAAAATCGATTGCCAGCACCGGCAGTTGCTTGTAAAACTGAATGAATTTTTTGACGCATGCTCCAATCGGCAAGGACTTCAGAGAATTGAAGAAACGCTGAAGTTTCTAAAAGAGTACACCATCGAACATTTTGGCAGTGAGGAAGAATTGATGGAGGATATTCACTTCCCTGAGCTCGCCGACCATCGGAAGGAACATGCGGAGTTTGTCAGAACCGTGCTGGAACTCGAAGAAAGCGTTAAGACGCAGGGTGCCTCTGTGTTAACAACGATTAAACTGAATCGGACATTAACCGACTGGCTCATCACCCATATCAGCAAATGCGACAAGTTGATTGCAGAACATATCGGCAAATCCAAAGCCGGGGCTTAATTGTATATGAAAAAAATAAAGGTATCGCCTGAATAAAATCGGGCGATACCTTTTATTTCATTCCGCGTCATTCGATGGCGCCTGCCGCACTCCACAAACCGCCGCCCGGCAGCGGGCAAGACCGCTCCTTCAGCCAGGCGATGACCGGGATGATACAGCCGCAGGCCGCGCAGGTGACCCCGTCGGTCAGCTTCGGACAGGAACGGCAGAGTTCCAGCCGGTCCTGATACTGGGCTTCGCTAACCCGGCGCTCCGGAGCGAACATCGTGGTTTTAAGCAATCGTTCCATCTGGGCTTCAGTGACCTTGTAATCGTCGCGGCAAGCTTTGCAGGATGTGTCCGTCATGGCGAGCCTTAAGCTTTTACCGCCAGCTCCAGCGTTGTCACCGACATAGCCGGCAAAGTCACGGACAGGGTACCTTCTTCCAGCAAGAAGTCGGTGAACACTCTCGGCGCGACGGCTTCCGGCTGCTCGAACTTGTTGTGGGCGTCAATTTTGTCGCCAGAAAGCGTGCTCCCCGTAATGCTCAGTCCGCCTGTAGCCAAACCACGGAGGTCCAGCTTCACCTGACTTGCCGAGTCAGGCTGCAGGTTACAGAAGCTAATATGGATAGCCCCTTCCGCATCGCGAGATGCCGTAGCCGTCACCGACGGAATCTCCTCGTCGCCTAACTTGTAGCCGCCGCTTTCAATAGAGAGATCCAACAATTCGGCATCCTGATGGACCTTATACATATCAAACACATGATAGGTCGGCGTCAGAATCATCTTTTCTCCCTCCGTCAAAATGACGGCCTGAAGAACGTTAACGGTTTGAGCGATGTTCGCCATCCGAACCCGGCTGCTGTGCTTATGGAAAATGTGGAACGTCAATCCCGCCACCAACGCATCGCGGATCGAGTTTTGCTGATACAGGAAGCCCGGATTCGTTCCCGGCTCAACGTTGTACCAAGTTCCCCATTCATCCACAATGAGTCCGACCCGGCCTTCCGGATCATATTTATCCATGATCGTACTGTGGCGAGTGATCAACTCGTCCATGTATAACGCCTTTTTCAGTGTCGCAAACCAGGCCGCTTCGTCAAATCCCGTCGCTTCCCCTTTATCGGCCCAGTTGCCGGTAGGAAGGGTATAGTAATGGAGCGTAATGGAATCCATAAACCGTCCGGCTTCGCGCATCAGCACTTCCATCCAGTTGAAATCATCCGAATTCGGACCGCAGGCGATCCGGTGAATTTTATTGCCGTCGTAATTCCGGACATAGGTTTGATATTGGCGATACAAATCCGCGTAATATTCAGGACGCATGTTGCCGCCGCAGCCCCAGTTTTCGTTCCCCACGCCAAAATAGGTCACTTTCCAAGGTTCCTGATTTCCGTTTTGGCCGCGAAGATCCGACATCGGGGACACCCCGCCGAACGTTAAGTACTCAACCCACTCGGACATTTCCTGTACCGTACCGCTGCCTACGTTACCGTTGATGTAAGGCTCGCACTCCAATTGGGCGCACAGCTCCATGAATTCGTGGGTCCCGAAATGATTATTCTCGACCACGCCGCCCCAATGGGTGTTAATCATCCGCTTGCGTCCTTCTTTCGGCCCGATGCCGTCCTTCCAGTGATATTCGTCCGCGAAGCATCCGCCCGGCCAGCGAAGAACCGGGATTTTGATTTGCTTAAGCGCTTCCACGACATCGTTTCGAATTCCGTTCGTATTAGGAATCGGTGAATCCTCGCCAACCCAAATGCCTTCGTAAATGCATCTTCCCAAATGCTCTGAAAAATGTCCGTAAATGTTTCGGTTGATTGTCCCTTGTTCGCGATCGGCATTCAGCACACCAAGTAATGTCATTATCGGTTCACTCCTTAGTTAATATATTTATTAATCAATTCATATATTTACAAACATTATAGGCAATAATTAGAGTAATAGTCAATTTATTTTTCGTATTAAACCCTTAAATCACATATCCGCTTGCCAAAGGACTCAAACATAGTTAATATAATTATTAATTAAATTGACAATAAGGTGGAAGCTTAATGAACCTTGATCTTACGGAAACATCTCTTCCCGTATACGAAGCGTTGGCTAGTCCCGTGCGCCTGCACGTCCTCCGTCTGCTGGCCGGTCGCCCCATGAATATTAAAGATCTGGCAAGCGCGACCGGATTATCCAGCGCGATCATGACGATGCATGTCCGCAAGCTTTCAGAGGCCGGTTTGATTGCAACGCGGATGATGCCGGGAAAAAGCGGCTTGCAAAAGATCTGCTCTCTCGCCGTAACCGGCGCGGAAATTCAATTTCTGACGGACGAACCCTCCGGGCGTAAGAGCCACCGGGTCGAAATCCCGGTCGGACACTATTCCGATTTCCACATCGAACCGACCTGCGGCCTGGCTACCACGGACAAGATCATCGGCAGCTTCGACGACCCGCGTTATTTCTGGGACCCGGAGCGCATCGACGCCGCCGTTCTGTGGTTCGGGAAAGGATTCATTGAATACAAGGCCCCGAACTATCTTCTGTCCAGCGAGCAGCCGACGGAGCTGGTATTAACTATGGAAATTGCTTCGGAAGCCCCGGCCGTCAATAATAACTACCCGTCCGACATCACGTTTACCTTCAACGGCATCTTTGTCGGTACCTGGACCAGTCCGGGAGACTACGGCGACCGGCAGGGCAAATTCACGCCGGACTGGTGGTCTCCTTACACGAACCAGTACGGGCTCTTGAAACGATTACGCATTACGGACGAAGGCACTTTTATGGACGGGCTCAAACTGTCGGACATAAAATTGCAAGACATTGACTTGAAGCGCAAGGAATGGACTTTCCGGTTATCCGTCGAAGACGACGCCCTGCATATTGGGGGATTAACGCTGTTTGGAAAAGGATTTGGAAACTACAACGATCATCTGTCGCTGGAGCTGTTTTATACGGAAACCGCTTCGCCGCGATCATAATTGCGGTTTAGGGGGTGTTCGGGGCCTTGACGCATGTTCACGGATTCAGCCCGTGCAGCTTCTTGAAGTCCTCCGGACTCATGCCGGTATGCCGCTTAAACACCGCGCAAAAATAACTGGAATTCTCATAACCGACCTGGTGGGCAATCTCGTAGATCTTTTTGTTCCGTTCGCTGAACATCAGCTTTTTACTTTGGCTGACCCGCTCCTGATTCACATAATAGAGCGGCCTCATCTTCATTGTTTTCTGAAACAGCCTGCATAAATATTGAGGCGAAACCGAGGCGACTTCGGCCAGCTCGGCAAGCGGCAAAGGCCGATGCAAATGCTGAGCGATATACCGGAGCACCGGCTTCATCCGTTCCAACTCCTCATTTCGGCCCGTCGGCTCGATGAGGAGTTTCTTTAGATCCAGGAGCAGGGAGTAGAGTTGCTTTGAGCATTCAACTTCGAAATCCGCCGCATCCTTCCCTTCCATCGAAAGCATCTGCTCCAGCCCCTTCATGAGAGCCTCTGAACGCAGCTTGACTACCCCGGACCTTTCGATCCCCGCGTAGGAAAGCAATTGGCTTGCCTCCCTCCCGTGAAACGACACCCAGGCAATTTCCCATTGAGCGCTTACGGGCGTGTAGTGATGGGGGATGCCCGGAAACAGGAAGAATATGTCGCCGGGGCCCACCAGGTATTCTTCTTCCCCCAGTACCAGTCTGCCCTGGCCGCCGAGAACCTGGTGCAGTTGATAATCGGGAAATCCCGAGGGCCGGATGGTGTCCGATTGATGCTGCCAATACCCGACCGTCGTCATAAAGACCGGCAGGCCGGTAGCCTCCTCCGTCTGGGAAAATAGGAATGCATCCTTCACCCGTAACCCCTCCTTAGTTTCATATTTTGATATAGCATGCTAATATTCTTTATTTTATATAGCATCGCCCAATCGTATAATGACAATATTATATCATCGAATAAGAAAGGTGTTTTAACTATGCGCAAAAAACTGGTTTATACGCCTCCCTCTAACGGGTATCCCGAATGGAACAACAATCCGGACATTTTCCAGCTTGGCCGCCTCCCGGCCCATGCTTCGATGATGCCCTTTCCATCCATATCGGAAGCTCTTGCCGGCGATCCTGCTTCGTCCCCTTTCTACCATTCCTTGAACGGAGTTTGGAAGTTTGCCTTCGCGGAAACGCCGGATCAGCGGATCGCGTCCTTCTATGAAAACGACTATGATTCCAGCGGCTGGGGAGATATGCCCGTTCCTTCCCACTGGCAACTGCAGGGGTACGATGTTCCCCAATATACGAACGTTCGTTATCCCTGGTCGGAATCGGAGCCTGAACTGAAGCCGCCGTTTGCGCCTACGGTCTACAATCCTGTCGGTTCTTATCTCCGGACGTTTACCGTTCCCGAAGCTTGGGCCGGCCGGCCGGTCGTGCTCAGCTTTCAAGGCGTGGAGTCCGCCTTTTATGTGTGGGTCAACGGAGAGCTGGTCGGGTACAGCGAAGACACGTTTACGCCGGCCGAATTCGACATTACCCCCTATTTGATGGAGGGGGAGAACAAGCTGGCTGTTGAAGTGTACCGCTGGTGCGATGCGAGCTGGCTGGAAGACCAGGACTTCTGGCGGCTTAGCGGCATATTCCGGGACGTCTATCTGTACTCGCCCTCCCCGGTTCATATATTCGATTTCTTCGTCCGCAGCGAACTGGATGCCGATTATCGGGATGCGGAACTGCTAGTGGACGTTAGAATAGACGACGTAGGTGGTGTCGAATCGGGAGAATACACGGTTGAGGCCCAGCTGTTTGATGCAAGCGAACAAGCCGTTTTGACAAATCCGCTGTCCTTCGACTTGTCCATCCAGAGCGGAGAATCCCGTACGGAACAACTCTCGGCTACGATTCGCAATCCGCTGAAATGGAGCGCGGAAACGCCCCATCTGTACACGCTGCTCCTGTCT
Source organism: Fontibacillus forbon (assembly GCF_046559655.1). Lineage (NCBI taxonomy): Bacteria > Bacillati > Bacillota > Bacilli > Caryophanales > Paenibacillaceae > Fontibacillus > Fontibacillus forbon. Next base: position 33,299 of record NZ_JBKGFV010000007.1, on the reverse strand, counting down.
CTAAAGGACAAGAGCGGCCGAGTATTCGAAGCCGTCAGTTGCAAAACCGGGTTCCGGAAATTCGAGTTGAAGGACGGCCTGATGAAAATCAACGGCAAGCGAATCCTGTTCAAGGGCGTGAACCGGCACGAATTTTCGCCCGATACAGGCCGCGCCATCGGCAGAGCGGATATGATTCGGGATATCGAGCTGATGAAGGCGCATAACGTCAACGCCGTCCGGACCTCCCATTATCCCAATCAACCTCTTTGGTATGAGCTTTGTAACGAATACGGCCTGTATGTGATCGATGAAACCAATTTGGAGACGCACGGCACTTGGCAATACGGGCAAAAGGAGTTGAACGAATTCAATGTGCCGGGCAGCCGGCCCGAATGGCGCGAAAACGTCCTCGACCGCTGCAACTCCATGCTCCAGCGGGACAAAAACCATCCGTCCATTATCATTTGGTCGCTCGGAAATGAGGCGTTCGGCGGCAATAACTTTATCGCCATGCACGATTTCCTGAAACAAGCCGATCCCACCCGGCTCGTCCATTATGAAGGCATCTTCCATTACAGAAAGTCGGAAGCCGCGAGCGACATAGAATCCACTATGTACGTGAAGCCGGCGGATGTTGAACATTACGCGCAGAACGATCCGCAGAAGCCGTACATCCTTTGCGAGTACAGCCATGCGATGGGCAATTCCTGCGGCGGACTCCATCTGTATTGGGAGCTGTTTCACCGGTATGAAATCCTCCAAGGGGCATTCATCTGGGATTGGGTCGATCAAGCGATCCGGACGACGACGCCGGGCGGCATCGAATATCTGGCTTATGGGGGAGATTTCGGAGAGTCGCCGCATGACGGGACTTTCTGCGGCAACGGACTGGTCTTCGCCGACCGGAGTGTTACGCCGAAACTGCTGGAAGTGAAAAAATGCTACCAGGACGTGAAAATGGAAGCCGCCGATTTGCAGAACCGGCTCCTTAGAATCACCAACCATTTCCTGTTCACGGATTTAAGTCAATATCCATTGAATTGGGAAGTTGCGCAAGACGGCGTGGCCGTGCAAAGCGGCGTCCTGGAGATTTCGGTTCCGCCGGGAGAGTCGGCCGAAATCATGATCCCATTTGACGCCCCGGCTAACTTTGCCAAGGAATCCGTGCTTACGGTATCCTTCAAAACGAAGCGGAATCAGAAGTGGGCTGAATCCGGCCACGAAGTTGCCTGGGAACAATTTATTTTGTCGCCTCGCCTACTTCCTCTGCGCGCGGATTCCCAAGAGGCTGCGATTCAAGCGAAGGAAACGGCGGAGGAACTGCTCATTACCTGCCGGGAGGTTTCGGTACGCTTTAACCGGACCACCGGAGATCTTGCCTCTTATTCCAGTGCCGGTAAGGAACATCTGCTGGCCCCGGCAAGGCCGAATTTCTGGAGAGCCGTCACCGACAACGACCGCGGCAACAAGCTGCCCGAGCGGTGCGCTTTCTGGAGAACGGCCCACGTCACCCGCCGGTTAATCCGGTTTGACTATCGCATGGAAGGTACGGATTGCGTTGTTACAGCCGATTACATGTGGGAGGATCAGCCTTCATGTACGCTATCCCTCGCCTACCGGATTCATCCGGATGCTTCGATCGATATCGAGCAAACTCTCGTTCCGGGCGCAGGCTTACCCGAACTTCCGGAGTTCGGACTTTTGCTCGAGCTGAACGAAGATTTGGACACGGCCAGCTGGTACGGCCGGGGGCCGCATGACAGCTATGCCGACCGCAAAACGGGCGCCCGGCTTGGACTCTACGCGGGTGCCGTCGGAGACCAATACGTCCCTTATCTGAGACCGCAAGAATGCGGCAATAAATGCGATGTCCGTTTTGCTCAAGTCTCTCAGGGGACGGAAGGACCCGGCCTTCGTTTCGAAGCGAGGGCACCGTTCGAGTGGAATGCACTCCCTTGGACACCGGAGGAACTCGAAGCCCACGACCATGTTTACAAGCTGCCCGCAAGCCATAAAACCGTGGTGCGGGTGAACTACAAACAGATGGGCGTAGGTGGCGACGACAGCTGGGGAGCACCGACGCATGAAGCCTATACGCTGCCTGCCAATCGTCCTTACCGTTTTAACTTTACGCTGCGTCCGAGCTGACGGAGCCTGCCGAATGAACAAAGCCGGAGCGCCGCAATATTGCGGGCGCTCCGGCTTCTTTTGATGGATCAGCGTTTATATCTTGAATTTCGTGATCATTTCCTGTAATTCCGCAGCCATTCGGCTTAACGAACGGGAGGAGGATGAAATCTCTTCCATCGCTTGGTGCTGCTCCTCTGCCCCATCGCCGATTCCCTTCAGCTCTGTCAGCGACTCCCGTGAAATAGCGACCATCTCATCCATGGAAGCCGAGACCTGCTCGGCACTGGCCGAGAGCTCCTCGGTCGCCGCAGACACTTCTTCAATCTGGGAAGTGACGCCTTGCACCGCCTCCTGAACCTTGTCGAATACGTCTTTTACCTTAACAATTTGTACTACGCTTCTTTCGACGTCCGCAATACCTTCCACAACGGCCTTTCCGCTGTCTGAGGCCGCGCCTTGAAGATCAAATAGAATGGCGGTAACATTACTTGCTGCCACGGTCGTCTGCTCGGCCAGCTTCTTCACCTCCCCGGCGACTACGGCGAATCCTCGCCCATGCTCGCCTGCCCGCGCAGCCTCAATCGCTGCATTCAACGACAATATGTTCGTTTGTGCGGCAATGGCGGAAATATAGCCGACGATTTCGTTGATTTCTTGCGATTTGGTCTCCAATGCCTGCATCATGACAACCGATTTGCTCACGCTTTCTTTCACGTTGCTGACGACCATAACCGCCTCATCCACCACTTGCTCGCCGATGGCAACTTCACTGTACATATCCTGTACCCGTTGATTCACCGCTCCTGCCGATTCGGCGATTCGCTGAATGCCGATCGCCATTTCCTCGATCGCGACAGCCGATTGTTCGGAGCTCTCCGTCTGCGTCGTCGCGCCCTTAATCATCCCATCTACTGATTTGGCGGTATTTTGGGAGGTTTGCACGGAGTTCTCTGCAATGGCAGACAGTTCCTCGGACGAGGCAGCTGTATGCTGAACCGAATCGGTGATCCGGGCGATCATATGCGAGAAGGAATCCAGCATCCCGTTCGTATTCCGTTTCAATTGCTGCAGCTCATCCTGGCCTTTCCCTGTTTCCAACCTTCCGGTCAGATCTCCGGCGGCCACCCTCTGCATCAACTTCGTCATCTTTATGATCACCCTCATAATGAAGAAGGAGATCAACAGCGCGATCACAGCTAGCGCCACCGTACAGATCAAGATAAAGAGATCGGCTTTCTTCTGACTTTTCTCCGCCCCGCTCATCAGGTCATGCTTATCGCCGGAGACGATGACCTTCCAGCCCGTCAGTTCCACCTTGGCAAAAGAAGCGATCTTGGCTGTGCCATCCTCCTCGACATAGTCGACGGTTCCTGAATCTTTTGCCAATACCTGCTCCTCATAAGTTTTGATCTTCGCAGCATTGGCGTAGTCCCTGAAATCCTTGCCAATCTTCTCCGCTGTTGGGTGGGACATGTATACCCCAGAGGTAGATAGCAGGTAGGAATAGCTGGTCTCGCTCATCAGATTATGGTTCAATTCCTTCTGGATATTACCCGGCAACAGAATTGCCTGGATCAATCCCCGGAATTCTCCGCTGTTATCCGTGATGGGGATATCAATGATGATGCTTTGTTCGCCGCTTGTCGTATCCATTACTAAGTCAGAGATGCCAAGTGTCTTCTCTTGCTTAATCCGTTGAAAGTTAGGGAATCCCGATAAATCCAGCTGCGCTCCTTCCTGGTCAAATGACTGTCCTTCTGCTGTTGCATACGAAAACGACATTACATCCGGATTCAAAACTTTCATCCCTTTGAGCAGCGTCAGGATCTGTTCCTGATTCCCGGAGAGCAGCACCGGTTGGTACTCCTTGACTGCATTTTCAAAAGCGCCTATCTTCCCCTGCAACATAGTATTCAGGGTGTCCGCATTGGCTTCGGCAGTCAAAACCTGCTGCTGCTTCACTTTATCCTTTACCACATCGGTAAAACTGAGGCCGAGTAACATGGAAACGGCATACAAAGGAATAATGGACAGCACTAGCAACAATACGGGTAATTTCAAATGCAATGTGTCGAACTTACGCCAACTCCCGGTGAACAACTTCATGATGATTTCCCCTTTTTTTCTCACGATATATAAACTATGATATTTTATCGACACAAATCGACATTATGATTAGAACTCTAGACTGGGTAAACCAGGTTTTTCGAAATATAAAAACGCGGGAATAGATCCCGCGTTGCATCTACATAAGCAGTATTTAACTCATTGATATTGTTCCCATCTCAGCAGCATAGCTTTATAAATCTCCGCAATCGGAACCGTCATGCCTGGACGCGAAATGTTGACAGGAGCCCCTGTCAGCTTCTGGTTGACCGAAATCAACCAGCGCTTGATGCCATTCTGGCTGTCCAGAAAAGCTTGAGGATTCCGTAAGCGGATCCCGATCGTCGGTTGGTTAGCTACATTCAAGATGGTGACCGCCTCAACTTCCGTCCATAGGATCCGGCCGCCTGCTATATAGGAAGAACGGTCGAGCAATCCTCCGTCATCGATTTCCAGCACTGGCGAGGAATCAAACAGGCTTTTCAATATGAACAGAAAACAGATTCCAAAGAACAATACGCTGATTGCGCCAATCCCTCCGATTATCCAGCTCTCCTCTTCCGTCAAGGCCAGCCGGAACATCCATATTCCAGCGGCGATAAACCCTGATGCGATCAAGAGAAGCAGCCATGTTTTCCCCTTAGACGCATAAATCTCAATTTTCCCATGATTCATTGATCGCAGCATCCTCTCGAAGCAGTATTGCCTTACGGGTGACTTTCACCGAGAAATACTATAGTTCAATTCCACTCTTAAGATGGGGGGTAGGGAGTAGCAGGAATCACCTGCTTCCCCCTATTTTCAGCAGAATCGCCTCTCGTGCCGCTCTCGTCAGACTGCCGAGCACCAGTTCATAGGAATGATCAATCATCGCCTGCATATCGTCCATCGGAAGGCTACCGTCGGCGACCACGGTATTCCAGTGCGTTTTGTTCAAATGATATCCGGGCTGAACGCATTCATGCTGTTCTCTCAGGTTGGCCGCGATGACCGGGTCGCATTTTAAAGAAATGCTCACCGTCGCGTCTTGTTCCCCGGGCACGGTAATTAGCGCAAACATTTTGCCACCCACCTTCATAACGAGCGGCTCCGGCCCGAACGGGTAATCCTCAACCGCCCCTTTTTTGGACAAACAATAAGAAACCAGTTTCTTGTACACCGGGTTCTCCTCCTTGACTGTTGTAATCGCATAATCTGGTGTAAATATACCATGATCGCCGGAATCCTCAAAGGTTCCTCCCGCACGAACAAGGAATTTCGACAAAAATCCAGAAATAATACAAGATGGATTCAAGAATACATAAGCACGGAGGAAAAAATGAAACGAATAGTTGCAAGTATTTTAATTATGTTGATAGCATCCCTGTCCGCATCCGCCTGGCCGTCATCTTCCTATGCCGCGGCCGCTCCCCAGGGAAAAACCCCGCCCGTTCGCTGGGAGAAAAGTTCGCTGGGCTCGGAAAAACAGATCAAAGCCACTGCCTATGACGGAAAGGGATTGTATGTCGCCGTCGGCGATGAACTGGTGAAAACGTCGGCTGATGGCGTACATTGGGAGAAGCACCCGTTAGGCGTGCAATTGACCGCGAAATACACTTCCGGCATTCATGCCGTGGCCTATGGTAAAGATGCTTTTATTGCGGTAGGTTCAGAGGGGAATATTATTCGGTCACGAGACGGCGTGAAGTGGGAGCGGATCGATTCGGGTCTGGGCCAAGCCTCTTATGTTGGAGACAAAGCGCTCTACAGCATACTTTGGGACGGAGAGCAGTATGTGGCGGTAGGAGCGAACGGACTTATGATCACCTCAAAAGACGGATCTCGCTGGACGGTCATCCCGTATGAGAAAATCACCGGTCAACAAGCAGATGAACCGTGGCATTTTTATACGATCAAATACCTGAATCATAAATATTTCATTCTTGGAGGCTCCATCTGGAAGTCCGGCGTCATTATCGAATCGGATAACGGGAAGGACTGGAACGTCGTTGAGAGAAATAATGAGGATATCCTGCAATCCATCGCTTATAACGGAAACACCTACGTCGCATCCGGCGGTAGCGGAATTATTGTCTATTCCAAGGATGGATCCAATTGGACCCGAGTGAAGGAACGGCTTCCTATCATCTGGGGATTTGAAGTGGTATGGAACGGAAACGACTTTTTTCTGTCTGCGGAAGGATCTTTAGTACGGAAAGACAACTCGATCCTTCGCACCTTTACATCGCCCGACGGTCAAACCTGGAAGGAACTCGATCAATTTCAGTTCCAATATCAAGGCGTGAAGAACGAAAATTATGCTCATCTCCTTACGGGGCTATTATATGACGGGAAACAACTGCTTGCGGTAAATGAAAAAAATGAAATCGCGGTTTCGGCCGATCTTAAGCACTGGTCCTCTTCCGACTATAACGCACAGTATCGGAAAGTAAACGCCAGCGGGATTCAATTTACCGGAGGCAAATATTTTATTACGCCGTACACCAGTTCAGAGGGGCTTCTGGTCTCTGAAAACGGCGAACAGTGGACCAATGTGCAACAAAGCCTGCAGAAGCTGGCCGGAAATGAAGAGGTCGTCATTCAACATGTCACCTGGACCGGTGCACAATTTGTTGCCGTCGGAAACATTTGGAACCACGGTTGGAAGGAAACCTCCTTCGTTTCGCCGGATGGATATTCCTGGACCATGAACCCGCTAACGATTCAAGGATTATCCCCCGCAGAATACGAATGGCTTTCGTTTGAAAATATCGAAGTTCTGGACAACAAGTTAGTGATGCTTGGCAATTACTATACCGTAAAAGACGGGCAAGCTCATGAAAATGTCGGATTCGTCGCCACATCGGACAACGGAGCGGTTTGGTCCATGCAGAAATCTTTTCCCGGTATCCATTTCTTTGACCTTGCCTTTGGAAACGGGACATACCTCATTACGGGAGCCAAATCCGAAAAAACTTCTTTCGGCAGCACGATGAAAGGTACCCAACTGTATACTTCAAGCAATCTCATCGATTGGAACCTGGCTTACAACAGTGATGTCGGAACTTTGGACCAGATTCATTGGAACGGAAAACAATTCGCGGCTTCCGGATTCATATATGAAAATGGAAGCAGCAAAACGAGATTCCTGCTCTCGGCGGATGCAAAGAAGTGGAAAGCCTATTCGTTCCCTTTTCCGGAGATTCCTTATCCCAACGAGATTGCATGGAACGGCTCCTACTACATCGGAGTTTGCAACTACGGGAAAATGATTTACTCGGCAGACGGAACGAAATGGAGCCAAATCGATTTCATGAATTACACCGAGGATTTGCAAACCGTAATCTGGGACGGAAGCAGGTTTATTACGGGCGGCCCGGATGCCGTATTTTTCGGCACGCCTTAGCCTATGACACGGCAGTAAATAATGAAATAAAAGCATGTCGAGAATTTGACCCGGTCATTTTCTCGACATGCTTTTTTATGGAATGCTATAACCTCTAGAAATTCACTTGGAAGTTGGTGATGTCCAGGGTGCCTGCGGTTACGGTTTCTCCGGTACCGGCATAAACCTTGAATTCGACGGCCCGGATATCGGCCGGATTCGAAATCGCCGCGTTATTTACCCAGTCCGTGACTTTCGATTTCCAAATCGGCGAATTCAATGCATACTCCACATCAACGGATTCGCCCGCTTCAATGATCCGTTCCACGGAAGGATCGGTGGCGGTCTGACCTCCCGTTTCTTCCCATAGCCAGCCGCTCCCGATTCGCAGCACCAACGATACGCGAATCGGCTGTGTTCCGGTATTCGTCAAGGTACTCGAAACGCTTGCGTATTGGGACCAGTCGGCGCCTATTCCAAGGCCGGGCTTCGTCTCCGTGGCAACCCCCGCCGAAACGGCATCACTTATCGTAGAAGCATAATTCACAAAGATCGTCTCCCCATCCAATCCGCTCGATATATTCCCTGTGAAAGCCGAGTCCACAAAGTTCCATGGATAGTAACTTGCGGTTTTGGGACGGTTCATATCGGCAATCGTTGAAGCATAAGCATCTGCCGGCAAATCAAAGCTGACGGAGTGCAACTGGAGACTTCCCTCAAGACTCCCTCCTCCTCCTTGCACTCTTAAAATAATGCGGTTTACCTCATCATCGGTGAGGTCCGTTAAAGGGATCGTCGCCATCAGGGTCGTCTTTGCAGGGATTTTGAAATACTGGCCCAGTTCAACCCATGTCCATGCACCGTCTTTAACGATCGGCTGCATTTGGATTTCAACGGGATTGGGGTTGGTTACAATGAGATTCATGTGCGTATAAGCGCTCCAATCGGCTACCGGGCTGTGATCCAGCTGAAAACTCGGGTAATTTTCTTTCTGAAGGTTAAACGTCATGTTTAACCCGCCGTTCGCAAGCGGAGACAGCTTCGCTTCCGTTGGCGTCGTCGGCCGGTCATCCCCGTTGATCCCGATGTACCAGGAAGCGTAATCGTCGATAATTCCCGGATCGATGTCTCCAATTTGGCCCGGATCGCCGGTGGTCACACTAACGGCATTGCTGGCGGCCGAAATATTCCCCGCGTCGTCAAAGGCCTTCACCGTAAAAGTATACGCCGTGTTCGCGGCCAGGCCGGATGCCATGAAGCTGGTTCCGATGCTAGTGCCCATAAACACTTCATTCTTGTATACATTGTAGCCTGCTATTCCGATATTGTCCGTAGACGCCGTCCAGGAGAGACTGGCCGTCGTAACCGCAGGGACAACGGTTAGGCCAGACGGCGCCGAAGGAGCCGTCTGATCATTGCTGGCCATGGTTTTTACGGTTGCAGCATTGCTGGCCTCGGATAAATTACCCGCTGCATCGACGGCTTTTACCGTAAAAGTATGAGTCGTATCCGCTTTTAGACCCGTCACCGTATAATTTGTGGTCGTACTGATATTCACCAATACGCCGTCTTGGTATACGTTATATCCGGTTACTCCCACATTGTCCGAGGATGCTGTCCAGGTGAGGGCAGCGGTGGAATATGTCGGTGATGTACCCGTCAGATTCGCGGGTGCTGTAGGTGCTTGGTTATCGGACGGGCCGTTGTTAAAAACCGAACTGATGATCGAGGTCGCTTTAATTCCCTTCGGACCCTGGATAATGGCATTTCCTTGCTCGGTATAGCGAGTGCCCGCCCAATCGGTCGACATATCCAGATATTCGAGCCCTGGTCCGTTTCCTTTCCATGACCATCCGAGATAACCGACTCCCTTATCCTGGCTGTAGCTCATGATCGTAGCTTCATCTACATCCCCATTCGTATGTTTGATGCCGAATTCACCAATGACGAGTGCCAGATTTTTATTTAATACATTATCGATGTTGCTCTTCACCGTCGCGGCATTCCCCCCGGCATATTCGTACATATGAATCGAGAACATCGTGTTTTTCAGCGGGTCGGAATTGAAAACTTGTTGGCCGTAATCGAAAATCGATTGCGGGTATTGTCCCCATCCCGCTCCGTCGACCATGATCGTGTTTTTGATTCCGGCCTGGCGGAGTTTCGGAATGACGGAAGTATAGCCCTTCGCCCAATCCTCCCCGTTCCATGTACCGTACCATTCATTGGCGATATTCAAGATGACTGTTTTCTCCTTGCCGATCAGCGCGCTTTTCATTTCAATCCAGTAATTCGCGATATTGTCCAATACCGCTTTGCTGTCCGAGCCGGTCCCATCATGGACCTCAAGTACGACGATCAGCTTATTTTGTTCGCATAGGGTGATGATGTCCTGGATGGAGGACAGGCTGTCTTTGGACCACTGCTGTCCGTCGGAAAGCACGATTCTTACGGTGTTGGCTCCCGTTTTGGCTATGGCAGGTATGGCAACGGAAAGCTGGTCTTTATACCACGTATGTGCATGGTTAACCCCCCTCATAACAAAGGGATTCCCGTTAGCATCGTAAAGCGTGGTACCGTTAATATAAAATCCGGTGTTGATTGAAGCTGAATTCGTCGTGATGCTTAATGCCGGGCTTGCGGCAGATTCATTGCCTGCGGCATCCTTGGCTTTAACGGTAAAGCTGTACGTTGTGTTTGCCGTTAGGCCGGTAACTGTAAAGTTGGGAGTTATACTGGACCCTGCAAGCGCTGTTCCCCTGTAGATGTCGTATCCTGTGACGCCAATATTATCTGTTGATTCCGCCCATGCGAGGTTGACTGTCGTATCGGTCTTCGAGGGGCTTGAAAGATTCGAAGGTGCACTAGGTGCTGTGGTATCCGGGGTAGTTGTAATTTGCGTAAACTTCCACTTTTGTTGAGGATTGCCGTTGTCCGTCCATTGGTGCACATTGGCGCCATGATCCGGGGAACCTCCGGCTACATCCAATGCTTTGCCGCTGGATTTTACGATTAACTTGTAATACCCGTTGCCAACGTCGCTAATTTTCCATTGTTGATTTGATTGGCCGTTATCGGTCCATTGTTGAACATTCGCCCCGTCATTCGTATATGATCCGACGACATCCAGGGCCTTGCCGCTGGATTGCGCCAACAGCTTGTAATATCCGTCTCCAACCTCGATGACTTTCCAATGCTGGTTGGTCCTCCCGTTGTCGTTCCCCTGCTGTACATTGGCTCCGTCCGCCGAGGATTCTCCGGCTACCTCCAGATTTTTACCGCTATGTTGGGCCGTGAGCTTGTAAATCGCGCCGGAATTTAGATTCGTACCTCCCGGAAGGGTTGTCACGCTCAATGCGTTGCTTGCAGCTGATACATTCCCTGAGGCGTCCTTGGCTTTTACGGTAAAACTGTACGCGGTACCCGCAGTCAAGCCCGCCACGATATAGCTTGTCGTTATTATGCTTGAGCCTACGACGGTCGAATCTCTGTAAATGTCATAACCGGTTACCCCTGCATTGTCAGTGGACGCAGTCCAGGTAAGGCTTACGGTTGTATCCGTCACCGAGGAGACGGCCAGGTTTGCAGGTGCCGAAGGTGAGGTCGTATCCGATGTTCCGCCGGCAGCATATACTTCAAAATTCCAAAGGGAGTAGCCGTATTGCGTACCTCTTTGCGTACCGTACATTCTTACATACCTTGCGGATTTGGTTTCAAAGGAAATACTGTCTATCCCTCCGTTGCCCGACGAAGTGGAATATACCGTCTCCCAATGGTTATTATCCAACGAAGTTTGAATTTGATACGATTTGGCATAAGCCGTCTCCCAATCCAGCATAACGCCGTTAACATTGCTGATCTCGCCAAGATCAACGCTGATCCACTGCGGATCGGAATATTGGGATGACCACCTGGTCGACGAATTTCCGTCAAACGCCATGGCCGGAATTTTGCCCGAATCCTCGGTAGAGCTTGCGGTTGCGGATTTGTTCAATGCTATGTTAGTCGTTGCCTTAACACTCATCGACGGCATCATACTGAGCATCATACCAAACAGGATTACGCAGGCTGCAATCTTTTTCATTACTAACCTCCCATATTATAAATTCAAAATATCCAAACTTGCTTAGCTCTTTGAACACCTTACGACGGAATTTGCCGGATTCATTGTTATCTTATCGCCTTATAAAATCCCCTCCTCATCTCACTCTTTGAAAGCGCTGTCTTGATTCTTCATTTAAAATACTTCGTAAGATGTTCAAACTTATATAAACGCTCACAAAACTTGCTTTTGAAAGCATTCATTGTTTCTCTATAATTTTCATGTTTATACAAATAAAGCGGTTCCAAAAAATATTAAATGCTAACGGAAAAATATGATATCATACTCTCCATGTGAAATTGTTGCTTTAGGATATTCATAATTTATTATTTGTTATCATGATTGTCAATGTACTCAAATAACAAAATAATAAAATTATTAATAATAAATTTTCAGCAACCTTTTCAGTCCAATGAAAAAAGCCCGCACCTAAGGGCGGGCCTTCGTATTCAGCTAACACTCGGGCTGGGACGCCGTTATACGTGCGACGGCTCGGCGAGTAATTGCCGGATATCGTCTTTGATCTTGTCCGGCGTTTCGTTTGGACCGAAGCGCTTCACGACGTTGCCTTCCCGGTCGATCAGAAATTTCGTGAAGTTCCATTTGATCGACTTCGACCCCAGCACGCCGCGCGCCTTATCGCTCAAATGCTTGAACAGCGGGTGCGCCTCGTCCCCCTTCACGTCCACCTTCGCAAACAGCGGGAACGATACGCCGAAGTTCAGCTCGCATGCTTGAGCGATCTCCTCGTCATGCTCCTCCTCCTGGTTCGCGAACTGGCCGCAAGGAAATCCGAGCACCGCGAATCCCTGCGCCCCGTACTCGTCATGCAGCTGCTGCAAGCCCTTGAACTGCGGCGCAAATCCGCACTTCGTCGCGGTGTTGACGATCAGCAGCACGTTCCCCGCATACTCGGCCAGACTTTGCTTTTCTCCACGAATCGTCTTTACCTCATAATCGTAGACAGACATTGTGATCTCCTCCGTTTGGTTTTTCTAAATTAGATTTTATACAATTTAATTTGATACGTCAAATCTGCACGTGATATAATGGATCAAATTATTCATGTAAGGAGTTTTTGCCCGTGACACCCGAAGACGAACTGCTCAAGTTGGAGAATCAGCTATGTTTCGCATTCTATGCCTGTTCCCGCGAGATGACGAAGCTGTACCGCCCGATTCTGTCCGGTCTTGGGCTTACCTATACGCAATATATTACCCTGCTTGCATTATGGGAAAAAGACGGCATCGGCGTCAAAGAGCTCGGCGCCCGCCTGTATCTCGATTCCGGCACGCTTACGCCACTGCTGAAGAAGCTGGAATCGATGGGCCTCTTAACCCGTATCCGCAGCAAAGCCGACGAACGCAACGTCATCATTGAATTGACCGACGAAGGCCGCGCGCTCAAATCCCGGGCTGCCGAGGTACCGGCCAAGCTGTATGCCGGCGCCGGGCTCCGGCAGGAGGAGCTCGAATCGCTGCGTACGCAGCTCCAGTCCCTGCTGCGCAAGGTGGATGAAGCGGTGCAGGCGTAAGGCGAGATGAAGACTTGTATTTCCCCTTGACTCACCGGAAATGTAATCGGCATAAAATAAGAAGAGCCGTTCGCAGGAACGGCTCTTCTTTGTTGTTATTTCTTTAGATATTGGCGAAGTTTACTCATTATCTTCATGTCTACCTCAAAATCATAGTCATGCTTTAATTTTGCTATTAATTTTTCCACCATCGTCAATGCATGGGCATAGGCACGCTCTAACTCATCTTTTTGCAACCTAGAGGTTATTAAAACAAATTCTTTGTAATCTTCTGCCCCAAGATCATTCTCTAAATTCTTAGTGAAATTCAGCCACCGTTCTACCTTCCGTTCCTTGACCCTTAATAAATGCAAAATATGCTTTTGCACCTGGGACAGAACTTCCAAAGAACGCGCCGCTTCCCCTCTTCTCAACACGTTTATGCCCATCAACCAAGCGTTCACAAAATTATTAAAGGCAAAATCCACATTCTCGTTAGTCATTCGCTCCGGTCCATTCCCGCCCAAATAATCCAGACATGGTTTCAGCATTTCCGTAGTGTCGTAAATAAACATCGATTCCGTGTCGGGAAAAACACCGGTAGGCTTAAACGTTTTTATGACTTCGATTTGGGATTCAGGCAAAAAATGAAACTCTCCTCGAATCAAGTTGGAAAAAATAACAACTTCCGTACCGTACTCATTATGAAACATCAAATCATAAGCAGCTATTTCTGCGATCCATTGTCTTGATTGAAAAGTTTCAAATTGGTCGTCCTTTATAAATATATAAAACTCGACATCCGAGTATGGATCTCCCTCCCCTTTTGTGAAGGAACCATACATCATGCATGAAGTTACATTGGAGTCTCGTTCGCAATTCGTTTTAACCGACTGGATAATTTGCTTCTGTAAAAACACTCAAAAAACCCCTTTATCTAACATTATTGATTAGATTCAGGGTACTTATCAACAACCGGACAACAAGAGCAACACATGGCAATGCTCCTTTCATTAATCTGTAAAGCATGATAACAAAAACAACTTCCGAATACAATCCATCTTGAATTTCACTTTCCCCTCCAAACAAAAGAAAAGCCGAGCAAATTCAGAAGAACCTCTGAATCTGCTCGACCAGCTTGAATAATTATTCTTTGACGCCTCCCAGCGCTACCCCCGCGATAATATACCGGGATAAGAGGAAGTACACCACAAACAGCGGTAAAGCCGTCAAGGCAAGACCCATATAGATCGAGCCAAACTCCGTTTTGTAAATATCGCCGCGCAGCAAGCTGACCATGATCGGCATCGTGTATTTTTCCTTCTGCGTCAGCAAAATCAGCGGCATGAACAGATTGTTCCAGTTGGCCACAAAAGCAAAGATGGCTTGCGTCGCCACGGCCGGTATCATGAGCGGCAATACAATCCGGTTGAATGTTTTGAATTCACCGGACCCGTCCACACGCGCCGCTTCCACGATCTCTATCGACAGGGTCGCAAGCAGGTATTGCCGCATGAAGAACACCACCGCCGGCGCTGCAATGGCAGGCAGAATCAGCGGGAGAAAGCTATTTGTCCAATGTAATTTATACATGAACTGATAGAAGCCGATGGCGCTTGCCTGGGAAGGAATCATCATCACGCACAGAATGAAGGTAAAGAATGGCTTGCGCAGCTTCCAGTCGTAGGTCACAAGCCCATAAGCCGCCAGGGATGAGAAATAGACCGTTAAGACCGTTGCCGAAGCAGAGATAATAAATGAATTCAAGAACCCTTGAATCGGATCAAAGCTCTTTTCGAGCAGCACTTGCAGATTGCTCATAAAGTGTGTCGAAGGAAGCAGCGAGAGACCGCTTTGGATTTCCGCCGTAGAGCGCGTGGCGTTCACAAACATGATCCAAAACGGTAGGATGCTAAGGAGCGCCAACAGGATACAGACGATATAGATAATCGTTCGGCTTACCTTTAGACCGACGGCTCCGTTTTTCGGATTTTTATCCATGATGCGTCACCCCTCCCTCTCGACTGCTGTTTGCAGACTTTCTACGCTTCTTTTCCGCTTTTTTCAATTTTCCCGCATCGCGGTCGCGCATCAGGTAGAACAGTAATCCGGACAATATCCCTGCAATCACGAACATAATCATGCTCGCCGCTGCAGCGCGATTGTACAAATAGCTGCCCTTGAACGCTTGCCCGTAGATAAACATGGACGTAGTAAGCGTGGAGTCGTCCGGCCCGCCCATAAGGAACAACTGCGGAATATCGAACATGGTCAAACCGCCGATCATCGATGTAATCAGCGTGAATAGCAAAATCGTACGGAGACTCGGCAGCGTGATGCGGAAGAAGGTTTGAAAACCGTTTGCGCCATCGATCGCCGCAGACTCGAAAAGAGCGGGATTTATCCCCATCACGCCTGCAACGAGGATGATCATCGTGTTACCGTACCACATCCAGAACTGGATGAACGCCACAATGCCTCGCGCGGTCGTCTTATCCTGAAGAAAGAAAATCGGAGCATCGGACCATCCCAGCATTTGAATCAAGCTGTTGATGGGACCCATTGGATAGGCAAATAAAGTACTGAAAAGAATTGCGATCGTACTCGCAGTGATAATATTCGGCATATAGAGCAAAACTTTGAACGCACCTTGCCCTTTGATATTGAGGCGCTTGTTCGTGAACCATGCCGTGAGCAAGAGCGCGAGAATGATTTGGGGAATGAAGTTGACGATCCAGAGCAATCCCGTGTTAATAAGAGACTTCCTGAACGAGACGTTATCAAAAAGGAGATCCTTGAAGTTTTTAAAAGGATCATCCAGAATATGAATCGGTTTCGGTATTAATCCCTGCATATCGGTGAATCCGATAGCTGCGGTATATAAAATGGGATACAACGAAAAAATCAGAAATGCCAGGACGAACGGCAAGGTAAAAATATAGCCGAATTTCGAGTAGTTCACACCTTTGCGGCGCATGCTCTCACCTCTTTAATGGATATGAAGGGGCGGGATAACTCCCCGCCCCTAAGACCGCTTCTTATTCACTATCGATGTTAAGTTGGTCTTTGACCTGCTGCTTGAAGGTGGCGAGCGCTTCATCGCGTGATTTGTTACCCGCGGTGTATTCGCGTACTTGGTCGCGCCATAGCAAGTTAATCGATTCGTCGTATTGAGTCAAGTTCTTACCGGAAGCATTTGCGTTGGCCGGAACGAACACGTCGAACATGTTCTGCCCGCCGAGCAGCGGAATTTCTCCGTTGGACTTCGACATCACGACGGAGGATGCAACGCTGTCCTTCGTGCCTTGCTCGCCTTCCTTCATCGTGCCGTTCGCCCAGAAATACTGGAGGCCGGTTTCGGAGGAATCGAGCGTCACCCAATTGATAAAGTCCGCAACAGCCTGTTTCTTGGCGTCGTCCTTAACCACGTCTTTGTGGGCCAGCAGCCAGGTGCCTCCCCAGAAGAAACCTGTCGGCGGCTCAGTAACGGCCCAGTCGCCATTCGTGTCTTTCACTTGATCGCTCATCGTATAGTTAATGAGCCAGGCAGGACCGAAGAAGCCGAAGATCGGTTGTGCACCCGTGCCGGACATATCAGCGAACCATGACTCCTGCCAGTCACGCGTATCGTTATGATACCCGTTATCTTTCAGCTTCTTGGCAAGATCGAGGAACTCTTCACGCTTTGGATCAATATGCAGCTTTCCATCAACAATCCAGCCTTTATCGGAACTGTTCTCGATCGCGTGCCACATATCGCCGTCGCCGGAAATAATGCCGTACCCTTTGGCTTTCAGTTTCTCGGCTGCACCGAAAAACTTATCCCAGCCAGGTCCTATTTCATTTTTGATCGTTGCCGGATCGTCGGTTCCAAACACATCCTTGGCAAGCGAGCGGCGGTAGATAAAGGCGCCGCCGGTTGCTTGATAGCCGAGGGCTTTCAGCTCGCCGTCCTTGCTGCCGATGTCAACCGAATATTGGGCAATGCCTGCATCCTTCACCTTTTGATCATCCAGGCCCAGGTCTGCATAGTTAGCCGCATAGCTGGATGCGTCGCCTTGCGTGTACTTGAGTACGAACGCGGCTTCGGCTGCGTAAATATCCGGGGCATCTTTGCCGCCAGCCGCCAAGGCTTGGTCAAGAGCAGGCTGATAAGCGCCGTCAGTGGTTGCGATTACTGTTGTCTTAAACTCTACATTCGCCTCGGGATGGACTTCCAAATACTTTTTGGTCATGTTCGGAATCTCATCCGTAAAGCTCCAGAGATTGATGGTGACTTTCTCGCCGCTGCCCTTTGCCGGAGCCTCGGCCGTGTTAGTGGATGGGGCCGGATCATTGCTTGGAGCGGAAGAATTCGAATTGGAGTTACTTCCGCACGCCGATAGAACAGAAGTCATCAGAATCATAGTAGAAACCCCTGCTAAAACACGTTTCATGCCTTTCATGCGTTTCATAGTTTGCCTCCCCCTGTTTATTAAATCCTCGGTTTTTGTAACCGCATACATATTGTAATGCCTTTGGTCCAAGCGAATAAGGGAACGTTCATTGGGAAAAATTCCACTATTTTTGGATTGCTGCCTCTGCAACGCTATATCATGATATTCGCTCTAAATAAATGACTAAGGCCTCACCCCTTAAAAACCGAAGGGCAAGGCCATAGATATCGATGATTTGCTTTATTAAGCCGCTAGATCACTTTTAACTCTTCAAATCAGATAGGATGAACTATAATTTAGAGATCTGATGATGGTTAATTTTAATGTGCTATGTCCTTTATGCTTCTTCACAAACCGCAATCCTCGACTTCATCACCTATTCGCTTTTATGAATATCTTCCGTTCCGGCATCCAGCGCGGTTTTGAAATAAAAACATTTATGATCGATGACATGCATTGGGTTTATTTCACAGCTTGACTTAAAGTCAACTATAAGGTTTAACATGGATCTGCAAAGAGAAACAAGTATGGGAGGTTTTTTTGATGATAACTGCTAAAGCACGAGCTGTCGACGGTCCGGATAAACCGTTTCGGACTGCCGAAATTAAACGACGGGATCTTGATTTGCATGATGTCCTGATTGAAATTAAATATGCCGGCATATGCCATTCGGACATTCACACCGCGCACGGCGAATGGGGACCCGTAAACTACCCTCTCGTCCCCGGGCACGAGATTGCGGGAATTGTCACGTCTGTAGGACCTCATGTTACAAAATATAAGGTCGGTGACCGGGTAGGGGTAGGATGTATGGTCGACTCCTGCGGCGAATGTGAGAATTGCCGAAAAGGAGAAGAACAATACTGCCTGAAAGGAAATGTCCCAACCTACGCCGGTGTCGATAAATACGGCGAACCTACGCAAGGCGGTTATTCTACACATATTGTCGTGACCGAGGACTTTGTCGTCAGAATTCCGGATAACATTGAGCTTGACGCCGCTGCTCCATTGCTTTGCGCAGGGATTACGACTTATTCGCCGCTAAACCACTGGGGAGCCGGTCCCGGTAAAAAAGTGGCTGTTGTCGGCATGGGCGGTCTTGGCCATATGGCGGTCCAAATCGCGCATGCCATGGGTGCCGAGGTCACCGTTCTATCCCAATCCTTGAAGAAAAAAGACGATGGTTTGCAATTGGGCGCAGACAGCTACTATGCCACAAGCGATCCGAAAACATTCGAAATACTTGCCGGAAACTTTGACTTAATTATTAACACGGTAAGTGCCAGCATTGATATGGATGCTTATTTCTCATTACTGACTCTTGACGGAACTTTGGTGAATGTCGGCGCCCCCGGGGAGCCGCTATCCCTAAATGTAATGTCCTTAATCGGACATCGCCGTTCATTTGCAGGATCCATGATCGGAGGCATCCGTGAGACGCAGGAAATGTTGGATTTCTGTGCAAAACACAATATTGCCCCTAAGATCGAAGTGATATCGGCCGATCAGATCGACGAAGCTTACAAACGCGTATTGGCTTCTGACGTGAAATATAGATTCGTGATCGATATTAGCACAATGTAAACTTATGTATATTTTGAAGGTGTCTCAAAAGCATAGCTTTGGGACACCTTCTTTTATTTCGCTGAATACTTCGTTATTCCGTGATTTTTTTTATCACTTTTGCCGGTACTCCCGCGACAACCGTATTTTCCGGAACATCCTTGGTAACAACCGCACCTGCCGCAACAACAGAGTTGGAGCCGATTGTCACTCCAGGCAGTATGGTTGCGTTTGATCCAATCCACACATTTTCCCCAATGATGACCGGAGAGGAGTAAGTGGTATTTCTTGTTTCTAAGGATAAGCCGTGATTAAGTGTAGCAATCGTGACATTCATACCGATCGCTGTACCATCACCAATCGTAATTCCGCCTCTATCTTGAAAAGAACAGCCTGTGTTAAAAAACACGTTTTTCCCTATCGTAATATTCTTGCCAAAGTCCGTGTAAAACGGCGGAAAGCACATAAATGACGAATCCACTTCGTTGCCGGTCAGTTCGCTAAAAATCTCTACGATCTCTTCTTTCGAATGATAGGCTGTATTTAATTTCATCGTGATCCTTTGGGCTTCAAAACTACATTGAACTAAAAGCCCATGTAATTCTCTATCCTCTCCGGAAATCGGATTACCGCTCTTGCAAAAGTCTAAAAACTCTTTCATGTCCATTTTTAAAACCACCTATCTTCATAAAGATTACAACCTTTTGTTTAGCTGGAAGGCTGATCATTCCGCTTAACAGAACGGTTTCAGTTGTGTTATTCACATCATAAGCTACTGTATCTTCATTTTCGTTCGACTGCAAACCAATAGCTTTTGATTCAGTCGATTCGGTTTTGATGATCCTTTTACGTCTTACACCTCATTTAAATTGCAAAAAAAGTCCCGATATCATCGGGACTTTTTGAAAATCACAAATGTTCGAAGAAAATAAAGTATTAGACTGGGATTGTTGATCTGACATGATTTTTGGTTGCAGTATCGTCAGCTTTTGAGAAATAAGTATAATGCTGTTTTTCCATTTGGTGCTAATCAAAAGACTTAATAAAATTTTTCTGATCCTTCGTAAATTGGTAGCCTCTTTTGTGGTAGAGTCTATGTGCTTGCTCACGACTCGGATGGGACAACAACTTTATGCCGGAATAACCCTCTTCCCGCGCCCAGTGCTCTAAATAATCCATTAGCTTGCTACCGATACCTTGATTTCTGTAGCGTTCTTTTACTACAAAGCCTAAAACATTGATCAAAGGATCGGCAAAAAGCAACTCATGGCGACTTCCATGGATATAACCAACAATCTCGTTATTGAGTTCGAATACAAAAATCTTATCTTTTGTCTCTCTTGTAATAATTCCAATTTTTTCTTTGACTTTTTCTTCGGTAAAACTTGAAAGATTGGGGTTAAAATCTCGATTCAACAAGTAAATGTCTTGATAGTCGGTTATATGGATTTCTCTTACTAAGTATTCCATAATCTACTCCCTACTCTTACTTTCTCTTTAATTCATCAGCTAGGATTCGGCAAACATAAATTGGTGGCTGGAATTTGCCATTCCTCTCTAAAGAAAAATTCCACAATGCTATTGTGTTATCCTGCTCGTTAGTTGATAGTACTTTGTTTAAGCTCAAAAAAATGAGCCGTCCTAATGTTTTAGGCGACTCATTTTCTCCATTGCATAACTCATATTGTAATAAGAATCAATATTATTGTTTGTGCACCATTATTAATGTCTATACACCAACTTTATGCATTGTACACAAACAGTTGCCCAATTAACTCCCCTTACTCCACCGTCACACTCTTCGCCAAGTTCCGCGGCTTGTCGACGTCGTTGCCGCGGGCCAGGGAAGCGTAGTAGGACAGAAGCTGCAGAGGTACGACGGACAGTGCCGGCGTAAGCAGCGGCAGCGTCTTAGGAATTGCGAAGGCCTGGTCGACGGATTTCAGCAATCCTGCAACGTGCTCTTCATGCGTGATCGCCATTACGTCTGCGCCGCGGGCTTTCACTTCCTTGATGTTGCTGACGGTCTTCTCGAGTACGGCTTCCTGGGTCGCCAAAGCGATAACCGGAATGCCATCTTCAATCAGCGCCAAGGTGCCGTGTTTCAATTCACCCGCCGCATAAGCTTCGGAGTGAATGTAAGAAATTTCTTTCAGCTTGAGCGATCCTTCCATGGCTACGGCATAGTCGAGGCCGCGTCCGATGAAGAACAAGTGCTCATGCTTGGAGATTTGCTCGGCATAAGCCTTAATCGCATCGGCGTTTTGCAGCATGCTTTCCACTTGCTCAGGCAATGCCTGCATTGCGGCAAGAACATGCGCCACTTCCTCTTCCGTTTGCGTGCCGCGAACTTGGGCCAGGTGCAGGCCAAGCAGATAGAACGCAATCAACTGCGACGTGTACGCTTTTGTCGAAGCTACGGCGATTTCCGGGCCTGCGAGCGTAGCGATCACGTCGTCCGCATCACGGGCGATCGAGCTGCCGACTACGTTCGTAACGGCCAGGACATGGGCGCCATTGGCGTGAGCTTCACGCAGGGCAGCCAAGGTGTCAGCCGTTTCGCCGGACTGGCTGACGACGATTACGAGCGTCTCAGGCGTAATGAGCGGCGAACGGTAACGGTACTCGGATGCAACATCGAATGCTACCGGTACGCGAATCAGCTTTTCAATGGCTGCTCCGCCTACCAGACCGGCATGATATGCCGTTCCGCAAGCGACGATGTGAATGTTATTGATCGAACGGATTTTTTCCTCGGTCAGATTCAGGTTAGGGAACAGCACCTTGCGGCCGCTCTCGTCGATCCGGCCCCGCATCGTATCGCGGTAAGCCTTCGGTTGCTCATGGATTTCCTTAAGCATGAAGTGATCAAACCCGCCTTTTTCCGCGGTCACTGCATCCCAATCGACAGAAATCATTTCCCGAGAAATAAAATTCCCCTCAATGGTCATCAATTCGACAGCGTCTTCGGTCAATACGGCCATTTCACCGTCATTCAGAATGTACACGTTACGCGTGTAATTCAAAATTGCCGGGATATCGGAACCGATGAAGTTCTCACCTTCACCGAGCCCGATGATCAGCGGGCTTGCTTGACGTACGGCAACCAGCTTATTCGGCTCATACTCCGTCAATACGCCAAGTGCAAAAGCACCGCGCATATAGGTGATCGCTTTTTGAACGGCTTTCACGATATCGCCTTCGTACTCACGGGCTACCAGGTGGGAAATAACCTCCGTATCCGTTTCCGAGACGAACTCGCAGCCTTGGCCGATCAGCTCTTCTTTCAAATCCAGATAATTCTCGACGATCCCGTTATGCACGACCGAAAATTTCTGGCTGTGGTCGGTATGCGGATGAGAATTGACATCCGACGGTTTACCGTGCGTTGCCCAGCGGGTATGGCCGATGCCGGCCGTTCCCACCAAAGGGGCTCCTTCCAGTTTGGACTCCAGATTAGCCAAGCGGCCGATCGATTTGGCAATTTGCAACCCGTCCGGCGTAAATACCGCAATACCTGCCGAATCATAGCCACGATACTCCAGCTTCTTAAGTCCTTCCAACAAAACCGTCTGCGTGTCTCTCTTCCCGATATATCCAACAATACCACACATATTTATATATCCTCCGTTTCATTCTCTCCGAATTTTGATTTGCAGGAGGAAAGAAGCGGACGATGCCAGCGCGGTCCAAAGAGACAGAACTATTCAATTTTAGCGGTTGTTCAAAAAGTATCCCTTAATGGGCATCAAGCTTTCCGAACTCACCTTTTATTTGAAAAATCAGAAAAGTTACAAGTAACCATACCTATTTTCATGAATGTCCATAAATCTCCCGTACCATCGCGCTCTTCCGCGTCTCCTGCGCACACTCATGAAATATACTTCCATCGAAAAATTCCGTACAAAACAACATCGGTCCGTAAGGTTTGTGGGAACGGTCGCCCATTCCTTTTGTCCTTGCGGTTACGGTGCGATGCGGCACCGGGAGGCCCCCGCCGAACAACTCGAACACCTCCACCTCGTCAGCTTGCATTTGCCGTACCACGATCCTGCCGGGGTTATCCAAGCAAGACAACATTGTGTGTGTCTGCTTGTTCCCTGCCCGATCGCTTCAACGCGCGAAATGAAGCTCTGGCGCTTATACTGCTTAAACCTTACAACCCTCGCTTTCTTTTCTTGAATATGCTTATTATATGCACCCCAGTGACATTTGGCAATAATCAAGTTGTCCCGATTATCCCTCTGCCCCAAAGAAGCTTACCCAATTGGAAAGCCGCTGAAACCGGATTTTCCCAGTGCCAGCGGCTCATTTTTGAGTCCTATGAAAAAAGTCACTTATTTATGACCTCGTTCATTATACCAGTTCTTTCTCCACCACAGAGGCGATATGCGCTACAAGCTGCTCCAGCTCTTCCTTCTCCGGTCCTTCCGCCATGACGCGAATCAGGGACTCGGTACCGGATGGACGCACCAGCACCCGCCCGTTGTCGCTCAATTGGCGCTCTACGGACGTAATGGCTTCCTCAATGGCTGGATTGCCGACAAACTTGCTCTTATCCTGCACACGGACATTCACCAGCACCTGCGGGTACTGCTTCATTACCTTTTTCATCTCGCTCAGCGGTTGGCCTGCACCCTTCATGGTGTCCACCAGTTGAATCGCCGTCAGAATGCCGTCGCCTGTCGTATTGTAATCCAGGAAAATTACGTGCCCGGATTGCTCCCCGCCCAGGTTGTATCCGCCGCGGATCATTTCCGCCATGACGTAACGGTCTCCTACCGCCGTCTGCTGCGTGTTCAGCGCCAGTTTCTTGGTCGCCTTATAGAAGCCGAAGTTACTCATGACGGTCGAAACGACCGTGCTGTCTTTCAGCTTGCCTGCA
This sequence comes from Fontibacillus forbon, assembly GCF_046559655.1. Lineage (NCBI taxonomy): Bacteria > Bacillati > Bacillota > Bacilli > Caryophanales > Paenibacillaceae > Fontibacillus > Fontibacillus forbon. Next base: position 9,218 of record NZ_JBKGFV010000007.1, on the reverse strand, counting down.
CGGTTCATCGCGTCGCCGCAAATACAAAGAATGTAGTCGCCGTCGACTTCTTCCCCTTTTTCATCAATGGCGATCAGGCGGTCGGCGTCCCCGTCAAATGCGAGTCCCAAATCCGCCCCGAGACGTATGACTTCTTCTTTCAGCTTCTCCGGATGCGTAGATCCGCAATGATCGTTGATATTCAGACCGTTCGGTTCCGCCCCGATGGTATAGACTTCGGCGCCCAACTCCCTGAACAGCATCGGAGCCAGTTCGTATGCAGCCCCATTGGCGCAATCCAAAACTACTTTCAGCCCCTCAAAAGAATGACTGATCGTCGTTTTCAAATGAGCGAGATATTTAAATTTCGATTCGATGTCGATCATGACGCTGCCGAGTCCGCCGCCTACAGGGCGCGGAAGCTCGTCTACTTCTTTATCCATCAGTTCCTCGATCAGCAGTTCCGTTTCATCCGAAAGCTTAAAGCCGTCGCTGCCAAAAAACTTGATCCCGTTATCCTCAACCGGATTGTGGGATGCCGATATCATAACGCCAGCATCGGCGTTTAGGATCCGCGTCAAATAGGCTACGGCCGGCGTAGAAACCACACCAAGGCGGATCACGTCCGCTCCGATCGAAAGCATCCCCGCAACGAGCGCCGATTCAAGCATAACGCCCGAAATACGCGTGTCCATCCCGATAACTACCTTTGGCTTCGGAACCTGTCCCGCAAGCACATAACCCCCGCAGCGGCCAATCTGATAAGCCATCTCTGCCGTTAATTCTTTATTTGCAATACCTCTTACTCCGTCGGTTCCAAAATACTTCCCCATGATTTCACTCCTTCAACATGTTGTGAAGCCCCCGCCGCATAGTAGTTATACGGCGAAAGGCTCCAAATCTTCCACATAAAGTATCGTTCTTTCGTTGTATGTTGTACCTCAGCCTCCGTTATCCGGAGGGGTCCCATTGCCGCTGCCGCTGCTGCCACTGCCACTACCGTTTCCATTGCCTTCATTGGCGCCGCTTTGGTTTGTACCTTCCCCTGGAGGCGAACTATTCTCCGTGTCCTGCGTTCCCGGTGAGTTCTCATCAGGAACCGTAGTCGCAGGCTTCCCTTTTTCCGTCAGCTCGATCTGCACCTCAAGACTCTGACCGGCTTCGGACAACTCGACATATTCAGGCAGCTTTACAACAACTGGGACCGTATGCGCCCCCTGCTCCAACCCGGATAAATCGGCAGTTACCGTAATATCTTCAGCTTTCAGCTTATCCAGTACCTCTTTGGCTCCAAATACGCTTAGCGAAATCTTGGCGTCTTCCGGGTGAATGAACTTTTCCGTTAAAGCCTCATTCACGTTAATCAGGGTTATCGGAACGTTGTCGATTAGCTTTTGTCCGGCAGGTTCAATTTTGACGGTGACTTGAACAGAGCTCGGCTCGATTTTCTCAAAACCTTCGGGAGGAGTCAAGCCCACCGTGTACCTGGTCTCATTTGTACCATTAAACTGACTCAAATCGACCGTTACCGGATAGGAAGATATACCCTCAAGCGAATCTTTTGACCCATAGATAGCAACACCTTCCACATTCGTGCTAATGCTGGAAAGTACATATCCGTTCGGGAGCTTCCCGCTTTTGCGTACCTCTAAAGGCACATTTTTGTACAATTTATTGATCGGCACATCCACCTCGACCGAATCCGGCGAGATCTCCGCATTTGTCATTTCCTGCCCATGTTTATCATATGCAGTAAGCTTCACGGTTTTGCCTTTCGCGGTTTCGTTCAGGCCGGTCACATCCACGGTGCCTTGAACTTTTTGAAGTTCCTCGATTTCGCTTTGCGGCAAAGTTACGTCAACCGTGCTCTCTCCGATCACGATCGGACTTCCAAGCTGCATCCCGTCCGCCGGGTTGCCCTTAGTCACAATCGTTACGGGAATTTGTTTCGTTTCCTTTGCTTCTATCGTTACTTTAATTATCGATGGATCCATGGAAATCAGCTGAACGCCTGGCGGCAGTTCATGAGTCAAAGGTAGCGTAATGGTTCCCGGTCCTATATTTTTTAAGTCCAGCTTCACTTTATAATCGGAAAAATTCGTGGTCAAATCCGTCCGTTTTCCCTTGACTTCCAGCCTGACCGTGTCCGGTTCCAGATCATACAACACATATTTGTCGCTATCGAATCCGGTTACCTGGATTTTCGTATCGATCGTTTTCGAGTTTACCACGGTCGTTGGAGCGACGGGCGCACCGCTATCAATATGAACCATCGCCCATAAAATAATGCTGAAAACAAGGGCGATCACCTTGGCAAAATTGTTCTGGTTCAGCCACTTATCCATTATTGGCGCCCTCCTTCTTCTTCCAGAAAGGCTTTCGTTTTTCCTTCTGGTTCGAATTCGGGCCAAGCTCTTCATACAATTTGGAAATGAGCGATTCTTCATTAATGTCGCGCACGACTTGTCCGTCTATGGCCAGCGAAATTTGTCCCGTTTCCTCGGACACGACGATGGATATCGCATCCCCGACTTCACTGATCCCTATCGCAGCACGGTGTCTTGTCCCCAGCTCTTTACTGATGAACGGATTTTCCGATAACGGCAAATAACAGGCTGCTGCCGATATTCTATGCCCCTGAATAATGACAGCCCCGTCATGCAGCGGTGTATTCGGAATGAAAATGTTGATGAGCAGCTGTGAAGAGATCATCGATTGCATCTTGATTCCCGACTCCGTATATTCATTAAGTCCTGTATTCCGCTCAAAAACAATTAATGCACCTATTTTCCTACGGGATAAAAAATTAACGGCCTTAATAATCTCGCCGATTTCCTTGCCGAATTCTTCCTCATCCGCACTGTTGCGTCCGAACAATTTGCCGCGTCCGAGCTGTTCCAGCGCCCTTCTTAATTCCGGCTGGAAGATGATGAAGATCGCAAGCACCCCAAAGGTGAACATCTGATTCATAAGCCATTTCAAGGTATACAAATCAAACCAGGTACTTACCGCCCAGATCACGACCAGGACGAGAATCCCCTTCAACAGTTGGATTGCTCTCGTTCCCCGTACCAGCAAAATGAGGTGATATATAATATAAGTGACAATCAGGATATCAATGAGATCCTTAATGTAATCCTGCCATGTCAAATTTACAAAATAGTTCATGGTGCAACCCCCAACAAGCCCCTGCCAACGAAGCCGCCGACGAAGGAACGGTTATGTACATCTCTTTATACGCTTTCTTTATATCTTCCCCTTATCCTCTAGGTTATAACGTTCCAAAGGCAGATGCAAGCGTACAATATATTTAGAAGCTTTCGTAACTGCAAGCAAATTTTTCCTTATGAAGCAAAAGAAAAAGGCGCCGTGGTTCCCCGCAAAGGGAGGCGCCGCTTGCTGTACAAGTGGATCCATCAGTAGGCGACTTCCATAAACACATTGGTGATCCTGTACCACACCCAGTCCAGCGCTTGATCGATACTTTTGATCTCGCCAGCGATATGAGCCGTTGAAGCTTGGTAGTACGATCCGTCGATCACCGTTAAGTTTCCCTGAACATCGCCATATATTTCAGCCTTGCCGTTCTCTACAGTAAGGTTACCGGCAATGGTAGATCCATTGGGCACGGTAACGGTATTGCCGTTGATGATGACCTGATCCAGATCCGCCGTCTTGACTACGAGCTGGTCGTCGCTTTCCCACAGGGAAACCGCACTAAATAGCATAACGAGCAAAAACATGGCTGCAGCCGTAAGAGCCGGATGCTTCCGAATCCAGCCGATCCATGCCTGCTGTTTACGCGGCGTCGGAATTTTGCTCATAATCCGGTCAACGAGCTCATCCGGTGCCTTGATCGAACCATGCTTGATGGTCGCAAACAGCATCATTTCCGTTTGTTCCAATTCCTTAAACCTTTCATTGCAAGCGGAGCAGCCTTCGAGATGCAACTTCAGCTCCACGGCCTGCCCACGCGTCACATCTTCGTCCAGGTAATCATGCATCAATGAGGAGGCTTGTTTGCAATCCATATCAGCCAATCCTTTCAGTATCAATCTATGGATAACCAATACACCGTATTGGCATAGTCGTCCTACCTTACATTACGTCTGACTCAACAAAGCGTTTCATAAATATTGCAAAATTCCGGTTCCCAAAAATCAAAACACTTTGTGCTCCAGTTTTTTGCGCAGAAATTCGCGTCCCCGATGCACCCTCGTTTTCACGGTGGTCACCGGCATGTCCAGCACATCGCCAATCTCCTGCAGCGAAAGGTCCTGCAAGTACCTCAGAACAATCACCGACTTATATTTGGCGGGCAGGCCCTCGATCGCCTGATGAATGGTCTGCTGGGTTTCCGACAACAGGTACTCCGTTTCCGGCGTTCTATCGTCCCCGGGAATCAGCGTATACCCGTCCATTCCTTCCTGATCGTTCATTTCCGCATCAAGATAATAACTCGGTTTCCGCTTACGCAGCCGATCAATGCACAAATTCGTAGCGATCCGGTAAATCCATGTGGAGAATTTCTGCTTCTCGTCATAACGATGAAAATTTTTATAGACACGCAAAAAAGTCTCCTGGACGATATCCTCGGCCTCATGCCGATTGGACAACATCCGGTATGCCAGATGAAATATTTTATCCTTATATACATCAACGAGTTCGGCAAATGCGCCCTGATCACCTTTGCGGGCTAATTTCACCAGTCTCGCTTCGAAATGGTCCACCACTATAATTTCCCCCAGATCCATAGACGGGCTTATTCGGGACTCCAGTTTGTCCGGGCTTACGCTTACCGAGCCCATTTTCGGTGATTGCTGCTGCCCTCACTTCATTCAAATGTTAATTCAACTCCATGTAAAATGCAATACTATTCCTATTTATCCTATCCCCCGGCTGACCATTGGCTTCCTCAAAAAAACAAGCCGGATCGCTCTCCAGATCTGGAGAGGACCGGCTTGGGTTTAAAAATCAGGGTATCAGCCCGTATTCCGGAGCCCCGCGGCAATGCCGTTGATGGTAAGCAGCACTTCACGTAACAGTTCGGAATCGTCCTGTCCCCGTTCGCGAACGGCCCGAAGCTCAGTCAACAGCTGGACTTGCAAGTAGCTAAGCGGATCCACGTAAGGATTGCGGAGTCGGATGGATTCCTGCACAGCCGGCGAATCGTCGAGAATTTCCGGAACGCCCGTGATTTTGAGGATCATATCTTTCGTCAAATTGAACTCCTGCTCAATTTGTCCAAAGATCCGCTCCTTGGCATCGTCATCGCCGCACATCTTAGCATATTCCTTCGCGATAACCAGGTCCGCCTTAATAATGGCAAACTGTAACGTGTCCATCAACGATCTGAAAAACGTCGAGTTCTTGTACATCTCTTGGAGAACCTTAAGATTTTCCTCGTTGTTTTGATAGAACGTATATAATCCTGTGCCTGCAGCGTACCAGGCCGGGAACAGATAGCGGCTTTGCGTCCAGGCAAACACCCACGGAATGGCCCGCAAATCTTCAAAGCGGTCGCTATTTTTACGCTTGGACGGTCTGGAACCGATATTCAGTTCGCCGACTTCCACAAGCGGTGTCGATTCTCTAAAAAACTTCAGGAAGTCCGGCTCGCGGAAGACCAAATCCTGATACTTCTCGAGTGAGGTCTCGGAAATGCCGGCAGCGATGGCATCCCATTTTTCCTCTTGCGGATTGGATTCCTGATGCATTTTAGCTTGGATCGCCGAAGTAATCAGCGCAGAAGTCGCGGTTTCCAAACTACGGTAGGCAATTCCCTTCAAGGAGTAACGGGAAGAAATCACTTCCCCCTGCTCGGTAATCTTGATGCCTCCGCCGATCGTTTCCGGCGGCTGTACCAGAATGCTGCGATTCAGCGGCATGCCTCCGCGTCCGAGCGCTCCGCCCCGTCCATGGAAAAATTTCAGCTTCACGCCGAACTCTTTGGCCGCAGCCGTAATCTGTTTCAGAGCTACCCGGAGCTCCCAGTTTGCGGTAACCACACCGCCGTCTTTATTGCTATCGGAGTAACCGAGCATGATTTCTTGCAAATCGTTCATAGCCGTTACGGATTGACGGTAAATCGGCATATTGAACAAACGACGCATAATGCCCGGAGCTTCGTGCAGATCATCGATCGTCTCGAAGAGCGGAACAGATTGCAAGGTACATACGACGGTACCGTCAGCTTCCTTACGGAACAAGCCCACTTCTTTGGCAAACACCATAACCTCCAGAATATCGCTCGCCGCCTCGGTCATGCTGATCAAATAGCTGGTAATGCACTGGGTGCCAAATTCCTTCTGGGCCTGGAACACCGTACGATACACGTTCAAGCATTCCGTTGTGCTTTCACTATACTCCTGATAAGGCGAAGTCAAAGGACGAGGATCGTTGAGCAAACGCTCCAGAAGTGCAACTTTTTCTTCTTCCTCCATCGCGGCATAGTTGCTTACAATATTCATATGGGCCAAAACTTCCGTCATGGCGTTCTCATGTTCTTTACTGTGCTGGCGTATATCTAACGTAGCGGTATGGAACCCGAACAATTCAACCTGCCGGATAAATTTCTTGAGATGGGTATCCGCGACATAATCCGCATAATGATGACGCAAGCTACGGTCGATGATTTTCAAATCCTCGATCAGATCTTTCACGTCGGCATAACGTTCGGAAGTATCTTTCTTAGAGTCATCCAGTACATTGTGGAGTCTCTCCGTCATATAAGTCAGCTTGATGCGATAAGGTTCCTTCTCATTGCGCCAGTGCGGCGTTTTATTTAAAGTTACCTGCAGCCGGTCCTTTTGAATAGAAGCGATCAATTCATCCGTGACGTCGACGATGCTTGTGCTGAAACTGAGATACTTAAACAACTCGGAGAGCAGAGCCTGGTATTCGCGGATAGCCAGCTTACGCTGCATTTTAAGCGTCTCCCAGGTCACATTGGAGGTGACGGACGGATTTCCGTCCCGATCGCCGCCGATCCAGGAGCCGAAGCGCAGATAGGTCGGCACATGCCACAGATGCTCCGGATAGTATTTGCTAAGCGAACGTTCCAGTTCCTGATAAACCTCCGGCAGTACGTGGAACAGCGTCTCATGAAAATAATACATCCCGTTTCTCACTTCATCCAGAACCGTAGGTTTGCGATCCCGGAGCTCGTCAGTTTGCCAGAGCGTAATGACCTCATTCAGCAACTTCTCCCTTAACTGCTCCCGTTCACGGAAGGTTAAAGTCGGATTATCAAGCTGCATTACGTCATCGGCAATCCGTTTATGAATGTCGAGAATAGCGCGGCGCATTGCTTCTGTAGGGTGAGCCGTCATAACAAGTTCCAGCGACATGCCTTCCAGAATCTCCTGAGCTTCACTGAAAGTAAAACCCCGTTCCTTCAGATCCCTAACCGAAGCTTCAATCGTACCGGATTGCACGGCTTCCCCTGCGGAGCGCTCATAATCCCTTTTGCGGCGGATCCGATGATTCTGTTCGGCAATATTGACCAATTGAAAGTAAATAGCGAATGCCCGGATGACTTGGTGTCGAATTTCCGGCTCCAGGGAATTGATCATTCCCTTGAACTCCTCATGCAGTTCCGGCAAGAACACAGCCCGTAACGACTTACTGGCTTCACGAATCTTCTCGACAATATCCAAGAGCTCATTACCGCCTTGATGGACAAGGACCTCTCCTAGAATATTGCCCAAAAAACGTATATCTCGCCGAAGAAGGTTGTTCGAGTTGGTTTTGCCGGCAGCTACAGTTAATTCCGTCATATTTCTCCCCCATTTCATCCCTATTCCTTCTCTAAAAGCCTTCCTACCATAATACAATAAACTTCCCTGAAAATCTTCACTTTATTTGTAAGGAATTTAAAGGGAACGGCAGTAAACATAAAACAATTAGAGCAACTTCCCGATTGGGAAATGCCCTTAGGCAAGACGTTAAACATCTCACTAACTACATCAATAGTAATAACAAATTTGTTACCCGGTATGATAGCTCTTTAACTACCGTAACACGGTGAAGCAGTAAAATGCAAGGTTAAAAAAAACCTGATTATAACAAAAAACATCATCTCGCTGATGATGTTGCTGTTATGTATGGAGCGGGTGATGGGAATCGAACCCACGCTACCAGCTTGGAAGGCTGGAGTTCTACCATTGAACTACACCCGCACCTTATAATGGTCGGGACGACACGATTTGAACATGCGACCCCCTGGTCCCAAACCAGGTGCTCTACCAAGCTGAGCTACGTCCCGAAATAAGATGGTGAAACCATTATGAAGTTAAAAATGGCGCGCCCTAAGAGATTCGAACTCCTGACCTTTTGATTCGTAGTCAAACGCTCTATCCAGCTGAGCTAAGGGCGCAAATTATGGAGCGGACGACGGGAATCGAACCCGCGACCCTCGCCTTGGCAAGGCGATGCTCTACCGCTGAGCCACGTCCGCAAAGGTGGTGCGCGTGGAGGGACTTGAACCCCCACGTCAAAGACGCTAGATCCTAAGTCTAGTGCGTCTGCCAATTCCGCCACACGCGCACACTGTGAAAAGTGAGCCATGAAGGACTCGAACCTTCGACACCCTGATTAAAAGTCAGGTGCTCTACCAACTGAGCTAATGGCTCTCAATAAAATGGCTGGGGATATAGGATTCGAACCTATGGATGACGGAGTCAAAGTCCGTTGCCTTACCGCTTGGCTAATCCCCAATAAGGTAATCATGGTGGAGGCTGAGGGGATCGAACCCCCGACCCTCTGCTTGTAAGGCAGATGCTCTCCCAGCTGAGCTAAGCCTCCATATGTAGTTCGTATTGAAAGTGGTGACCCGTAGGGGATTCGAACCCCTGTTACCTCCGTGAAAGGGAGGTGTCTTAACCCCTTGACCAACGGGCCATCCAGTAAGAAAATGGAGCTCTCAACCGGGATCGAACCGGTGACCTCATCCTTACCATGGATGCACTCTACCTACTGAGCTATGAGAGCAAGTGGCTCCCCGAACAGGACTCGAACCTGTGACAACTCGATTAACAGTCGAGTGCTCTACCAACTGAGCTATCAGGGAATATTATGCTTGGCGGCGTCCTACTCTCCCAGGACCCTTCGGTCCAAGTACCATCGGCGCTGGAGGGCTTAACGGTCGTGTTCGGGATGGGTACGCGTGGAACCCCTCCGCCATCGCCACCAAACGGTTCAAGCGTCTTAATCGCTTGAAAACTGGATACGAAACGTAA
>NZ_JBKGFV010000006.1:0-317730 GCF_046559655.1 Fontibacillus forbon | reverse complement strand
AGCCCCCCTCAAGATGAGATTTCCCAATTAGTAAGACCCCTTGAAGACGACGAGGTTGATAGGCCTGAGGTGGAAGTGCAGCAATGTATGGAGCTGACAGGTACTAATCGGTCGAGGGCTTATCCAATATCTAAAACACAAATTCTGTTTCGTATCCAGTTTTCAGGTGATCAATCATCTGAAAATGAATATTCCCTGATAGCTCAGTTGGTAGAGCACTCGACTGTTAATCGAGTTGTCACAGGTTCGAGTCCTGTTCGGGGAGCCATTATGGAGAGGTGTCCGAGTTGGCCGAAGGAGCACGATTGGAAATCGTGTAGGCGTCACAAGCGTCTCGAGGGTTCGAATCCCTCTCTCTCCGCCATAATTTTTCTTTAAAATTAACGCTTTATTTCATTGAGGCCCGTTGGTCAAGGGGTTAAGACACCTCCCTTTCACGGAGGTAACAGGGGTTCGAATCCCCTACGGGTCACCATTTAACTTTAGACTTGATTTTAGGCTAACTTTTCTGGTACAATTAAATTTGTCTTTCCCATGGAGGCTTAGCTCAGCTGGGAGAGCATCTGCCTTACAAGCAGAGGGTCGGGGGTTCGATCCCCTCAGCCTCCACCATAATTCAATACCTTTTTTACTGACGCGGGGTGGAGCAGCCCGGTAGCTCGTCGGGCTCATAACCCGAAGGCCGCAGGTTCAAATCCTGCCCCCGCAATTATCCCTTCTAGGGATGAGATTTACCAGTGTGGAGCCGTGGTGTAGAGGCCTAACATGCCTGCCTGTCACGCAGGAGACCGCGGGTTCGAATCCCGTCGGCTCCGCCATTTATTTAAACGAAGGAAACTGTCACTGTAACCACCGCTGATTATAACACCGGGGTAGGTAGAAGGTTCCGAAATCTTTTCGATACGGCTCGGTAGCTCAGTCGGTAGAGCAGAGGACTGAAAATCCTCGTGTCGGCGGTTCGATTCCGTCCCGAGCCACCATTAATTTTTTGAATATGTAATATGCCGTTGTAGCTCAATTGGTAGAGCAACTGACTTGTAATCAGTAGGTTGGGGGTTCAAGTCCTCTCGACGGCACCATGCATGGAGGCTTAGTGAAGTGGCTAAACACGGCAGACTGTAAATCTGCTCTCTACGAGTTCGGTGGTTCGAATCCATCAGCCTCCACCATTTCTTTAGGGGCATAGTTTAAAGGTAGAACAAAGGTCTCCAAAACCTTTGGTGTGGGTTCAATTCCTGCTGCCCCTGCCAGATTTTACGAAAAGAATATTTTATTATGGCGGTCGTGGCGAAGGGGTTAACGCACCGGATTGTGGCTCCGGCATTCGTGGGTTCAAGTCCCATCGATCGCCCCATTTTTAACTAAAAAATCATTGTTGGGGATTAGCCAAGCGGTAAGGCAACGGACTTTGACTCCGTCATCCATAGGTTCGAATCCTATATCCCCAGCCATTTTAAGCGGACGTGGCTCAGCGGTAGAGCATCGCCTTGCCAAGGCGAGGGTCGCGGGTTCGATTCCCGTCGTCCGCTCCATTTTTTTATAAGGCGCCATAGCCAAGTGGTAAGGCACAGCTCTGCAAAAGCTTTATCCCCAGTTCGAGTCTGGGTGGCGCCTCCATTTTCTTTTTTGCGGGAGTGGCGGAATCGGCAGACGCACAGGACTTAAAATCCTGCGGTAGGTGACTATCGTACCAGTTCAAGTCTGGTCTTCCGCACTTTTGATTTATGTCCCCTTAGCTCAGCTGGATAGAGCGTTTGACTACGAATCAAAAGGTCAGGAGTTCGAATCTCTTAGGGGACGCCATTATAACTCGCTTAAAGAAAATAAATATGAATATGCCGGTGTGGCGGAATTGGCAGACGCGCGCGACTCAAAATCGTGAGGGAAACCGTGGGGGTTCGAGTCCCTTCACCGGCATCACACAAAAAGGTTTGTTAATTGCTATTGAAGCAGTTTGCAAACCTGTTTTTTTATGTAAGCATTGGCAGGTCGATCGTTATCATGAAAAAGGGCCGTGAAATGCGAGATTTCTCGAGCATGATGTCAACATCCAGACTCGAATCCGCGATAAGGTATCGTCTGGCCAAGGCGAAGGTCGTAAGTATGAAAGAAAAACTCCAAGCGGTAATGGGACTGCCCCCCGTTTATGAGACAGGAATCAAAACACCTTGCAAGTTAAGCAGCCAGTTGTCGATAATCAATCGGTGACTGGTTGTTTAGTTTTGTTTGAATGCGAATTGAGTTATAGTAAGTAATGTAATCTCGAACGACTTGTTCAACGATTGCCGTCGTTGTACTCGTTAAACCTTCGAGATAGAACGTTTCAGACTTTAGCGTGGAATGAAACGATTCAATGGGGGCATTATCAGCGGGCGTTCCCTTGCGGGACATGCTCATGGTAATGTCTTTTCCCTTAATAGCTTCTTGATATGCCTGCGACGTGTAGACGCTGCCTTGGTCGCTATGGAGTATCGTGCCTGGGAGAGATGGTAACTGATTGAGCGTATCCAGCACAAATGCGGTGTCTTGTTTGTCAGCTATAATGTATGCGACAACCTCTCCGTTAAACAAGTCTAGAATACTTGATAGGTACAACATTTTTCCACCAAACGGCAAATATGTAATGTCTGTAACGAGTTTTTGCATGGGTACATCAGCCTCGAATTGGTGTTTAAGCAAGTGTTCCGCTATGTAAGCTGGCTGCCCTGTAGGTTTGCGTTTCTTGACTTTAACACGACATTGCAGCCCCTCACGCTGCATAATCCTTTGCACACGTTTGTGATTAATTGTATGCTCTTTCCGAAGCAGAGCTGTGATCTTCCAGTATCCATAACGAAATTTATGCTGCATACAAAGCTCGCCAATTTCCTTCACCATCTGATCCTCATGCTTTTTCTCATACTCAGCTTTCCAGCGATAGTAAGTTGCGCGAGAAAGTCCTATCCATCTACATGCTTGAGTCACACTCATTTCCTCACGGATAGACTCGATCCACTCCACTACAATTTTTGGCGATACCTCCTCTCCAGTAAGTTGTACTTTTTTAGCAGATTTACCTGTTGTTTTAAAAACTTGTTCTCGGACTTTAGCATCTCTAATTCTGATGCATACTCGGATCCTTTACCGTAGCTATATTGTTTACCTACGGGCTGCTCTAACCGATTCAATTCGCCACTACGATACCATCTCATCCAAGTTTCCACTTGTGTCTTATTCCGTATGTTTAATTGCTCCATGACTTCTTTCACCGGAACACCAGCCGTTCTCATTTCAATAGCTTTCATCTTAACTTCTATAGGGTAACTCACTCTTGTTGCGAACGTAAAAACACCTCCAAGGTTGTCTCCATATCTTACGACATGGTTGCATTCTCTTGAAGGTGTTTTAATTTGTCTCACGTTATGGGGTCAGTCCCAATTGAGCTTGGGGTTTTTCATCTCTAGGGGATATATGGCGGGCGGCGTCTTTATGCATAACGCTTAGAAGTAAATGTCCGGTCATTGGAAATTTCCGGAATAATTCATGTTGACTTAATCAAACTATTGCAGTAGTATGTAAATCAAGAACAAACTATTGTAGTAGTCTAGAGAAAGGAGGGGTTCCATGTCGATCAAGTTGTTTGATTCCGAATTGAAGGTCATGGATGTGTTATGGAGAGCAGGGGATCAGACTGCAAAACAAATTTCGGATATTTTGAAGGATGAGATTGGCTGGAATATGAACACGACGTATACGATCATCAAGAAATGCATAAATAAGGGCGCTATTGAACGCAGAGAACCTCATTTTTTGTGCCATGCCCTAATCCGGAAGGAGCAGGTACAGGAGTTGGAAACCGCTGAGCTTGTCGACAAAGTGTTCGATGGCTCGGTCGACAAGCTGTTTGCCTCTTTGCTCGGCAGAAAGAATTTGTCGGCCCAACAGATTGAGAAGCTTAAACAGATCGTAGATAGCCTTGATGAATGAGGTGAATCCATTGGACGATTTGTTGCGTATGAGTTTGTCTGCCGCGTTAATGATTGCCGTTGTCGTCATCATTCGAGCACTATGCATCCACCGACTGCCGAAGAAAACCTTTCTTGTACTGTGGGGAATTGTGATCTATCAGTTGCTGATCCCGTATTCTTTATCTTCAAGATTTAGCATCTATTCATGGATTGATCTTTTGGTTTCTGGAGGAAGAACTAACACCTATCAGCTTGTTCCTTCTCCCATGGTTTTTCCCGAGAATGCTTTGGAACATGGAACTCCGGTTTCGGAAGCAGAACCATTCATTACTTGGTCGCCGATGCTCCTTGTTTGGTTGGCGGGTGTCGCGCTTGGTGCGTCGTTCTTCTCCATCGCTTACCTTAAATGCCGCAGGGAGTTTCGATCTTCTTTGCCGGTGGAAAACGAATTTGTTTCGCGTTGGTTAAGTGAACATCGACTGATGCGATCAATCCGGATTCGACAATCCGATAAAATCAAATCTCCGCTAACTTATGGCATTTTTCGGCCAGTGATTTTAATGCCCAATTCAACCGACTGGAATAACGATCAGCAGTTGCCCTACGTTTTGATGCATGAGTTCGTACATATCCGGCGCTTGGATGCCATAACCAAGCTGTTGTTGAACACGGTTCTCTGCATCCATTGGTTCAATCCGCTAGTGTGGGTGATGTACATGCTGGCTAATCGGGACATTGAGCTTTCTTGCGATGAGACGGTGGTGAGATCGTTTGGTCAGACGTCGAAAAGAGCATATGCGATGGCATTGATCAGTATGGAAGAGCGAAAAAGTAAGCTAAACCCTTTAGGGAATCATTTCTCAAAACATGCGATTGAAGAAAGGATTGTCGCCATTATGAAAATGAAGAAATTTTCCACAGCCGCTGCTCTGCTGGCCACTTCATTGATTATCTGCACAGCAACCGTGTTTGCAACTGCCGCGGAGAAACCGGCAGATCCGCAGTTGAGCCCCGTTTCTAGTTCGAATGCAAATGCAATTGAGGGTAACGGTGCATATACTCCCGTTTATAGTGAAGAGGAAGAGCGGGCAGAAATGAAAAGGATACTGACTCCCTATGAGAAATTCGGGCTGATTTACGATACTAAAACAGGCGTAGCCACATTTAACGGAAAAAAGGTCAGGGATTTCTTCGATGAACAAGCAGAAATCGGCTTCTCTCTGGAAAACGGAGAGGTAGATTTATCGGCGACATATGCGAAGGGAAAGCTAAGCGGATTACGGCAGGCTACTCCATCGCAATTTGAGGCCAGGACCAAAGAAAAGGAAGAGATTCAAAGCACTGTTATGGAGCTTGCCGAGGGAGGAGCGGCTGAGAATAATCAGATCCAGGGGGCAGATCAGGCACAGGCCGAGAATATGGCAAATGCATCGTCTATAACTACTCAAGTCATCATAAGCACCGGTAGTGAAAAAGAGGAGGGCAAGATTTCCCTGGATGGAGGCCTGACCTGGCTGACGCAGACGGAATACGAAGCTAAATATCCTGCATCAAAAGTGGAATGGTGGACGTATGATGATTACAAAGATTGGCTGGAACAGGAAAAGAAAGAATTATCCACGATTATCGGGAGCAGAGGTTGGAATCCAACGGACGGATGGTACACTTGGACGCAAGAGAAAGTGGATGAAGCCGTCGCCATGTATGAAGGAATTCTGGAGGATATTAAAAATGGCGTAAAGGTGTCAAAATCGGTAGATGGAGATCCTGCTATAATGTTGTATCAAGGTACTGCCAATCTGGAATAGATACTCCAACAGGCTGCCGCTTTACCGGCAGCCTGTTCTGTATCTTCGAAGCTCGAAAGTTCTATTTTCACCTTCGTCAGTGTTCAGAATCACCGTAAGAATGATTTTAATTATGGTATACTCTCTGGACAAGCCGGGCTAAGCTTGGACTTCCCCATAGTTGATGCCTGATTTTAAAATTAACTACGAAGGATGAACTTAATGATAGTTATTAAGCGAGACGGCTCAGAGGTAGCTTTCAATCAACAGAAAATCATCGATGCGATTTGCGCGGCCATGATTAGTACGAAGAAAAAAGGCGATTCCGAATTGGCACAAAAGATAGCCGACAAAGTGACGCGGAAAATTTCCAAGCTTGAGAAGGTGGATATCGAACATATTCAAGACGAAGTTCAATCCGCTCTGATGAATAGCAGAAGGAAAGACGCCGCGGAGGCCTACATCGGCTATCGCGAAGTTCGAACTTTGAAACGGCGCGAACGCAGCAGCCTGGACAAGAAGGTACTCGGGCTCCTGGAGCTCACGAATGAAGAGGTATTGAAGGAGAATTCCAATAAAGACGGAGCGACCATCCCGACGCAGCGCGATTTGCTGGCAGGCATCATGGCCAAAGACTTCGCTCAAACTTACATGATCCCTAAACGGGTCGTTGAAGCCCATAACAGCGGGGACCTCCATTTTCATGACCAGGATTACAGCCCTTATTTTCCGATTTATAACTGCATGCTGATCGACCTGAAGGGAATGCTCGAAAACGGGTTCAAACTAGGCAATGCCCAAATCGAAACTCCCAAGTCCATTACAACCGCTACAGCCATCACTGCCCAGATTATCGCACAAGTGGCGAGCCATATTTATGGAGGCAATACGATTAATGAAATTGATAGAATTTTGGCTCCATATGTGTTTGAATCTTTCAAAAAGCACTATCGAAAAGGCCTGGAATGGCTGTATATGCTGGAAAATGACGAAATCGAAGCCCTGGATGTTTCCTGGGAAAATGAAGATTTACATAAGAAGTACCCGCGTTGTCTTGAATATGCGAAAAGCCTGACCGAGAAAGAAACGTATGATGCTTTTCAATCCCTAGAATATGAAATCAATACGCTGGTCAGCGCCAACGGACAAACCCCATTCAGTACGTTCGGCTTTGGGCGCGGACTGTCTTGGGCGGAGCGCCAAATCCAGATCGCTATTCTGCAAAACCGAATCCGCGGGCTCGGAAGAGACGGGAAAACCGCAATTTTTCCTAAATTGATCTTCGGTTTGGAAGAGGGCGTCAATTTGAAACCGGAGGATCCCAACTACGATATCAAGCAGTTGGCCTTAAAATGCAGTACATTACGGATGTATCCCGATATTATTTCCGTGCCGAAAGTAAAAGAAATTACCGGCTCTTTCAAGTTTCCGATGGGCTGCCGTTCGTTTTTGGGCAGATATGAAGAGAACGGGGAGGAACTTCATGACGGCCGGTTTAACCTGG
Organism: Fontibacillus forbon; assembly: GCF_046559655.1. Taxonomy (NCBI): domain Bacteria; kingdom Bacillati; phylum Bacillota; class Bacilli; order Caryophanales; family Paenibacillaceae; genus Fontibacillus; species Fontibacillus forbon. Next base: position 310,492 of record NZ_JBKGFV010000006.1, on the reverse strand, counting down.
GGGTAGTGACCGCCAATTTGCCGCGGATCGCAGTTAAAGCGAACGGCTCGGAAGCGGCGTTCTACCGCCTATTGGATGAACTCCTGGAAGTGTGCAAGGAAGGATTGATGTATCGTATTGAGCGCTTAAAAGGCGTCAAAGCGAAGGTGGCCCCGATTTTGTATATGGAGGGCGCGGCGGGTAGCCGCCTTCAACCGGAGGATACGATCGACCATCTGCTTAAGAACGGCAGAGCCAGCATTTCATTAGGCTATATCGGCATTCATGAAACAATGATGGCTTTATACGAAACCTGTCTTTTTGATGATCAGAAATTGCGGGAAAAAGGATTGCAGATCGTACAGCATCTGAGCAAAAAAGCCGAGCAATGGAAAGAAGAGACCGGTTACGGCTTCAGCTTGTATTCCACACCGGCGGAATCGTTATGCTACCGGTTCTGTAAGCTGGATGAGGAGAAGTTCGGCCGTGTCGATGGCGTGACGGATAAAGGTTATTATACGAACTCCTTCCATCTCGATGTGAACAAGAAAGTAACTCCATTTGAAAAGATACAGTTCGAGAAGGATTATCCGCAGTACGCGAGCGGCGGATTCATTACGTACTGCGAATTCGACTCGCTGGTCAACAATCCAGAGGCGCTGGAAGCGGTATGGGATTATGCTTATGAACGGGTGCCTTACTTTGGAACGAACACGCCGACGGACAAATGCCTGGAATGCGGGTTTGAAGGTGAGTTCGAGGCCACGAACACCGGCTTTGAATGTCCAAACTGCGGCAATGCCAATCCGAAAACATCTTCCGTTATCCGGCGCTGCTGCGGTTATTTGTCGGAGCCGAGCCAACGGCCGTTTAATGCGGGCAAGCAAAAAGAAGTACTCTCCCGCGTGAAGCATATGTGAGACTTTATGTACATCGCGGATTATAAAAGATTTGACGTCATCAATGGAAGAGGACTTCGGCATTCCTTATTTACTTCAGGTTGTACGCATCACTGCAAAGGCTGCTTTAATGCAGCCACATGGAACTTTAATTACGGGAAGCCTTATACGAAAGATGTGGAAGAACAAATTATTGGCGATTTGAATATGCCGGATGTTCACATCGCCGGCTTGTCCATATTGGGCGGAGAGCCGTTTCAGAATGTCGAAGGACTGCTGGGACTTGCCTCCAGGGTTCGCAACGAATGTCGCGGCAAGGATATCTGGGTCTGGTCCGGTTATACGTTCGAGGAAATCGTGGCAGACGAAAACAGACGGGAGCTGCTGACCTACTGTGACGTTCTGATCGACGGGAAGTTCATCTTGGAACGGCGTAATCTGAAGTTAAAGTGGAGGGGCTCCGACAATCAGCGCGTGATTGATGTGAGAGAAAGTTTGCGAACGAAGCAGGCTGTGCTAATGCCCCTATAAGTGTAAATTGCCCTCTTCTTGATGTTCAAGACGGGGGCTGTTTGATTTGGGTTCTAGGGATAGAAATGGTAAGAAAAAAGGAATATAATAACTTAAATTTGAAAGTTCCTTTAACACCTTGTCCGCGTATGACGGAACCCCAAATTAAAGGAGACATTATTATGACAGAAAAAGATCATGAACATTGGATGGAGATGGCGATTTTCGAAGCGACAGAGAATGTCGCTCAGGCCGAAGGCGGGCCCTTTGGGGCGATTGTTGTAAAAGACGGGAAAGTGATCGGAAGGGGGCGGAACTCGGTTACCTCGTTGAACGATCCTACGGCTCATGCCGAAGTCCAGGCGATCCGTGAGGCGTGCCGTTATTTGAACGATTTTGAGTTAAAGGGCTGCACCATTTATACCAGCTGTGAGCCTTGTCCGATGTGTTTAGGAGCTATTTATTGGTCGCGTCCGGACGGCGTTTATTATGCAAGCACGAAGGAAGATGCCGCCGACATCGGATTTGACGATCATTTCATCTACGAACAGATCGCCACGCCCATGGAAGATCGTTTCATACCCATGAAACAGATTCAAACCGAGGACTATTTATTGCCGTTTAACACCTGGAGAACATCGAGCGATAAAATAGAATATTGATGTCGGCGAACCCGCAGCTGTCGGATTCACGAACGACAAACGTCCCTGAGCCATACCGGAGATCATCCGGCAGGCTTCAGGGACGTTTTGCAATTTAGGTATTAAGGCGATGAATAAATCTCAAGGGCTAATGGAAATTTCGCTGTCCGGATCACAATTTTTAACAATCGCCTTAAGGCGGGGCGTTTCCCACCGATGGCATTTATATCTTAGCACCTGATGAAAGTCGCCTTCGGGGGCGTCATCAACATCCGCGGCGCGGCGGTTCAGATAAAGAGCCAGCGCTTTTTGAATCTCGGAGCATTCCCGGCTTTCGATTTTCACCATGACGTTAAATTTCAGTCCAAACAGTGGGATTTTCACCGTTTCATAAGCGAGAATATAAGCGGTTACCGAATACACGGCCTGCTCAAAGCCGAAATGGAATCCGGCGGCAAGCAGGATGAAGCAGTTCAGCAGCAGCATCATTCCTTCCGGTGAAAGACCCTTCCGCGTCGTGGAACGAAACCTTTCCACGGCCTTCTCCGCCGTATCCAATGCGCCTCCAAAGCGCAAGGCGAGCCCTAGACCAAGTCCCAGTGAAAGACCGCCCGTCAAAGCGGCAAGCAGCGGATCGCCCATGAGCGCCGGATAAGGGTGAAGCAGTATCGTACCCAGAGAGAATACGAGCAGGCCGCACACGGTAAACAGCGCGAAGGAGGCATCGATATTTTTGCGCGCCAGCAGAAGTAACGGCAGGTTCAGCAGAAATAAAAACAGTCCAAGTCTCATTTCCGTAGACAGGGCAAAGAGTGCGGACAAACCGGTTACGCCACCTACCACGATGCCATGCGGCATGAGAAAAAGTTCCAATCCTACGGCGGCAAGCATGGCTCCGGCGATGATGCCGGCAAGTCTGAATAAAACGGGATAAATCCGCCAGGGATATCGGCGGTCGTTCATTGGAGATTCGGCGGTGAGTTTGTTTTTCAAGCTCACTCCCCCTTTCCAAGGTAACGGCAGCCCGGCGGCCCCGATCACGGTGACCGTCAGGCCGATCTCAAGTGCGGTAAGATCCTTTTAAACACTTCCATTCAGTAAGATGTGTCTAATTTGTTGTTGGTGCAGGCGTTCTCCGATCACTACGACGAGAGCGTCGGCGGTAAGCATCAAATCCGCGCCGGGATTGACGTGTTTTTTCTGATTTTTTTCAATAACAGCAATTATGGTAGCGCCTGAGCGCTGGCGAACCCGCAGTTCGCCGATCGTTTTGCCGATCGCTTTATAATTCGGTTCAAGACGATACCACTCGATAATGAGATCGCCAAGTGCGACTTCGATATTCTCGAGGGCTGTCGGTTGATAGGTAACCCCGCCAATGATTGCTGATACGTATCTTGCTTCATCATCGTCCAAAGCCACCATGGAGATACTGTCATCCGGGTTCTCTTCATCAAAATGAAAAAGCTCGCGCCGGCCGTCATCATGGATAATGATCGTCAGCTTTTCTCCGTTGCGCGTTTGAACGACGAATTTTTTACCTATGCCAGGTAATTCCGTTTCTTTGAGATTCATTAGTTTCAAGCCTCCAGAGTTCATAGTAACAATCCTAATCAGGACTGAAAAAATGCCGAGAAATCCTAAGCACAGGCTTAATAAGACTGCGAAAGCAGCCGAAATCAAGCCAAAAACATGCTCGTAAATTTAATCGGCATGAGTAGAATACGCTTCATAAACAGGTAAAAGAACGGGCGGAAAGAAATCCGCGGAATGGCAAGCAATAGTATGGCGGACATAGAGGCTGCCAAAAGAGGAAGCGGAGCTCTGTCAATAAATAGCTTGCCCTGATGCGAAGAATTGAGACGCAGAGTTACATTTTTCGTGCGAGTTGTTTCCTCGATTTTGTAAGCTTCTCTTTCCATACTTTCGGCTGTTCCCGGGAGAGAGGAAGGAACAGGGAGGGACAAAATCATGAAAAAAGCCAAAAATACGGCAACCAGCGAGGCGGTGATGGTTTGTACGCGAATTTTCACGAAAATCCCTCCCTTTGGTTTTAGTTATTTACTTAAAAGGATAGCATACAATGCTTTTTATCTCAAAAGGTTTAAAGACTCAAAAATAACGAATAAGAATGTACACGCTGCATATCACAATGGATAGCAACATTAGAGGAAAACCGAACTTCAGGAATTTCAGAAATGGAACCGACTCGCCTTCTTTGGCGGCCATTCCGGCTGCGATCAGATTGGCGCTTGCGCCGATCAGGGAGCCGTTGCCGCCCAGGCAAGCGCCGAGAGCCAAGCTCCACCATAGCGGTTCCAGGTTGGTAATCCCCATGTTGCCCATGTCCTGAATCATCGGAATCATGGTAGCCACGAACGGGATATTATCAAGAAAAGCCGAGGCGATCGCGCTTAACCAGAGAATGAGCATCGAAGTAAACAGCGGATCTCCTCCGGTCAAATCGATGGCGCGCTCGGCCAACTGTTTGATCGTGCCGGTTTCAATTAAACCGCCTACCAGGACGAACAGCCCTACAAAGAAAAAGATCGTCGGCCATTCGACGGAACGGAATGCTCTTTCCATGACATGCTCCCCGGTAAGGAGCAGCAGCAGAAAGGCGCCTGCCAGGGCTACCGTCGCTGATTCCAGATGCAAAGTTTGATGCAGGAAGAAGCCCAGCAAGGTTAAGCCGAGTATCACCAGGCATTGTACCAGCAGCTTGCGGTTCGTGATGAGTCCGTCCAGGCTCATTCCCATCATGCTTTCGCGATTTTGCTTGGAGGCGGTCAATCCTTTGCGGAAAATAAACAGAAGAAGCGGCAATGTTACCGCAAGAATCAGGATCGTTACCGGCGCCAGATTTTGCAAAAACGCCATGAATGTCAATTCCGGGACTGCGCTTCCGATCATAATATTCGGCGGATCGCCAATCAGCGTGGCGGTTCCGCCGATGTTTGAGGCGATAATCAGCGAGAACACATACGGAAAAGGCTTAACCTGTAGCTGGCGCGTAATGCTAAAGGCTACCGGTACCATTAGTATGATGGTGGTGACATTGTCCAGAAAAGCCGAGCCGACCGCCGTGATTAGGGCAAGCAGCCACAGAATCGTTACCGGGTTACCCTTGGCCTTTTTGGCCGTCCAGACTCCGATATAGTTGAAGACACCCGTTTCCGCCGTCGTATTGACGATGATCATCATCCCGATCAGCAGACCGAGCGTGTTGAAATCAATGTGATGAATAGCCGATTCTTGATCGATGATGCCGAGCATAATCATCAGAACGGCGCCTGCCATAGCGAGCAGTGTGCGGTGAATTTTTTCCGAGATGATAAGTGCGTAGGTCAGCAAAAAGATGCCGATAGCCCAAATGGCTTGTTGTTCCATAATAAATACCCTCCTTGCAGTTATGCCGAGTCACCCGAGAGGCGAGTGTTCAATGTGCCGCCAGACGTATTGAACACCACCTTTATAATGCCATGAAGGGGCGGAAATATGCTGTATTTGCCTGAAAATAGGCAAAAAGAGCCCGCAACATGGCAGGCTCCTCCGATAACTGTACTATTCTATTGTTTGCTTGTGCTTTTTCATTATATTATTAGTTTTTCAAATTGTAAAGGTATCAGGACGCCCCGGAGTCTTACCGCCTGTCTATCCAAGGGCGGAACCTTACCTCGACTTTGGTCTAGGTTCAAAAACCGTCCACGGTCCGTTTTGAAGAACAAGGTTTCGACCTAGAATAGAGTCATAAGGTTGAACAAATGAGAGGCGGTGATAAACAATGAAAACAAATCGGCCCAATGCTTTTGCGATTGTACTTATCGGCCTTGGCGTTCTGATTTTGCTGGGCAAACTGACCCCGTTCCTGGGTAGCCTTTTCGGATTGGTACTCGCAATTGCGATGATCGCTCTTGGTTACTACGGGATAAAGCGCGGGAATGCGTTCTTCGGGTGGATCGTTCTGTTCCTGGGGATTATATCCTTGATCTCTAAGCTGGCTTGGCTGATCGTTCCGGTGCTCGGAATCGGATTGATCGTATACGGAATTTCTTCCCTTAGAGGCAAGCGGGGTTACTGATCATATATACGGAAAGCATTTGAATGAATAGCCGAAAGGTTAGGAGGGACAAGAGAGTCATGAGTGTATTTCGCCGAGTACGGGATATTACAGTAGCAAACTTGAATGAACGCCTGGAACAGTCGCAGGATCCGGTACGCTTGATCGACCAATTCCTGATCGAGACCCGCCAGGAGATTGCGGAAGCCGAGAAACTTCATCATCAATATTCGGGTCACACCAAACAATTGAAACACCAGGTGGATCAAGCGTCAATCATGCGGAATAAACGTGAGGAACAAGCACTGCTCGCCTTGAAAGCGGGAGAAGAACACCTGGCCAAACTGGCACTGCAAGAGAAGATGTTGTACGACGAAAAAATCGAACAGTATTCGGACCTGTACGCACAGAGCCTGGAGTCGCTTCAGGAACTGGAAAATCAGCTTCACGAGCTGAAGACCGAATATCAGGTGGTCTACAGCAAACGCCAGTACTATTACGCTAGAATGGAAACTCTTCGTTTGCAGCAGCGGATGAACCAGCGGATGAACGGTTACGGGGCGCAGGATGTGCCTAAAATGTTCAACCGTTTGGAGGACCGGGTATCCGATATGGAATGGGAAGCGCGCAGCCTGCGCGAACTGCGGAAGACAGGCCAAGACTTCGTAAACCAGGCCGGATCCGTCATCCAATCGACTCTGGAACAGGAGCTCTCCCGTTTGAAGCAGAAGCTGAATAACAAAGGAGAGGAGTAACACAATGGGTAGATTATACCGCTCAAGACGGGATAGATGGTTTAGCGGCCTGCTCGGCGGACTGGGCGAATATTTCGGAATCAGCTCCACGGCGCTACGGATTTTGACGATCATTAGCGTGCCGTTTACGGGCGGGACAACGATTTTAATATACTTAATCGCTGCGCTGGTCGTATCCAAGGAACCATATGAACCGTTCGATCCATACTTCAACAACGGTTGGCATGGTAATGGCGGGGCAGGCGGTTTCGGGGGATACGGCGGCGGAAATCCGGGCAGTCCGGGGCAACCGGGATTTGGATATGGTCCTCGCCCGCAGCAACCTCCGTATGGAGGAAATCCGTACCAAGCAAACCATCAGTTTTCAGGCAACCCCGGCGCCGCCGGCAACACCGCATTTGGCGGAGAAACTGCCTCTAATCTGGATTCCATGATGCAAGATATCGAGAAAAAAGCCATGAAAAAAGAACTGGAAGAGCTTCGTAAAAAGCTGTCCGACTATGAGAAGGGAGAAGTGTAAACAATGGGAGTATTTAAAAGAATTAAAGATATTACAAAGGCATCGGTTAATGACATGCTTGATAAGGTAGAGGATCCAATCGTAATGCTCAATCAATATCTGCGCGATATGGAGGCTGAAATCCGTGACGCCGAGGTGACGGTGGCGAAGCAAATGGCCAACGAGCGCAGAATGAAACAGCGTTTGGATGAAGCTGTACGCATTTCCTCGCAAAGAGAAGCTCAAGCCGAAATCGCTTTGAGAAACGGTCAAGAGGAAGTAGCACGCAAGCTGCTGGAAGAAAAAATCCACTATGACCAAAAGCAAAGCGAATTCAGTGATCTGCATGCCCAATCCGAGGCGCAAGCCAACGAACTGAAGCAACAACTTCATGAAATGAAGGATGAGTTCTACAAACTGCGCAACAAGCGCAACGAACTGGTAAGCCGCGCACAAATGGCCAAGGCCAGAAAGCAAATGTCTCAAATCAGCAGCCTGCATACGATCGAAAGCGGCAACGCTTCGCTCGGATTCCACCGCATGGAAGAAAAAATCATGCAACTGGAAGCCGAAGCGGAAGTATCCGGCGTAGTATACCGGGGAACATCACCTTCTTCGTACATCAGCCCTGCGGATGCCGAAAAACAACTGAAAGTGGATGCACAGCTTGAAGCTTTGAAAGCGAAGCTGAATCCTTCCGAAAAACGCGAAGAAAGCGTAGAATAACAGCTACACAGTCCAAGGGACAATGTGTTATGCTAGACCATGGTGAAGCCATGCGGTATGGAGAACCCATACCGTTATGGCTTTTCCAACTTATGAACCGACAGGAGGTGCGGCATGGAAAAGCGGAAAAGGTTCTTGGCCATCGGATTGATCGGACTTGGTATTTTAATGATTTTCGGCAAGTGGCTGAGTTTTATCACCATCGTCGCCCTCTTTATTTTAGGTTACGGGATCTATAAGATCCGGCAAGGGGAAGAAGTCAAAACGGGGTATATTTTACTGGCCGTCGGTGGCGGACTTATCCTGTTGGATCATTTTATGCTCGTGGTGGCGATTCTTATGGTTTCGCTAGGTTTTTATTATGCAAAAATCCGTAAAACACAACCGGAAGGTAATCATGTGCAAAAACAGAGCATTACTTCGAGCATTCACTGGGACCGGGATCCATGGACATTGCGCAATACGAGCATGTGGCATGTGCTTGGAGAAATCGATATCGACATGTCGCTGGCGATTTCGGAAGGCGTAGAACATATCCTGATGTTTCAGGGAGTGGTGGGCGACATCGATCTTGCCGTTTCCGAGGATTATGGGGTGGAGATCGAGGCGTTTGTCCTGTTTGGGCAAATCGAATTCAGCCAGGACCGGGAAACCGGAATGCTGAACAGGCTGTACTGGAAATCGCCGAACTTTGACGAGCGCGAACAAAAAGTGAAAATTATCATCTCCTATCTTGTGGGAGATGTGGATATACGATTAATTTGAGACGGGAGGACCGCTCCGCATGAAAAATAAAAAGCCAGGGAATCTCGTTTCCCGCAGTATGCGGGAGGGGATTCTCCTGTGTTTTATCCTGTTGGCCGTCGTAGTTTACATTCTATATACATATGGTTATTTTAAACCCTCCACCAATTGGAAGACGGGGATTCAGGCCGGATTGACGCTGTTGACCCTGTTGCTCAGCATAGGAGCAGCCTTTGGTTTTTTTCAGGGCTATCGCCAGAAAAGAAGGCTTGACCTGCTGCGCGACTCGCTGCTTCAATGGGAGAAGGGAAATCAGACCGGAACGGTGCCGCAGCTTGGCGATGATGAGATCGGAGGGCTTGGCGAACAGCTGGAGCGTATCGGCAAGCGCTGGGAAGAGCAGGTAAGCTCGCTTCAGCGCCTCTCCACGCACAACGCCCAGCTTGCCGAGCAGGCCCGGGTGTCCGCGATTGTGGAGGAGCGCCAGCGCTTGGCCCGGGAGCTTCACGATGCGGTGTCCCAGCAACTGTTCGCAATCTCTATGACGGCTACCGCCGTAGGTCGGACGCTGGATAAAGATTTTGACAAGGCACAGCGGCAGGTGGAGCTGATCGAGGAGATGGCCTCGGTGGCCCAATCGGAAATGAGAGCGCTGCTGCTCCATTTGCGGCCCGTCTATTTGGAGGGCAAGGAATTGTCCCAAGGATTGCGCGAGCTGGTCAAAGAGCTTAAGACCAAGGTGCCGATGGATCTCACGCTGGAAATGGACGAAAACCTGAAGCTAGGAAAAGGCATCGAGAACCACTTGTTCCGCATCATCCAGGAGGCCATGTCCAATACGCTTCGCCATGCCAAGGCCGACAAGATGGAAATCCGGATCCACCGGAAAGCGGATACGGTGAAAGTCACGCTTCGCGACAACGGGGTCGGTTTTGAGCTCGACGACAAGAAGCAGGCTTCTTACGGGTTATCGACCATGCAGGAGCGGGTGCGTGAAATCGGCGGTTCCATTCAGTTCCTTACCGCCCCCGGCAAGGGGACGCGCATAGAAATTACAGTACCGCTATTGAATGAGGAAATCGGAGGAGACGATCATCATGGAGATGGAAATGGACAAGATGATTAAGGTGCTGCTGGTTGACGATCATGAAATGGTGCGAATCGGTCTGGCGGCCGTGTTGGGTACCGAAGATGGCATCGAGGTCGTCGGCGAAGCCAGCAGCGGGGAAGAAGGTATCAGGCTGGCGCAGGAATATAAACCGGACGTCGTTCTGATGGACCTCGTGATGGATGGGATGGACGGCATCGAGACGACGCGCCAACTGCTTGCGCTTTATCCGGAATGCAAAGTAATCGTGTTGACCAGTTATCTGAATGACGAGAAGATGTACCCGGTCATTGAAGCCGGGGCATTCAGTTACCTCCTGAAAACGTCCAGGGCTTCCGAAATCGCCGAAGCGATCCGGGCGGCGGTGAGAGGGCAATCCGTACTGGAGTCCCAGGTTGCCTCCAAAATGATGAACCGTTTCCGTCAACCCAAACCGGAAACGCCGGCGCACGAAGACCTTACCGAACGGGAAATGGATGTTCTTCGCCTGTTGGCGCAAGGCAAGTCGAATCAGGATATCGCCGATGACCTGATTATCGGAATCAAGACGGTAAAATTCCACGTGACGAACATTCTCGCCAAGCTTGGCGTGGAGGATCGTACACAGGCTGCGATTTATGCCTATAAAAACGGCTTGGCCGAATAATTGCATACAAGAGGACCCGGTGCAGGATAACCGGGTCCTTCTTATTCTTTAGGCAATTTGTACGAAGTGGAGTGAACGACTTTTAAGTTGACCTCTAGCTCATCAAGATCCAGCTTTGAGATTAAGGGCTCTTGCGAGCCTCCCCGGAGTTGCTTCCAATTGGAGTTATGACTCCGGTAGAGCTTTTTTTCCAAACCGAATACATCCAGGTTTTTCCGTTTGGCCGCCGAAAAGGTATTAAGTATCTCCTTCTCGATCGCTGCTGTAGCTAATTCCTTGATTTTTTTGGCGCTAGCCTCGCTTGTCGGTGCTACTTCCACGACGTGAATTCTCGCCTTCACTTTCATATGGGCTGACGGAACGCCGGATTTTATTTTGAAATTCGTTTTCGATTTGGAGTCAACCACGTTCACGACGACCAGGCTGCCATCGGGCATGCTCAGGGTCAGCGGAAATTTGAACATCTTTTTAAAGGATGCATATTTGATTCCCCCCATGCTCGCGGTATCCACAAACCCTCTATTCCTTCCTCCGGAAATCAAGTAAGCCCCATTGAGTTTAACGAGGCTGATCGGCTCCAGCTTGTCTTTCCATACGGCGTCCGTAGAAGTAACCGATGGAAGAAGCACTCTCGCCGCAGGCTCGTTAACCCCGTTGACGAGTTTGATCAGCTGGACCGGCTCGATGGCGGAATACTGTCTGTAAACTTCCATCGGATCCATAAGTTCCGAGTTGATGACGGAATGGTTCAGCAAGGATACGCTGGACATGAGTTTGTCTATCTCTTGCTCCGTCCCGAACACCCACGGCGTATAGCGCAGGTCGCGGGAACGGAGCAGGCTGGCGATCGTCTCCGGCAAATGGCCTTCCAGCAAAGACTTTGAGAATACGATCGCTTTTACATGCGTCCAGAGAGTCCGCTGCTGGGAGGCGGGATAAAGATTGTTAAAAGCTTCCGCCATCGTTTTTCCCTCTGCCTTTCCGATCCAAATTTTCGCTTCCCCCGTGCTGGAAGGGCTCTCCTGTTTGGATATTTCCGCAAAGTCCAGCATTTGGGCATAAATTACGTAATGATCTTTTGCGTAATCCACGCCGAGTGCGGTGACGAAATTGACGCTCTGAACTTCTTTGACGTCCCAGCAGCCTGTAAGCAGCAAGGCGATCGATAGCAGCACGGGCCATATTTTCAAGAATGATTCCCCCTGCCTTTATTATCTTTGGTCCGCAAGAAACGAGGTCTTAGCACCTCGCTGTCCGCAGGCTTTTTCATGACGGAGACAAGGAAGTCTTGCTTGTAAAACGGAGAAATGGGTGAAAGATAAGGAACGCCGTAGGTCTCCAGCGATGAAATATAGAGCAGCACCCCGAACACTCCGATCATAAACCCGAACATGCCCAGCAAAGAGGATAGAACCAGGACCAGAAGGCGGAGCTGGGAAGCCGTCCCGCTAAGCGTTTGGTTCACCAGCGTGGAGGCGGCGACGATCGTGATCGCCACGCTGACGATAATCGTGGGTGACGTAATTCCCGCCCGGATGGCCGCGTCGCCGATGATCAAACCGCCAACCACGGTGACCGTCTGACCCAGAGCTTTGGGCAACCGCCGTCCCGCCTCATTGAAAATTTCAAACAGGAACAGCATGATAAAAGTTTCGAGCGGTATCGGAAACGGCAGTCCCTGCCTGGAATTGCTGATGGTCGCCAGCAGCGGCAGAGGGATCTGCTCCAGATTGAATGTCGTGAGCGCGATGTAAAAACCGGGCAGAAAGAAAGAGATAAGCAGCCCGATAATCCGCAGCACTTTTTGCAACGATACGATAAAATAAGCGGTATTGGCGTCTTCCGGGGAAATGAGCTGATTCATCAGAGTAACCGGAGCGATAATGGCCATTGGCGAACCGTCGACCATCACCGCGAATTTGCCGGAAAGCAAACAGTCCGCGACATAGTCGGGCCGCCCCGTATAGTCGGTTAAGGGGAACATGGCATGGCCTTTTTTGCCGGATATGATCGCTTCAATAAACGAAGTGCCGATAATGGCGTCCGTATTGATCCCGTTTAAGCGCTTGCGGATTTCCTCTTTGATGTCCGAATTAATAATATCTTCGATGTAAAGAAGGGCAAGCCGGGTTTCGCCACGTTGTCCTTTTATGAACTGTTCGATATGAAGGGAATGGGTCCGAAGCCGTTTGCGGAGGAGGGCCATGTTGGTCGTAAGTTCCTCCGTGAAGCCGTCGCGCGGGCCTTTGATCGAAGATTCCGTCAAGGGTTCTCCGGGAGAGCGGGCAGGAGGATTTGCAATATCCAGGCTATAGCAAGACTGGAGCTTTTCAAAGAAGATGATCAGATCTCCGCTATATACTTCATAAGCGATATCGCGCAAACTGTCCACCTGCATCAAGGATAACGGCAAATGGCTATTTTCCCCGATTTCAATGTCAGTGATCCGGGGATGATCTCTGCAAATAGCCGCAAGTCGCGGTAGTACGAGCTGATTCAACTGCTTGGAGTCAATCATGCCTTCGGAAAATACAAGCACAACCGGTTGTTCTTCCTCCCCGGAGCCTCCGGCATTAAAGCGATGCAGCATTACATCCGCCGAACCCTGAAAAAATTGCTTAAGCGTCTCCTCGGTGATGGTTTGGTTTTCGGCGGCAATGTCGACGGATATGCGGTTATGGTCCATGAACGGCGTCTCCTTTCTTGCGTCCGGAAGCAATCGCTGCAATGCTGAGCAGTACGGTAAAACCGCCCATCACAATTAAATTTCCCGGAAAAATATAATGGATGATCAAATATTGAAACTGAACGTCATTGAATACATAATTCCCCAGCGGGATCAAGGCGACGGCCATAGCTGACAGCAGAAAAAAACGGATTTTGGGTTTTTGGATATTCCATAATTCCACGGCCGCAAACAGAGCGAAGGATATGCGGACGGCGCTCCCTGAAAGCCACTGGTAAATGGAGAAAAAATCGGTTTGGGAAATATACTTCCCGAATCCGGCAATTCTCCATTCTTCATAAGCGGGGTAACGCTGGACCGAGGCTTCGTAGGGGTTGAATTCGGAGATTGCTCCGGTAAGCGGTCCGATGGTAAGTCCTACTATGATAATGGCCAAGGTGACGAAGTGGATTTTCTGTAACGGTTTTTCTAGATGCGGCTGAATAAACAGAATGAAAAAAAATTCAAACAGCCCCGAGCAAGCATAAATCATTCCCTTCAGCGGCGGCTTCCATCCAAATTCCAGCAGCGGGAAAAGCTGGCTGTAATCTTTAAACTCGACATTCGCCAACCCGACATAGATGCCCAATACGACCACCAGGGGAAGAAGAAGGCCGGAACCGATAGCGATCGTCCTTATTCCAAGAACTGCCGCAGCCAGGCAAAGGCCTAGAAGTGCTATTAAAGTGGCCCAGGTCGGGGTATAGGGCAAAAAAGTAGTCTTGGTCCAGGTAATCGTATCAAACAAGGTAAACCAGGCAACCGTAAAAAAATAAACGGACAAGATGAGCCGGAACAGAAACGAAACGACATTGCCGAACCGGCTCTGGACCCAGAGGTGAAGAGGTTTGTTTTGAGTCTTTTTTGTAATGAATATCAGAAGGAGAGTGAAAATGCCGAAAGGAATGATGGATAAGATCACCGAGAACCAGGCATCCCGTTTGGCGGCGTGCATGAGGGCAGGGAGAACGAAAACATGATTCGTGATCCCTACGGTCAGCATCACCATCATGATGGCTTGCGATATGGACGGTTTGGGCGATTTCAGCATGCAGGCTCTCCTGTCTCTTGAAAGTCTTGCTTAGTATTTCCTCGGCAAGTAAAGATATGCGGGTATAAAACGATCCCTATCAGGAAATGCTGATCTCATAGATTAATAGAGTAGCGGAGGAAAAAAAGATGAGTAACCCGGGAAGCAAAGCCAAATTAAAAAGCGGGGTAATGATCATGGCCGGGGCCTTTTTATTACTGGCCTTGCTTTTGGGCAATATGACCAAGGGAGAGGCCACCTCCGGGTTGAAAGGCGATCCCGTCGAAGCTGCCGCCCTGCAATGGGAAAAACTTTTGACTGTGGGGAACGGGTCGATTCAAGAAGGGATCAAGGGGACGGTGAAGTGGCAAGGGGAGTGGTATACCCTCTTGGCCCCGGAAGAAGCGGCGAATGCACTTTCATCCCGGCTTGGCCTCTCCGGCGTGCATGAAGAACTTATGCAGGATCATACCGTTTATTATGCCGAAGGTAATCCTCGCGGAATAAATACGAGACTTTCGGTCACTTGGATTGAGGAAGGGGCCTATTACGTCGTGCTCCGGTTGGAAGGGCAAGGTAAAGAGGCCTTGGCGGAGATGAAAGCGATCCAGTCCCCATACGGCGAATCCCTTGCCGATGAAGGAGTGGCTATACACTGGAATGCAGCCCTGCAGGGAACGGTTAAGGCGCCGGTTCCGGGAGATTCCGGATTTTCAGCGAGCCATGGAAATGCGAAGGCGCTTCTCCAGAACAAAATGCAACAATTGGAACATGTCGCCTCCCATGCATTGAACCTGGAAACGGTGGAAGATTATACGGATGCGGAGACGGTCAGTCGGACGTATGCCATCCCGGAGCTGCCGATCTCGGTTGCCAGCGGCGACCGGCAGGTATCGTTGCAGATGGCGGTTCACCGCAGTTCCGAATCGGGGGAAATGGAGGTCTCGTTAGGTTCTCCTTTGTTAACCGTTGAATATTAGATGAATTCAATCTAAAAATTAGATAAATATTAGATGAATTTTCTTAAATACCAACATAATTTGATATGAATATGATGGCATCATTTCAGTGAATATGCTAAAATTACATCACATCCAGTGATGCCGTGTAAATTCATATCATTGGTGGGGTATTGAATAAATATACACTATATTACATAGAAAGAAATGAGGAGCCATGGCTGATAATCAAAATCTTGAATCACTGCAGACACCAGGAGCGGTATTTTTTATTTTTGGGGCAACCGGAGATTTAGCACGCCGTAAGCTCTTTCCAGCAATATATTCATTATATCGCGAAGGAAAGCTGGCCGAGGATTTTGCTGTAATCGGCGTGGCACGCCGTCCGCGCACGCAGGAAGAATTCCGGGATGACGTTCATCGCTCCATTCAGGAATTTTGCCGGTACAAAGTGGAGGATACCGCGAATTGGACGCGGTTTGCCGAACATTTTGCCTACAAATCCTTGGACATCAACAACATCGACGGATATCATGAGCTTCGCGAGCTGACCGAATCCGTGGAATCCCGCTTCGGCATTCCCGGCAACCGGCTGTTCTATCTGGCGTTGGCGCCGGAACTGTTCGGCAGCGTGTCCTTCAATCTTCAGAAGGGCGGCATGCTCAGCAGCGGCGGTTGGCACCGGCTGGTCATCGAGAAGCCGTTCGGTTACGATTTGCTCTCCGCACAGAAGCTGAACGAAGAGCTTAATCAGGTATTTAAAGAAGAAGAAATTTATCGCATTGACCACTATCTCGGCAAAGAGATGGTTCAAAATATCGAAGTCATCCGTTTCGCCAACGCGTTCTTCGAACCGTTGTGGAACAACAAGCACATCGCGAATATTCAAATTACGCTTAGCGAGACCGTCGGCGTAGAAGAGCGCGGCGGTTATTATGACCATTCCGGAGCCTTGCGCGACATGGGTCAGAACCATATGCTGCAAATGCTGACGATGATCGCCATGGAGCCGCCTAGCCGGTTGTTCCCGGAAGATATCCGGGACGAGAAGGTGAAGGTTCTCCGCTCCTTGCGTCCTTTCGCGACCCCGCTGGAAGTGAAGGAGAACGTCGTTCGCGGGCAATATACGGAGGGCGAAACCGGAGGCAAGCACCTCCCGGGATATCGCCAAGAAGACAAAGTCGATCCTAACTCCAATACCGAAACTTATTTCGCTGCCAAAGTATTCGTCGACAATTTCCGCTGGGCCGGCGTCCCGTTCTACATCCGTACCGGGAAACGCCTGCCGGTCAAAACGACGGAGGTCGTCGTAGAGTTCAAGCAAATGCCGACGAACGTATATCTTGGGCAGAAGCATACGCTGGAACCGAACCTGCTCGTCATCCGCGTTAATCCGATGGAAGGGATCTACATTAAGATCAACGCGAAGAAACCGGGCTCGGATTCCAAGATCGAACCGCTTGCCATGGAATTCTGCCAAAGCTGCCAGGTGGGAATCAACTCTCCGGAGGCCTACGAGCGCCTGATTCTGGATGCGGCTCATGGCGATTCCACGTACTTTACCCGTTGGGACGAAGTAGCTACCGCTTGGGCATTTATCGACCGGATCGCGGTTGCCTGGGCGCAAAATCCGGGAGACATCAGCGCCTATCCGGCAGGGTCGTGGGGACCTCAGGAAGCTCATGATCTGCTGGCTAAGGATGGCTTCCATTGGTGGCCGGTCAACGGACAGGATGAGGATAACGTGATTTGGATCAGCAAGTAAGCGGGATCTGGATCATGGTATACGTTTGATATAAGTCTAAGCCGTCTTCGAGTCATTTGTTCGAAGGCGGCTTTTTTATAGTAAAGTGAATCCCGGGGAATGAACAACTACTAAGGTAAGAATACGGAAGGAGCCGTGCGGGAACACGACTCCAAAGTACAATAGCTGCATTAAGAGCAGCCAGTGATACAAGTTAGTCCCAGAAATAGACCGTTAACCTTGGTGAGGGCGGTCTATTTCTTTTTCTTGTAGGTAAGAAGCGCCAAAATGAACATGCCGAACATGAACATTAAGGAGATAGCCTCTTTGACCTCCATGGGTCTCACCCCCTCTCCGGGGAGTATGAGGATAATAGATATTACAGGCACTGCGTAAGTCGGACCAAAATATGTTACAATAAAAGACATGACTTTGTGGAACGAGAGGAAAGTGAGAATGAGCAAAGCATTGGAACAACTGCTGCAGCAGGAAGTGGATAAACGGAGAACATTTGCGATCATCTCCCACCCGGATGCCGGGAAAACGACATTAACGGAAAAACTGCTTTTGTTCGGGGGTGCCATCCGCTTGGCGGGGTCGGTCAAAGCCCGTAAAGCCAGCAAGCATGCAACGAGCGACTGGATGGAAATCGAGAAGCAGCGGGGGATCTCCGTCACTTCTTCCGTCATGCAGTTTGATTATAACGGCCATCGCATTAATATTTTGGATACGCCGGGTCACCAGGATTTCAGTGAAGATACGTATCGTACCTTGACCGCTGCGGACAGCGCCGTGATGCTGATCGACGTCGCCAAAGGCGTCGAAGCGCAGACGATTAAGCTGTTTCAGGTGTGTGCCAAACGGGGAATACCGATTTTTACGTTTATTAATAAATTGGACCGCGAGGGCCGTAGTCCGTTTGAATTGATGGAAGAAATCGAGCAGGTGCTCGGCATCCGCTCGGTACCGATGAACTGGCCGATCGGCATGGGCCGGGAGTTGTGCGGCGTCTATGACCGGATGAAGAACCAGGTGGAGCTGTTCCAAGGGGACGATCACTCGAATATTGAGGTCAAGAAGGTGGATGGATACGAGGACCCGGTCATCCGTGAGATGGCGGGCGACTATCTGCACGACCAGCTATGCCAGGACCTGGAGCTGCTGGATGTGGCGGGCGATCCTTTCGACCTGGAAAAAGTGAAGCGCGGCGAATTGACTCCGGTCTTCTTCGGCAGTGCTGTCAACAATTTCGGCGTGCAGACGTTCCTGGAGAACTTCCTGCAGCTGGCACCAAAGCCGGAACCGCGCCGGAGCACTACAGGGACCGTAGAGCCGACGAACGAAAAGTTCTCCGGCTACGTATTCAAGATCCAGGCCAATATGAACCCGGCTCACCGGGACCGGATCGCTTTCCTGCGGATCGTGTCCGGTAAATTCGAGCGCGGGATGTCCGTCAAGCATGTACGGGCCGGTAAAGAAATCAAGCTGTCCCAGCCGCAGCAATTTTTGGCCCAGGACCGGGATATTGTGAGCGAAGCCTATCCGGGCGACATCATCGGGTTGTTCGATCCCGGCATTTTCCGGATCGGCGATTCGCTCAGTCAGGGCAGCGAGATTGTATTTGATGAACTGCCGGTATTTTCGCCGGAAATTTTCGCGAAAGTTACGGTCAAAAATGCGCTTAAACATAAGCAGTATCAAAAAGGAATTGACCAGTTGACGGAAGAGGGAACCATCCAGGTGTTCACGACCGTCGGCTTTGAAGATACCTTGCTTGGCGTCGTCGGACAATTGCAGTTCGAGGTGTTCGAATACCGGATGAAGGGCGAATACGGAGTGGATGTCGTGCTTCAGCGGATGCCATTCCAGTTTGCCCGGTGGATCGTTGCGGACAAAATCGATCCGTCCAAGTTCCGGATTAATTCCACGCTTGTAAAGGACAAGAAGGGGAATTATGTAGCCTTGTTCGAGAACGAATACGCCATGCGTACCGCGATGGATAAAAACCCGGATGCGAAATTTTTGGAAATGGCGCCTTAGGGCGAACTGTACCTTACCCTTTCCGTGCTTTGCAAAACAAGCCTTTCAACGGTCTGAAAACAGTCCGCTGAAGGCTTGTTTTTTTGGGCTGGGCTTCTTACTTATTTCAACGGCGTAAGATTGGTATGTTCCAACTCGCCTTGCAGCACGGAGAGCAGCTCATCCTGCTTAGCATTATCGATGTTTTTCCAAATAACCTCAAAGACTACACCCAGGCCCGGCAAAGCGGCTTCCTGAGCGTCGATCGAGCCCTCGATCATATCGCGCATTCCGCTCATGCTTTTACCGTGAACTTTGTGCAGGACCGCTTCGCGCAAACTCATGGTGATTGGCATCGGTAACCCTCCTTGAAATAGTGATTGCCCAATCTTTAACCTTCCCGGGCGGGGGACCAAAAATTCAAGTTTAGATGACATTGTGATATACTATAGCAATCCATAATGTTCGGGATGGTGAAAAACATGGCTCATACAGAGAAAAAACAATTTGCCGTAATCGGCATGGGGCGTTTTGGTTTAAGCGTGGCTAAAGCACTCAGCGGCATGGGGTTTGACGTACTCGCGATTGATTCCGACGAACTGCAGACCCAAGCCGTATCGAATATCGTAACGCACGCGGTATCGGCAGATTCCACCGATGAGGAAGCGCTCCGGGCGCTAGGGATTCGCAATTTCGACGTTGTCGTCGTGGCCATCGGGGAAGATATCCAGGCCAGCATCCTTACGACCCTTATTTTGAAAGATATGGGCGGCCCGTTGATTGTAGTCAAGGCTCAGAACGAGTTGCACGGGAAAGTGCTGCAAAAAATCGGCGCGGATAAAGTGATTTATCCGGAACGGGATATGGGGCTGCGCGTGGCGCATCATCTGACCTCTCCGAATATTCTCGATTACATCGAGCTGTCGGATGAGTACAGCATCGTAGAATTGCGCGCTACGAAGGCGATGATCGGCCAAAATTTGAAGGAATTGAACGTCCGGGCCAAGTTCGGTTGCAATGTTATGGCAATCAAGCGCGGGACGAAGATGAATATTTCGCCTTCCTCCAGCGATCGTCTCTCCGAAGGCGATGTGCTGGTCATTGTCGGCGAGAAGAACGACTTGACGAAAATGGAGCTGGCTTACTCGGAAAGCTAAGCCGAGCCGGAGCCAGGGCTGGAAAAGTCAATTTCGGATAAAGGAATGAAGCATGGATGCAAATACAGTCTCCGCAAAATCCCCGGGTGAAGGAATGGGCCGGACTGCTTGAAAAGAAGCAGCGGGACAAGCAGGGCAAATACCTGATCGAAGGCATTCATCTGGTCAAGGAAGCGCTGGAGGCGCAGGCCGATGTTGAATGCGTCTGCTATGAGGCTGAAGCGGGGATTCCCCATGAATTGGCCGAGGCCGCATCCGCCGGCCTGGACGTGGAATGGATCGGCGTATCCGCCGCGGTCATAGCCAAGTGCAGCGATACGAAGACGCCGCAGCCGGTGTTTGCCGTCGTCCGCAAAGACGGCGGGGCATTGCAGCCGCTGCTGGATACGGCAGGCGGGCTGGTGGTGGTGCTGGACGGCGTGCAGGATCCCGGCAACGTCGGCACCATCATCCGCACCGCCGACGCGGTCGGTGCGGACGGGGTCATCGTCGGCGCCGGGTGCGCCGACATTTACGGGCCCAAGGTGCTGCGCGCCACCATGGGCTCGCTCTTTCACTTGCCGGTGGTGCACGGCAAGCTGGAAGAGCTGCTGCCGCAGGCCAAGGCCCGCGGCATCCGCCTGGCCGGCACCAGCCTGCAGGCGGCGGTGAACTGCTACGCGTACGACTTCACCGGGCCGGTATGGCTGCTGTTCGGCAGCGAGGGAAGCGGCCTCAGTCCGGAAGTCCGCGGCCTCATGGACGACGGCCTGATCATCCCGATGCGCGGCCGCGCCGAATCGCTCAACGTAGCGATGGCCGCCTCGGTGCTGCTGTACGAAGCGCTGCGGCAGCGACATTTTGCGCCCGGCGAAAACGGTTAGCCGATGGTTATGAATTAGAAGTAAGCCCACACAAATTTCAGGGATTTACCCTGATCCTTGTGTGGGCTTTTTTGATAAAATCCCTCATATGTTTCTTCGGAGCCCCGGACATTGCCGCTCGCTAATGAGCCTGGTTCTTCTATTTCTTATGCGCTCTCCGATATTGGGCCGGAGTTATTCCGTACGTTTTTTTAAAAACAGAATAAAAGGTATTCAATGAAGAAAACCCGTAATTTTGGATGATCGGCTCGATCGGCGAGTCGGAAACCAACAGTTCCCGGCAAATCAGATCCAACCGTCTCTCCGAAATCGTGTCGGTGATTGACCGGTTCGTCTCCGCTTTGTATAAGCTGCGCAAATAGTTGACGGATAAGCCAAGCTCATCGGCCAGCATTTTGGAGGAGAGATTGGGATCGTTGAGCCGTTCTCCGATCAGGCGTTCCACCTGCTCGATCAACACCGCGTTTCTGGACAGGCCACGGGCAGACGTGATGTCCTCCAGCGTTTTGTCCAGCAGTTTTTCCATCCAGCGGGCCACGTTTTCGAGCGTCTCCAGGCGAATAATCTGATTTTCGAGCGAGGTCAATCCCCACGAGCTGGGCAGAGGCTGGTGGAACTGATCCTGCATCAACCGGCGCATATCGCTAAATAAAGTAATCAGAGACATTTTACACTCGAAATAGGGCAGATCCCTCAAGGTTTCTACGGCAAAAGCCATGATCTGCAGCACGGTATCCCGGTTCCCTTTCTGGATCGCCTGCGCCATTTGGCGCTCCTTCTCCAACGGAAGATGGAACAGCACGCCGGGAGCGCCGGACAACTCCTGCTTGAGGATCATCGCCCCATGACCAAACCGAAAGCGTTCCTGCGTCAATTCGTAGGTTTCCAAATACACCTCGTGCATGTCGGTCAGGTTATGGAGCGTTCTGCCCCAAGCTACACTCGTTCCGATCGACAAGTATTGTTGTAGCAGCTTCTGCGATCCTCGCAGCTTCTTCACGAAATCGGGGGAAACTGCTGCGGCGGACAGGACTGCGGCGATATGGTCGTTTCCCATATCGACCGTTTGAACCCGTTGATCCGCGGCTTGCAGCGACTCCTGGATGATATTCGCCATCGCGAAGCGCAGCAGCCGGCGGTCTTTCTCCGAATACATCTCCGTAAACTCCGGAAAACGGTCTATCCGAAAGATCGCAACGGACAAATTTTCTTCGGGCAAATCGATTTCCCACTCCCTGAAATGCCTGAGGATTTCGGCGGGAGAGCGGGCTTCATGACCCAAAAATTCGCGTAGAAACCGCTCTTTGCCAAGGACTTTGTTATGCCTCCACTGCTCGGTCAATTCATCGATCTGTTCTTTTTGGGCCGTGAAAACGCTGGACAAATAATCAAGCTCATTCCTCGACTTTCCCTCCCCGATCTGTTCTGCGCGGTGCTGCCGCATGACGCTTCCGACCAATTCCTGAATAGGGGAATATACCCGTTTGGAGATCAGAACGATGACGGTAAGCGAGGCCAGGAATAGGCCCAAAAACAAGAAAAGACTGATGTTGCGGAGCACGGAAATCCGGCCCAGGATAACCGACTTCGGAACGCTTTCAATGAATGTCCAGTCCTGAATTCCCTTAATCGAAGCCGTCGAGTAAACCATGAGCTGTTCTTCACGGCCATGGGGTTTGAACAGCTCCCAACCGTTCCCGCTTTGCCCTCTCTGATGGCCAAGCTCCAAAATCTGCTGGCCGTTAAGCCGGACCGTGCTGAAAACCTCCTCGTTTCGGTCATTCAACACCGTTACTTGCCGGTTAGGGTAATTGGAATTGCTTTGG
Organism: Fontibacillus forbon; assembly: GCF_046559655.1. Lineage (NCBI taxonomy): Bacteria > Bacillati > Bacillota > Bacilli > Caryophanales > Paenibacillaceae > Fontibacillus > Fontibacillus forbon. The sequence continues at coordinate 287,602 of NZ_JBKGFV010000006.1, read as the reverse complement.
AGCAAGTTCATTAATTTATCGGTATCCACATTCATGACGAAGGCGGAAATGGAACTGCCCTTTTCATAGAGTCTGACGATCGTGATGACATCTTTGGCCGCTTCCCCGCTCAAAGGATGCGATAGCTTTCTGGGTAGCGGGGCGGCCCGCTCCGCAAACTGAGGGTCACGCAGCCGCTTCAGAATATCCTGGTCGTAAAAAGTAGTGGCTTCATTAATACCCAGCCGGGAATCCACAACCGTATCGGTATAATCGTTGATCAAGTAGACCGAATCGATCGCGGGGTTGGCGTTTTTGATCTCCCCCAATCGACTCCATACCGTGTACGTCTCAAAATCCGAGTAATGATCGGAAAGCGCATACACTTTTAGTTCGCTGTCGTTGCTGGAGGCATAACTGTAATCCAGGGACCATTCCATCAGCCCTGCCGTATTTCGGGCGCTATTAAGCAGAAGCGATTCGGAATGGTCCCCGATTTCCTTCAGCAACGTTTTTGAGGACTGCCAGTACAGCAGCAGGAATGAGATAGCCAAGACGAGCACATTCGCGCTGACAAAATAAAAAATAATTCTCATATAGGTCGGATGCTTCTTGAATGAGGCAAGGAGCGGAAAGCTGAATTTCGACATGCCATAACCCCCGTTACTTCTCTCTCTCTTTGCTGAGCGCAGATTTATTGTAGCATATTGCGGGTTTCCGTCAGCAAAATCGTTTGTTTCTGGAAAAGTGATGTTTTTGGGAAAATGTGAAATCCGCGCTTGCGGGAAGAATTCGTGTTTGCCGGAATTGCCTTCCTGAAGGCGGGCTTGTTATGGTGACGTCATCGGACCACAAAACAGAAGCTGCAGCACTGCAACCGGTAATTACAAACCATAACCGATTTTGACGCACAAGGGGGTACTAGAAACCATGCAACATGACAGTAACAAGGGGAGAGGGTCCAAGCTAAAACATATCGCTCGAAATCCTTTCCTATACGCGATGGCCGTGCCTGGCCTGCTGTTCTTCCTCGTATTCAGTTATCTTCCCATCTACGGGATCACGATTGCGTTCAAGGATTATGACTTCTCCAAGGGGATTACGGGAAGCGAGTGGGTAGGCTTCAAAAATTTCGACTACTTCTTCACCTCGGACGACTTTTGGACCGTCCTTCGCAACACCTTGGTGTTGAACGCGCTGTTTATCTTCTTTACGACAGTCGCCGCCGTGCTTATCGCGCTTATGTTCAATGAAATCCGCAACAAATATTTCAAAAGAATTTCGCAATCTCTCATCTTCCTGCCCTATTTTATGTCCTGGATCGTGGTAGGGATGATTGTTCAGTCGATGTTCGGCGGGGAAGAGCCGCTGATCAACGCTTGGCTGCAAAATATCGGCATGGAGCCGGTCAACTGGATGTTCGAATCGAAGTTGTGGCCCGCGATTCTTACGATGATTCGGGTATGGCAGGGAGCGGGGTATCTCTCGATTATTTTCCTGGCGGCCATTACCGGCATCTCGGAGGACTTGTACGAGGCAGCCCGAATCGACGGAGCTTCCAAGCTGCAGATTATGCTCCGTATCACCTTGCCGTTGCTGGTGCCAACGATCATGGTTATGACGCTGCTCGCCGTAGGCAAAATCTTCAACGGAGATTTCGCTATGATCTATGCCATTATCGGGGATAACTCCCTGCTGTATCCGACAACCGACGTGATCGATACCTTCGTGTTCCGCTCGATGAGACAATTGCACGATTTCGGGATGTCTTCGGCGGTCGGGCTGTTCCAATCGGTGATGGGCCTGATTTTCGTAATCATCGCCAACGGGGTTACCCGAAAGGTATCTAAAGAATCCGCATTATTTTAGAGGTTGTTCAAAAAGTCGTCTTCCCTTGACGAAGTAGTTGAGGGAGAGGAATCGCCATCGAGTCTTGAATTCAGCCGGGCCTAAGCGGATGCTTCCGAAGCATGTTTCCTACGGAAACATTTCGGTTGCTCACGTAGATCCGTCTACGCTCCGCTACTCAGGCCTTGGCTTCAATCAACTCAACCGTTTTGAAAAATCGCACTTCGGAAGCATAGGCTTCGGCCCTGCAAACCCGATTTTTTGAACTCACACTTTATAGGAGGCAAAAAGATGAGGCAGAGTGTTCCTGACCGGATTTTTTCGGTAACCGCCTATACGATCATTCTATTGTTCACTTTATTCTGTCTGTTTCCCTTTCTGCTGATGGTCATCGGCTCATTCACCGATGAGGGCGAACTGATCGCACATGGTTATACTTTATTCCCGCAAAAGTTTTCTTTGGCCGCGTATGAAGCGGTACTCCAGTCGGATGTATTGTTTAGCGGCTATCAAGTGACGGTTCTTATCACTGCCGTCGGGGCGGTAAGCGCCTTGTGCATTTCTTCCATGCTGGCTTACTCTTTGGCAAATAAACGGAATGTCCTGCAGACGCCTTTTCTGCTCTTCTGCTATCTGCCCATGCTATTCTCGGGAGGCATTATTCCGTTCTATATCGTAGTCAGCCAGTGGCTGCATTTGCAAAATACCGTCTGGGTGCTTATTCTTACACTGTTATGTCAGCCTTTTCTCGTATTCCTGCTGGTCAGCTTCTTCCGCACCGTTCCCGAGGAATTGGAGGAGGCCGCCCGGATCGACGGGGCGAATGAGGTGAGAATATTTTTCCAGATCATCCTGCCGATCTCAAAGCCGATCCTGGCTTCCGTCGGTCTGTTCTATGCCTTGAACTATTGGAATGACTGGTTTATGGGTCTCATGTTCGTGGACAATGAACGATTGTTTCCTTTACAGTTGATTCTGCGGCGGATGGTATCCAATATGGAGGCCGCCAAGAACCTGATTCCTTCAGGCGCGGCTATCGCGGTCACGCCGCCGACTTACGGCGTTCGCATGGCGACGACCGTTCTGACGATCGGCCCCATCATCCTGTTGTACCCGATGCTGCAAAAGTACTTTGTTAAAGGCCTTACGGTAGGGGCCGTGAAAGGGTAACGGAGATTCCGGCTTTAACCGGAATCTTCCGGTTAAGCATAGATGAATGATTCATATTTAAAGGGAGGTTAACAAAATGAAAATCAAAAAAATACTTGGCACGGCCATGGTTACGGTATTGGCCTCGGCACTGCTGCTGGCCGGTTGTGGAGGCAACGGCGGGAACGCGGAGCCAGGCAGCGCGAATTCGGGTGCCGGCTCCGCTTCCAACGCGGAAAAAGAAATCGTGGAGTTGAAGGCCTATCTTCCGGGGGATAAACCGGTGGGATTCGATGAGGTCCTGAAGGCCGTCAATGAGAAACTAAAAACGGACAACGTCGGCGCCTCGCTGAATATCAACTTTCTCCCGTGGACGGATTACGGCAACACGGTAGCGGTTAAAATGTCCGCCGGCGAGGATTTCGACATGTACCTGGATGCGCCATGGTTGTCCATGAACCAGATGATCGCCAGTAATTCGCTCCAAGCGTTGGACGCTATGGTAGAGGAGCGGCCGGAGTTGAAGGCATCCATTCCGGCTGAAATGTGGGAATACAACAAATTCGGCGGGAAAATTATGGGCATTCCGCTCGGAACGACGCAAGGACCGGTATACGGCCTGCTGATCCGCAAGGATTTACGCGAGAAATACGGATTGCCCGAGCTGAAGACGCTAGACGATCTGGAGAAATTTTTCTATGCGGTCAAGGAAAACGAACAGGACATCAAACCGTTTGTCATCAACGGGATCAAAGCGGACAAATTGCCGTTTATCCTAAGCGCTTCCGCCAATATGGCGCAGGATGAAGTGCTCGAAATCGGCGTCAACATGTTCGCCTATTCCACCAAAGACAAGAAAGTCGTAGGACAATGGGAAAGCCCGATGATCGCGGACGCTTTTGAACGCGTTACCAAGTACTATAAAGACGGCATCTTGTCCAAAAACATCGCCCAGGAACAAAATGCCGAAACGTTGTTCAAACAGGGCAAATACGCCGCTACCTATTATGCGGCCGACGGCGTGGAAGGGCTGAAATATGCGGAGATGTTGAAGGATGGCAGCGACAAGCTGGAGGTCTTCGTGCCGAACGGTGATCAGGCGAAGCCGTATACCGCCTTCCAACAATGGAATTTCTTTTGTATTCCCGCTTCCTCAAAGCACGCCGACCTGGCTATGGATGTCATGAACTGGTTATCGATCAAAGAAAATCACGATTTGATGGAATACGGGATCCAAGGGAAGGACTGGGAGCCTGTGGGCGATACGAGTTATAAGTCGCTTTCGGGGTACTCTTTCCCGGGGTATACACTGACTTGGCGTCCGACGCTCAACCGCACGCCGGATACGATGACGGCGGACGACAAGAAGTGGTTTGATTTCTCCGCCGACCCGGCCAACTTTGAGCTTAGTCCGACTGCAGGGTTTACTTTTGATGCAGAGAAAGTTAAAACCGAATACGCCAAAATCACGCCGTTCCACGACTCCGTGTTCCTGCCGCTTTGCCAGGGCGTGCTGTCGGCTGACAAAGGCAAGGAGATGCTGGAAGACAAAATCATGGGCGTGGGCGGTCAAAAGGTCATCGATGAAATTCAGGCACAGATCGATGCCGTGGCATCCGGTAAATAACACTCTATATTCAGAATGGAAAGAGGTATTTTATCTATGAATGTTATGCGCTGCGCGCAAAATCCGGTGATCCGGACAGAGGACGTGAAACCGTCGCGTCCCGATTTCAAAGTGCTGGGAGCGTTTAATGCCGGTGTCGCGAAATATAAAGACGAAACGATCCTGCTTCTTCGCGTCGCGGAAGCGCCGGTTTCGGACCGGACGGGCGAGGTGCTTGTTCCCCGGTTAAACGAAGACGGTACCGAGGTGATCGTGGAACGGTACGAGAATACCGACCCGCGTTACGATTTCACCGATTCACGCTTTGTGGCGGTAGACGGAAGTGTGGTTATGCTTACGTCCCTCTCCCATCTTCGCGTAGCGCGGAGCAAGGACGGCGTGCATTTCGACATTGATCCGCAGCCTGCCCTGTTCCCTGAGAATGCCCTGGAAGCATGGGGGATGGAGGATCCGCGCATCACGCAAATCGGGGATACTTATTACATTACTTACAGCTCCGCCTCGATTCGCGGCGTCGGTGCGGGACTGGCGGAGACGAAGGATTTCCGCACGTTCAAACGGCACGGCCTCATGCTGGCTCCCGAGAATAAAGACGTCATGCTGTTCCCGGAGAAAATAGGCGGGAAATATTATACCCTGCACCGTCCGGTTCCAAAATCGTTCGGTGCTCCCGAGATGTGGATTGCGGAATCGCCGGATCTCTTGCATTGGGGAAACCATCGTTTTCTGATGGGCCTCAGTCAGCAAGGCTGGGATTCGGGGAGAATGGGCGGAGGCGCAGTTCCGATCCGAACGGAGCGAGGCTGGCTGGTACTGTATCACGGGGCGGATACCAAACACCGCTATTGCATGGGGGCGGCGCTGCTCGATCTTGAAGATCCCGGAAAAGTCATCGCGCGATCGAAACGCCCGTTCATGGAACCGGAAGCTGATTATGAGGTGAACGGATTTTTCGGGGGCGTCGTATTCTCTTGCGGCGCGCTCCTGATCGGGGACACCGTCCGGATGTATTACGGAGCCGCTGACGAGGTGATGGCGGTGGCGGATATTCCGCTGGATGACATTTTTAGCACGCTATCATAAGTTCATTGCAAGCCCCCGGTTCATAAGGACCTGGGGCTTGCTGTTTACGATAGGCTTAAGCCGTTCTCTTCCGTATCTTGGTGGGCGCTAATGGGACAGGTCCTCATGGGCTATTGGGGCTGATGGGGCCGATCGGGCTGGTCGGGCTAAACGGGCTAAACGTGCTAAACGTGCTAAACGTGCTAGACGAACTAGACGAACTAGACGAACTAGACGAACTAGACGGACTGAATGACTAAACGCAGGAAAGCCAGTTGATCCAGAACACACGGAAAACCAACTCTAACGGACACCAGAGACCTTAATGAGGCGAAAATGACCCGATTAAAAATCTAACGGACACCAAGGCCGTTAATCTGCTTGAAAAGCCCCAAAGAGAGCGTAATTCCGGAGATTAGCGGCCCCTGTGTCCGTTAGCCTGGCGGGATCACCGATTCTGAGCAGATAAGGGCTCCTGTGTCCGTTAAAGTTTTATCGGAGTAAGAGATAGACTCCTCTCTATCTAATTTTCAATTGTCTTTCAGGATTTCAGAAGGATTGATGGGGAATAGGGAGAATATAACCTATATACAAATCTCTACTTTGATCCTCTGGTACAACCAGACATTTTTCTTTCCTATAATATGTGATTTTATTCACAAATAAACCAACAACAATGGCCCTAAAGGAGCAGCAAACATGAAAATCGGTGAATTTGCCAAAAAGAACAACATTACGCAAGATACGATTCGCCATTATATTGATCTTGGGCTGCTTGTTGCGGAAAAGCAAGGTTCCCAGTACAGGTTTACGGAAGAAGATAGCGGAGATCTTGAACGTATCGTGATGTTGAAGCAATTGGATTTTTCGCTGACCGAAATTCAGGAAATTCTGTGCTTTTATAGGCTTGAGGGAGAGAAGTCGGATGACTTTCGAAGTTTTTATTTATCCTTGCTGGAACGAAAAAAGGAACAAGTTCGGATCGAGCAATTGAAATTCCAGGAGATCGATGGGCATATCAGAAAAGAGATCACTGAGCTGAAGATGGATGAATTGGGCTTGAAGAGAAGAATAGGATTTCCCATAACCTCTATGCCGCTTTTGCAATGCCCCGAATGCAAATCAGCTTTGGACATTAGCGGAGGCACGATTGAAAAAAACATGCTGATGGAAGCCGATTTTCAGTGTGAATGCGGTTATGTTTCATACGTTGAGGATGGAATTTATATAGATAAAGCAGCGGTCGGCAAAAAGAAGCAAATCCCTCCGAAAAAAGATTTTCTGGAGGCTGCTTCGCCTAAGTATATTAACTTTTTGTATAACGGGACTTCTACCTTAATCGACTATATTCAAAATCACGGAAGCCAACCCGGATATATTATGGAGCTGGACAATTGCGTCGGCAGATTTCTAATGCAATACATCGATTTTTTACCGAAAGGCTGCACTTACATTCTTATTTGTCATGACAAACAACGCATCACGCATATGAAAAGAAATATTGAGCTGCAGCAGGAACACGGCAACTTTATCTTCTTCTGCTGCGAGTTGGACCGATTGCCGGTGGCTCCTGCGTCGATCGATATTATCGTAGACCATTGGATGAGTAAAACCTATGCCAAAACGGCAGACAAGGATCTGCTGGATATCGTATCCCCGTTCCTGAAACAAGAGGGGCTGCTTATTGGAGCCTATCCTCATTTGGGGAAGCAGTGTAAGGACTATCTCCATGTTCCATTGGAGCTCAGGGATCTTTTCAATCGGGACAAAATGCTGGAGAAATTGCATCATTTGAATTTTGCGGAATTGGATGTTTCAGAGCTGGGTCCGATTACCGAAAACAACCCGTATATCGATATTCAAGGCAAAGAACAATATCTGACTCTGTACGTAGGCAAGAAAAAGCGCAGTTTCGATGTGATTTGTGCTGGTGCCCAGCAGGAGATGAAACTGAAACAAAATCGGATATCCTGAAATCTCGGGTTAACCCCACCTTTTCAAGTTTTTCGCGTTAATTTACGTGCATATTTTCACAAAGTCGTATTGACGTGGTCATAACCCCAGCATTTAGAATCATGACTATATTCATGAGTTTTATAAATCGAGGGGGAACATGACATGAAAACGCATGCGAAAAAGGTAGGTTTAGTACTGTTGGGGCTTCTAATGGTACTGAGCGTATTCGGCTGCTCCAAATCCGAACCGGCCAAGGAATCGGAAAGCGATGCGGTAGCGGCTTCGGGCAAGTATAAACCGGGCACATACACGGCAAAGGCCGCAGGAAACAACGGGGATGTCACGGTGGAGGTCGTTTTTGACGAGAACTCCATTGTTTCCGTGACCGTGAAAGATAATAGCGAAACCGAAGGCATTAGCGATAAAGCTATCGAACGTATCCCTCAACAGATCGTGGAGGGGCAAACCTTGGCCGTGGATGTGGTTTCCGGCGCATCGAATTCATCGAAAGCGATCATTGCAGCCGTTGAAGACTGCGTCAAACAGGCCGGCGGAGATGTCGAGGCTCTTAAGGTTGCTGCGGTAACCGAGGATAAACAGCAGCAGGAAGCCGAGTTGACCACGGATGTTGTCGTCATCGGCGGCGGCGGGACAGGCTTGGCAGCCGCAGGGTCGGCTTTTGAGAACGGAGCGAAAGTCATCGTGCTCGAAAAAATGGGAACCTTGGGCGGCTCCACGGCGTTGTCCGGCGGTGCGATCGGGGCTACGGGCACCCGATTCCAAAAGGAGCAAGGCATCGAGGATGCCCCGGAATCATGGTTGAAGCTATGGAAAGAACGTCAAAGTACAAGCAACCCGGACAGCCAATATCCGGACTATGACCGGGTAGAGAAATTTATGGACGATGCTGTGGACACGACCCATTGGCTGGTCGATTACATGAATCATAAGTACGTAAACGTAGCCGGGTTCGGCGTCGACCCCGTGGCTCGCCTACACTTCCCTGAGAAGAGCGGCGCGACCATCATCGCGAATATGGAGAAAACGCTGAATGATAAAGGGATCGATATTTTGACGGAAACCAAGGCGACGGAATTGTTGACCGATGACCAAGGCAATGTGATCGGCGTCAAAGCGGAGAACGCCGAAGGAATTCTGACTGTGCATGCGAAAAAGGTCATTATCGCCACCGGCGGTTTTGCCAGAAGCGAAGAGCTCATGAAACGGTTCCTCCCTGAATTTGTGGAAGATATGGATATCAGCGCATCCGCCGCAGGCAGCACGGGGGACGGAATCATCATGGCGGAGAAGCTAGGCGCCGCCCTTTATGAAGATCCGTGGATCATCGGCTTGGGGATCGCGGGTCATCTTCCCGAACTGAAGGCATTGGAATGGGATCCGACGAAAGTGTACGTAAACGAAAAAGGCGAACGTTATATGAACGAGAATAGCCATTACGCCATCGTAACGAACAAAGCTGCGGATAACGAGCAAGTTTGGGTGATCGTCGATTCGAACGAAGCCAATGCCGAACTGATCAAATCAATTGAAGGACAGCTTCCGAATGATGAAATCGCGGTTGGAAAGACCATCGAAGAATTGGCTGCCGCGATGCAAGTTCCAGAAGCAACTTTGACAAAAACGATGGATACGTTCAACGCCGGCGTAGCTTCCGGTAAAGACAGCTTTAAGAAAGACGCAAAAATGCTGGTTTCCGTAGATAAAGGGCCGTTTTACGCTTTCAAGTTCTATCCGCGGACTATGGGTACTTTCGGAGGCGTGAAAGTGGACGAGAATTACCGCGTTCTTAAAGAAGACGGATCCGTGATCAACAATCTTTACGCGGGCGGAGAAGCAGCGAACCGCTATCTGTATAACCAGGTTTATATGACGGGCAGCGCAGTTCAGTATGCTTTAACCAGTGGCCGTCTGAGCGGAGAGCATGCCGCTAAAGCAGTTAAAGAAGGCAAATAGATATTTCCGGGATGATCTCAAGCATGGAGCAAACGCTCCATGCTTTTTTTCGCGAATAGTTTGTTGGAAAAATAATCATACTTCTCATAATCAGAGTTGGCTGGAAAGGAGTTCCTGAGGATTGGATAGCAAGGCTCGCGAGGCAGGTACCGGGCTTACCGGAGAACTGGAGAAGGATCTGGCTTTGTTCCGGGGAAAGATGGAGCGATGCTCGGATGTGGAATACCACAAATTTACGTTGCAGTCCGGCAAGCAGGGCTGCCTCATTTATATTGAAGGCATGACGGACGATACCAGGCTGCAAACCGAAGTGATCGATCCGTTAAGCCGGATGGAATCGGAGCAGGATTTATCCGGGGCTCTGGAGGCGGCCGGGAATGGAGGGAATCCCAAGGATTTGACCGGAGGCTCGGCACATTCCGGACAGCTGAGAAAAGAAACAAAATTGGAACAAGGAATTATCGCTTTATGTAAAGGTGAGACAATCGCGCTACTGGATAAATGCCGTCTGGTACTGATAGTCAGCTTAAGCAAATGGGAGCAGCGATCCGTTGAGGAACCCGCCTCCGAACCGGTCATTCGCGGGGCCAGGGACGGGTTTACGGAAAGCCTGCGCACCAATATGACCCTGATTCGCAGGCGGTTGGCAACCCCCGACTTAAAGGTGGAGTCTCTGCAAGCCGGGATCCTCTCCAAAACGGATATCGTGCTGGTTTATCTGGACTCCGTCGTCATGCCTGGTTTAGTCGATGAAGTCAAGCAACGTATACAAAGAATTGAAATAGATGCCGTCTTGGAGAGCGGGTATATCGAGGAACTGATTTGCGACAACCCGTTCAGCGTTTTTCCGCAAGTCATTAACACGGAAAGGCCGGATCGTGCCGTCAGCGGCATTTTGGAAGGCAAAGCGGTAATTATTATCGATAATACGCCCTTTGCGTTGATGGCGCCCGGTTTATTCGTCGAAATGCTTCAGGCCAGCGAAGATTATTATCAAAATTATATTTTTTCGACGCTGACCCGCTTTTTGAGATTGGTTCTCGCGATCGGCGCTCTGGTGTTTCCCTCCATCTATATCGCCTTGACGACCTTTCACCAGGAGATGATTCCGGCGAGCCTGCTGCTTAGTATCGCTTCTTCCCGGGAGGCGGTGCCTTTTCCGGCCCTCATTGAGGCGATATTAATGGAGGCCGCGTTTGAGGGCTTGCGGGAGGCGGGAATCCGGCTGCCCCGGCCGGTAGGTCAAGCGGTCAGCATCGTAGGCGCTCTGGTGATCGGTCAGGCCGCCGTTCAAGCCGGCATCGTTTCGGCAACGCTTGTCATCGTTGTTTCATTTACGGGAATCGCCTCGTTTATATTCCCCATCTATAGCCAGGGATTGGCTTTTCGCGTCATGCGTTTTCCCATGATGATCATGGCGGGTTCGTTGGGCTTGTACGGCATTTTCTTGGGATTGCTCATTCTTTTGATACACCTGGTTAAGCTCCGCTCCTTCGGGGTGCCCTATTTGGCTCCTGTCATTCCTTTGCAAGTCGATTCTTTAAAGGATGTCTTCGTACGTTTTCCCTGGTGGAGTATGAAAGAACGTCCCATCCAAACCGGTAAAAGGAATTTTCGGCGGATGAGCGGGAATTTGAGGCCGCGCCCACCCAAGCCGTAAGGATCCTAGACTATCCGAGACTTAACCCGAAAGGAATGGATTATGCGTAAAGTAGCTATTCTGCTATTAATCATATTCATGTCTGGGAACTTGACAGCGTGCTGGAGCAACCGGGAAGTCAACGATATCGCTATCGTTTCGGCAATCGGGCTGGACATGGCGGAAAACGGGAAAATAAGACTCTCATTGCAATTTGCGATTCCTCTGTTGATGGGGTCCGGCTCCTCGCAAGGAGGAGCGGGGACCAGCAAGCTGGCCGATACCGCCGGTTGGGTCGTCTCCGAAGATGGAGCGACGGTCATGGAAACCTTCCGGAACATCCAGCAAAAACTTCCCCGGAAAATCTTTTTTTCCCACTCGAGAGTCATCGTCATCGGCAATAGCATGGCCAAGAGCGGAGTAGTCCGGGTACTGGATTTCTTCGAGCGTTACCGGGAGTCGCAGATGAAGAGCTATCTTGTCGTTTCTGCTACAACAGCCTCCGATATATTAAACTACTTGCCGAAATTCGAACGGTTGCCATCGGAGGCGATTTTTGAGGAGCTTAAGCGGCACGTGCTTCCTACGACCCGATTGGTTGATTTCTTGAATGCCTTGCAATCCGAGGGGGTGGAGCCGTATGCCCCTGTCATGGAAATCATTGCGTCGGAACGGGGAGACGGCAAATACAAAAATTTGGTCCTATCCGGAACCGCCGTATTCAAAAACGACAGGATGGCCGGCCGGCTCAATGATGATGAGTCGCGGGGATTGCTCTGGGTCACCGATTCGGTCAAAGAAGGCATAATGACGATAGAACTTGAGGAGGCCGAGCGTAAAGGGCGAATCAGCGCCGAACTGGAGAAAGTGCATGTATCCCGGACAATCCGAAAGGGAGAGGAGGGGAAGCTGGAGGCTTCCCTTCATGCCAAGGTTAGCGCCAATATTTACGAAAACACGTCGAACATGGATCTTGAAACTTCCGAGAACACAAACTTTGTGATTAACGCCCTTAAAAAAGATATCGAAGAAAGAATCGGAAACTCCAGCCGCAAGGTGCAGAAGGAATTGCGCAGCGATATTTTCGGATACGGGCAATCCGTCTATCGTAGACATCCGCAGGATTGGAAGAAGACTTACCGGGATCAATGGGATAGCTTGTTTTCGGAAATGGCAACCGAAGTTGACGTGGATGTGAGGGTGCTGCGCACCGGCCTTACCAATAAAACGATAAAAACCAGCGAGGTGGGTCGGGAATGACGCAGATTTCGAAATATGAGATGTTTGCGCTGTTGGCGTTATATCAACTGGGAACGACGGTCATCTTCGGCTTTGCTTCGGAATCGGGCCGGGATGCATGGTTGGCTTCGGGGCTATCCGCGGTGCTCGGTGCTTGCCTTGTGCTGGTTTATCTGTTCATTTTTAAGGCAACCGGAGGGTTGACGCTGGTGGAATGGTTCCCTTGGGTATTCGGGAAATGGTTCGGTACGCCGCTCGCTTGGCTTTTTCCGCTGCTGTTTATTTATAATGCTGCGCGTATTATCAGCGATGTACGGTTTCTTTTTCCGGTAACCATTCTTAACCGTACCCCCGATTGGATTATCGGAATTACTTTCTTAGGCGTAGTTGTCTATGCTTTACTGGGCGGAGTGGAAGTGGTCGCAAGACTGGCCGGTTTTTTTCTTCCGTTGGTCTATATTTCTCTTTTGCTGGAAATCATTTTGCTGGCCGCCTCAAACACGTTTCACTTTGCCAATCTGCTTCCCGTCGCCGGCGAGGGTTGGGGGCGGATTTTGAAAACCGTCTGGCCGCTCGGCCTAATGCAGACGTACGGGGAGAGCATCGAATTCGCGGTGATATGGGGCTATGTTCGCGAGAAAAAAGGATTGGCGCTCTGGGCCGCTGGAGGAACGCTCTTGGCCGGATTCAGCATTGCATTAATGGACCTGCTCGTGGTTTCCGGCATGGGAGAAGCGGTGTTTCAACAAATGATGTATCCGGCGTTCGCCCTATTGAAGCTGTCCAATATTAATTATCTGGATAACCTGGATGCGATCGGCATCATTTATTTGGTGGTGAACGCATTCATTAAAATGTCGATGCATCTTTTTACGGCTGCGGTCTGTTTGCGCGATCTTACCGGGGGGAAGAGCGAGAAGCCGATGATTGTGGTAGCCTCGGCCATGGCCTTGTTCATATCTTTGACCATGGTGATTAGCTTTACGGAGCATCTGGAGGTAGCCAAGAAAGTCATTCCCTACAACGTATGGGTTCCTATGTTTCTCGCTTTGCCGGGAATCGTTCTGCTCGCCCTGCCGGTCAAAAAATGGATTATGGGGGTAAAATCGTCATGATTCAGCAATATTTTAGCTGGGAATCCCATAACCTTCTCGTCGCGCCGTGGAAGTTTCAGCTTACCCTGCTGGCAGGAGCGATGCTAGGTTCGCTCATTACTTGGATAAGAAGATCAAAGAAGAACAAGAAACCCCGCTGATCGATCAACGGGGAAGGTACAAAGAACCGGAAAGGGATATAATTAGCCCGAACCCTTCCGGTTCTTTTCTGTGCCCATCGGTTCATATTTGAAATTCAACCTAATAAAACCTATGATAGATTGTCGATATATAAATTGGTTGTGAGGAATGCGAAGGAGGAACCAGATGGGCGGATTTTGGAGTGAGCAATCCATTGATGTGTATAAATCCATTATCGATTACAATACGGACGCGATCTTTATTCTTTCCACCGAAGGCAAAGTTATGGATGTCAATCTAGGGGTCACGAAAACGTTTGGATACTTGAAAGAAGAAATTCTGGGAATGTCGTATGAAAAATTCATCCTTCCCGCTCAAATAGATGAAGTAAATCTGTATTATGCCAAAGTGTTGCAGGGAATTCCGTGCGAATTTAAAACCGAGGCCGTAGATAAACACGGGAGACTGGTGTATGTGCATGTCAAAAACGTACCTTTGCTAACGGGCGGGGAAGTCGTCGGTATTTTTGGCGTCGCCATTGATATTACGGAGCAGCTTCGGCTGGAAAAAGCGCTGATGGAGAGCGAAGAAAAGTATCGAAAGCTGCTGGAGGTGCTGCCTGAAGGGATTCTGGTCTGTGAGGAAGGGGAGATCGTTTATGCCAATTCGTCCGCCAGCGCATATGCCGGGGATGATGATCTGATCGGAAAATCCATCGGTTCCCTCTTTCACCAGGACGATCAGGAGAGGCTGCAGCAGCTTACTGCCGATACGGGAAAAGAGCATGGTCCTTCTTATGTGGAATTAAGAATGAACCGGTGTGACGGAACCACTACATATGTCGATCTGGGTGCGGTTTCCGTTACGCAGGGAGATACTCCGGTGCTTTTGGCGATGATCCGGGATATCACGGCGCAGAAGCTGGTGGTAGATGCTTTGAAAGAGAGCGAGGAACGCTACCGCCTCTTGGCCGAAAACTCCCTGGATCTTATACAGTTGGTTAATCTTGACGGGATCGTGACCTTTGCATCCCCGTCCCACAAGATGGTGCTGGGCTATGAGCCGCAGGAATACATCGGAAAGTGGGTTTTTTACCGGCCCGATGAAGGCGACGATCCTGAATTTCAACTGATCTTTTTCGATATGGTAGTCTCCCAGAAACCATTCACATATGAAATCGTCCGGCGGCATAAAGAAGGGCATCAAGTGTGGGTAGAGCTAAAGGGAACGCCAATGTTCGATGAAGAGGGACATTTCAAAAATATGATGCTGGTCGGGCGCGAAATTACGGAACGCAAAAAATATCAGGGGCAGCTGGAGCATTTAAGTTTCAAAGATACGTTGACCGGCGTTCCCAACCGGAGACATTTCAGCGCAGCGATCGAACGGATTTTGAAGTCAGGCGAGCCGCCTGCCGGTAACCTTGCCGTTATGTTCTTGGACCTTGATAAATTTAAGCGGATTAATGATACATGGGGCCATGATACGGGGGATGAGCTCTTAAGGCAATTCGCGATTCGGATAAAACAGTGCATCAAAAACAATGATATTCTGGCCCGGATCGGCGGGGATGAATTCGTCGTGGTTTTACCCGAATTGGAGAGCGTGGAGCATGCCGTAACATGCGCCGAAGAAATCCTCCATGCTCTACGCCAGCCCTGGAACATTCTCGGTCATGAATTCGTTACCACGTCCAGCATCGGCATTGCTTTTTACGAGCCGGGCGACCGGGAAAAAGAACTGATACATAAGGCGGATACCGCGCTGTATCTGGCTAAATCACAAGGAAAGAACACGTATCGGGTTTATGCCTGAGCGGCGGTATGGGTTAGACTCCGGTTGGGGAGTATATTTCTGAATAAGGAATGTCATCCAAGACCTGAAGGAGGAGTCAATCTAGTGACCCAATTAAACGGCAAGGTGGCTATCGTGACCGGAGGTGCCTCGGGCATCGGCTTGGCGACGGCGGAAGCGTTTCTCGCCAAGGGCGCGAAAGTGGTTATCGCCGACTACAATAAGCAAGCGGGAAAAGCCAAGGAACAGGAATTGCAAGGCAAGGGCGGGGACGTTTCTTTTATACAGGTTAATGTGGCGGATGAGAAATCCGTAGAAAACCTCGTCGACGAGACGGTCAAAAAGTATGGCAAACTCGATGTCATTGTTAACAACGCTGGAATCGGCACGATGGCGGCTACGCATGAGCTTTCTTTTGAAGACTACAATAAAGTCATCTCCGTTAACCAAAACGGGGTATTTTACGGCGCAAAATACGCTATTCGCGAGATGCTCAAAACAGGCGGCGGTTCTATCGTCAACACGGCTTCCATTCTGGGGCATGTCGGGGAAGCCGGCGCTTTTGCCTATAATGCCTCCAAAGGGGCCGTGAATTTGATGACGAAGTCGCTAGCTGTTGAATACGCCGGCAAAAATATCCGGGTCAATGCGATTTGCCCGGGGTATGTCGAATCCGGCATGGTGAACAAAGCGGCGCTGGGCGATTTTTATGACGGACTTGTTGCCAGACACCCTATCGGAAGGCTCGGCCGGCCTGAAGAGATCGCGCATGCGATTGTCTTTTTATGTGAAAATGATTTCGTGACCGGCACTTCGCTGCTTGTCGATGGGGGATATACGGCTCAATAAGCTTTATGCCTCGAATCCCGGCAATACGTGTGTTGGTTCGAAATGCTTGAAATACAAAAGATTGAAGAGCCTTAGGCTCTTCAGTCTTTTTTTATATTAAATGATCGCGGCCATTCCGGAACTAAAGGCGACTTGGGAAAACATGGTTGACAATAATTCAATTCCTGCATATAATACAATTAACAAAACGTTATATGTTAAATGTTAAAAGTTGAAATTAGGAAAGGAACCTCAGCTAATGTCGAATGAACAGGCCTTGCAGCAATACGATGTGAAAAAGTACAGAACCCCCGACGGTTATACTTCGGACATTGCGGTGTTCACGATATTGTCCGCGAAAAGCGAAATGTTCAAACCGCCCGTGATGGATCTCAAGCTGATGCTGATCAAACGGAGTATGACGGACAGCGAGGGCCGTCCGAATATCGAAGCAGGGAAGTGGGCCTTGCCCGGCGGGTTTGTCGATCCGGCAGAAACCGCATTCCAATCGGCCCTGAGGGAACTCAGGGAGGAAACCGGGGTAGACGATATTCACCTTCAGCACTTTGGCGTATACGATACTCCGGGCCGCGATCCCAGAGGATGGATCATTTCCAATGCCCATTATGCTATCGTCCCTGAACATCAGCTTGCCAAACGTCAGGCTAATGATGACGCAAGCGAGGTGGAGCTTTTCTCCGTACAAGAGGTGCTGAACCTTGATTTGGCCTTTGACCACGCGGAGATCATCTCCGATGCGATTTCGGTGATCCGGCATAAGCTGCTGCAAAGTACCGTGGCCAAGGAGTTTCTGCCGGCGGAGTTTACTTACTCCGAGCTCCAGGCCGTACTTTTGACGGTGACGAAGGATTCCGCGATTGCTCTGGATGCCGCCTTTGCCAGAAAAATCAAAACCCTGCCCTTCATTCAGGAGATCACGGGGAAAAAGACGACGCGCACGTCCAAGAAACCGACGCAGCTGTATCGATTTATTGATGTGGAGGCGAATACTTCGCTGTATCATACCAGAAAGTAATGGATTCTCAAATTTGAGGAGGAAACCCGGATGACGATGATAACGGAAACGAAGCGGGCTTTAATCAACATCGATTATACGAATGATTTTGTCGCCGAGGATGGCGCCCTGACTTGCGGACTCCCCGGGCAAGCCATCGAGGGGAAGATTACGGATATAACCCGAGAGTTTATACAAAATAAGGATTATGTGGTTTTCGCCATCGATCTTCATAAGCAGGGGGACACCTTGCATCCCGAAACGAAACTCTTTCCGCCCCATAATATTGAAGGAACGGCCGGGCGCGGGCTTTACGGGGCGCTGAATGATTTGTACCATGCCAATAAAGATGCCGCAAACGTCTATTGGATGGATAAAACGAGATACAGCGCTTTTGCCGGTACGGATCTTGAACTTCAGCTGAGAACCAGAGGAATTACGGAGCTGCACCTGGTTGGCGTGTGCACCGATATCTGCGTGCTGCATACGGCGGTGGATGCTTATAATAAAGGCTTCAGCCTGGTGATTCACGAACAGGCGGTGGCGAGTTTCGATCAGGACGGCCATGCCTGGGCATTACGACATTTCAAAGGTTCGCTTGGTGCGACGATCGTGTAATTATTCTAAGACCCAATACAGGAGGGAAAAGAGAGATGAACTACGCTGACGATAGTCTCGCTTTGCATACGGATAAGTATCAGATCAACATGGCTCAGGCGTATTGGAAAGATAACATTCATCGCCGCAAGGCGGTATTTGAGATTTATTTCCGTAAAATTCCGTTTCAAAACGGGTATGCGGTTTTTGCCGGACTGGAGCGGGCGATCCGCTACCTGTGTGATTTTCGCTTCACCGAGAGCGATTTGGCTTATTTAAGAGAAGAGGGATATGCCGAGGACTATCTCGCTTATCTTGCCTCGCTTAAATTCACGGGCACGGTGCGCTCGATGCAGGAAGGAGAGCTCGTGTTTGCCAACGAGCCGATCATGCGCATTGAAGCGCCTTTGGCGGAAGCTCAATTGATCGAAACCGCCCTGCTGAATATCGTCAACTTTCAAACCCTGATCGCAACGAAAGCTTCGCGGATCAAGCAAGTGATCGGCGACGGGATCAGCATGGAATTCGGTACCCGCAGGGCCCAGGAGATGGATGCCGCCATCTGGGGAACGAGAGCCGCTTATCTTGCGGGATTCGAGGCCACATCGAACGTGAGGGCAGGCAAGCTGTTCGGGATCCCTACGGTAGGGACTCACGCCCATGCGATGGTTCAGGCTTACCGGGATGAATATACGGCATTCCGCAAATATGCCGAGTGCCATAAGGATTGCGTTTTTTTGGTGGATACGTACGATACGCTCAAATCGGGCGTCCCTACGGCGATTCAGGTAGCCCGGGAATTCGGCGATAAGATCAACTTTATGGGCATCCGGCTGGATAGCGGCGATTTGGCGTACCTCTCCAAGGAAGCCCGGAAAATGCTCGATGAGGCGGGCTTCCAAAACGCGAAAATCTACGCGACCAATGATCTGGACGAATTGACCATCATGAACCTGAAAGCCCAAGGCGCAAAAATCGATGTATGGGGCGTCGGCACCAAGCTGATTACCGCCTATGACCAACCCGCTTTGGGGGCGGTATACAAACTGATTTCGATCGAGGACGAGCACGGTGAAATGATCGATACGATCAAGATCAGCTCGAATCCGGAGAAGATCACGACCCCTGGACGGAAAAGGGTATTCCGCATCATCAATAAAGCCAATCGCAAGTCGGAAGGCGATTATATCGCTTTGGAGAATGAGGACCCGCAGCACGAGGAACGGCTTAAGATGTTTCATCCCGTGCATACGCACATCGCCAAATTCGTCACGAATTTCGAAGCAAAGGAGCTTCACCGGATCATTTTCGAGGACGGAAACCTGGTCTATCCTGTCCCGACGCTGCAAGAAATCAGAGAGTTCGCCGCGGAGAGCCTGAACGTGCTATGGGATGAGTACAAGCGGCTGCTGAACCCGGCCGAATATCCCGTCGACTTAAGCCAGGCCTGCTGGAACAATAAAATGAGATTGATTGAAGAGGTGCAGCAAAAAGTAAGCGAAAGAGCGCGGGCCTAAGGAGGGAACGAGGTTATGGCGAAAATCGGCATCTACGGATCTTCCTTTGATCCGATTACCAATGTTCATCTTTGGACGGCAAGTACGGTGGCTCACCGCTGCAAATTGGATCAAGTCATCTTCTTGCCCTGCTCCAGCAAGCGTCCCGACAAAACGATGCAGATCAGCGACGAGCATCGCTGGAATATGATCCTGCTGGCTATCGCCGGAAATGATAAGTTTGTCCCTGATGACTATGAGATGAACCAGCCGGGCTGGGAAATCGCCACTTATTTGACGCTGAATCATTTCAAAACGAAATATCCCGATGACGAAATCTATTTTATAATGGGAGCAGATTTGCTGCTGGATATCGGGGATGGCAAATGGAAGAAGTCGCAGGAGCTGATCTCCGAAAATAAATTTATCGTCATGGCCAGAGACGGCATCAATATGCTGGCGGCCATCAGCAAATCTCCGATTCTCCGCAATGCCGACGACGGCCACACCTTCCATCTGATCGATAAAGGATTGGCTATGGAAATCAGTTCCAGCTATATCCGGGACGAATTCAAGCGGGGCGGTGAGCCCCGGTATCTGGTTCCGGACAGCTGTTACACATATATTAAGAACCACCAATTATACAAATAGAGAGGAGAGAAACATAATGAGTACACAAGATCAAATTATCGAAGCATTAAAAGTAAAACCGGTCGTAGATCCGAAAGAGGAGATTCGCTCCAGGATCGATTTTCTGAAAGCCTATTGCAAAAAGGCGGGAGCCAAAGGGTTTGTGCTCGGCATCAGCGGGGGGCAGGATTCTTCGCTTGCTGGACGTTTATCGCAGTTGGCGGCTGAAGAACTTCGCGCCGAGGGCGTTGAAGCTACGTTTTACGCGGTACGGTTGCCTCACGGAACCCAAAAGGATGAGGCCGATGCCCAAGAGGCACTGGCGTTTATTAAGCCGGATGAATCCTATGTGTTTAACATCCAGGATCCCGTTACCGCCGTTGCGGAACAATTTCAGGAATCGGTAGGTCAGCCGATGTCCGACTTCAACAAAGGCAATGTCAAAGCCCGGATGCGGATGATCGCGCAGTATGCGATTGCCGGGGAGAAAGGCTGCCTGGTCATCGGCACGGATCATGCGGCAGAGGCCATTACCGGCTTCTTTACGAAATTCGGCGACGGTGGGGCCGACATTTTGCCGTTGTCGGGACTTTCGAAGAGCCAAGGACGTCAGCTTCTTCAGGAATTGAACGCTTCGGAACGCCTGTATTTGAAGGTTCCGACAGCCGATCTGCTGGACAACAAGCCTCAGCAGGCCGACGAAACGGAGCTCGGCATGACCTATGACGTTCTCGACCAGTATTTGACGGGGAACGAAGTGGATCCGCAGGCGAAAGCCAATATCGAAAGACGCTACGCCGTCACCATGCACAAAAGGGAACTTCCGGTTACTCCTTTTGACGAATGGTGGAAATAAATTGCCGCATGGAAGGGACCTTACCCCGGGATGTTTGCAGTGCGATACTGCCTGGGGGAAAGGCCCTTTTCTTTTTTGAACATTTTGGAAAAGAGCAGTGGATCCTCATACCCCACCGATCGGGCGATGTCGCCGATGGAGAGCAGGTTGTTGCCCATCAGCCCGCACGCCTTGTTCATCCGGTAAGAGATGAGGTAATCCTGGATGCTGGAGCCTGTCCGCGCTTTAAACACCGCACATAAATAGCTTCGGTCCAATCCTACGAAGCCGGCGATTCGGGAGATGCTGATTTTGTTCGCGTAATTGGTATCGATGAAATCGACGACTTTTTGCACATACACATCATTCCTATTGGACTTCTTTCCGGTATCCGCCGACTTGCCCGGATTTGCCTCGGCCATGTGAGAGAACAGGGAATAAAGCAGGGAGGTCAGCTTCAAGTCGCGACCGTTGGCCATCGTCCTGGATTCATGCATCTGCTGGATATGTTGTTCTATCGTCTTAAGATCGAACCGGTTCAGCACGGGAAACTCTACCGAAATTCCCGACTGCTGCAGATAGTTTTCCGCTTGGGTGCCTTGAAAGCCTACCCAGACGTAAGTCCAGGGGGCAGAAGCATCCGCCTGATAATAGGTGACCGCATCCGGGACTATAAGAAAGGCTTGTCCCTTTTCAAGTCGGTAAGTCTCTTTGCCGCTATCGAAAATTCCCCGGCCCTCCAGAATGAAATGAATAAGATAATAGTCCCTTATGGCGGGGCCGTAATCGTGAAGGGGCGTACACCGTTCCATGCCGTATTGCGTAATGTGCAAATCCAGGAATGAAGGGTTGCTCGCCAGGTATTCAATCATGATGCACTTGTCACCTCTTTCTTGCGTGTTCTGTTTACTTATCAAGTACAATAACATATTAATCCCGCAGTTTCCTATAAATTTGTGACATTATCAATGATTATGCCATGTTTTCATAGTTATGTTCCATTTACTGCGACGAGGCCTCGACTTTAAGATAAAGGAAGCGTTTCCTCACTATTTGAACAAAAGGAGATTATTATGGCGATTCGTTATTATGAAGCTGAAGGCCTGTTTCACCTTCAAACTGAGCATATGAGTTATATTTTGCAAATCGTGAACGGGTATCCTGTACATGCCTACTGGGGAAAAAAATTGCGCATGGAAGAGCATCCGCAAAGCCTCATTAACCTGGACGGAAATCTGATGCTGGACCGGCTGCCGCAAGAATATCCGCAGTATGGTTCCGGGGATTTCCGCAATCCCGCTTACCAAGTCCGCCTTGAGGACGGAAGCCGGATTACGGAGTTGGTTTACCAGGGGCACCGCATTTTGTCCGGAAAGCCGGGGCTTGAAGGGTTGCCGTCCGTCTATGCCGAGAGCGAAGGCGAGGCCGAAACGCTGGAACTGGAACTGAAGGATGAATACAGCGGGCTTACGGTCACGCTGAGTTACAGCGTGTTCGGGCATTCGGACGCCCTGACGAGATCCGTTCGTTTCGAGAATAAAGGCACAGGCACCCTTCAGCTTTTGAAGGCGTTGAGCGCGAGCGTGGATTTGCCTCGTTCGGATTTGGACATGATCTATCTGGCCGGCGCCTGGTCCCGCGAAGCTCATATCCAGCGTCGTCCGCTGGGTCCCGGCGGAACCGTCATCGAAGGGCGCAGAGGCGGCATGAGCGGTCATCAACTGAATCCGTTTATAGCCCTGGCAGCGCCGGGAGCGGACGAAGACCAAGGGGAAGTTTATAGCCTCAGCTTTGTCTACAGCGGAAATTTTGCCGCTGTGGCCGAGGTCGATTCCTTTAATTCGACCCGGCTCTCGATCGGGCTCAATCCGTTCGACTTTACCTGGGTGCTGTCGCCGGGGCATACGTTCCAGACTCCGGAAGCCGTCATGGTCTATACGGACGGCGGGCTGGGGGAAATGTCGAGAACGTATCACCGGTTGTATCGCACCCGGCTGTGCCGCGGCGTTCACCGCGACCGGGAGCGGCCGATTCTGATCAACAACTGGGAAGGCACCTATTTCGATTTCAACACGGAAAAGCTGCTCGACATCGCCAAAGTGGGCGCGGACATGGGAATCGAGTTGTTCGTGCTGGATGACGGGTGGTTCGGGAAACGGGATAACGACCGAACCTCTCTCGGAGATTGGTCGCCGGATCTTAGAAAGTTGCCCGGAGGGCTTACGGATTTGGCCGAGCAGATCAATGCGCTCGGGATGAAGTTCGGGTTATGGTTCGAACCGGAGATGATCTCGCCGGAAAGCGAATTGTACCGCCAGCATCCGGACTGGTGCCTGCATGTAGAAGGCCGGCGCAGGACGGAAGCGAGATGGCAGATGGTTCTCGACTATTCGCGGGCCGAAGTGCGCGATTATATTTATGACACGCTAAGCAACATATTCAGTACGGTACCGATCTCTTACATCAAATGGGATATGAACCGCCATTTAACGGAAATCGGTTCGGCGGCTGCTGCGCCTGAGCATCAGTCCGAGATCGCCCACCGCCAGATTTTGGGTCTGTATGAGCTGTTGGAACGGCTGACGTCCCGGTTCCCGAACATCTTGTTCGAGAATTGCTGCAGCGGCGGCGGCCGATTTGATCCCGGTATGATGTATTACATGCCGCAAACCTGGACCAGCGACGACACCGATGCGGTGGAGCGGCTGAAGATCCAGTACGGCACCAGCCTCGTGTATCCGGTCAGCTCGATCGGCGCCCACGTTTCCGCGGTCCCGAATCATCAGGTGAGCCGGATGACCCCGCTCAAAATGAGAGGCGATGTGGCGATGTCCGGGAACTTCGGCTACGAATTGGACCTGACCAAGTTCACTGACGAGGAAAAGGAAATCGTCAAGCAGCAGGTGAAGCAGTACAAGGAGATCCGCTCGCTGGTACAGCAGGGCGACCTTTATCGGCTGCTCAGTCCGTTTGACGGCACGGAATCGGCCTGGATGTTTGTCTCGCCGGACCGTAAGGAAGCGCTCGCCTTTTTCTTCAGAGTGCTGGCCGAACCGCACCCGCCGGAGAAGCGGCTGAAGTTTAAAGGACTGAATCCGGACTTTGATTATGTTGTGGAGAACTTGGATGAAGTTAACAAGAAAGACCGCTTGACCGGGCCGGACGACGAAACGAATGGCACCGAAATCGGGAGCGTCGCGAATGTCGCGAACGTGTTGCCGGGCGACCGCTTGATGCATCTGGGCGTGATGATCCCCGAGCTGAAAGGCGACTATGCCAGTACGTCGTTCAGACTGAAGGCGATCGAACGATAAGAACGGCAAATTGCTAAACGGCCTAAACAGCAACTGCTATATACGTGTGATTGTAGCTCGCTTATAGAAAGATGTAACAGTAACGTGTAGCTTTAAAGCTCGCTCATGCTATTGCCTCGCAAATTCCGCTCAGAGGTTGATTGATCGCGGACTGCGGCAGTCTGTGCGGAAAAATAACTGTATTTCCTCCAGTTAATTTTCCGGTAATCGTCCTTGGAGGAAGAATAGCTGTAAAAACTACAGCTAATTCTCCACTAAACGGCTCCTAAGGCCGAAAAGGCTGAAATTAACTGTAGGTATTCCAGTTAATTTGCGAAATGTAGGCCATATTCTGAAATTAACTGTAGGTATTCCAGTTAATTCACGGAATCCAAACTAAAAGGTCAATCAGAAACGGCATAACGCCCTCTGGTTGCCCTTTTTTATTGCTGAATCTTGTATTGCTTTGAATCTTGCATTGCCGAATCTTATGCCGCCGCATCATCGCCGGCTGACTAAGCCCGGCCTTCTTTTTTCGCCCTGTCCCGCATAACTTGTATAGATGTTCCGCCGTAGACAGGTAGGGGGGATACAAGCGTGCGGTTTAGAAGGAGATTTCGCAGCCGGAGAAGGGGATGGCACAGCCGAAGAAGGAGCCCGCGAAGCAGGCGGAAAGTTTGGCTTGTCGTCCTGCTCATTGCTTTTATCGCTATTTTTCAATTTTTTCAATATGTGGAGCGCCATATGAGAGAGCCGATTATGCATTTGGCGAAGATCCGGGTCAAGCAAATTGCCACGGAATCGATCAATGAAGCGATTACCTCCCAGGTGTCCAACGAGGAGCAGGTAGGGAATTTGATCGATTGGAAAACCGACGATGCGGGAAAAATATCGGGATTCATGCTCAATTACTCCGCTCATATGCGGATTACTTCCGATACGATCCAGACGGTCAGGTCAACGTTGGATGAGGTTTCCCGGTTATCGGAGCATATTCCGCTCGGGCAGGCGCTCGGCAGTCCGATCCTGGCCTCCTTCGGGCCGAGCATTCCGATCAAGATCGAGCCCAAGGGCGATGTGAAGGTGGATCTGAACACCCGGCGCCAGGATGCAGGGATCAATAACATTCTTGTGGAAGTCTATTTGCGTGTGCGAACGGAATTAGCCGTCGTGGTGCCTTTTGATATGGAGCCGCAGGCCGTGGAAACGGAGATTCCCGTTTCCTATCTCCTTGTCGTCGGGGATGTCCCGATGTACTACTATGACAGCAAAGGCAATCCTGTTGGCGATCAGGCCGGAGCGCCGAACATTGCGCTGCCGTCGGTTCCGGAAGATAGTGAGGCCAAGGTACAATCCGGGCAGGGGAAAACGGAATCCTCCGATCCGGGAGGGAAGGAAGAAGGTTCGAAAGGTACGGAGGACGCGGACAGCACAGAGGGAGCACAGAGTCAGGAGCAATCAGGCAAGCACTAGAAAAAAAGATGCCCTTCAAGGGGCATCTTTATCTTTTGCGCTACTTTTTCCGGCGATCGGCTTTCTCCCACTGCCGGAGGAGCGGATAAGGATTGAATGCCCACTCCGTTGTTCCGGTGTCCCGGTAAATCCCGTAGTGAAGATGCGGCGGAAATCGCCCTTGCGTTCCGGGCGGACCATAACCGCTGCTTCCAACCCAACCGACCGTCTGTCCGGGTTTCACGATGTCGCCAATTTCTATATTTTTCTCATAGCCTTGCAAATGGGCATAGTAATGGTAGCGATTATTTAAATCTCGGATACCGATTCGCCAACCTCCATAAGGGTTCCATCCTTTGGTTTCTACGATCCCATAGCAGACGCTGCGGACAGGCACTCCGTAGGAGGCGAAAATGTCGGTGCCTTCATGGGTGCGCAATCCGCCCCAGCCGCGGCGGTCGCCCCAGGTGTCCCGGAAGGTGTAGACGCTGCTTACCGGAAGCGGGAAGGCGCTCGCCATAAGATCGACCCGGCCATAGGTTTTGTAGATTTTCACGAACTGGCGGATCCGGGTTACCGCGGAGTCGTTCTGGTAATACCGCCATAACGCGATACGAAAATCCTCCTCCTCATAGCCGAAGCTGCCGAGGTATGATGCGAGCGTGAACAAGGCGTCCCGATCGTTTCCGGGATCCGCGGCCCCGTCGGCGGTGGCGTCCTTCCCGAGCCCGCCGAATAACCCGATGGTTGCCGGGACTGTGTCGCCGGGATTCGGGTTTAGCGGACCGGCCCAGACCGCTTCTTTGAAATTGAGGGCGACTAGGCGCTTTTTGACGGCTTCGGCTTTTTTTCGCGGGGTAATCGTGCGCTCGTATTGATCTATGGCAGCAAGCCAGTACCATGGTATTTGCGACAGCATCCCGGTCTCTTGATACAGGCTGTATCTCAGTTCGTAAATGCTCTTGCCGGCGGATACAGCCGGGGTTCCCGGAGCCTTCGCGGCTTCCGCGCCTAGGCCGGGCACCGTCGTCAGCGACGTAAGCACGATTACGCAAATGAAGCAGCGGACGATTTTACCGCCGGGAATAACATAAGATCTCAAGGAAGATCTCCTCCTTTGGATGGGATAGCTGTCACTTAGCTTGATGCAAACCCTGTGTTTTTATTCCAATTTTAGTGCTGTTTTCATAATTGTGAATAAGTAAGGGAAATATGAAATTGACTCTATAAGTAGGTATTTCCAGAGTATTCATGGTATAATAATTGACGCTATAGCTGATTCCACAAGAAGGAAGGTTTCCAGACTTGTCTAAACCCGTAAGCGAACCTAAACCGGACTGGATTCGAATTAAGCTGACCACCGGAGATAATTATCAGGATATTAAAAATATGATGCGCTCCAAAACATTACATACGGTTTGTGAAGAAGCGCGTTGTCCGAATATATACGAATGCTGGGCCAACCGTACGGCGACCTTTATGATTTTGGGGGAAGTTTGCACCCGGGCCTGCCGCTTCTGCGCGGTCAACACGGGCCTGCCGACGGAGCTGGATCTGGAGGAGCCGAAACGGGTAGCCGAGGCTGCGGAAAAAATGAACCTGCAACACTGTGTAGTGACGAGTGTGGCACGGGATGATCTGAACGACGGAGGAGCTCAAATTTTCGCGGAAACGATCAAGGCCATCCGCGGGAGATTGCCGCTATGCTCCGTAGAAGTGCTGATTCCCGATTTTCTCGGAAATGAGGAGTCACTACGGACCGTAATGGAAGCAAAACCGGACATATTGAACCACAATATTGAAACGGTGGAGCGGCTATCTGACCGGGTCCGGGCAAAGGCGAAATACCGCCGGTCCCTTGAATTGCTGCAACGGGCCAAAGCCATGAAGCCGGAGATCCCTACCAAATCGAGCATTATGCTAGGCGTGGGTGAAGAATGGGATGAAATTTTGCAGGCGATGGATGATCTTCGTGCGGTGGATTGCGATATTTTGACGATCGGCCAATACCTGCAACCTTCTCCGCAGCATTTGCGGGTCGAGAAATACTATACGCCCGAGCAATTTGCGGAACTCAAAAAAGAAGGCCTGAAGCGAGGCTTCAGCCATGTGGAGTCCGGACCGCTTGTCCGCAGCTCCTACCATGCTCATGAGCAGGTTAAATCGGCGCAAAACCATAAAAAAGGTACACCCGCTTCCGTGTAGCGGCGAAGGAGGAATCGCGATTGATCCAAATCGGCGGCAGAAATTATGAATTGATTCAGAATTACAAGGATGCCTGGGATCTGGAGGCATTTAAGCAAAGATACAGTGAAGTGCTGGACCGGTATGATTATATTATCGGGGATTGGGGCTATGAAAAGCTGCGGTTAAAAGGCTTTTTGCGCGACAATCATCCGAAGGCGAACCGGGACACGGCATACTCCGGCATTACGGATTATATCAACGAATACTGCAATTTCGGCTGTAAGTATTTCGTGCTTCAGAAAGTCAAAGAAAATGCCAAAGAACATGTTCCGGCAAAACAGCCCTCAGGCGAAGAAAAAACGGTTCCCGAATCTTGATCGGGAGCCGTTTTTTTGATTACCGCGGTCTGTCTACTTTGAAGATACATCGATAGACGTTTTTCTTATTGCGTTTGCGCGCTAACGGACATGGTGGCCGTTATTTGCGCTCAAACATGCGGTTTAAAAATCCAACGGACACCAGAGCCGTTAATGGTCGAAAAAAGTACCCTCTTGAAGCAAATGGTGGGGTTTACCGTCTGTCATGTCCGTTAGCGCACCAAAGTCAACTTTTTTGGTTGTTTAACGTCTCTCATGTCCGTTAGAATTTTTTGGTGCCTGCCTGGTGCCTGGTGCCTGGTGCTTGATGCTTGGTGCTGGGTGTGTGGCGCATCGCTTGGTGCATGGTACGTGCTTCTGAACGTCGTGTGTGAGGTGCGAGCGGTGTGGTTCGGTTATCTGCTATGCGTGTTTATCATAAGAAGAACCCGGAGCATCCGCCCCGGGTCCTGCATGAATTACGCTTATAATTGCGGTAAGCTTATTTGGATAAGTGAATTGTCCCCTGCTTGTAAGTCCACTTGATGCCAGGGAATTTCTTCTGGAATTCATGGATCTCGACATACGTTTCGCTGTCCGCCATCTTGACCGTTTTGGCCGCGATCGTGAATCCGGCCTTGTTGCCGTTGCCGTCCGTGACGGTCAACTTCTGGGTCGAAGCACTCCACGTTACATCGCCTTTGACCAGTGCTGCGAGAATGCGGGAAGGGACGTATATCCGGTCACCGCTTAGCAAGGTATCGATATACCCGCTGAACGCTACGCCGTTGATGCTTAGAGAAGAAGAATTCCCGCTAAGATCAATGGTTCTTGCCCCCGCTTTGTACATCCCCGTAATCAATTGGGCTGTTGGATTGTTCTTCACTTCGATGTCCGGCTTAAGGCCGACATGATTGAAGTCCTCCTTGTTCGGCGTCAAGTACCGCTGTACCGTAAGTTTCAAGGAGCTGCCGTTGGAGAGCGTGAACACGTTCTGAATCCGGGCTTTGCCGTAAGTTTGCGTGCCGACGACCGTGGCGATCCCGCTGTCATGCAAGGCGCCGGTCAAAATTTCGGAGGCGCTTGCGGTCAATTCATTGGTCAAAATGACGACCGGCATGCCGATATCCTCTCCGCCCGAAATGGTCACTTCCTCGAGATCCCCGCTCTGGCCGGCCGTATACATCAACGTCCCGCTCTTCATAAAATACTTGGCGATATTGGCTGCAGCATCGACGTATCCGCCGAGATTGTCGCGTAGATCGAGAACGAGCGATCTCATTCCCTGCTGGCGAAGCTTGTCCAGTTCAGCGGCAAATTCCTTATCCGCGTTCTCCGAGAAAGAGGATAGCGCAATGTATCCGATTCTGCCCGATGAGAGGTAACTGCTAGTAACGGAGGGGAGCGAAAAATGGGCCCGGGTGACCGTAATCGCCAGCTTCTGGGTTCCCCGGGTCACGTTCAGCAACACCTTCGTATTCTCTTCGCCTTGAATCAAAAGGACATCTTCTCCGCTTATAACCGCTTGACCGTCAACTTTGGCGATAATATCGCCCTTCTTCAGGCCAGCAGCACCGGCCGGAGAACCTGGCAGCACGTCGGTTATATACAGTTTGCTGCCGGTGAAACGGAGGGTCACTCCGATTCCTACATACTCCTGATTGACGCTGTCTTCAAACTCTTCTAACTCCTGGGCAGTATAATAATCGCTGTAAGGATCGTCCAAGGTGTAGACCATGCCGCGGATAGCATTTTCAAGAAACAGCTCCCTGTCGGCACCTTCGATATTATACGCATCCAAATAATCCAGTACTTCCTGGAGAACTTCCATCTCCGAGGCTTGGCCTGCCGCATCTGCCGTTCCCGTGCTTTCCGCGGCTGCCCCGGCGGCTTGGGGAAGTCCAAGCAGCGGGATGGCCAGCAAGGGAATGAGTGCTTTTTGGCATAGTTTGTTCCATTTCATTTGCATTTTGTCCTTTGCTAAATAATTTAGCCCAAAAAAGCGTTACGGACCCGGTTCCAAAACGGGAACGGCCGATAGCGGACAAAGCTGATTTTCTGTGCGGCTACCTGGCAGCGGACAGATATCAGATCGTCTATGGGCAGGTTTATATGATCTATAGTGAGCATCAGATTCTGATCTTTTCTCGAGTAGATGTCACAATGATGATGCTTCGGCAGTACCAGCGCCGAACCCATCGTCCGGAAAACCCGATTATTAATCGAAGCGATTTCCGAAATTTGCAGGGCCTCGATGGAGGGGTGGATCATCGCTCCGCCCAGACTCTTGTTATACGCCGTACTTCCGGATGGAGTGGATACGCAAATTCCGTCTCCGCGGAACATCTCGAATAAATGATCGTTGATATCCACCTGGGCAACTACGGTGCCGTCAACGCTCTTGAGCGTAAATTCATTAAGGCAAATGTACGATGAAGTTCCCGATTTTTTGCGGATTTCCAGATCCACGAGCGGATAACGGACGATTCGGGGCTTCAATTTCCCTTCTTCTTCATGACTGCACATCATCCGGACCAACTCGGGAATTTCATCCGCTTTCCAGTCGGCATAGAAACCGAGATGTCCGGTATGGACGCCTACAAACGCAATCGAAGGTATCCGGTCGATGAAGGTATGGAAGGCATGGAGCATCGTACCGTCTCCGCCGATGGATACGACGATATCCGGGGCTTCAGCATCCAGCTGCAGTCCTTTCTCGGCTGCGAGTTTGTGGAAGGATTCGCTTAGGTCAACGGACAGTTGATCTCCGCGGTCCAGAACGTAATATCTCAAGATGACAGGCTCCTTTATATTTCCTTTTGTAACGATCATAATCAATTCTGAAACAGAACACAACGTTTCATTTTCCAGCGCGGTTTGCCACTCCCGAAGCAATCCGGGTGATGATGGCGGATAGTAAAGAAGCAACCAGCAGTATGGCTATCAGGGCCAGCACTACAGTAAACATATCAGGAACAGCGCTCCATCCCGGCAAGCTTCTTCCCGTCCCGGCGGACAGCGGGGCCAAGGCAGGCAAGTTCCCCATCAGCGGCCTCCATAGCATTAGAAGGAGAATGGCGGACAGAAAGGCATGAACCAGGCGGGCAACGAGAAATGGAAAATAGCGGAGGTCCGCACCGTTCAGAATGCTCGCTACCTGGGCATGGACTGACAGCCCGCCCCAGGAGAGAATAAAAGCCGCTGCCGCAGCTTTGAACATCAGCGGCACCCCAACCGGAGCCGCTGCCGCTGCCTTGGCGCCGAGCGTAACTTCAAAGAGTCCGCCGACAAGCGGCTCCGCGAGATCGGCGGGCAAGGAAAGGGCCGGCAGCATCATGTGTACGCCGGAGTATAAAGCGCTCATAAAGCGTGAGACTGTCAGTACTTCCAGTACCACGGAGAAAAAAACGACCAGTCCGCCGACGACGGTCATGAGCTGCAAAGAAGATCCAATGGCCTGACTGAGCAGCTCCCCAAGGCTGCGTCCGTCCTGCATTCGCGCTTCATGCATCGCTTTCAGCGCGGAGCGCAAACTAAAACGGGAGGGAGATGCCTTTGGAGAAGATGAGGAAGACGCTTTAGAGGACTTTTCGGTCTTGGTTCCATAAAAACGCATCAGCACGCCAACCAGCAGCGCGCTTCCATAATGGGCCACAGCGAGAGCTCCGGCAAGTTTGGGATTACCAAAAAAACCGACGGATACGGCGCCTATAAGGAAAATAGGGTCCGAAGAAGTGGTAAATGCAACCAGGCGCTCGCCTTCTTCACGACTCACCAGCTTTTGTTCCCTGAGCTTGGTGGCCAGCTTGGCACTGACCGGATATCCGGAAGCGAAACCCATGGCGGCCACAAAACCGCCGCTTCCGGGGATGCGAAATAACGGCTTCATGAGCGGGTCGAGCAGCTTGCCGAGAAAATGAACGATTCCGAAGCCGAGCATCACCTCGGAGATGACGAAGAAAGGAAACAGGGACGGGAACAGCACGTCCCACCAAATGGCGAGTCCCCGGATTGCGGCTTGCCATGAGGCATGGGGGAACGACAGCATCAGAACAGCCAGGGTCAGTGCCGCGATCAGCAGGAGAAATGTGCTCCATCGTTTTAGATTCATTCGAACGCCTCCACAAGGATCATAGTGAAGTGTATGAATCCGGAGGGACAAACAGCACCAAAAAAGAAAGAAAGCGATTACAAAAAAGGCTGTATTTTTTAACTCTTTTTATGATAAAATGTGGCTATAATTCGTTAATGGATGGAGTGTTGAATATGAGCTTTGTCGCCGGTGTTCTCGTATGCGCTTTTGTATACGTCATTCGCGCCTCTCTAGTCCATTCCGGTGAAGAGGATTGGCGCAGCTATTAGACATTCCTCTGCTCACAAGAGGTCATTTACATGTAGAAGCTCCGTTTCGGAGCTTTTATTTTTTTTCGGCTCAAGTTTGGTATAATAAGGTATGGTTAAATATTCGCTTTGAACTACCGATAAAGGATGGAGATAGCCATTGAATCCAAGTTTAAGCATTTACGATAATTTGGGCGGAGCAGGGACCATCCGGCGATTGGTGGAGGCTTTTTATCCGAAGGTTCAGGAGAATCCGCTGTTGGGGCCGCTTTTTCCTGAGGACATTACCCCCGTGTTGGAAAAACAGTTCATGTTTTTATCGCAATTTTTCGGAGGCCCATCTCTATATTCGGATGCCCACGGTCATCCCAT
The DNA here is from genome assembly GCF_046559655.1 of Fontibacillus forbon. Taxonomy (NCBI): domain Bacteria; kingdom Bacillati; phylum Bacillota; class Bacilli; order Caryophanales; family Paenibacillaceae; genus Fontibacillus; species Fontibacillus forbon. The sequence goes on along the minus strand of NZ_JBKGFV010000006.1, from coordinate 254,698 downwards.
GATGCGAGCGCGACATCTTCCGTTCCCGGTTACCCCGGAGCGTGCGGAGGCTTGGCTGGGATGCATGCGTGCGGCTTTGGAGGAGATCGGGGTGGAGGAGCAACTGCGTGATGTGGTGCTTCAACGATTGTCGGGCCCGGCTTTTCATTTCGTCAATACAACCCAGGAATAACGTGTACTTATTTTAGACGGATACGAAAGGAAGTAAGTTTAGTGGAATTAGAACCCCTATACCAGATCAAGGTGACATGCAGCAATTGTGAAAACACGTTTTCAACCTCTCGGGTACGTCCAAGCTTTAAACGGGCCATTCGGACGGATACGGACTTTTGCGGGTATTACCGTATGGAGAATCCGGATTATTATGTGGTGCGGATTTGCCCGTCCTGCGGCTACGCTTCAACGGAGAATTTCAATTCCAAACTGAGCGATTTGCAGCGGACCCGGTTCCAGGAAGTGATCGGCAAAAAAATGATTCAGCGCGATTACGGCGGACACAGAGATTGGGAGACGGCACTTGAGGCGTACAAACTGGCTTTACTATGCGCTCAAACGATCGGCGAGAAAGATAAGATCGTCGCAAGCTTGCTTCACCATATCGCCTGGTTGTACCGGTATCAGGAAAATCGGGAACAAGAGCAGCGGTTTCTAAAATATTCCCTGGACTCTTATGTTCGTGTTTTTGAACATGAGGACATGCAGGGCAGCGATGCCCGGCTGATGTATCTGATCGGCGAACTTCACCGCCGGATTGGGCAAAATAACGAAGCGGTTAAATGGTTCTCCCGCGTTATTAACGATAAGAAGATTATGGACGCGGCCATGATTCGGGCTTGCAGGGAACAATGGGCTTTGCTTCGTGAGGAGATGCTGAATGAGGGTCAGGAACTGCCTGAAGAGATGCGGGGTTAATTAACCCCGCTGTTTGTAATTTTACTTTCGTAATTTAGTGTCCGTCAGTAAATAGTCTGCGTCGCTGTCCAGAATCGTAACTTTGTTTCCGCAGCAGGGAAATACCAGCAGCTTTTTGATTCCTTCGTGCGCATTGGTGATATCCCGTGGCTTAATAGGGAGCAGGACGTTATTCCTTCCGCAGAACGGGCATTCCTGTACATAAACATCCCCCATGATAATATCGTAAGGAAGCGTCTTTTCAAAAGGAATCATGATGACTGATCATCTTCGCCCGAATGCTGGTTTTCGGCTTCCCGCTTGGCCAGCTCGGCGATTTTTTGCAGTAATATATGTTGCGGCATATGCATAAGGTGCTCGATCGGCACTTTCAGCTCGGCGGCCAGCTTAATTGCGGTTTCCGGCGAGATTTGCAGCGGCTTCATAAATAAATCCCCTCCTCATGTTTTGCATGGCAATAAATTCGTGTTATTTAAACATTAACAATGTGGCGAACATGTACTTATAGTTATACACTTTTATTCCGCCCGGTATCAATACGGCGGACCAGAAAGGATGAAAATAGCATGGAACAATTAACGAATCCGATCACGCCAACTTGGGAACTCGAATCGATTTTTGCGGGAGGCTCCTCTTCCGAGGCGTTTCAAACCTTTCTCGGCCAACTGGGGGAGGATCTCTCCAGGTTGAACGAAAAGCTGCAGAACGCTTCGGCGCCAGGCAATATGGAGGAAACGAAGAGCTTTGACGAAATTATTGAGGGGTTGCAGAGTGTCTTGAGTCGTGTCGGTGAGGCCGGCGCTTTCGTGGAATGTTTGACGGCACAGGATCAGCACGATAAAAAAGCGGTACAGCTTACGGCTAAAGTGACGACACTTCGGGCGGCGCTGGATAACGTCCTTACCTTGTTCCAAAATGTGCTGCGGATGACGGAAGATTCGGTATGGGAAGCGTGGATGGCTCGGCCTGAAGTGTCCCCGATCTCGTTTGTATTGAGCGAGAAGCGCCATGCTGCCAAGGAATTGTTGTCTCCCGAGTTGGAGAGCCTGGCATCCGACCTTGCTGTGGAAGGCTATCATGGCTGGGGGCAGCATTACGATACGATTGTTGCGAAGGTGGGCGTTCCGTTCACCGATGATAAGGGTGAAACTACGATTCTTTCCGTAGGCCAGACTGCCAACAAGCTGGATGACCCGGACCGGAATGTCCGGGAGGCGACTTTTGCCAAATGGGAAGAAGCATGGGGAAAGGTCGCGGATTATAGCAGCGATACCTTGAACCGGCTGGCAGGCTTCCGGTTGAAGCTTTATGAGAAACGCGGCTGGGATGACGTGTTGAAGGAGCCTTTGGAAATTAACCGGATGTCTCGGCAAACCTTGGACACGATGTGGCAAGTGATTGAAGAAAACAAGCCGTTTTTCGTCTCCTATCTGGAACGGAAAGCGAAGCTTCTCGGCGTTGAAAAGTTAAACTGGAGCGACGTGGATGCTCCGTTGGGTGAGGTAACGGGAAAAATCACGTATGACGAGGCCGCGAAAGAAATCGTCAAACAGTTCGGCAATTTCAGTCCGAAGCTGGCGGATTTCGCCGTGAAGGCCTTTAACCGCCGCTGGATTGAGGCGGAAGATCGCCCCGGCAAGCGGCCGGGCGGATTCTGTACTTCACTCACAGTCAGCAAAGAGACCCGGATCTTCATGACGTTCGGAGGAACCGTTTCGAACATGGCGACGCTCGCTCACGAGCTTGGGCATGCCTATCATCAATACTTAATGGATGACCTGCCTGAATTTAATCAGGGCTATGCCATGAACGTAGCCGAAACGGCGTCCACTTTTGCGGAAATGATCGTGGCCGACGCACTGGTACGGAATGCATCCAGCGAAGAGGAAAAAATCAACTTGCTCGCGGATAAAATCCAAAGCGGAATCGCATTCTTCATGAATATTCATGCCCGCTTCTTGTTTGAAACCCGTTTCTATGAGAAACGGAAGCAAGGAATGCTGGATGCTGCAGAATTGTGCAGCCTTATGGAAGAAGCGCAGCGGGAAGCGTTCCAGGGCGCTCTTGGCGGATACCATCCTCACTTCTGGGCTTCCAAATTGCATTTTTATATTACGGAAGTTCCTTTCTATAACTTCCCTTATACGTTCGGATACATGTTCAGTACCGGCATCTATGCGCTTGCCGTGCGCGAGGGCGCAGGCTTCGCCGACAAATATGATGCCCTGCTGATGGATACCGGCCGGATGACCGTGGAAGAATTGGCGGCTAAACATTTGAACGTGGATCTGACGAAACCGGATTTCTGGCGCGGAGCCATGTCCGTTGTGGTGGACGACGTGAAGCAGTTCCTGGATCTGACCAAATAAAATTGATTTGAAGACAGCCCCTCTGTCAGGGATATTCCTGATAGCGGGGCTTTTTTGCGGTCATTCCATATTTTGTAACTAAACATAATTAACCGAATACCGATATTGAGATTAAGACAAAAAAAGGAGGCAGATTATGATAAAGAAAACAGGGGTAATGGCTCTGGCCTGCATCTTGGCCATGAGTTTGATGGGCGGATCGGCATTTGCCAAAAATGACAACAAGGGGAACAAACCGGACTCTAAAAAGGAAGCCTCGGAGCAAAGCAAAACCGGCGGTAATCCGATAGTCGGAAACACGGAAAAAAACAAACCGGAAAAAAATAAAGCTGAGGCAGAGAAATCGAAAACCAAAAATCCCGAAAGTCAAAAGCAAAAGAAGGCGGAAGAAAAAGATACCGTTACCGATGCTACATATACATATAATAACCGCGGGCCTCAAGGCTATAAGGGGCTGTTGCACGCGATTGAAAACGTTAAGGATAAGCCTGCCGGCGCCGTTATTGCCGAGATTCTGTTGAGTAAATATGACGCGCATTTGACGGAGGAGATGAGAACTGAACTTGAGGCCATCGTCGAGGCAGATGCCGCATTGTCCGAAGCCGCAGAACTGCTGGACAAGCAGGGGAGCGTAACCGATGCGGTCTACGTTCAGAAGGAAGCGATCAAAGCGAACGTGAAAAACTTGGACGGATACAAGAAGCTTGGCAAGTATTATAAAAAGCTTGGCAAACATGGCGTGAAGCTATTTGTAAACGGAGAAGAATCTGCCTTGGCGGTACCTCCAGTAGTTCAGAACGGCAATACCCTGGTGCCATTCAGAACCGTTGCAGAAGCGCTTCAAGCGGAAGTGAACTGGAATGAGAAGGATAAAACGATTACGATAATGAAGGAAGGCATTACCATCAAGCTGAAGCTAGGCAGCAAAACCGCATTTGTCAACGGGGAGAAAAAACAGCTGGAAGTTCCAGCAGTGATCATAAACGGCACTACGCTAGTCCCGGCCCGGTTTGTGAGTGAAGCTCTGGGGGCAGAGGTGAAATGGGAAGCGGAATCCGGTTCCGTAGTAGTTTACGAAGAACTTGCGAAATAACCATGAAAGAAAGCCGGCAGGAAACTCCTTGCCGGCTTTTTAAGTGTACGCCCGCCATGGGATATCAATTAATCTCTCATTCCCGCCACGGTAGACGCCGCGCCGATGACCCCTGCATGCTCACCTAAAGCGGCGGCATGCAGGAAGATCCCGTCGCCCCAGTAGACGGGCATGACGATGCTGCGTAGTTGCTCGCCGATTCTGTCCAACAGGAAATCGCCCTGGGCGGTAATGGCTCCCGCGAGGAGAAACCGGCGGGTGTTAAGAATATGCGCCAGATTGGCGAGGCCGATTGCGATGACCTCCGCATACAGACCGACGAGGTTTAGGGCCGATGCATCCCCGCCTCGGGCCGCTGCGAACAGCTGCCTCGGATCCTGAATCCAAGGATCCGGAGCTTCATGCTCGCGCATCAGGTTTTTAAGGCCGGTCACGGAAGCGTAGTTCTCCCAGCAGCCGCGATTGCCGCAACTGCAAGGCAGGCCGCCTATGGCGACGATATGATGGCCGAAGCCTCCGGCATAACCGTCATCTCCCCCTTCGATCGTGTCGCCCTTGACGATACATCCGCCAATTCCCGTACCGATAGCTACGCAAACGATATCGGGAATGCCCTGAGCCGCTCCTTTCCATTGTTCACCCAGCGCGATGGCATGGACATCGTTCATCACGGTGACCGGAAGCCCGGTCTCCCGCTCCAGCAGCTGCCTTAGCGGAGTTCCTGTCCAGCCGGGCAGATGCTCCGTCGCATAGGAAACCGTGCCGGAGCGATCGACCGAACCGGCGGTCCCGATACCTATGCCTAGGAGCTGCATCCCCTCCAGTTCAGCGGTCCGGCGATGCTCTTCGATAATGCCGGACAGCTTGGCCAGGAGGGCATCCCTGCCCAGCCAGGCCTCAGTCGGCGTGGTGCGGAAGTGCCTGACGCTGCCGTCCGCGCCGACTAGCGCCGATTTGATGCCGGTGCCGCCGAGATCGATGCCGATGGCGCCGCGTATCCGGTTCATCGGGCATTACCGGCTGACTCGGTCCCCCGGATGGCGCGGACGAATTGTCCTGTCACCGTATGCGGACGGGTAATCGCCGTTCCGACGACGACGGCGAAGGCACCCGCCTTCAACGCCTCGGCGGCTTGCTCCGGGTGCTGAATCCGTCCCTCGGCGATGACCGGAACTCGCACGGTGCCGGCCAGCTCCGACAGCAGCCGGAAGTCCGGCGCTTCGCTTTGCGGGCTGTAAGGGGTATAGCCTGACAAGGTCGTGGAGATCAGATCAAATCCCAGCGCCTCCGCGGCGATTCCTTCCTCCAAGGTCGAGACATCGGCCATCAGTAATCTGCCGGGCTGCTTCCGGACACCGGACACCAACGCTTCCAGCGTCTCTCTGTTGGGCCGCACCCGACCGGTAGCATCCACGGCGACGATATCGGCGCCGGCTGCAAACAGCGCCTCCGCATCGGAAAGGCCTGGCGTTATATAAACGTCCGAGCCGGCGTAGCTTCGCTTCCAGATGCCGATGACCGGCAATCCGCAGCCTTCTTTAATAGCAGCCACATCCTGCGGCGAATTGGCCCGGATGGCCGCAGCTCCCCCGTCTTTGGCGGCATTCGCCATGGCCGTCATGATATGGCTTCCGTACAGCGATTCCCCGGGATAAGCCTGACAGGATACGATCAGATGTCCTTTCAACTGTTCCAGTAGTTTCTCCATATTCCCTTTCTGGCTCCTTTAATAAATATAGTATTTCGAAAATATAAAGCGCATACAACTAGTCGTTTCATAGTATAAAATCATAAAGCTAACATGTAAAGAAAATTATTTTCTAATTTAACGGATATTTAGAAAAAAATAAACATAACCATTTACAAGTCGTTTTAATTCTGCTACTTTAGAACACAAGAAACAGCAAACCACATACTAAGGAGGAATTGCCAAGATGGAGTCTTTTGACGTCATAGTGATGGGTGGCGGCATTTCCGGTACGATGGCCGCAGTGGCGGCTGCCAAATCGGGCGCGAAAACGCTGATCGTGGAGTCGCAGGGTTATCTGGGCGGCACCTTGACCGCCAATGGAGTCGGCCCGATGATGACTTTTCATGCCGGGGAGAAGCAGGCTATTCAGGGATTTACGGACGAACTGATCGAAAGGTTGAAAGGGATCGGCAAATCGCCGGGGCATATTTTTGATACGGTCGGATTTACGTACTCGGTGACTCCGTTCGATGCCGAGGCTATGAAGGTAGAACTTGAATCCATGATCCTGGAGAACGGGGGACAGATTCTGTACCACACGATGCTGGCTGAGGTGCATAAGGAGGACCAGCGGGTTACTGGGATTACGGTTTGCAACAAGTCCGGGTTAAGCAAGCTGTCCGCCAAAGTTTTCATTGACGGTACGGGGGACGGCGACCTGTCTGTTCGTGCGGGAGCGGCCTTCACAAAAGGACGTGAAAGCGATGGGGCGACCCAGCCGATGACCTTGAAGATGAAGATGATTAATGTCGATATTCCCAAAGTGAAGGCTTATATCCATGCCCATCCCGAGGATTTTCCGCTCTACCATGGCGACACCTCGATCATTGAGAAAGCTCCCCGGCTGTCGACCGCCGGCTTCGTCAGCCTGTTCAAGAAAGCGAAGGAGAACGGTGAGATTTCCATTCCGCGGGAGGATATTCTCTTCTTTGAAACGAATACACCGGGAGAGGTGATCATGAATACGACGCGGATTCTCGGGCATGACGGTACGGATGCGTGGAGCCTTAGCCGGGCCGAGACGGAAGGGCGCAAGCAATGCAGGGAATTGGAGCGTTTCATGAAAAAATACGTTCCCGGTTTTGAAAACGCTATCGTGGAATCCACCGGACCTGCGATCGGTGTACGGGGCTCCAGGCAGATTATCGGCCTCTATACGCTGACGGCGGCAGACATTCTTTCGCAGGCAAAGTTCGATGATACGATCGCCCATTCGGGCTATCCGATCGACATCCACAGTCCAGACGGCGAAGGGACGAAGCATGAGAAGCTGGAATGGGGCGGCATGTACAGCATTCCGTACCGTTGCCTGATTACGCCTACGCTCAAAAATGTCATCGTCATCGGCCGCTGCCTGTCCGCCACTTTCGAAGCCCAGGCTGCCGTCAGAACAACGCCGACGACCGGCGCCATCGGGCACGCCGGAGGGGTTGCCGCAGCGCAGGCGGCTCTGCAAAACCTGGATGTTCAGCAGGTTGACGTGACCCGGGTGCAAAGCGAATTGAAGAAGCAGGGCGCGTACCTGGAGGTTTAAAGTAAATATTTAAAATAGGTTGAACTGAAAAGTAGATCAACCCTGATAGCTGGTTTCTAATTTGAATGATAAAGGGGATTGAACCATGAGTTCAATGATGTGGGTACAGGCAATTGGCATTTTAGTCGTATTTCTTGTCTTTTCGGCGCTGATGATGACCCGGAAGCTGCCGACGATTCTGGCTCTGCCGAGCATGGCGATTTTATTCGCGTTGATCGCGGGCGTGCCTTGGTCTTCCAGCACTCCCGATACGGCCACGCTGAGCGGGACGATTCTTGCCCAAGGCTCCATGCGGCTGTCCACGGCGATCGCCGGGCTGATCTTCGGCGCCTGGTTCGGTCAGATCCTGAATAAAGTCGGGATCACCAAGGCCATTATCCGCAAAGCCGCCGAGTTGGCCGGCGACAAACCGGTGCTGATCGCGCTGCTGTTCTTCGTTACGGCCTCGGTGATTTTTTCCGCGGCAAGCGGTCTCGGAATGGTTATTCTCGTAGGGACGATCATTATCCCGATTATGCTGACCGCGGGTATCAGTCAATTTCTGGCCTCCGTCGTTCTGCTGACTTCCGTTGGTGTCGGGGTGTTGTTCAACGTTTCCAACTGGGCGGTTTACGTGGATGTCATGGGTCTGCCGGTTTCGACTATCGCCGACTATACGCTGATCGCCGCGTTACCGCTTATCGTAATCAGTATGATCATGATCGTATTTTATGCCCGCCGCGATGGACGCGGACGCAAAGCATGGGCAATGCCGGCTACTTCCCCGACCCCGGAAGGTCGAAAAGTACCGACAATCGCTCTGATCAGCCCATTGGTTCCTGTAATTATGGTTTTTGCCTTTAAAATGGACATCGTGCCTGCCGTCATCATCGGTGCGGTTGCCACATTGTTGCTGTCTTGGCCGAAGCGTCCGGTACATGTGCTTTCCAGCTCCCTGGTGGAGGGGATTCAGGATGTAGCCGGAGCCTTGGGGCTGATGATCGGGATCGGTATGCTGGTCAACGCGGTTATGGCGCCTCAGGTTACGGCGATCATTTCGCCGGTAATCGAATCGGTACTGCCGAATAGCCCATTGATGTACATCCTGTTCTTTACTATTTTGTCGCCGCTGGCGATTTACCGCGGTCCGCTTAACGTGTGGGGCCTGGGAAGCGGAATCGCCGCGCTGTTCGTAGGGGCGGGCATGACGCCGATCGCAGCTATGCTGGCGCTTCGGGTAGTCAGCAATGTGCAGTCCGTTTCCGATCCGACCAACTCTCACAATGTTTGGGTGGCCGATTTTACGAAGAGTGACATTAACGAAATTTTGAAGCGGACTCTGCCCTGGATGGTTGCAGCCGTGTTGATCTCCATGGTGTGGGGCTCGTTCGTAGTTTTTTAGGGTAAAGACGCCGTGGTTATAGAGAGATAGGAGGGAGATATGAAATGGGTCGAAAAGTAAGGGTTGGCATTGATGTCGGCGGTACGTTTACGGATGCGGTCGTACTTGATAATGAAACGTTTGAGATCATCGAAAAAATGAAAATTCCGACCACCCATCATGATGAGGACGGCGTGGCAAAAGGAATTGTGCAGATCCTGCAAAGTATCTTGGAAAGTAAGGGTATCGCTCCGGAGGATGTTGCTTTTATAGCCCACGGGACGACGCAGGCGACCAACGCGCTGCTGGAAGGGGATGTCGCCAGAGTCGGCATCCTCGGCATGGGGGCGGGAATGGACGGATTGAGTGCACGCAGCGAATCCAATCCGGGACAGATCGAACTCGCGCCAGGTAAAAACCTGCAGACCTACCATACTTATCTGGACTCCAAAAATTTGAAGGATGAAGCTGTTGAGCAGGGATTGCAGGATCTGCTTTCCCAGGGGGCGGAGGTGATCGTCGCTTCGGAGGCCTACAGCGTGGATGATCCGACGAGTGAGCTGCGCGTCGTCGAAGCGGCGAACCGGCGCGGCGTGTTCGCGACCGGCGGGCACGAAATTTCCCAGCTGTACGGCCTGAGGACGCGGACCCGGACGGCGGTTATCAACGCCAGTCTGATTCCCAAGATGATGGAGACGGCTAACATGACCGAGAAATCGGTCAAGAACGCGAACATCTCCTCGCAGTTGATGATCATGCGCTGCGACGGCGGAGTAATGAGCATCGACGAGGTGCGGAAGCGCCCGATTTTGACGATGCTGTCGGGGCTGGCTGCCGGCGTGGCGGGAGCGCTGATGTACGAGAAAATATCCGATGGCATCTTTTTTGAAGTCGGTGGAACGAGCGTGGATATCTCGGTCATCAAGAACGGCAAGGTCATGATCCAGAACGCGCAGGTCGGGGGACACCGCACCTACTTGCAGTCCCTCGATGTCCGAACCTTGGGGATAGCAGGCGGCAGTATGATTCGGGTAGCGGGCGGCAAGATCGTCGATGTCGGCCCGCGGAGTGCTCATATTGCCGGGAAGGCCTATGAATGCTTCGCTGATCCGGGCGAATTGAAAAATGCGCAGGTTCTGTTCATCAGCCCGCGTGAAGGAGACGCCCCCGAATACGCCATTGCCCGGGGGGGCAGCGGCGGGGAGTTTTCCTTTACCCTAGCGGGGGCGGCCAACCTGCTCGGCTACGTGCCGGAAGGGGATTATGCGTATGCCGGGAAGGAAAGCGCTGAATTGGCCTGGGACGCTTTAGGCGCGCATCTGGGAATGTCAGGAGAGTCGGCGGCCCGCCAGGTGTTGGATATCGCCATCGAGAAAACCATGAAGACGGTTAATGAGATGATTGCCGATTACGAGTTGGACCGTTCTTTTGTCACACTGGTCGGCGGAGGCGGTAGCGGAGCCGTCCTGATACCTGCCATGGCCGAGAAAGAGCGGATGAAATGGCAGATCGCCAAGAATGCGCCGTATATCTCGACGATCGGGGTAGCCCTGGCGATGGTCAAGGAGCAGATCGAACGGACGGTCATCAACCCGACCGAGGCGGATATCAAGCGGATCCGCAGCGATGTGATGGATAAGATCGTCCAGTCCGGCGCGAGCGAAGAGACCGTAGAAATCATGATCGAGATCGATAATCAGAAGAACATTTTGCGAGCGATCGCTACCGGCTCGACGGAGCTCCGGTCCAAGGATCTGGGACAGGCGGCTTTGACGGAAGAGGAAATGCGGCGCATTGCAGCGAGCTCTGTGGACGCGCCGTTCGAATCGATGGTCCTGGCTGCCCAAACGGGCCGCTGGCATTTGTTCGCCAGCGAAGAAATTCGCAAATCCTTCTTCGGCTTGCTGAAGAAGAAGCGCACTTCCGTCAGCGTGGTCGACAGGGAGGGCGTGGTCCGGTTCAAGCAGGCTGGAGTTCATTACGGCCAGTTTGCCAAGAAGCAGCGGCATGATGCCTTTGTGGCTTTCCTGGATGACCACACGATTTATTCGGATGCAAATGCGACAATTCCGAAGGTATTCTTGTTCTTCCGGGAAAAAATGCTCGATCTGACCGGGATGCAGACGAAGGAGCAAATGTTGTCCATCTTGGATATGGAGACGGAAATGCTGGGCGAAGAGGAATTTTGGCTTGCGGTAGCGTATCAATAACCGGGAGCGGAAGGGAGCTGAGGGTTACCATGACGGGGGTACGGAATAAGGAACAAGTCTTCATGATCCGCGGTTTGGGGCTTAGCGATGAGGTGCTGGCTTTGGCTGAGCTGGAGCGGGACCCGGTTTTTCATAAAATCGCGCCCGACAAGTACGGATATTATCTGTCCCGATCATTGGACATGGGCAGAGAAGCCGCGGACCGGTTGAAGGGCCGGAATATCCGGGAGCTTCTTGACCAAGCGGGCGTGAAGTTTAACCTGGCGGCGTCGGCGGGTACGGGAGCTTTTAAGGTTGCGCTCCGGGCCCAGTTGGACTGGAGCGGGAAGGTGCCGAAGATTACCGTTTACCGGGAATCCATGCACCAGCTTCAAATAGCGGCTGAGGCCGCGGAAGGAGCACTTGGTCCGGTTACCTTCGACAGGATTGTGGACATCCATCTGGCGCATGAGTACTATCACTTGCTGGAGTATCGCAGCGGGCGATTTACGAATGAACTGCTGGAGCCGGTGGAGTGCCTGAAAATCGGCCCCTTCCGCAGAACGGCCACGATTTTGCAGAGCAGCGAAATTGCAGCGCACGCTTTCTGCAAAGATCTTCTCGACTTGCCTTATTTACCCAGCCTGTTGGATAATATTTATTTGATGCAGACAGGTCATATGAAAATGGAGCAGTTTACGGAAAATGTGAAAAAGTGGAAAACTATTTTGGGCGAGATTGGACTCCATATGCTATAATAAGTAAATCGTTTATTGCGTGAGAACGTTTCTAGAGAACGTTTTCTCGCATATGCAGGAGGACATATCATGGCTTCGCAAGTACCCGCGGTGATTGCAAAGATCATTTCGCTTAAACAAAAGTTTACCTATGGTGAAAACCAGATCGCTCAATTTGTGATTCACAATTCCGAATTCATTAGTCAACATACGATTACGGCGCTTGCCAATGAAATCGGCGTATCGGAAACAAGCATCAACCGGTTTTGCAAGAAGATCGGTTTCAAGGGCTTTAACGACTTCAAGATTGCCATTGCCCAGGATACGTTTTACCGGGAAATGCAGACGCGGAAAAAAGAACGCCGCGAAATCACGCCCATCGATGGACTGGCTCTCGATTACAACGAGCTGGTCGTCAATACGTCGGCTATGGTTTCCGAGGAGGCGCTGCTGAACGTGGCGGAAATGCTGAAGAAGGCCAGGCGCATTCATATATTCGGCATCTTCGATTCCTTCTTGCCGGCCATGGCCTTGAAGAACCGTCTGACGCTGATCGGAATCAACGCCGAGGCCAGCAACGACAGCCGGGCGATGAAAATCGCGGCGTCCCAAGCCACTGCGGAAGACATCGTCATCGCGTTTACCCGCTCCGGGGCGACGCCGGAAATCATCGATGCGGTTTCCACGGCGCAGATGAACCAGGCGAAGACGGTGGCCATCACCTGTTATGACTCTTCGCCGGTCACCGAGGCCGCGGAAACGAATATCATCGTACCGGACAAAATGTCGGTTAGCAACAGCGCGATGATGTCGAATCATATTACATTTCTGTTTGTAGTGGATGCCGTCACGAGCCTGCTTATATCCTCGGACAAATCTTATCTGAAGAAGAAGCTGGACAGCGAGGGCATTATCTCCAGCCGCCCTTCGGTGACGGAGTATTATTGATAGCCATTCATAAAAAAGCGGTTTGCCGATACAGGCAAGCCGCTTTTTTATGTATATGTCACGTATGGACTTTATTTCTTCCGGGTTGGACCTAACCGATTAAATTGTACCTGCGACATGCTTAGACAAAGTACGCAACGGGCAAAATAGGAAATGGAGAGTTTGTGTAACAGGAGGAAGAATATGAAAGTAGCGATTATGGGGGCAGGTTTGTCGGGGCTCGCCTGTGCCATTCGTCTGGAGCAGTTGGGAGTGTCTCCGGACATCTTCGAAAAGCGGGGAAGCGTCGGGGACCGGTTTGTCAACGGGGAGGTGCTGCTTACGATCTTTTCTCGCCCGGTTCGGGACGAAATCTCGTATTTGGCGGACAAGTATCAAATCTATCTTCACCCGACCGGGAATATCGGCGAGTTTGTCATTTCTTCTCAGCATGAACAAGCAAAATTGAGCGGACATATGGGATTCTGCAATATTCGCGGCCGGCACGAGAACTCTTTTGAGAACCAGCTTGCCCGCCAGGTCAAGACGAAAATTCATTTTCACTCGGAACGTACTTATGAGGACCTGGTAAAAGAATACACCCATGTCATCCTGGCGACGGGCGATGCTGAGTATGCGGCCGTTATGAAGAATTTCGAAGTCGATCTTACAGCTACGCTTAAAGGGGCTACGGTAGAAGGCGATTTCTCGCGGTACCGGGTCATGTGCTGGTTGGATGACCGCTACGCTCCGAAGGGATATGGATATTTGATTCCTTATTCGAAGACAGAGGCGAATATCGTGATCGCTTTCCCCGATGAGTTGCATTCCGTACCTGGCAGTACGGATGAGAAATGGAAGCTGTTTTTTGAACGCGTATGCACGGATTTGGGTCAAAATTTGAAGGTAACCGACCGTTTTGAAGTGAACAACTATATTATAGGGCAGTGCAATGAGCCCAGAATCGGAAATACGCTTTTTACGGGGAATTGCCTGGGTACGGTTATGCCGTTGTTCGGATTTGGCCAGTTTCCTTCGCTATTATCGGGCATTTACGCGGCTGAAGAGCTTTGCGGCATCGGATCATACATCGAATCGACGAGAGAACTGCGTGAGAGCTACCAAAATTCGCTGACGCTCCGTAAATGGTATGAAAAGATGGATAATTCACAAAAAGATAAGCTTGTTAAAAGAATGAACGGACATTGGGGAGAGAAGCTGCTCACCACACAGATGGATGTGTTAAAAATAATCTCCCGGTTTTTGCGCTGGGGGGGCAATTAACTGGACTTTAACAACATGCGTGTCGAAAGAACGACAAAAATGTTGAATCATGGGAGAGGAAGGGGATTAAGTCATATTTTGTATAGTAATAAATAACCATTTTTGTTGTATAATGTTGATCGCTATATATTAATGACATATAATGAGACGTAAGCCCTAGCTAGTAGGGAACTATATGGGAAGGGAGGGTGAATATGCTGAATACCGATCAGCTTTCACTCGCTAGACAAGTGGACTTGGTATTTAAAGAATTGGAAACTGAGCTTGGCGGAATGACTTCGGGGACCGTATTCATCCAAATCCGCAATAATGTGATCGGCAAATTCGGGATCCGTCACAACCCGATTGCAGGCCGGAACGGCCGTATGTCTGAAGAAGAAAAGGGATTATCGGCAACGCAATTGCATTCTTTTCGGACGATGGCGATTGAAGCATTAAAACATAAACGGTACTGGACCCATGGGGAAATCAGCTACGATTTTGCACTGAGGCAGGACACCATCGTTGTCGACGCCATCTTGGAATCCAATTACAATATGGCAAATTTAATGATTCAGCGCTACCCGCGCAAAAATCACGTCAATACATACCAGGATTATAATGCAGATGTATCTTCCTAATCTTGCGCTTATCATGTAAAAGACAGGCGACCTGCTAACGCAGATCGCCTGTCTCCCTACTTTTTAAATAGGGGAAAACCAATTACAGGTTCGAACGACCCGACAATTGCTGCTCTGCCAATTGTACCAGACGTTTGGTGATATAACCCCCGAGGGAGCCGGTTTCACGGGAAGTGTAGTTCCCATAGTAACCGTCTTGCGGAATTTGCACGCCCAGCTCTTGTGCTGCTTCATATTTCAACTGTTGCAACGCAGCAGTTGCTTGAGGAACAACAAGGTTGTTAGAGCGGCTACCGCGGCCTTGGTTTTGACCTGCCATATTTGTCACCTCCTTTGGCCTTTGTGATGTTAGTATGGTTTTTGGAGGAGAAAATATTCGGCTTATCGTCAAACTATAGCAGTGGTAATTATTGCATTTCTCTTTATCCTGAACAACAAAGAGCCATCTTCCTTTTCGAAAGATGGCTCTAAGACATATATCGGGCTATATTTGTTCGGACGGATAGATCATATCCAGATTTACGTTCAGTTCCAGACTTTGGCCCGGCTGAAGATCGATCAGGCCGGTTTCTTCATCCGCCAGACCCGAGTTGGGAGCGTCCGGCAACCAAGTATAAGGTTCGATGCAGAGAAATTGATCCGCTACTCCTTTGGTATATAGAACCCAATGTTTGAAGTAAGCCGGGTCGGCTGAATAGTGCAGTCCATAGCCATCGCTGCGAATCAACTCGGCTTTCACGGGATGATTGCCTATTTTCAGCATCGTGTCAAAATTCGTGCCCTGCAAACTCAAGCCTTCGTTCAAGGCTTCAAGTTCACCGAGAGGCGCGGTTTCTCCGGTTGTGATAATTTCTTCATCGGATAAATAGATACCGGAAACCGGGAGTTTCAGACTCCATTGATCCGGCTCGCCGTCCAGCAGGAACCAGGTATGGAGCCCCAAACCGAAGGGAGCGGGCCGGTCGCCTAAATGACTTATTTTAAACGTTTGTTTCAAGGATGCCCCTTGTAAGCGGAGCGTCATCTCCATTTTTAGCGGAACCGGGAACTGGCGCATCCAGTTCGGGTCATCGCTCGTCGTAAATTCCGTCGTAATCGCACAGCCGTCTTCATCCTCGTCGATATCGCTGACGCACCATGCCTGTGTTCTGTGTAGTCCATGGATGTGATTGTCATTCGCCGTATTGCGGTCGAACTGGTACTCTTGACCGGCATACGAAAAATGACCTCTGCGAATTCGGCCCGGGGGAATTAACACCGGAATTCCGAAGTGGTAAGGCTTCTGCAGGTAGAAGTCAAGATCGCCTTCCTCCGGACGACGCAGCACGTCGCGCTGCCGGACATGATCCCATATGCTAATGACATTATTGCCAAGGCGGGGTAGCAGTGTGACTTCAAGTTCGCGGCTATGTAAGATATACGTATCGTAACCGTTCCATTGCCCTTTGGTCACTTTTTTCATATCGTTGCTCCTTTTCCCACATAATAATCGTATCCCTAAGCTTGAGACTATAATAACACTTTTTCTCTGGGACGAAAAATGGATTTGACATGGCAGCTTTAAGAACTATATGATGAACTTATATAAATGGATGAATATTTCTAATGCGATGACAGGGAGAAGTAAGCAAAGCGCCATTTCCTGCAGAAAGCCGGTGGTTGATGCGAACCGGAGGAAAGACCTTGCCGAATGGACCCTGGAGCGCCGAGCGGAACACGTGATGGGTTAATTCCCTTACTATAGTATGCCGGCCGTCTGATTCCACGTTACGGAAGATCAAGGCCGGAGGGCCTCGCGGCGATGAATCCGCTTAGTTCTTTCCTCCGGCGAATAAGGGTGGCACCACGGTCTCACGTCCCTTGCGGACGTGGGGCCTTTTTGCGCGTAAAGCCCTTGGCGAGACCTTGCTTTCTATAACATTTTTCTTCTCGGAGGCTGATTTAAATGAAGAGAGTTCTTTCCGGTATCCAGCCTAGCGGTAAAATCACGCTTGGCAATTATATTGGTGCTTTGAAAAATTTCGTTACACTACAGGATGATTATACCTGCAACTTTATGGTGGTCGATCTTCATGCGATTACGGTACCCCAGGATCCCGCCGATTTGCGTGAACAGTCTGAAGCGGTAGCCGCCCTGTTCGTAGCGGCAGGAATCGACCCGAATAAGGCGAATGTGTACATGCAGTCTCATGTGCGCCAGCATTCGCAGCTTGGCTGGATTCTGACCACTTTGACATCGATGGGCGAGCTCGAGCGGATGACCCAGTTCAAGGACAAGGCGGCCGGCAAGGAATCCGTCGGGGCAGGTCTATTCGTGTATCCGGCGTTGATGGCCGCCGATATTCTGATCTATAATGCCGACCTGGTGCCGGTAGGGGAAGACCAGAAGCAACATTTGGAATTGACCCGGGATTTGGCCGGCCGGTTTAACCACCGCTTCGGAGACTACTTTACGATACCGGAACCGTATATTCCGAAGGTCGGAGCCCGGATCATGTCGCTGGACGATGCTTCGAAAAAAATGAGCAAGAGCAATCCGAATGCGGGCAGTGCGATTTACCTGCTTGATTCGCCGGACGAAATTCGCAAGAAAATCAGCCGTGCAACGACCGATTCCGGCCGTGAAGTGAAATTTGAGCCGGCGTCCAAGCCGGAAGTCAGCAATTTGATCACGATCTACAGCCAGTGCTCGGGATTGTCGGTTGCGGAGGTGGAACAGCGGTACGAAGGGCAAATGTACGGCCCGTTCAAGAAAGATCTTGCCGAAGTCGTTGTCGGCGCGTTGGAACCGATCCAGCAGCGCTATCGGGACATCCGGGAATCCGGGGAAATACGCAATATTTTGCGCCAGGGTGCGGAGAGAGCTTCGGAAATGGCGGAGAAGACGCTGCGTGATGTGCAGCAGTTAATGGGCTTTTTGCCAGAATAAATTAGTTGAATGATCTCAAGTATAACTCACCATGATCCGGGCAGATTTTCTGTCCGGATTTTATATTTTTATTGCACTGTAAAACAAGTAAGTCCTAATGCAATGTCACTGAATTGTCATAATAAACCGGCGATGATCAAACGATTGTCAAACACTTTCGCATTTTGATATGATAAAGTTTATAGCGAGGGCAGGAATTCATCGAAATTTTTATGGATTTTATATAAATGGAACCTCTATTTCAAACCTAGGAGGCATAATCACAAGTGGATAAACAATTGAGTTACCATGCACCTGCGGATTCTGCTGCGCTGTCCGTAAGGCCTTCGCCACCGGGGGAAACGGCAACCTGGAAAGATTTCGTTGCGTTGACCAAACCGGGGATTCTGCGGTCTAACCTGATTGCTGCCTTTGCCGGATTTTGGGTCGCTTCCCATTGGCAATTGCAATATGGAAAACTTATTTTAACGTTGGTTGCAACCGTCCTGATTATGGCGTCTTCCTGCGTGTTTAACAATTATTTTGACCGGGATCTGGATACCAAAATGGCTCGTACGAAAAACCGTGCGCTGCCGGTAGGCAAGATTTCGCCTAAAACCGTGCTTTGGTATGCCGTGATTTTGGGTATAGCCGGCTTGGTTTTGCTGTTTGCTTTTTCCGGACCGCTTGCGGGAGTATTTGGGCTTATCGGTATGTTCGTTTACGTTGTAGTCTATACGCTCTGGCTGAAACGGACCTCCACCTGGAGTACATCTGTAGGTGCGATCTCGGGAGCTATGCCCCCACTAATCGGTTATGTAGCCGCATCGGGTAAACTCGATCTGGGAGCCCTGCTAATCTTCGCTTTGCTATTTCTGTGGCAGCCTCCCCATTTCTGGGCGCTTGGCATTCGGCGGGTAGAGGAGTACCGTGCAGCCGGATTCCCTCTGTTGCCTGTCGTTAAGGGGATTGCGAGAACAAAGCTGCAAATGATTCCCTATCTCGTGTTGCTGATTCCGATTCCTGTATTAATGTATGTTTACAATTATACGGGAATGTGGTTCCTCGTTATCGGCGAAGTTCTGTCGGTGGCTTGGCTCTTTATGGCGCTAAAAGGCATTCGTTCGAAGGATAATGATAGCTGGGCCAAAAAGGTGTTCCTGTTCTCCGTCAACTATTTGACGATCGCATTGATCGTAATGATTCTGGATACCGTGTGGCTGTAATGGAGGAGTAGACATGACCCTTTTGAAAAAGTACAAGTGGACCTGGATTTTGCTGGCTATTTGCGTCGTATTGGCGGGATATCTGCTCTGGGATTCCTTTGCTAAACCGAAGCTGCCGGTCATCCGTCCGGTGGAGAGTTTCAGTATGGAAAACGTGGACGGCAAAACCGTGACGTTAGAGGAGACGAACGGAAAAGTCAGACTGTTTTATTTCTTCTTCTCCAACTGTCCGGACGTATGCCCGGTGACCACGTTCCGGCTCAGCCAGGTGCAGGATGTGCTGAAAGAAAAAGGGCTGTTCGGCAAAGACGCCTCTATCGTTTCGATTTCGTTTGATCCGGAGCGGGATACCCGGGAGCAAATCAAGGCGTTCGGGGATAAATTCAAGGCGGATTATTCGGGTTGGTATTTCCTGCGCGGCGATCAGCAAAAGACGATGGATCTGGCCATGAATTCGTTTAAGATTCTGATCAATCAGGATCGGGACGGGAATTTCGTTCATATGGATTTGATCGGCCTGGTCGACAGGGAAGGGAACCTGCGCGAAATATACCGGCCGGAAGACACCGCCGCCCAAATTGCGCAGGGTGTGGCCGATTTGGCAAAGGAATAAGCAATTTTATGAATGATCAATATGGGCTGGCCGGAGGATAAAGAATAAATTCCTCCAGGCCGGCCTTTTCCAATTGCGCGATAACATATTCGTCAGGCGTCCCTTCTACCCCGGCGTATCCCCGGCGCGTGTAGATTTGTTCGGCATCGGGGAAGGTGTCTCTAAGGACACCGCGGATTTTTTTGCCGGAAGGATCGTTATCCATGAACAGGTAGAGCTCGTCCCCTTTTACTTGTTTGCGCAAGGATTCCAGCTTCAGGGAATTCAGCGTGCCGAAGGTACAATGAATCCGAACTTCTTCGTTCAATAGCCGGCGCAGTTTGCTGCGGTCGTTTTTGCCTTCAACGATGATGCTGACGGACAACGTAATCACCTCGATATTAGTGTATACCCGCTGCGTTCCTTCATGCAAAAATGTCCGTCCCGGAAAAAGCAAAACGGCCTGCCTTTGGGCAGACCGTAAGTGCGGGGATTTAACAATAAAAGAAAGGGGAACGGAGAATGATGACAAGCAAAATGTACAATACAAGGATCGCTCCAGTCGAAGTCCAGGCGCCAGCGACTACCGGACCGGGTCCGCAAGGATCAACGTAGCCCATAGATTCACCCCACTTTCGAATCGGTCGGTGATTGGTGATTACACGATATACTATGTGGGACGCCCGCCCGTGCCCTGTGCGGCAGCCTAAAGACAGTAAATAGTACGGGATGGCTCAACTCACAGACCGTTCGGCCCGATGGTGACCGGAGGGGCAGGGGGTGCATGGTGCCCCCGGAGCGGCGTAAACAGCAGAACGATCATTAATAGAAGAAAGGCGAGAAAGTAAGGCGAATAATTATTTTCATGCAGCATTCCCGCGGCGATAGGTCCGATGAACGAGCCGATGGACATCGCGATGGATTGCAGGGAAAATACGGTCCCGAGCCGCTTGCCGCCGCTGAGATCGATGAACATGGAAGCGATGGCGGGAAAAGTGACGCCTTTGGCCATGCCGAGCACAAAGAGCGACACCGGCAGCGGAATGAACTCCAGAGCAGCTAAAGAGAAGAAAGAAATAGCGATGCCAAAAATGCCTATTACCGCCCGGAGATAAGGCGAAAACCGGCTTAAAAAGAGCATCGATAGAGTCGCCAGTGCCCCGATGCTGATGATCGAGAAATATATTCCGGTATGCAGAATTCCCGACGTGCCGCCAGCCTGCAGCGGCAATTCGAAGAAGAGAATCCCTTGGGAACAGGATACGGCTAGCGGGAGTAAGTAGTAACGTAACGGAATAATGTTGAGTTTGACCGGGACGTGCGGCGTGCTGATCGGGATCGAAGCCGTTGCTTTTTTTGGCTCGTGGATGGTGAAGACGGCGATCAGGCCTGTCACGATCAGGAGCCAGCCAAGGGATTGGAAAGTTAGCGAATAACCGGTCTGAGCTACCAGAAATGCACCGGCGGCAGGTGACACTACGGAGGCGAGCGTATGCACGACCCCATGACCGGCCATCAGTTTCCCTTGCTGAACCGGACTTTTGGTCAGGGAAGCAAGCATCGCCAGACAGGCCGGCGACAAAAAAGCAAGCACGAAGCCGCTGATCGAGCGGAGCACGAGGAGCTGCCAAGGCTCGGTGACATGCGCCTGCAGCAGGAGGATACAGCCTGCGCCGATCAGGCTGAAAATCATGTATCCCTTGCTCCCATGCCGGTCCACCCCCTGCCCTGCCATCAGATTTCCCGGCAGGTGAGTCAGTGCATAAATCCCCATCATCCAGCCGATAAAGGTAGGAGCAGCGCCGAGGGATAGCGCAAACGGCGTCAGGATGGGGTATTGGGCGTGGAGGTCGAAGAAAGCGAGGAACATAAAGAAATAGAGCCAGAATGCCATTTTCATTACCATGTGCCTCCCCTGAAAGTACTTATGTTCTACTTGTACGTTTCAAGGGACGAACTTATTACCCGTTCGAGGCTATTCAAAAGTCACCAATTCCTGGTTTTTACGGAAAAACGGGGTTAAGCTGACACTGGACTGGGCCATCATGTATAATGTATAAGGCATAATGTGTTTGCATGATGGATCTGATAATTACGGATTTGGGAGCGTGGGTCATGTTGGATTTTGATTTGCAGGTATGGACTGAATTTTTAAAACAAAACTGGCTGGTCATCGTAGTCGCGCTGGTCGTGCTGTTCCTGGTACTGAATTTTGTGAAGACCGTTATTAAATGGGCGCTTGTCCTGGTGATCGCGGCATGTGTGATCATTTACAGCGGCATTTCGCTGAAGGATATCGGAGATGCCGTGTCCACCGTGAAAGAGCAGGGAATCGATAAGGTCGCCGAGATCAGCAAGACGGAAGCTTTAAACATGATGAAAAAAGAAGCGGCTGAAGCCAAGATGACGCGGAATCCGGACGGCACGTTTTCGATCAAGACACCGAACCTGGAAGTTACCGGGTCTGAAGGTGCCGATAAAGTAAAAGTGATGTTTCATGGCGTCTCTCTCGGAGAATGGAAAGTAAGCGATACGCTGGAAGTGTTTATTCAGGAAGCCAAACGGAATTCCCAATAATACCAGCCAGCTTGATGAGGAAGATACAGGACATCCAGAATGGAGGCTGACGATGACGGAGAGTTGGTTGCAAAGTTTGGGTAATTTTAATCTGGTATCCGCCTTGTTGTTGATCATCCTGCTATTCTCGATGCTGCAAGGCTTGCTGCGGGGCGCTTCCCGTAGCGCCGGCAGGCTGGTGTCCCTACTGAGCGGGGGCGTGCTGGCGGTGCTCGGCATGTTGGCATCCATTCCGCTTACCTTATGGTTATCCCCGCTCGTACAAGGATGGCTGAATGGAGTATCGCTGCCTGAACGGGACCTGGCCAAATGGGAACAGATTTATTATACGCTGTTGACGGCGATCCGAGATTTTCCGCTGATGCGTTTTGCGGTGGTGTTTATGCTCAGTTATTGGCTGATCCGCACGGTGCTCGGACTCATATCGGCGTTTGCGTTCGGCGGGAGTTCCTGGCTGGGGCGGCTTGTCTTTGGCGGGGAACGGCCAGCTACCTTGCTGAGCCGATTGACGGGAGCGGCTATCGGCGGAGTGATCGGCGCGGCGCGGTGCCTACTGGTCATCGCCGTGTTGTTTATCTCGGTGACGCTATTTCCCGATAGCGGCTTCAGCCGATATGTGGAAGCTTCCCCTGTATATCAGCAAGGAGCGCGCACCGTAATTGAACCGCTGTCGGGCAACTTGATCAAGGAGAAGCTCCCGGTGTTTACCCGCGGGGTGGAAGAGGAGCTTAACGGAATTCTGCAGCGGAGGTACGAGGTGATCGATGCCGATATCCCGCAGGATATCGGACAGGCTGCGGCCAAGATCACCGAGAGTGCCAAGAATGATGAGGATAAAGCCCGCCTTCTTTACGATTGGGTCGGATCAAGGGTGACCTACGATTACGACAAAGTCGAGGACTACGAGAAAAACGGGAATTGGCGCGAGCAGACGCCGCAAATGACGTTCGATTCCAAACGCGGCGTATGCATCGATTATTCCCGGCTTTACGCCGTGATGGCCCGTTCGCAAGGGCTGCAGGTGAAAGTGGTCACCGGTCTCGGCTATGACGGACGGGGAGGATACGGGCCGCATGCCTGGAACGAAGTGTATTTATCGGAGAAGGAGAAATGGGTACCGCTGGACTCGACCTGGGCCGGAAGCGGCAATTGGTTTAATCCGCCGGCATTCAGCGAGACGCATATTCCCGATAAGATCGTTTAGCCTTTCGCGATATGGGAAAAAACTCTGGCTATTTTCTTGAACCTTTGAGAAATGGCCGGGGTTTTTTCCGGTTTATGCGGTATTTATCTCCCGGATAAAATAACTGGGAAACGCTGTAACTTCGCCATGCCTATTTCCGTTATGTTAATATATAAGGGATGAATCAAATGGATTAAGGGGAATCGGAAATGAAGAGTGTGTATACGGACGATCCACGGGAACAAGAAGCCGCGATGCAGCGTCATTTTAATATTCGACTGAATATGTTTTTCTTCAGTGCTTTTGCTATTTTCACGGTCATTATCGTTCGGCTGGCGATTCTTCAATTCGTGGAAGGTCCAAGCCTGTCGCAGCAGGAGACGGCCATGAGGGTAAAGGAAGTGCCTTTATCGCCGATCCGGGGATCGATTTTGGCCGCTGGAGGCGAGAAACTGGCTTACTCCACGCCCGTGCAGTCTTTATACATTACGTTGCAAAAGGATTACAGTACCACCACCGACCGAGGGAAAGAGAACCGTCCGGAAGCGTTGGCGCTGGCCGACAAGCTGAAGGAAGTATTCGATAAATACGGGGATCCGAATGCCGTGAAGATGACGAAGGAAGAGATCATCAAGGCGATGGATTTGGATTACCGGCTGAACGGCGGCTTTAGCGCCCGCAGAATCAAGATCGACCTCACGAAGGAGGAAGTGGCTTATTTCCTCGAGCGCAAAGATCAGTTCCCGGGCATTGAAGTCGTTGAGGAAAGCATCCGGCATTATGATAAGGATACCGTGGCGGTGCAGACAGTCGGTTATTTGAAAAAATTCAGATCCACGGATTCGGTGAGTTGGTATGATCCGATCCGGGAGGCTCAAGGCACCGACCCTGCCCTGGAGTATACGCCTGAAGAATTTGTGGGCTTCGACGGGCTGGAGATGTACTACCAGGAAGACCTTAGAGGCAAAAACGGATTCAAGAGCGTACCGATCGATCCGCGCAATATGGCGACCGGCATACCTGAAATAACGCCACCCGAAAAAGGTCATGATCTTCATACTACGCTTAACAAGAATATACAAATGATTGCGGAGCAGGCGATTTTGGACCAAATTGATTGGGTTCATAATAATCGTGTATCTGGTGAGGTGCATCCCAATGCAAAAACGGGATATGCCGTGGCTATGGAAGTCGAAACAGGAAACGTAATAGCCATGGCCAGCATGCCGGATTACGATACAAACGTATGGCAGACAGGGGGCATTTCTCCAGAGAAGTGGTCGGAAATTTCGGACAATTATCAAAACGGTACGATTACGCCATTCAGTTCCGGGCGTTCAGGACATAATTTTGGTTCGGATGTGTTGCTCGGCTCCACGATTAAACCATTATCCGTCTTGGTCGGACTTAACGAAAAATTGTTTACGACAAACACGTACTATAACGACAGAGGGATTGCTTACTTTGGTAAAAATGATTCGTCCAGCGTCCGTAACTCCGGTCAGCATGCTTATGGTCCGATGGATCCTTCAGAAGCCATTCGAAAATCTTCCAACACTTTTATGGTTGCAATGGTTGGGGAAAAACTTAATTCCAAATATAAAGGCACATCCGAGGGGATTGAAGTTTGGGACAAATACATGAAAGAATTTGGTCTAGGTGTCTCTACGGGTGTGGATTTGCCAAAAGAGTATTTGGGTAGCTTATCATACAATAACGAGTCTGAATCCGTACTTACAAGATTGGTGTTAGCCTCTTTCGGACAGCAGGGTGGTTATACAACAATGCAATTAGCTCAATACACTGCAACATTGGCTACCCACGGCAAACGGATGCAGCCTCATCTTGTAAGCAAAATCACGGATGAGGACGGCAATATCGTAAAGGAATTTAAACCTACGGTACTTAATGAGGTGAAATTTAACGATGCCTATTGGAAGGAAGTCATTAGCGGGATGAAAACTGATGTGAGCGTTGCGTTCAGTGGTTTTCCATATGACTTTGCCCGAAAGACGGGTACTTCCGAACAATATGCCGCCGGAAAGAACCGGGATAACGGGGTGTTTATCGCATTTGCTCCACGCGAAAATCCGAAGCTTGCTGTAGCTGTCGTCATACCGGAGGGTGGATTTGGTGCCTGGAGTGCGGCTCCTGTAGCGCGCAAAATCTTTGACGCGTACGACCAAGAGTATGGGTTGGACGGCGTACCGAAGAAGACTCTGAAACAGCAGCAAACGGGGCAAAATGCAGGAAAAACCGCAAATGCCGGAAATGCAGAAAATGGTGGGAACGCGGAGTAAGAGGGGGGAAGTTGGGAGGAGCGGAAACTCCAAATTGCACAAAATAACTGGAAAACCTACAGCTAATTCCGTTCTTTTTCCCAAAATTGAGTAATTAACTGGAAAATCTAAAGTTAATTACTCGGTTGAAGGCACAAACCTGTATATAGCGGTAAATTAGATGGAGGTTTTCCATCTAATTTCGCGGAATGATGATAGTTAGGGAAATTAACTGTAGGAAATCCAGTTATTATTCTCTCTCCTCGTTAGGAGTCGTATAATCGGCCTGGCTCCTTATGCAGCCAATGATCCAACGGCTTAGAAGCCGGTTGAATCTAATGGAAAACACCGGATTTTGTAAGGTGACAAATTAATATGGACTGGTATCGATCCAGCAAATTATTCAAGCAAGAGGAAAATTCCTCTTGCTTTTTTGTATGTTTATGCCTTAGAATTTGCACTAGGGAAACATTTTTATATATAACTAAAACTTAATGCCGAGGGAAACAAGTGTTTACTTGTACAACAAATGAAGGCTGAATACTGAAGCAGCGTCAAAGCAGCAGCAAAACCATTGAGATTCCAGCTTAATGCGGAAAGTTTAAGATCAACACTGAAGTGAAATCGTGGATCAATAATGAACTGAATTTGTGGGAGGAGATAACCGGATGAACAAGATTAGGGAAACCGAGATCAAAGTGAAGAAAAGTCCGATGCAGAGGGCAAAGATGACGTTAAGCGTATTGGCGTTAATCGTGATTGCCGCATGTTCCAAAGTGGAGGGTGAGCCCGGTCATCAGCAGCGCGCGGAGGATGGCGGGAAGATTCAAATCGTTACGACGATCGGGATGATTACGGATGTTGTTCAGGAGATTGGCGGCGGTGAAGTCGAAGTAAAGGGATTGATGGGGCCAGGCGTGGACCCGCATTTGTATAAAGCCTCCCAAGGCGATATTCAGAAACTGGACGATGCCGACATGATTTTTTACGGTGGCCTTCATTTGGAAGGAAAGATGACGGAGATTTTCGAGAAGCTGGAGAAGCGCAAGCCGACGGTCGCCGTTTCCAGAGACATTGACCCTTCTCTGCTGAGGTCCGGAAAAGATGCCGGCGGTTCCCAGTATGATCCGCACATCTGGTTTAATGTGAAGCATTGGGTCTCCGCTGCGGAAACGATCCGGGATACGCTGTCCGAATATGATCCGGCTCATGCCGCCGAGTATGGGAAGAACGCGGAAGCCTACATTGCGGAACTTAATGAACTGGACGCGGAAGTTCGGGAACGCATTGCCGAGATTCCTGAAGAAGGACGCGTGCTGGTTACGGCACATGATGCTTTCGGTTACTTTGGAGATGCTTACGGCATTAAGGTAATGGGGCTCCAGGGAATCAGTACGGCCTCGGAATACGGCTCGAAGGATGTCAGCAAGCTGCGCGATTTTCTCGTGGAAAATAAAATCAAAGCGGTATTCGTGGAATCCAGCATTCCGACCAAGTCGATGGAAGCGGTCATTGCCGGTGCAAAAGAACTGGGTCATGACGTCAAAATCGGCGGCGAATTGTATTCCGACTCCATGGGAGAGCCGGGATCGGACGCGGACACATATATCAACATGGTGCGTCATAATGTGAACACCATTACCGAAGCATTGAAATAAACGGTATGGGCGTAAGCTAGCCCAGGAAAAGGAGGAGCTGAGATGACTACTGCCAATCCACTCGAAGTCAATCATTTAACGGTAGCATATCAGAAAAAGCCGGTACTGAACTCGGTTTCGTTTCAAATCCCTTCAGGAAAGCTGATCGGTGTGCTGGGTCCGAACGGGGCGGGGAAATCCACGCTGCTTAAGGCGGTACTCGGTCTTATTCCAAAGGTTGAAGGAGATGTTAAAATATTCGGTCGTCCCTATCAGGAACAACGGAAAGTCGTCGGATATGTGCCGCAACGGGAATCGGTGGACTGGGATTTTCCGACGAATGCGCTGGACGTAGTGATGATGGGACGTTACGGGCATCTGGGCTGGTTCCGCCGTCCGGGATCCAAGGAGCGGGAAATCGCGATGGAGTGCCTCGGCAAAGTCGGAATGGCGGATTACGCCGGACGGCAAATCAGCCAATTGTCTGGCGGACAGCAGCAACGTGTATTTTTGGCTAGAGCCCTGGCTCAAAACGCTCGGCTGTACTTCATGGATGAACCGTTTGCCGGGGTCGATGCCACGACGGAAAAAGCGATCATCCAACTGCTGCACGAACTGAAAGAACAGGGGAAAACCGTTCTGGTGGTGCATCACGACTTGTCCACCGTACAGGAGTATTTCGATCATGTTCTGCTACTGAACGGCGAACTGGTTGCAGCGGGACCGACAAGCGAAATATTTACGCCGGAACATCTTCAGCAAACTTACGGCGGACGCATCGCCATGTTACAGGATTTCGCCGCCGTACCGGCAGGGAAGGTGTAACTTATGTTCTCGACATTTTTGAATTGGTTGACCGACCCGAACATGCAGTGGATTCTGATGGGATCGTTGCTGCTCGGACTGGGAAGCGGTGTGATCGGGTCATTCACTTTTTTACGCAAACAGAGCCTGCTTGGAGATGCGCTTGCTCACGCCGCGCTGCCAGGAATATGCATCGCGTTTATGCTCAGCGGCGTCAAATCGATCGGCCTCTTCATGATCGGAGCTATCCTTTCCGGAATGCTAGCCACCTTCGGAATCCATGCCATAACGCGCTATTCCCGGATTAAGCAGGATGCTGCGCTCGGTATCATCTTATCGGTCTTTTTCGGTGTCGGCGTCGTCATGATGACAAAGATTCAGCATAGTGGCAACGGTAATCAAAGCGGACTGGATAAGTACATGTTCGGGCAGGCAGCCTCCATGATGCTTTCCGACGTCTATCTGGTCGGCATCGTGTCATTGATCTTGGTCGCCGTATGCACCTTATTGTTCAAAGAGTTTAAACTGGTCAGCTTTGATCCGGGCTTCGCCAGGGGCATGGGACTCAAAGTCGGATTACTTGAACAGCTGCTGCTCTTGATGACCGTGATCGCGGTCGTCGTCGGCATTCAGGCGGTAGGCGTAGTACTCGTAGCTGCGCTGCTAATAACGCCGGCGGTCGCGGCGCGTTACTGGACCGACGCTTTGAGCGTCATGATCATATTGGCTGGTGTATTCGGCGCTCTTTCGGGCGTTACCGGGACGCTGATCAGCGGAACGCTGTCGAACTTGCCGACGGGACCGGTCACTGTATTGGCGGCAACTTCGCTATTTTTGGTCTCCGTCGTTTTTGCCCCGAATCGAGGAATGGTCTCCAAGCTGCTGCGTCGTTTGCGCCAAAAGAACGAAATGAAACGAGGTCATGACGTGGCAAGTATGACGGCTGTCGATATGGCGGTCATCTCGAAAAGAAGTCATGCGGCGGAAAGGAGTGCGGATTAATGGCGGATTTTTGGATCATTTTAACCGGCACGCTAGTTGCCGCCACCTGCGGGGTGCTTGGCTGCTTTCTCGTACTCCGTAAAATGGCGATGGTGGGCGATGCGATTAGCCACTCCGTTTTGCCAGGGATTGCGATCGCCTTTCTCATTAGCGGAACCCGCGATTCCGTTCTGATGCTGGTCGGTGCCGCCGTATTGGGCTTAATCACGGTATTTCTGATACAGGCGCTGCAGCACGGAGGTCTTCAGTCCGACGCTTCCATCGGGATTGTGTTTACGGCTTTGTTCGCCGTGGGCGTGATCTTGATCAGCCGGAACGCCGCTCACATCGACCTGGATCTGGACTGCGTGCTGTTTGGGGAAATCGCTTATGTACAATGGGATACTCTGATCGTGAACGGGTACGATCTCGGACCGGCCGCCGTCTGGCTGCTGGGCGGAACCCTGTTGATCGTGTTGGTCGTGATCGGCCTGTTCTACAAGCAATTCAAGCTGTGCGCCTTCGATCCCGCATTGGCGGCCGCGGTCGGAATACCGGTAGCGCTGTTCCATTACCTGCTTATGGGGCTGGTTTCGCTGTCCACGGTTGCGTCCTTCGAAAGCGTCGGAGCGATTTTGGTGGTCGGTATGCTCATCGTACCGGCTTCAACCGCCTATCTGTTGACAGATCGGCTTAGCGTTATGCTGGTCTACAGCGTATTGGTCGGTGCCGTCAGTTCTGCAGGCGGATATTATGCGGCAAAATGGCTGGATGCTTCCATCGCGGGATCCATGATCACCGTCGCCGGTATCCTGTTCATCCTGGCCTTCGTATTTTCACCGCTCCACGGCCTCGTGGCCCGATATCAAAAGCGCCGCAGCTTGAAGGCTGCATCGGCATAAGCTGCAGAGCGGTATAAGTTGCAATAATGGTCATGGTATCTACAAAGGTATCGGAGTCACCTGAATCGGGTGCTGCATCGTTTCGGATGCCGTTCATACATCCTTATCTTGTTTCCATTTCGGACTTCCGCCTCGAAAGCGGGGGTCTTTTTTCCGTTTCGGTGTTTTAACGGACATGAGAACCGTTATTTGTGGATAATCTGCTTATATTTGCAGTTAACGGACACCAGAGCTGGGTCAAATCAGGTTATTTCCCCACTGAAATGATGGATTAACGTCTCCTGTGTCCGTTAAATGTTTTAAAAGGGGAGTAGATGCGCATAAGGAGAGGTTCAAGTAATTGAAAAAGGCAAATGATATCACTGTCTTTGTTGGGCTCAGGCGTTTATGATAAAATGGCGTTATGCTATCGAAGGAAAAAGGATGAAATGGAATTCGATTGGAGGATTTTCTGTTGAAATATAAACTGTTGGCGCTGGATATGGACGGAACGCTACTGAACGATAATCATCAGATTTCACCGGAAACGGAGAAATGGATTCGCAAAGCCGCTGCTGCCGGAGTACATGTCTGTTTATCAACCGGAAGAGGTTATAACGAGGCTGCGCCGTTTGGAGTGCAGTTGGGGCTCGAGACGCCGATGATCACGGTGAACGGAAGTGAAATATGGAAATCGCCTCATGAACTTTATCATCGGGAGCTGTTCGATAAAGAAATCATTGCCCGTATGCATGCCATCTCGCAGGAGCACGGCGTTTGGTTCTGGGCTTATTCCGTGGAGGGAAGCTACAACGAGAACAATTGGGATCCCGGACTGCTGGAAGTCAACCAGTGGCTTAAATTCGGCTATCATACCGAAGACGACGAGATCCGCCATAACATTATGATGCAGCTTCAGAATTTTGGCGGATTGGAGATTACCAATTCATCGCCTTATAATCTCGAGATTAACCCTGCGGGCATCAACAAGGCGAGCGGCATCCGGACCGTCTGCAAAATACTAGGAGTGGAAATGTCGGAGACGGTCGCTATCGGTGACAGTCTCAACGATCTGGCGGCGATTCAGGCCGCCGGTCTGGGCGTTGCGATGGGAAATGCACAAATTGAGGTCAAGGAAAATGCGGATGTGGTGACCGCCTCCAACAATGATGATGGCATTGCGCTGATCATCCGCGATTACATTTTGTCGGAGGAGTGAAGGTAAATGATCGCTGCGCTCGGTTGGATTTTAATTATTTTGCTGTTTGCGGTCGGTATGGCGGGGGCTGTTTATCCTGTTCTACCCGGCGTCGTTGCCGTGTATTTTGCTTTTTTCGTTTACGGCTGGTTTTTCTCGTTTGAACCGTTCGGCTGGTTTTTCTGGATTATTCAAACGCTCATCGTCGTGGTTCTGCTTGTCGCGGATTACCTGGTGGGCGCCTGGGGCGTCAAAAAATTCGGCGGCAGCAAACTGTCTGTCTGGCTCAGCACCATCGGCATCATCGTTGGACCGTTCATCATTCCGGCCTTTGGTCTTGTGCTCGGGCCTTTGCTCGGCGCCATGATCGGCGAGATGATCAAGGGGGAACCGATTTCCAAAGCGTTCAAAGTAGGGGTAGGCTCGGTAGTCGGCCTGTTCAGCAGCATCGTTGTAAAAATCTTACTTCAACTTGTCATGATCGTTGTATTCATCATATGGATCCTCATGTTCTAGAAAAGAAAGAAGGAATTTTCTTTGTCCAAGAAAGAATCGTTTATTAAAGGCACGCTGATCCTTGCGGGGGCGGCGCTTCTGGTCCGTTTGCTGGGCCTGTTCCAACGGGTTCCCCTGGAGCATGTATTCGGAGACACGGGGAATGCCTCTTATGGCCTTGCAAACAATGTTTACTTAATGCTGCTGACCGTTGCCTCAGCAGGGATTCCGAGCACGCTCAGCAAAATGGTGTCGGAGCGGTATGCACTGAATAAACCGCATGAAGCCCGGCGGGTCTACAAAGCGGCGCTGATGTTTGGCGCCGTTTCCGGTGTTTTGATTACGGTGTTCCTATATTTGATCGCTCCGTATTATGCCACGAATATCGCCAAGGTTCCGGAAGCTTCTGCGGCTATACGGGCGATTGCCCCTGCCTTGCTTTTGTTCCCGACCATTGCGATGATGAGAGGTTATTTCCAGGGCCGCGGCAATATGACGGCTTCCGGCATTTCGCAAATTATGGAGCAAATTTTACGGGTCATCACGGCGATTGGCCTTGCCTTTGTCATGTACGGTATGGGGTACTCGGACAAATGGCTGGCTGCCGGCGCCTCCTTCGGCAGCGTGTTTGGCAGTATCGGAGCATTCGGCGTCATGGTT
The DNA here is from genome assembly GCF_046559655.1 of Fontibacillus forbon. Lineage (NCBI taxonomy): Bacteria > Bacillati > Bacillota > Bacilli > Caryophanales > Paenibacillaceae > Fontibacillus > Fontibacillus forbon. Next base: position 222,502 of record NZ_JBKGFV010000006.1, on the reverse strand, counting down.
TATTATGCTATGAAGCTGCGCAAAGAGGATGGTCACAAATTGCCTCCCCTTGAATCCGGAACTACCGGGGCGGATATTCCGTACAAGCGCATCTACCTGGATATTTTCAAATTATCGATTCCGATTGTGCTGACTTCGCTTACCGTATCGGCGGTCAATTTTATTGACGGTTCGATCGTCAAGACGCTGCTCATCAACCATATCGGGGAAGGAGCTGCCGAACAGGCTTTGGCATTCTTGACTTCCAGAGCCCAGATGGTGGCCGGTATTCCGCCGATTTTAGCGATAGCGCTCAGTACTTCTTTGATCCCCGTTATTTCGGCGGCGTTCGTCAAGAAGGATGAAGCTCATTTGCGGAGTCAGGTAACGCTGGCCATGCGGATCTCCATTCTTTCGGGCCTGCCGCTCGTCATTGCGCTTGGAACGGCTGCTTATTCGGTAAACGGTCTTTTGTTTAAATCGCTGGACGGTTACGGCATCGTCGGATTTTTAACGTTCATGACGATCTTTCAAATTACGATGATGACCAGTAACTCCATTCTCTTAGGAGTGGGCAAGCCTTATCTATCCATGGTCAACGTGATGGTCGGGATCGTAGTCAAGCTGGTCGCGAGTTACGCTTTGGCTCCGGTTTGGGGAATTTACGGGATCATTACGGCCACGGGCCTTTGTTTCCTGGTTATTACGCTTCTAAATTTGTGGGCGATGAAAAAAATCGTTCCGTTTTCCCTCATGGGCAACCGTTGGGTCGGGTTTCTCCTGACCGTCGTCGTTCTCGGCGGCGCAGGGTACGGATTGAACCAGGCGGGCATTCAGATGGTTTCGATCATGCCTGCTCGGCTGGCCTTCTTCTTGACCTGCTGCATCGTCGGTCTCGCCGTTGTTGCGCTGTATCCGGTTATGCTGGTTCTGCTGCGCGTGGTGCGTAAGGACGAACTGTCCGGTTATCCGGCGCCGCTGCGCAAGCTGCTGTCTCCGCTGATGCGGCTGCAGCGCTCCGGCCAGGCCGGCTCGTCCAAGTAAGCTTGGGTTAGCACGGATGCAGCTGCGTTTCCTTGCAAACGGGTGTCGAATTGCCCGGGAAATGTCGGTTCATTATGTCTGTCCATGGTTCGCGTCGCCCGCGGCATCGCGAACGAGGGCAGTTTTGATGATGCCGCCGCGGTGTTCGCGACTGATGTCGCATAGATACGGCGGCTGGGGCGCGCTGATGCCGTCCAGCGCGCTGTGGCCTTTGAGCCAATCTTCCCTGGAGATGGGCTCATAGGGGGTGTCGCCCCAAGCGTCCAGCAGCTTGGGGCTATAGAGACGCTTGCCCGGAGGCAGCGTCTCGCCTTCCAGAAGCTCTGACCCCTGCACCGGGGAGGTCAGAGCTTCTTTGCTATTGGCCGTGAACAATTCCGGCCAATAGTCCGCCCGCGAGCCGCTATGCGGCACGCTGGCGGCGAAGCGCTCCGCGCCGCTGCGCACGGCGCGGAGGCCCATCAGCATCGCGTACAGGCTCTTGCCTAGCGCGATGCGGTCCGGGAGGCTGCCGAAGTCGGAGACAACGCGCCCGGCGAGGCGGCGCACCCCGTACTTCACTCGGCCTCCCTCATCCAAGTGCGGCCCCAATCCGCTTTCTTCATGTGCGGATTGTTCCCGGAGCCCGCCGGCTCCCGAGCCGGGCTGCCCATCCCTGTGGGAGAAGAACTGCTCGTCATTATCATATGACTTCAGTTCTTCTCTCGCCGAGTGTCTGGGCGCACCCTGACCCGCCGGCGGGGCGGAACCCCCGTTGTCCCCGGCTTTCGCTGCCTCTCCGGCATCGGAAACGGCTTTTTCGCCTATAGTCATCTCAGCCTGTCCGTTACGGTTTTCCGACTCGGCGGTATTCTCTCCAAGCTCTTTTTCCGTACCAGCCGCAACTATCTGCTCCGCCTGCTCCGCTTCGCACCTCGCTTCCGCTGCTTCGCACTCCGCCACGGGCTCGAGCAACGGAAAAACGACCTGGTTCAGCCCCGCCAGGCTTTGAAGATGGAAAGGGACTTTGTCGGTAATATGTCTCTGATAATAAGGGTGGCGGATGACCCGTTTTTCGATGTAGTTTTGTTCGTTAATAATTAATCCGACCGTCAGGAGAGCGCTCCCCCTGTCGATCCAGAACCGTTCCCAAAACGGGCGCATAAAGCCGGAGACGTGGAAATAGGAAAGCAGGTGGAAGCGGCTGGAGCCGAGCTCACGGCTTTTTATGTAAAGAAGCAACTGAGGATATGCGTCTTGAAAAATCAGGGCATTGCTGCGCTCCAAAAAGCGGTAGTACGCCCGTTTTTCCGTTTCATCCATGAGATCGGCCACTCTGCCGCGCAGGTCTGTCATATTCCACCCGGCATTCCGGGACACCATGTGGGCAAGAAACGCCCAATGCAATTCCGGATACGCCTGATAGCAGGCCAGATAAGCCTCCGTACGGGTAATATTGCTGCTTCCCGCACGGCTGGTCGCCAAAGAGATCTCCTCCGCTAGTGCCCGGTCCGCTTCGCTCCACTCATTTTCCCGGGCCGTTCTTGCCGCCGGACCCCCGCGCAGCAGGTCTTCGATTTCGGCAGCTACGGTGCGTGCGGAGGCTTCATTCCAGCCAAGGGGGATCCGGTCCTCCCGCAGGCGGCTGGATTCCGCGATCCCCGCGGCTTTACCTTTGAAGGCTTCTCCTATTAATAAAGGAAGCCGGCGGATAATTCCCTTGAGTCCCGGGGCGGAGGCCGGACTTTCCGGGTTGTGTGGGCTCTGCTTCATAGGGATCCTCGCTTTCTTTTCCGATCATCAATTTTATATTACAAGTATGGCCAAAAGTTTGACTTCCACTCCGGGTTTTGGTTGACTTAAAGAGGAAGCATAATGCAAGCCTAAAAAAGTACAGACAGAAAGGAATGAAGCTCATGAAACAGGTGCAAAGCGCAGCCGAGTTTGGCGTAAGCATCCAATCCAGCAACCTTGTCGTAGCGGTTTTTAAAGCGGACTGGTGCGGGGACTGCAAGTATATCGACCCATTTATGCCGGAGGTTGAAGAGAAATACGGCGACCGACTTACGTTGATTGAAGTGGACGTAGACAAGGTCGGTGACGTTAGCCAAGAACAAAACATTTTGGGAATACCGAGCTTCGTCGCCTATGCGGACGGTCGTGAGCTTGTTCGCTACGTGAACAAACTCCGCAAATCGCGCGAGGAAATTGAAGACTTCTTAAATAAGGCGCTGGATGTGTACCATACCTTGCACGATACAGCCGAAAGAAAAGAATAGCCGATCTCCAATTTCAAACGACAAAAATCACATCGCCCCTGGCTAGTACAGGCGGCGATGTTTGCGTTTTTGAACATTCTGTAACGTTTCTCTATGATTTGCCCCGCCCAATCAGTTATAATGAAATATGATTTGACGGAAATGAATGAATGCAGATGCTTTACTTTCTTACTCTGATAGAACGGGTGAGCATGTTGAATACGAAACAACTTAAATGGCTTAGCTACCTTTCCTGTTTGGTCATGTTTTTAGCTACTTTAGGCGGGAGCGTCGTGACCAAAACCGAGTCGGGACTGGGCTGCGGCAACGATTGGCCTTTATGTCACGGGAAGTTTGTACCGGCCCATACGATTGCATCGATGATCGAGTATTCTCATCGGGCGGTCAGCGGGGCGGCGGGCTTGCTTTCTTTGGGCGCATTTGTAGCGTTTTGGTTATACCGGAAACATCGCCGGGATTTACAGATGTACTCTTTCCTGGCTCTTGTTTTTGTGATGGTGCAGGCATTTATGGGAGCGATGGCAGTAGTTTTCCCTACCTCCTCGGCGGTTATGGCGCTGCATTTCGGTTTTTCCCTGATCGCTTTCGCCAGTTCGGTCATGCTGGTCCTTGGCATTCGTGAGGATGAAGCCAGGGAGAGAAATACGCCTGCTGCGCCAAAGCATTACGTCTCCAAAGGTTTTCGCAATTTAACGTGGTTCGCCACGGCTTATACGTATATTGTGGTTTATATCGGTGCTTATGTGAGTCATACCGATTCTGCGGGCGGTTGCTCAGGCTGGCCGCTCTGCAACAAGGAGCTGATCCCTGAACTTTCTGGCGGCGTCGGCATTGCTTTTGCACACCGGGTAGCGGCGCTGCTGCTGCTGATCGTCGTGGCTACGGTCGGTCACTTTGCCTATCGAAAGCATCCCGGAAACCGGGAAATCCGTTCATTGGGCGTAGCCGCTACGGTTTTGATTATTACGCAGGTCTTCACAGGCGCAAGCATTGTATTCACCCTAACTAATTATGAAGTGTACTTGTTTACATCCCTTGCCCACATTATTGTTTTGGCGGCCTTGTTCGGGGTACTCAGTTATATGAGCGTCAGAACTTGGCAAATGAGCAGACATGTTGACGGGAATGCGGGATCGGGAATTAATACCCGGACTGTTGTTGGAAATGACCCTGCCAAAAATCGGAAAGTCCAATAATTAAACGGCAGGGAATGACCGCCGAGAGTTTCGGGAAGTGTTATAGGAGTAGTCCAAGTTCGTCCTAACACAATGGAATCGCCGGGATTTGATGATGGAAGCGAGGAAACGATGATGCTGCGAAGTTTGCTTGGAGAACCGCCGAGACAAAATGAAGGTTTGTTGGGTGATACGATCAATGCCATGATCCAAACGACCAAGTTGCTGCAAAAAGAGACGGAACTGTCTAAAGATCCGACCCATGACTTCCGTAAGCTCGAAATTTGGACGCTCGGCTTGATCACCTCACTGGATGAACTGGAGCAATGCTTGCATGCGGCTGCCTTTTTTCGCAAAAAAGTAGTTCATGATTTCGTGGAGGATATGGATCCTGCAGAGCGCAGCGACTATGCCCGTTACGTATTTTTTTATAAAGATGGATTTATTCGTGTATTTTCCACGCTGGACAAGCTGGGGACGGTGCTTAATGAGCTGTTCGATCTCAAGACGTCCAAAGTCAAGGCGCATTTTTCCTACTTTACGGTGCTACGCCAGTTCCGATACATGAAAGTACATATGGAGCTTGGAGACCGGCTGGTTGCCATTAAAGACAAGTACAAGGAAGCGCTAGCCGAGCTAAGAGGGCGCCGGAATACGGAAATCCATTATATGAACTCGGAAATGAAGGACGACCTTTGGCAGCGGCATCAGACCTTGCAGGGGAAAATTGAGCTGGAGGATCTGGACCAGCATTTGCGTGACCTGGAGCAGGGTTATCTTATGGTGTGCGAGACGCTGCAGGCGGCTTTTACTTACAGTAATCAACGCTGGAAAAAGGTTTCTTTGAAATAGAAAGCCTTTTCCGATCGGGCTACGTATTTTTTCCTTTGACAAAAGACAATAAACCTCCTATACTCAAAAATAGTTTCGTAACAAATTTCATATTTTTCTTATCGAGAGAGGCGGAGGGACAGGCCCGATGAAGCCCAGCAACCGATTCGATTCCAGGTACCAACGAAGATTCATGGAGATGCCGGAACGAATGACATGGTGCTAATTCCTTCAAAACCGCGCATGCGTGTGCAGCGTAACGGTTTTGGCAGATGAGAAGGCATTGTCTTTACGTAAAGAGAGCCCTTTGAATCTGCAGGGGCTCTTTTCTGTTTATATAGCTATCTTTGAAATTAATCTATACAGGAGGCTAAACAGTTTGATTGAACTCAAACAGCTTACTAAAATATACGGTAGCAAGAAAAAGGCGACCACGGCGCTATCCGAACTTAACCTGACGGTTAACAAGGGAGAGATCTTCGGTGTTATCGGCCATTCAGGCGCGGGGAAGAGCACACTCATCCGCTGCATCAATTTGCTGGAACGGCCAACCCAAGGCGAGGTATGGGTCGGCGGGGTCGACCTGACCAAGCTGGGCAAGCGGGAGCTGCAACAGCACCGCCGGAAGATCGGCATGATTTTTCAGCACTTTAATTTGTTGTCTTCGGCTACGGTATATGACAATGTGGCCTTTCCCCTGACGTTGACCGGAACGCCTAAAGGCCAAATTCAGAGCAAAGTGAACGAGCTCTTGGCACTGGTTGGTCTGGAGGAACACCGCGGCAAGTATCCGGCCCAGTTGTCCGGCGGACAGAAGCAACGGGTAGGCATTGCGCGTGCGCTGGCCAGCGATCCTGACGTGTTGCTCTGCGATGAAGCGACTTCCGCGCTGGATCCGCAAACTACGGATTCCATTTTGAAGCTTTTACTGGATATTAACCGGAAGTTCAACCTGACCATTTTGCTCATCACGCATGAGATGCACGTCATTCAAAGCATTTGCGACCGGGTGGCTGTCATTCATGAAGGAGGCATCGTGGAAGAAGGGCCCGTTACCGAGGTGTTCCTGAAACCGCAGCATTTCGTAACCCGGGAGTTCATTAACCGCGACGCGGCGGGGGCGGCCGGAGAAGAAGGCTTGAAGCTGGCAGCCTCGGTTCCGCATCCGGAGTGGTCGAAGCTGGTGAAAATCACGTTTCTCGGAGCGAAGACGTACGAATCGGTTTTGTCTCAGGTTGTCAGGGAAACTGGCGTCAACTTTGCGATCCTGCAAGGGACGATCTCAACGATCAAGGACGTGCCTTACGGCAAGCTTACGGTATCTTTTGAAGGTGATGACGAGAAAGTTGAACGTACGCTTAATTTGTTAAGGGAACGGGATCTTGATGTGGAGGTGATCGGGTAATGTGGGGTTTGGATTTTTCAAAAATCAATTGGCCCGAGATGGGCACGGCTTCCGTCGACACGCTGCAAATGATGGGATACGCCACTCTGTTCACCTTTCTGATCGGCCTGCCGCTGGGTGTGTTGTTGTACACTTTTTCCCGATCCGGTTCTCCGGTGCTGGGCTGGGTGTACCGGGTTCTTTCCCTCATCGTAAACATCATTCGTTCCGTACCGTTCATCATCCTGATCGTCGCTCTCATCCCGCTCACCCGAGCGATCATGGGCGTCTCCTCAGGTGTGGAAGGAACGATTCCGCCGCTCGTAATCGGGGCCGCTCCGTTCTTTGCCCGCCTCGTTGAGACGGCGCTGCGCGAAGTGGACCGCGGGGTGATCGAAGCCTCCCATGCGATGGGTGCGACTACCTTTCAGGTCATCCGCAAAGTACTGCTGCCTGAATCGCTGCCCGGTCTCATTGCAGGCATGACGATTACCGCAGTTACGCTCGTTTCCTATACGGCGATGTCCGGTATGGTCGGCGGCGGCGGGCTGGGTGACTTGGCTATCCGGTACGGCTACTACCGTTATGAGAAGGAAGTCATGATCGTATCCGTTATTTTTATGGTCATTCTGGTGCAAGTATTGCAAATGCTGGGTGACCGGCTGGTGATTTATTTTACGCGGAAATAAGGAACAACTATATATAGATTAGATTCACAACATCCTTATTCAAAACAATTTGGGAGGGCATACTGTTATGAAAAAATGGACATTCTCGTTGTTGACGCTGGCTTTAGTGTTGGTGCTTGCCGCTTGCGGAAGCAACAATGCAAAAAATGACAACTCGGCCGCTGGCAATACGCCGGCTGCAGAAAACAATGCTGCGAACACGCCGGCAACATCGGAACCGGTTAAACTGGTCGTTGGTGCAACCGTGCCTCACGCGGATATTCTTAAGTTCATCGCGCCGGCATTAAAGGAAGATGGCGTAGAACTGGAAGTCAGAGAATTTACGGACTACGTTCAACCTAACGTTCAAGTATTCGAAAAACAGCTGGACGCCAACTACTTCCAGCACCAGCCTTATCTTGACGAGCAAAACAAGCAAAACAACTTTGATCTTGTGTCCGTTGTAGGCGTGCACGTCGAACCAATGGGTGCCTACTCCAAAACGCTGAAATCGGCAGACGAAATTGCAGACGGCGCCAAAGTGGCGATCCCGAACGATGCGACGAACGGCGGACGCGCTTTGCTGTTGCTTGAAAAACAGGGACTTATCAAGCTTAAAGAAGGTGCCGGAATTATGGCTACCAAAGCGGATATTACCGAAAATGCGAAAAACCTGAAATTCATTGAAGCCGACGCCGCTATGCTTCCGCGCCAATTGGAGGAAGTGGATCTGGCTCTGATCAATACCAACTACGCGCTTGAAGCCGATCTCAACCCGGTTGACGATGCGCTGTTCATTGAAGATGCAGATTCGCCTTACACCAACATTTTGGTTTCGCGCCCGGACAACAAAGATTCCGAAGCAATCCAAAAGCTGGCTAAAGCGCTGACTTCCCCTGACGTGAAGAAATTTATCGAAGACACTTATAAAGGTGCTTTGGTTCCGGTATTCTAAGAAGTAAATTTGAACTCATCCCGCTGCTTTGTGCAGCGGGATTTTTGTTGCTATGTACAATTTATAAAATGCCATTCTGTCTGTTGCATCAGCTTGATTGGATATTTTCCAATCCATAGCACCGGAAGGTACATTTTTTCTGTTTTCATTGGAAAATTTCCAATGAAAATTTATGGTGAGGGACGATATTTCGAGCTTACTGGTCTTTTTCGTTGGGAAATATCCAATCAATGGAGTCTCGTTAATCTTGAACTCCAAATTAATTGGATAAATTCCAATCAGGGGAATTGAGTATCAACCCAATCCAACGTTTGCTCCTTTCCCCGCTCCCCGTTTGTGGGAATGTCTTAAATCTTTTATACTTGAAAAGAAGGTACTTGTGAGGAGGAGAGGGACGTTGGTGGGAAAAATCGCCCTGATTACGGGAAGCGCCAAAGGCTTGGGCAAGAAGACCGCGTTGACGCTGGCGGAGCAAGGCTGTCATATTGCACTGAATTACGTACATAGTGAATCGGAAGCGCTTGCCCTTCAATCGCAGATTGAGCGGATAGGCGTTCGCTGTATCGCCGTGCAGGCCGATGTGTCCAGGCGGGATGAGATCGAGGCTCTTGTGGGTCAGGTTCAAGGCAGCCTTGGAAGTATCGATATTCTTGTGAATAATGCCGGACCGTTTATCCGTGAGCGGCGGCTGTTTACCGACTACAGTCAGGCTGATATTCTGGCCATGATCGATGGCAACCTGGTCGGCACGATGCTGCTGGATCATCTGGTTCTTCCGGGAATGCGGGATAAAGGCTGGGGACGAATCGTTCATTTTGGTTTCGGCCATGCTTCGGAATCCCGGGCCTGGCCGCATCGCGCGGTTTATGCCGCCGCCAAAACCGGGCTCGTCTCCTTTACGAAGACCCTTGCGGTTGAAGAGGCCCCGTACGGGATTACCGTGAATATGGTATGCCCCGGAGATATTCGGGGGAGGAATAAGGAGATTTCCATCGATGAAGCCCGGGAGCTGTCCGATAAAGAGACGCCTTTGGGCCGCCCTGGCAGCGGAGAGGATATCGCCCGCGTCATTTCGTTTCTCTGCGATAAGGATTCCGATTTCATTACCGGCAACATCATGGACATCTCGGGCGGACTCGATCCGATTCGCCCCTGGATTAAACCGTCATAAACAATAAAACACGGCCTTTCCGGGTAAGCCGGAGGGCCGTGTTATTGGTGTTGCTATGCTGCCGGAAGAAGGTTCCGGTCCGCTGTATATCTTAAAATACTTGTACGACCTCTTGCACGCCTTCCACTTCTTCAAACAGCGCGCGTTCGATCCCTGCTTTGAGGGTAATGGTGGAGCTTGGGCAACTGCCGCAGGCACCCATCAATTTCAATTTGACGATACCGTCTTCCACGTCGACCAGTTCGACGTCGCCGCCATCACGCTGCAGGAAGGGGCGAAGTTTGTCCAAAACTTCCAGCACCTCGTCATACAATTTATCTTGTACGTTTTCACTCATTGTTTTCAACTCCTTTCCTTTCCTATATATTATATTACAAAAAACTTTAAATTTAAATGCTTCGCTGACAGGGGACTTGCGTTTGAAACCGATTATTGAATTTTGTGCAAACAATGCCGGATTTGGTACGGATGTTGCCTTGAACCGGCTGAAAGAACATTATGACTGCGAAGTCATCGAATATGGTTGTCTTACGGGTTGCGGCATGTGTTATATGTCTCCGTATGCCCTGGTCAATGGAGAGACCGTGGCGGCGGAAACCGCTGAGCAGCTGTATGAAGTCATCGTTGATTTGATCAAAGAGATCGAAGCGATAGAATGATCCCAATATAGTCGTCTGCTCATTTTAAAGTCTGCATAATCCTGTCGCCGTTAGCCAAGATGGTGCTTGGACAGCCACAGTACGCCGCTCTTTAGCAGACGCGGCACTCGTCCCGTAACCTGGGCTTTGCCCATTAAGCCGAATCCGGCTTTTTTGCCGAGCGAACCGAGGGTGCCTTTCAGCTTGATGGGCTGAAGCTTCGGCGCTTCGCCGCGCCATCCGGCCGACACAATTTGAGCGATCTGATGACCTTGGCCTTCGGCGGCTTGAGCGCTTGGGGCAAATGGAAGACTGGCACAGTCGCCGCAAACAAAGACTTCGGGGTAGTCCGGTATTTGGTAGTGTTCTCCAAGCAGGACACGGCCCTGGCGGTCTTTTGGTACGTTCAGATTTTGCACAAGCTCCACGGGCCGGATACCGGCGGTCCATACGGTGACATCCGACAACAGATCTCCGGCTTCATGATGGATCACTCCCGGTTCCAGCGCATGAATCGAAATATGGGACAGCGTCTCCACTTCGTGTTCATGGAACCATTTCGCGACATAGGTCGATACTTTTGGCGGAAAAGCCGACAAAAGACGCGAACCGCGGTCGATCAGGGAAATATTCAAATCAGGGCGGCTTTCGCGCAGTTCGGCGGCAATCTCCACCCCGCTGAGTCCGCCGCCGACGATATTGATTTTACTGTACGGCTTGGCATTGTTCAGATTCATATAAGTGTTGCGCACCGCCGAGAAGGACTGGATACTGCATGAAAACTCCTTCGCGCCGGGGACATTGTGATAATTATCGGTACAGCCCAGAGCAATGACAAGCTGATCGTATTCAAGCGGGGATTCGCCTAACTCCGAAAAGTGGATCCTCCGGTTCTCCAAATCCAGTGATACGGCCTCTCCGTACTTGATGCTCAGACCGCTGTAATGAGGAAAGGGAACCCGGAGCTCGTGATCGGACGCCGTTCCGGCCGCCAAAGCATAGTATTCGGTCTTTAAGCTTTGGAAAGGCATCCGGTCCACCAACGTAATTTGAATATCCGCGGGAATATGCCCCTTAAAAAGTTCATGAATAATGGTGGTTCCGCCATAGCCTCCACCCAGAATAACGAATTGTTTCATCTCATCGTATTCCCTTCTGCCGGGGGTTGGTTATTGCTCTTCACTGTCACCCGAATGCGTTATTCATAAATCTGGATTTCGTTGTAGAAGGTGTCTCTTTCCACCGGAGTGCGTCCGGCGCCTTTTACGAGCCAAATCAACTCTTTCCGGGTTAATCCGTCCGGGGTGAGCGCTCCGGCCGCGTGGCTGATCTGTTCCTTCAAAATCGTGCCGTGCACATCGGAGGCGCCGAAGGTCAGTGCGACCTGGGTCAACTGAACGCCGATATTGATAAAGTAGGCTTTAATGTGCTGGATATTGTCCAGCATCAGCCGGCTGATGGCGATTGTTTTGAGATCTTCATAGGCTGAATTTCTCCGCATGATTCCCGCGTTTTTATTGCGCGGCTGCATGGAAAGCGGGATGAATACCATGAATCCGCCGGTTTCGTCCTGAAGCTCGCGGATCTGGATCATATGCCGGATCCGGTCCTCGTGGGATTCGATCGAACCGTAAAGCATCGTCGTGTGCGTCTTCATCCCCAGTTTATGGGCGGTACGGTGCACGTCGAGGTACTGGTCCACGTTTGCCTTTTCCACTTTCATTTTCTCCCGGTATTGATCGGACAAAATTTCGGCTCCGCCCCCGGTCAACGATTTCAGGCCGGCCTTTTGCAGCTCCGTCAGGACTTCCTTCGTGCTGAGACCGCTGATCCGCGTGAAAAATTCGATTTCCGCCGCCGTGTACGCTTTGAGCGTAATGTCGGGAAACCGCTCGTTGAGCGCTTTGAGCGAGTCGACATAGTATTGGAAAGGAACGTGCTGGTTGTGACCGCCGACGATGTGGAATTCACGTACGCCTGGAGTAATATGTTTCTCCACATAAGCCACCATTTCATCACCGGATAAGGTGTAAGAGCCTTCTTCGCCCTGATCCTTGCGGAAATTACAGAAAGCGCAGTGTGATTCGCAAATGTTAGTGAAATACAGGCTCATGTTTTCGATGAAATAAACTTTTTTTCCGTTTTTCCGCAAGTTTACTTCATTCGCCAACTGACCAATGGTCAACAAATCGTCGCTCTCATATAGATATACCCCGTCTTCGAGGGTTAAACGTTCACCTTGCCTTACTTTTTCCACAATTTCGCTCATTCTTTGGTCGGTGTTCGGTGATACTGTTGTAAACATGACAAAACCTCCGTTTCCTGGATGATCCATCGGATACATTATTATAGACAGATTAAACCACTTTCCTATTATAAACCTCCATTTGAAAAGGGACAACACATGGAACAAGCGGATTCGGAAGGCGCTACAATAAAAATCACACTCGCTTGAGAGGATGGGAGATGTGGAGTATACTTTGAATATAAGGAGGGGTAACGATGATTGAAATCTCTGATAGTGCCGCACAGCGGATAAAGGACATGATTGCCGGAGAGGAAACGCCGGATATGTTTCTTCGCCTCGGGGTAAATCCCGGCGGATGCAGCGGCTTTTCATATAGTATGGGACTGGACGATCAGGAAGGCGAAGGCGACGTTTACCTGGACATTAAAGGCATTAAGGTCGTGGTCGGCAAAGAAAGCGTCCGTTATCTGAACGGCCTTGAAATCGACTTCCAGGAATCCGGCATGTCCGGCGGCTTCACGATCAACAACCCGAACGCGATCGCGTCCTGCGGCTGCGGCCAGTCGTTCCGCATGCGGGACGAAGAAGGGCGCCCGGAAGTTTGCGACTGAGAAATGCTGTAGTGGTGTAGGTTGCACGGTTTTTCTTCCGTTGATCTGGACGGAACCGATACGGAAGCCAAATATGGTGGTTTGAGGGAACATAGGTCGTGAACGACAAAATATTAGATGTGTCGATTAGTGACATTGTTCGTTTTTTTATGTTAGTGAGAATGTGATTAAGGGACTTACACAGTTCTATAAATTTAAAAAAAGACTATTAAACGCTGTTTGCACCGTTTAATAGTCTTTTTTTTATTTGTAAAATAAATCATCTGATTTTCCTTCTTCATAATCAACCATATATCTAAAGGTTGGGAATATCTGAAAAACTTCGTCTTTTGAATTGAGAACGTGAAGTTGATACTCCATATTATCTTGCATAGTTTTAAATTGTTTTTCACTAATTTCAGCATCGATTACTTCGCTAAAAGACAAACTATAGTTTAAACGGCCATCGGAACTTATTTTACCAGGAATTATTTCAGAATTCTTTTTATTTAATATACTTTGAACGGGCTCGGGATACACAATAACAAATGAATATGTAATTCCACTATTCAATATCGCATATAATTTTTCATTGAAAATGTAATCCATAGAAAATTCAATTTTCTTTTCTTTGTGAACAATATCAAATTTCTTTACAATAAAATTAGGAGGTAAGAAGATCTTTTCAATATCCTTATCAGAATATTGGATATCTTGAGAAGGGGTGAGTACCTCATTTGTTACTAAAGGCTGAACAATTTCCGTTGAGTTTTTGTTTGTAACTTCTTTATTGTTAGATTCATTTGTATCCCTCTGTAAAGTACTTGAGCATCCTGAAATGAATATTAACAGTAAAATAAATATAGCTTTTTTCATCGTTACCTCCGTTGAAATTTCTTAAGCAAAAGACTTAAAATGCATCTAAATAGAAAAAATGCATTTTAAGTCCAAGTATCTATCTTATTAAAACTTAACTCACTTTTTGTTGATCGCTATATTTATCATAAGTGTAATCAGCAGTCAATTTCTCTCTACTTATTACCTGTCCATTGATACGGTAGTGCTTAAAATTCTACAAATCACCTCCATTGTATTTTTTTTCCTGTACATTAATATAGAACACATAAATTGCCAGTTTGGTTGTATGATTCTTTTTTTTCTGGAAGGATTTTTATAATGCATGATTAATTATCCCACCCTTCGATGAAACGTTTCTTAATTGACCTACGTGCATAGTAAAGTTTTTGTTTAACTACTTCTTCACTTACTCCTATTGCTACCGCTATTTCTCTATATGTCATCTCCTGCTTCCAGCGTAATTCAATTAAATGTTGATATTCTGGCTTAAGGTCATGTAAGTACTTGCCTATTGTTTCTGAAAGTATCTTTAATTCTACCTCGTTTACAACCGAGTTAATGTCAGTAGCAAAAATTATATTGTTATCAAGTAATGTATTGTCTATATCTATAACTATATGACTTTTTTTTCCAATATAGTTATATGTAGTGCTTCGAACAACAGTTTTCACCCAGTTTATTAATTGATACTCACTTGTGACAGAAGGTATATTTCTTACTGCTTTTAAGAATGAATCTTGAATTATATCTTCAGTAACTGAATGATCTTTTATTATCTTATAAATAATAGGATAACCAATTCTGCAGAACTCCTCGTAAACTTCCCGTTGTATATTAAGATCGAGGTCAGTAAAATTGGGGGAAGTTAATAACATTAAAGAGCGGTTCAATGTTAACCCTCCTCGGTCAAAAAAATCTATTAAATATCCTTTTTTTCCAGTATATTCTAAATTTGTAGTTTTGAAAAGTGATTAATATTATGCAGTAAACATATGATCCAAACAAAATTTTTTTATAAATCTAATAAGTCACTTGCTATAGCAATTCGACTATGAAATGAACACTCAATTATTATTACTACTTATGGTATAGCCATCAGGTCATAGTTTTAAGAAGTAAAGAAGCAATGATATGAGACATCACTGTACGAGTTTTGATAATGGGAAGGCTTTTGCATTTCCTGCCTGCTTTCGCAAAAATTAAGCCGATTTTAAACCGGCGCGCCTTCTATCTTAACCTTTTGGATATACGATAGTAGTAAATATAAAATTGTA
Organism: Fontibacillus forbon; assembly: GCF_046559655.1. Classification (NCBI taxonomy): domain Bacteria; kingdom Bacillati; phylum Bacillota; class Bacilli; order Caryophanales; family Paenibacillaceae; genus Fontibacillus; species Fontibacillus forbon. The sequence goes on along the minus strand of NZ_JBKGFV010000006.1, from coordinate 207,429 downwards.
TATTTTGGAGGGATACGGTGAGGCCTTTAGAAATTGTTTTGTTTGCGGGGATTGTCTTACTCTGGTTGGCTGTCATGTTTGCACGGCGGTTTGACCGAAAAATTGGCTGGAGCGTTACAGTTATGTGCGTTATCGTTCTTGCGGCCCAATGGCTTGTAGAGGGTTATCGATGGCAGTTTGTTCCGGCCTATTTCTCTTTCGGGCTTCTATTATTAGCGGTTGCGACGAGACGGTCGGGGACGCTGCCGAAAGGGAATCGTTGGAGAAAAGCGGGGAAGGCTCTGCTGCTTGCGGTATCGTGCGCCGGCATCCTGGCTTCTGCGGCACTGGCCGTATTGCTTCCCGTGTTCCTGCTTCCTGAACCGGACGGGATATATGCCGTTGGGACCGAGACTTTCCGGTTCGTGGACTCCGACAGGCCGGAGCCAAGCAGCGATGATCCTGATGATCATAGAAAGTTAATGGTAACGATTTGGTATCCGGCGGAATCATCGGCCAAGCGAGAGCAAGAGACTGCCATGCTGCTGCCGTTAGCGGGAGCTACCGGAATGGCTGAACCTTATTTGAATGCCTATGCGGCTGAAATGGGCCTGCCCGACTTTACGCTAAAATACTGGAAGTACCTTCGTAGCAACAGTTATGAAAAAGCGGCGATCGCGTCCGGTAAGGCGCCGTTCCCGGTCATTCTGATCAACCATGGCCAGGGCACGACGAGGATGCTTCACACCTCGCAGGCGGAACACCTGGCGAGCCAAGGTTATATCGTTGCGGCAATCGATCATACCTACAGCACGGTAGCTACGGTGTTCCCGGAGGGGCAGGTCACCGGGTTTCAAGCCGAGATGAACGGAGACGATTTTTTGAATTCGGGGAAAGAACTCGGTGAAACTTGGGCCGCAGACGTCGATTTTGTGATTGCCTGCCTGGAGCGACTCCATCAAGGGGAGAATTCCAGCCGATTTAAGGGGACGATGGATGTAAGCAAGATCGGGGTCATGGGCCATTCTTTCGGAGGGGCTACGGCCTATCACCTTACGGCGACACGCGACAAGATCAAAGCCGGTATCAATATGGACGGGACGAACTTTGATCGCTTTGACGAAGATCATATCATGACGAAACCCTTTTTGTTCATGGAATCGGGGGCATTCAAAAACTTCGTTCAAGGCGTGGGAATGGACGGAGCCGAACGGCAAGCAATGCAAGAAATCATCAATAATGAAAAGTCCATTATCGGAAGCGCCCAAGAACATCAGGGGCATTTTTTATACATCGAGGGTAGCGAGCATTATGATTTTACCGATCTTCCCCTCTATTCCCCTCTGGTATCGCTGACCGGGATGACAGGAACGCTAAAGGGAGGCAGGGGAGCCGAGATCGTGAACTCTTATGTTCTGGATTTCTTTGATACTTATTTAAAAGGTAAAAAGTCTGCGCTATTGAACCAAGACATCATCGATGCCTATCCCGAAGTGAAGAGGGACTTGGAATTTAAACCGGCAGAATGATACCCGCGTAAAAAAGGCTGTCTCGCGAAGGTCGATGGACCTTACGGGACAGCCTTTTTGGATTTCTTTATTGACCCTGCTCCGGATTCGAAACTTTGACGGTAACTTCCACATCGGGAGGAAGCCCCGGATCCTTTTCTTCCGGCTCGTATAAATGAGATCGCATCTCAAACCACTTGAACAGATGGTTGACCACCACTTTGAGCACGGCATATCCGGGCACCGCCAAAATAATTCCCAGCACGCCGAACAAATTACCTGCGGTCAGAATCACAAAAATGATCGTGATCGGGTGAATTCTCAAGGATTTACCCATAATTTGAGGCGAAATGAATTTGCCTTCGATCAATTGCACCACGGTCCAGACGATGATCAGCTTAAGCAGCATGAATGGCGAGGTTACGATCGCAATAATGAGTGCCGGCGTAATGGCGATGGCCGGACCCAGATAAGGAACGATGCTGGTAAACGAAGCGATGATCGCCAGAACCAGGGAATAATCCATGCCGATAATCAAAAATCCGATGTACAGCAATATCCCGATGCAGAAACTGACGATAATCTGACCGCGGATATAAGAGCTGATTTGTCCGTTCATTTCCGACATTACCCGGTGAGTCTGGTTCCGGAATTTTACGGGGACGTATCTCAAAATGAAGGCAGGAAGCTTTTTGCCGTCCTTCAGCAAATAGAACAGAATGAACGGAACGGTAATGATCGCGAGCACGAAGTCCTTCAAAGCACCCAGGAATCCGCCGATCCCCGACCAGGCGTTATCCAGAATCGTAGTGGCTTGCTGGGAAATCGTTTCCCCCACTTTGGTCGGATTAAAGCCGGTCGATTCCTGAACCTGATGAAAGAAATTGCTGCCGATGAGCTTTTCGAATTGCACTTGCACTTCATAACTATATTTCGGAAAATTGTCGATCAGGTCGGTAATCTGTTTCTGAACGATCGGCACTACGGAAATGATGACCACCGTAATGATTCCTACGATTAATAGGTAAAGGGCAACGATGGTATAGACGCGGGGAATTCCTTTGCGCTCCAGCCAATCCACGAGAGGGTTCAGCAAATAATAAATCGCGCCGGTCAGCAAGATCGGAAGCAGCACGGTTTTTAGCAGTACAGTTAACGGTTTGAATACAAACGAGACTTTGTCCAGCACCAGGACGTTAAGCCCGATGAGCAGCAAAATCAGCAGAAACAGGACAAACCGGTTGCCGAGAAAAAATCTTTTGAAACGTTCACTCCATAGTTGCGCGCTTCCCATGAAAGCAAAATCCTCCTGTCGGGTGGTATTAAGTCATAAAGTCATAATATAGTATTACGCAAAAAAATGATTTGGTTTCATAGTTTTTTGAAAAACGCAATGAAAAATATAAAGGATTCATATCGCTTCGCCTTTCGAAGGAATATGAATCCCGCTTCAATGCCCGGTTATTAAAAAAACTGCTTCTCCACCATAAACGCTACCATGAACGCGGCAACCAGAGAAAACAGGATGCATCCGGCACCCAGGCCTTTGCGGGTTCCCTTCATAAAACGGAATCCCGTAACAAACAGCAGGACCGTGATCGCGGCCAGCACGAGCGACATGGCGATCATGGCAAACCAATAAAGAACTTCAAATAATTTGTCCATCGCTTCCTCCATTGCACTTAAGGATTCTCTTTCGTCTTTACGCCTCGTTAGCCCCTACTATACTTTAATTTTTACATTTTGCATAGAAATCGCTGCCGGGAAAACAGGCTTCCGCCTCGGACAAACATACAAGAACACTTGACTCCGTTTGAGTATGATTAACGTATAACCGAAAGGGGATGGTCTCATGGCGGGAAGACAACTGGCCAACAAATGGCTGAAAACGGAAGCGCTACTGAGAAACGCGTACGTGGCCGCCCACATACCGCATACCCGAATGTACAGTGCAGAGTCGTTAAAAAGCATGCTGAATCAGTTTGGAATGGTAGTCATTAAGCCGCTTAAGGGCGGTGGCGGTTACGGGGTTATTAAAGTAACTCGCTCCAGAGGGCAGTATTCTTTTACGTATATGTCTTCACAAAGAGTGTTTAACAGCTTCGATGCCATGTTTCATGCGTTAAATCGGGTGAAAGTTGGCCGGAAATATATGATACAGCAAGGAATCCATCTTGCCAGGATCGGCGGGCGTCCGATTGACTACCGCGTGAAGGTAGTAAAGCAAGGCGGGACTTGGGCATACCGTGCGATGGTAGGGAGATTGGCCCGTCCCGGGTTGTTTGTCACGAATTTGTGCAAGGGAGGAACCCAATTGAGCGCCAGACAGGGGCTTGGTCTTTCTCTCCGGCAAAAAGGAGCGGCGGGCAAAAAACGCCAGGAGATGCGTAACATCACGAATACATGCATCGGGATTCTTGAATCCGCTTTTCCGGGCATAGACCAATTGGGATTTGATTACGGGATTGATGCAAGAGGCAAGCTGTGGATATTTGAAGTGAATACCCGGCCGCAATAATTTGAACGCAATGGTTTATAGCAAACTTTTACAGGTTAATGAATTATGACTTTGTATTTTACAAAAATAAAAAAAATTTTGGTCGGAAATAGGGCTGGAAATACCCTGTGAATAACTTTTATCCACATTATCCTATCTTATTCTACAATGAACGAGCTTTATTACTAACAAGTTATTCACAGGATTTCCACAGCCATTTGTGGATAACAGGAACGCTTGTTCTGCAAGAAGTTTCTTGATATGATTAGGAAAAATATAGAAGGGATGTGTTATCAATGGCGATGTTGACAGACGAGATGCTGCTTGAATCCTATCATATGGCTACGATGCTGCAATTGGACCGGGAGTTCATCGCACTGCTGTTGGCAGAGATCCATAGACGCGATCTGATGAGCGATCAACCCGTATTGCACTAAAGAAAACGTGTGTAATGATAATGGACAAGCTGACGTCAAGGCGCTTTCCAAGCGTTGACATGATAAATATAAGCTTCATGGCAATGAGGACACTGCACAACATGTTCGCAACCGGAAGGAGCATGAACGGAGTATGCCGAGGTATACTGGTCTGCAGAGCCGTAAGGGCTGTAAGGTCCTGCGTAATCCTCTTTTGTTCCGGCGTTTTCCAGAAGATAACCACAATCGGGACAGGTTGCCGCTAACGGTGCTAATCCGTTGCACAAGGGGCAAATATAAGACAAAGGGTATCTCTCCTTTACAGCAAGTTTTTCCTGCGTAAAGTTAAGATACCCCTTTTTGTTTCAACTCATGTAACTAGAGTTTCAAACTGCTGCTGTGTCCCGGCGATAATTTGGCATCCGGATCAATATACACCTTCGCATTGTTAACGGCCGTAGGCGCTTCCCCGAAGCCGACGGCGATCAGATCAAGCTTGCCTGGATAAGTAGTGATATCCCCTGCAGCGAAGATTCCCGGAATCGAGCTTTCCATACGGGAGTCTACCACGATGGCATTCGATTGTATCTCAAGGCCCCATTCCGAGATCGGTCCGAGCGAAGACACAAACCCGAAGTTGACGATAACGTCATCGACTTCGATCTCCTGCGTTTCCTGATTTTTGGTGTGAGTCAGCGTAACGCGTTCAATTTTGTCTTCTCCGTGCAATGCCGTAATTTCCGTAGGAGTAATTACCTGCACGCTCGAAGCCATCAAATTCTCCACGCTGTGTTCATGAGCGCGGAACTTGTCGCGGCGGTGGATCAGCGTAACTTGTTCCGCGATCGGCTCAAGCATGAGCGCCCAATCTACGGCGGAGTCCCCACCTCCGCTGATCAGAACGCGGCGGCCTTGGAATTTGCTCAGGTCGCTGACGAAATAATGAAGATTGCTCTTCTCGAATTGAGCGGCGTTTTCCAGTTCCAGACGACGCGGCTCGAATGCGCCTACCCCTGCTGTAATGATTAGGGCACGGGCATGATGGATGTCCTTATCGGTGGTAACGACAAAATGACGGTCCTCTTTCTTTTCGATTTGCAGTACTTTTTCTTCCAGGCGAATATCCGGATTAAACAATTTGATCTGTTCGTTCAAATTGTTGACCAGTTCCTGGCCGGTAATTTTAGGGAAACCGGCGATATCGTAAATATATTTCTCAGGATATAGGGCGGCAACTTGCCCTCCCAGCTGAGGCATACTTTCGATCAATTTGACGGATGCTTTTCGCATACCGCCGTAAAAAGCAGCAAACATGCCTGCAGGCCCGCCTCCGATTATGAGCAGGTCGGTAAATTCGCCGCTTCCATGTTGGGATGACACAAGCAAACACCTCCGGATGATTTTCATCAATCTTTATATTGTCATTTCTACTTTATTATATCTGTCCCATATCGACCTTGCAAAGCAGACCAAATATTGTCGAATTTATCGTCAGAAAAGCCTGCAAAACCGCGGAAATCAGCGTAAAATAAGACTTGATCTTTTATACAAAAGCCGATATTATTCAAATGTATGTACACTTATTTGTGACGAAAAGAGTACATTTATGAAAATACTGTGTATTATTTTTGATAATTATTCTGGAACAGTTTAAAATAATTGTGACAAATGTCGCACAATGAAAGCGTTAATTTACCAGAGACTATTTTTTTATGTGTTTATTTTCACATTGAAGTTTTTGGTTTTTATATAAAATATAGAGCTTCAACCCCCGGAAGGAGAACAAGCCTGATGAGTACCATACCTAAAATCGTCATTCTTGGAGCGGGATATGGCGGTATTTTGACTGCACAGCGTCTGCAAAAAGAATTGAATTACAATGAAGCTGACGTTACCCTGGTGAACCGGCACGATTATCATTATTTCACCACGCATCTGCATATGCCGGCGGCCGGAACCGATTCCATAGAACATACGCGCGTTCCGATCTCCAAATTGATCGATGAATTCAAAATCGACCTTGTGAAATCGAATGTCCAGGAGATTCGTCTTTCGGATAAAAAAGTGGTTCTCCAAGACGGGACACTGTCTTACGATTATCTCATCATCGCGCTTGGCGGCGAACCTGAATCGTTCGGCATTCCGGGGTTGTCTGAGTATGCGATGACGATCCGGAGCATCAATTCGGTGCGCTTGATCCGTCAGCATATCGAATATCAATTTGCGCTGTACAAAGCGGACGAGAGCCGTACGGACCGCCTGAATTTTGTTGTGGGCGGCGCAGGCTTCAGCGGTATCGAGTTCGTTGCGGAACTGGCCGACCGGATTCCCCAGCTCTGCAAGGAGTATGATGTCGACCCTAGCCTGGTGAACGTATATAATGTAGAAGCTGCTCCGACGGCCCTTCCCGGCTTCGATCCGGAACTGGTCGAATATGCGATGAATGTCTTGACCAAGAAAGGCGTACAATTCAAAATCGGAGTAGCTATCAAGGAATGCACTCCTGACGGGGTATTGCTGGCTACCGGTGAAGAGATCAAATCCGCTACCGTCGTATGGACCGGCGGGATCCGCGGGAATCGTCTGATTGAAGCGGCAGGATTTGAAACGGCCAGAGGCCGGGTGAAAATCGATGATTATCTGCGCGCGCCGGGTCATGATCATGTGTTCATCATCGGGGACAACTCGCTGATGTTTAATCCGGAAGGCCGGCCTTATCCGCCGACCGCGCAAATCGCCATGCAGCAAGGCGTAGTCTGCGCGCAAAACGTGGTGGCTTCCATCCGCGTGAAGGAGCTCAAGAAATTCGTTTACAGCAACAAAGGAACCGTAGCTTCCTTGGGCAAGGGCGAAGCGATAGCATCTGCCTTCGGCAAGAAGTATAAAGGCTGGGTGGCCGCTCAGATCAAGAAGCTTGTAGATATGCGTTACCTGTTTATCATCGGCGGGATTCCACTCGTCCTGAAAAAAGGCAGATTCCTGTAAGATGAGGCACTGCAGCGTGCAAGTCCGGGGGTTGTTGACGAGAGAGGAACTGGACCGGTATAACGCTCTGATGGAGGTCGGTTCTTATTTGGAATCGCAGCAACAGTACGATCTGGCCTATACCGTACAAAAGGAAGTCGATATCCTGATTCTTCCGGCCATTGAGCGTCTGAAGGAAAAGAGCCGGGATCGCGACCGCGCTACGGCGGAGTTTCTGGAGTCGCTGCGTGAGCAGCAGGATGAAGAATAACAACGGATAGCGGATGTAAATAAAGATCGCCCGGTTAGCCGGGAGGTCTTTTTTTGTTTGATAATTGAAGATTGAATGGAAAAACCGCCCGTTTCACACGGGCGGCTATACTGCGGGATTATAATTTAAGCATGTCCTCAAACAACTGCTCATTCAGCAGGTTCCCGACGTAGAAGGAACCGAATTCCCCGAACCGGGCGCTGACTTCATCGAAACGCATCTCATAGACGAGCTTCTTGAACTGCAAGGCATCGTCGGAGAAAAGAGTGACGCCCCATTCCCAGTCGTCCAGTCCGACGGAGCCGGTAATGATCTGCTTCACCTTGCCGGCATAGCCGCGGCCGATCATGCCATGGCTGCGCATCATTCCCCGGCGTTCTTCCATCGACAGCATGTACCAGTTGTCGTTCAAATCGCGCTTTTTGTTCATCGGGTAGAAGCAAATATATTTCGATTTCGGCAAGATCGGCTGCAAACGCGCCATCACTTCCGGGTTCGCTTTCGGGTCGCCGTCGCCGGAGGCCATGTAATTGCTTAGTTCCACGATGCTGACGTAGGAATAGGCTTTGGTTGTATATTGGGCGAATGTCGTTTTGTTGAAGGCATTCTCCAATGCGTTTAATTCTTCAAGGGTTTCGCGCAGATGCATGAACACAAAATCGGCTTTTTGGCCTACAATGGAGTAGACGGCGGTGCTGCCTTTGCCGCTTTGCTCGTCGCCATGCCATTCCTGCAGAAAGTTATGTAACTCCTCCAAAGCGCCCGCGCGCTCCTCGTCGTCCGCAGCTTTCCAGGCCGTCCAGTTGATGGACCGGAAATCATGCAGGGCATACCAGCCTTCCAGAGTTAATGCAGCTTCGTTCATTTATGAATCACTCCTAAATAGTCAGTGTTGTATTCATTCTTGTCAGTAAAAACGGATGCGCTTCTCTTATTGTATCCTAACGTTCCGCAAAGGAGCAAACGGAATCCCCCTGTTTTTGAGGAAAGTTCATTGATTCGCAACATTTTTTTTAGTAAACTATCTACTAGTTCTTGATCTTGTGATATTAATTATAGTGTGACTAATGAAGGGTGGGAACATGGGTGGGATGGCTCATCGTTTTGGTGCTGATGGTTTTGTTTTTTGTCATGATGTTCGGCATCGGATTTATTCTTAATATGCTAATGAAAACAACCTGGTTTCCCGCTTACATTTTTATTATCGTCATCTTGCCGATCGTCGTGTACAGCTTGTGGGACCATGACCAAGGCTTCGGCGCCTATCTGGCCTCCTTCCGGGTGGTGGACTATCTGACCGCGCTTGCCGGGCTTGCAGGGGCCGTTTTAAGCGGCTGGACGATTCGAAAACTGCGGATTGGCGGATATAAAATGTTTTAGTTACATGGATGAATCGGAAAATGAAGAAAAGCCTCGGGCCTTGCCGCCCGGGGCTTGTCGTGTTGGAGCCGCTCATTCTTTTTGCCCCAGTTTCCATTTTTGATATTCCAGGAAATCCCGGAATTCCTTTTTGCTTATGCCGGAGGACATGGCTTCCTGCACCAGCAGCGACCATTCCGGGTCGAGCATGGGGTCTGAAGGACGGTCTCCATATAGCAGCAAGTTGATCGAAACGTTCAGGGCATCGGCCATTTTTTGCAGGAATGAGATTGAAGGATTGGATTGGATGCCACGCTCAACATTGCTCAAATAAGACTTGGCGACTTCCGCCGTCTCGGCTAGCTCTGACAAGGAATAGCCACGATCCTGCCTGATTTTCCGGATGCGTTCCCCAATATGATCTGCCATGTAGCCGTCGCCCTTCTATACGAATATTTGAAGCCATTATATCAAAATATGCAGTATTGGACAAAGGCGAAAGGCCACATCCCGGAAAAGAAAAGAACACTGCAAGCCGCCGGCAAGCGGGGATTACGGTGTTCTTACTAAGGCAGTGAAGCCGAATGTTATGCTTATCTTGCTTCGCCGTTGCCTTGTTTAGCTGTGAAAGTCCATTTGAGATTCAGGGAATCGCCTTGGAATTGGTTCTGGTCCGCATTGTTGTCTACGAATTCGAATTTCACGATCAGATTGTCTGAGTTTCCGGCTCTAAGCCCGCCACGCTCTTCAAACCAGTCCAGCCATTTGTTTTCAACCGCATCCGGGGAAAGGCTTTGCAGGGCGAATAATGTAGTTTCATAGATGACGGTTTCATCCTTATCGAGATTCGTCAAAAATTTAACTTTGATGTGTTTGCCGAAATCATCGGTATTTGCGGGAGCGCCAGCACGGTTAGTTACCGTATAAGAAGTACCCAGATTTACTTTTCCGATGTCCAGGGAGCCGTTGTTTTTCAGCTTAAAAGTACGGACTGCATAATCTCCGGGCTTCAGATTGCCTACGTCAATAATGGCTGTCGGATCGGCATTCAGATCCAGAGTTCCCGCCGCAAAAGTTCCGGTGGTTTCAACGGAATCGCTAAAGTAAGCGAACGTGCCTCCTCCGATCAAGGATAAGCCGAGTGCTGCGGTTATTACGCCAAAGCCCAAAGTTTTCTTGATTCCCATGAACAAATTCCTCCCGATTTCTCAATAATTTTATATTGCATCCCTATGAAAAACATAAGGAGAACAACCAGTGAGCGAGTTACGTTGTTTTCGTGGCTCCATCGGGCCCTTGTTTTTTCTCTTCCAGCGATGAGATGGCTTTCCAGAGGGTGATGACGGCATAGAAGACAAGCAGCAATCCCGGCACAATCAAGAGCGTGACATTTCCGAGTTTCGTCCCGGCAAAGCTAACAATGTAGCCAATGTAAGGAATCGTGAACCCGGTATACCGGCCGATGACGTTTACCGAACTCACCGGTTCAATATCCGGGGCGTCGTTACTGTCGCCTTTGGTGCGATAGATCACCTGATTGGTTTGCTCGTTTTTAACGACCTCTACGATGCGGTGGGTAATCAGCCGGTTCTCGTCGGCACGAAAGGTGATTATATCGCCTTTGTTGAAACCGGATGTGTCACCTTCCGGTTTAATCGCTACAATGGATCCTGTATGAATTGCCGGCTCCATCGATCCGGAAAGAACGCTTTTCAACTGATAGCCATAGAAGGTCGGCTCCCCGCCGGAAACTTTGGACAGAATGACTGATCCCGCGACCAAGATAAATAAAAGTACCATAACAATCGTTACAATGTGGCCTAGTATTCGTTTAAACATCATTTGCATCGACTCCTGTACCTGTTTGATTCGGATCAGCATTTATCGGGGCATCAACAGGCTCGCTGCCGCTTTCGGTGTCCTGATGAGGCTCATCCACACCCGGAGGTGTTTCGCCATGGCCTAAATCGGTGTCCTCATGCTGCTCTTCCTCCTGTTTCGGCTCTTGCTCCAGCTCTTGTTGTTCTTGTTCCAACTGCTTCGCTTGTTCCGTTTCAAGCTGCTTCGCCCGCTCCAACTCCGCCAGTCGCCGTAACTCCGCGGCTTCGAGCAGGGTTGCTTGGAATTCCTCCAATTTTAGGATGTCGGAAGATAAGTCGGTCATAGTGGATGACATGGATTGTTGCAAGCTGTTGTAATAAGCCAGCAGTTCCTGACTGACGGGATCCCCGTTGGCGGCGTATCCCTCGAACACGTAAATCCCTTCAATACGATTGGTCGACAGATAGGGAAGGCGGTCGAGTTCTAGTCCGGCATCATATATTTTTCGCAAATATGCAAGAATGTCGCCGAGTGAGTCCCGAAGGGCACCGGACAGAAACTGGGGCTGATTCACCCGATCACTGATGCTGCCGAACAGTGAAGCCTGCCTGATTTCCACGCAATTGGGTTGGGATTGCTGAATGAGTTGGAGCAATTCAAGCGTAATCGCCGAGCTGGCGGACATTTCGGCGGACAATTGATCCCAGGCGCTCCGGTTACCGTCATATATAAGCTGAAGATTCTCCAGCTGTTTGGAAAGTTCGGCGATCTGTCCGGAAACGTCGGCTGCGGCTGTTTCCTGCTCCATTCCCGCAGGCCCTCCAAATCCGCCTTCGCCATAAGTCGAGGCAGTGACGGTAAGGTTCTCCGATGTCCATGCGCTCCAAGTTGCTTCATAAGTGTCATAGGTTACTGAAACCATTTGCAAACTATTTTTATAAAATGAGGCTCGATCCAAATGGGCGTTTAAATCACTCAGCAAGCTCTCGATTTTCTCCGGAAAAATCTCGCAGGCCTGAATACCCGTAAAGTCTTCCTTGATGCTATTGAATTCACCGTACGTGGTGCCGACCTGCTGCGAAGCGTAGAATAATAATGTGGATAGCACCATACTGGATTGAACCGTTCTGACCATATATTGATGCCGCTTTTTTTTTCGGGTTTTACGAATCCACCCCGATCTTGTTCTTCGCAGACAAAGTCCTCCCTTCCTGTGGCATTACGCAGCAACATGACTTCTCAAATTTGTTCGCTATAAAGAATGCAATTCGAATATAATCAAAATGCGCCCAAAAGAAAAACTGGAAATTCCATATTTTATTCCTTATAACGAACGTTTTTCTTCCGGAATCACCTGTTTTCATTAATAATCGCCCGTTTCCACGAATGAGATTCTTTATTGAGAACGATGACGGGAAGGTTTTTTGATGAATAGACCGCTTTCGTGAAGATTGCCTCTCATATAACAAATTAAGCCAACGTTTTCTTGAAAAATCCAAATACTTCTTTACCTACACCGACATATTTTTTATACGAGTTCCTTTATAATGATTTTAAATCTTCATTGTCGATGCTAACCTGGTTGCTTAAATCGGATGATGCCAGTAAAGGGTAAACTTGCTGAAAAGCAGGGGCGCAAAGTTTCGGGTCTAAGGTAGAAATACTAGGATGGCCGGACTGCCTGGGGAGATAACAAGATAATCTTAGGAGGAGAATTTAGTTGGAAAATTCCGCCCAGGTATTCGTGAATGATGGATATGCCAAGGAAGTAGATCCGGAATGGGTTAATTTGCTCATCATGGCCAAGGAGGCGGGAATTCCGATTGATGTGGTTCGCGGCTTTCTAAGAGGGGATTACCGAGTTTGTTTGGAGCAAAATGGATAACTTCATTTTTATTGCGATAAATAGAGGAGCGGAGATCATCCTGTATGGCGGGAGGGTCTCCGTTTTGCAATTGCACGTTCATTTGAATAAGGGAATCGGGCAAATAAGCTGAGAAACACAGGTAATGCCGCGGGGAGGGAAATTTTTAGCGTTTTTTGTAAGGTTTTAACGATTCGGGTCTAGCGGATTTGTGATAGAATAGAGAAAGTCTAAATGTACGTATTGGGAAGGAGCGATGAAGCCGTGCGCATGAACAACATGCTGCATTTTACCGAAAATCACCGTTATTGCGTATACCGTGACTTCTCTCTTAGTCCCGTGGACGATAAAATGCTCGGATTGATTTATCAGCCTATGGTAGGAGCACTGGCCGTGGCGCTGTACAGGCTGCTGGCTGAGCAGGTTCCGCTGGAGCAAGTGGGCTATTCGGCCATTGAGCAGCAGCGGGGGCTGTTTCTGACGATGGGCCTGGAGCCGAGTGAGAAAGGGCGCACACTTCTGATTGAACAAGCCTCCAAGCTGGAAGCGGTCGGGCTGCTGCAAAGTAGTCGCTTGTACATACCGGACGGTGACGATTATTTGTATGAATACGAACTTCAGCCGCCATTGTCTCCGGCTGAATTTTTCCGCACTCAACACCTGACGCTGCTGCTGCGCGATAAAATCGGTAAATTTGCGGTATTGTCGCTGAGGGAGCGCTTTTTTTGTCCGGAGCCTGGGGATTTGTACGGATTAACCTATAATAAGGAGAATATCTCGGTGCCGTTTTACGAGATTTTCGAACTTAATACGCATTCTATCGATTATGAGCTGGAACAGGCCATCGCCGAGACTTCCATTGCGAGGCAGCCGGGAATGAAGACGGAGGAGGAAGCGGATGCGCTCAATTACGCCGACATCATTATCCGTTTTCCGCGGGAATCCGTAAATCGCACCTTTGTGGAAAAACTGCGGTTTGACCCCGAAGGCATGGGGGTAGCCAATTATGTGGCCCGCAAGTATGACCTTAGCGTGCAGGATCTATGCCGCTTGCTGGATGAAGACGGTGTCTTCGATCCAAGCGGTACGCTGCTGCTCGACGAGTTGCAGCACAAAGCGAACCTGCATTTCAGACAGGGGAAACGGCGCCAGGAGGAGCGGGAAATCGCTTATGCCAAGGTGGTCTCCATTCGTGCGGATGAGTCGAGTCAGGAAACCGGAAGCCATCAGGAAGAAGTAGCCGTCCAGATGGAGTATTACGTCGAGGTTCCGCCTCAGTTTATGAACAAATGCGATGTGCATCAATATAATATGATGCTTCGGAACGAGCCGTATACCCGGTTGTTAAAGACGTTTTTTCCGGGGGCGGTGCCGGATAACCTGCTCGATATATTCGAAAAAATCGATCTGAACTACAAGCTGCCCGGCGAGGTCATCAATGTGCTGATTCATTATTTGATGGCGTTGCTTACATCCGGCGGCGAACAGCGGATCAATCGCAATTTCGTCGATGCGATTGCGTCGAATATGTTGATGAAGCAGGTCAACACCTATGAGAAAGCCGTTCAATATATACGCGATCAGGCCAAGTTGAAAGAGAAAATACCGGCGCAGCCTTCGGCGGCCGGGGCCGGACGCGGAAGAACCTATAACAGCCGGGGAGCTAAGCCGAAACCGGAAATCCCGATCGTACAGAGCTCTACTGGAAATCAGGGCGTCTCGGAAGAAGAATTTGCCGAATTGCTCAAGATGGCTGAACATATGCAATCCAGCAAGAAAAAGGGATGAGAATCAAGTAAAAAGGTGTGAGAATTATGGAATCCCTCGGGGAACTGCTGTCGCAAATGAAAAGCCCGCAGCTCCGGCGGCGTTCGGAGGAATTGAACGCCAGAATGATGAACGAACCGCTGGTGCGCGATTTGTGCATCCGTCATCCGGAGCTTACCGAAGAACATCTGCTTCGCGGTATGGCGAAGCTGTATCAATACGTGAACGACAGCCGGCACTGCGCGGCTTGTCCGGGCTTGGACAACTGCCCCAACGACTTCCCGGGGCATTTCACGAAGCTGACGGTGGAGAATAACGGCGCTGGACCGCAGTTGGTCGACCGTCAGGTGCCTTGTCCTAAGCAATTGCAATTCGAACATCAAATGCTGGTAAAGAAGCGGATACAAAGTTTTTATGTTGATGAGCGGGCTTTAAGCGAAGGTTACAAAGAAGTTGAGATATTGACCAGAGATACCGCACGGACCCCAGCTGTAGGTCAGGTGTTCCGCTATATCAACGAAACGAAGGAGTCGGGTCTGAGTACCCGCGGGCTTTACCTGGAAGGCCACTTCGGAACCGGGAAAACATTTCTGATGTGTTATCTGCTGCATGAACTGGCTAAAGAGGGGTATTCCGGGGTGATCGTTTACATGCCGGAATTCGTGGAGGACTTGAAGTCCATGCTGCAGGACAGTCAGAAGCTGAAGGAAACGACCGAAGTAATGAAGCAGGCGGATCTGCTCATTTTCGACGATATCGGGGCGGAGAATTTAAATCCGTGGGTGCGGGATCATGTGATGGGCTCCATTTTAAACTACCGGATGAATCGCAAGCCCACCTTTTATACCTCCAACTATTCCTTGAAGGCGCTGGAGAAACACCTGAGCTTTACCAGCAAAGACGGGGAGGAAATCCATAAAGGGCAGCGGTTGATGGACCGGATTGCGCCGTTTGTGGACGTCGTCACCGTCAGCGGGAACAACAAGCGCGGCAAGGTTTGATTAAAGGCCATCATTTATCGATTAAACAAAAAAGTCGGGCAGGGGAATATTTCATCCCTTGCCCGACTTTTTGCCGTAGACTCGCCGCGCTTAACCGGCAATGAACTTGACGATAACCATTCCGAAGAAAATAACGGCCATAAACGTGAGCATCCCGAAAAAACCGTTCATGAGATCGAATAAGTCGTTGCGGGGTTCTTCGTTAATATGCTCCCGGGGATCGGTCACATGCGTGTTTGCATCCATGGCGGCAAGGCCTCCTCGCAAAATAAACTCGTTGTCAATAATAAACATCATAGACAATTCGTTTTTGGGTTATTATTAGTATAACCAATCGCCTTGAAATTTGTAAAGAAGGCGTATTCATTACGATTTTTCTTTTACTAAAAAAATGTGGTATAATTGACAACACGCCGTTTTCGGAGTGTGCAGCATTCATTGATGATTCAAATATCATAAAATTTGCCTCTGGACAGATTTTGATCCTGGGCACAAATATAAGGAGGAGATTGCAAATGGCAATTGTTAATGTATCGGATCAAACTTTCAATAACGAAGTCGAAGGACAGGGCACTGTCCTGGTGGATTTCTGGGCCCCTTGGTGCGGTCCTTGCAAAATGATCGCCCCGATCCTCGAAGATTTGGCGAACGAAGTCGGAGACTCCGTTAAAATCGCGAAAGTGAACGTGGACGAAAATCCGGAGTCCGCTTCCCGTTTCGGCGTGATGAGCATTCCTACTTTGATCTTCTTCAAAGACGGTCAACCCGTAGACAAAGTTGTAGGACTGAACTCCAAAGAAAACCTGAAAAACCTGATCGCTAAACACCAATAAGATCAAGGTGTATTTCAGTTAGCTTGGTCTACGCCTCCGGCATGTCCGGGGGCGTTTTCTGCGTAAGAGCGGAAGCTATTCCATGTGGGGAGGAGGCATGTTGCATGGATTCAGTGTCTAGAAACGTAACGGAAACTCAGGAAGACAGGGAGAAGGCGATGGAAGCGATTCGCCACAAGCTGGCGCTGCTGCCGGATTTGCCCGGCTGTTACCTGATGAAGAATAAAGAAGGCACCATTATTTATGTGGGCAAGGCCAAAATATTAAAAAATCGGGTCCGGTCTTATTTCACGGGCAGCCACGACGGCAAGACGCAGCGGCTCGTTGCGGATATCCGGGATTTTGAATATATCGTGACCGGCAGCAATATGGAAGCGCTCATTCTGGAGTGCAATCTGATCAAAACCCATTATCCGCGTTATAACGTATTGCTCAAGGACGACAAAACGTTTCCTTATATTAAAATAACGAATGAGCCTCATCCCCGGCTGGAAGTAACCCGCCGGCTGCTGAAGGATAAGGCGAAATATTTCGGCCCCTATCCGAACGCTTATGCCGCGCAGCAGACCAAAAAGCTGCTCGACCGCATGTACCCGCTTCGGAAATGCAACGTCATGCCGAAGGAAGTATGTCTGTATTACCATATGGGCCAATGTCTGGCCCCGTGCGTGAAGGAAGTGCCGGAGTCGGCTTATGAGCAGATGACGCAGGAAATCACCTCCTTCCTCAGCGGCGGGCATGAGGAGATCAAGAAGGAATTACAGCGGAAAATGCAAGAAGCCGCGGAAGACTTGTATTTTGAGCGAGCGAAGGAACTGCGGGATCAGATTATTAATATCGATGCGCTTATGGAAAAGCAGAAGATCACGACGGCGGACGCCAAGGACCGCGATGTGTTCGGCTATGCCGTGGACAAGGGCTGGATGTGCGTCCAGATCCTCTATATGCGGCAGGGGAAAATGATCGAACGCCATGCGTCGGTATTTCCTTTTTACGGCGATGCCTATAGCGATTTTCTGTCCTATGTAACCCAGTATTACAGCGATAATCCGGCATTGCCGAAAGAAATCCTCCTTCCGGGCATGAGCGAAGGCGCAGCGGACGGAGCGGACTCCGCCGAGCCCGTTGCTAGACCGGAAGAGGCTGGCACCGCGGCTGCGGCATCAAGTGAGCAGGAATCCGGGTCTTCGCAGGATGAGGGCAGCAGCGAGACGCTGGACGCGGTAAGCGGCGCTTCGGCGCTGAACGAGTGGCTCGGCGTGAAGACGCTTGTGCCGCAGCGCGGACTCAAGAAGCAGTTGATCACGATGGCCGTGGACAACGCGCGCGTGGCGCTCGATGAAAAATTCCGCCTGATTGAGCGGGATGAGGAGCGGACGAAGGGTGCCGCGGACAATCTGGGCCGCTCCATCGGGCTGGAACGGGTATCGCGCATCGAAGCATTCGATAATTCCAACATCCAGGGGGCAAACCCCGTGTCTGCGATGGTCGTTTTCATTGACGGGAAACCGGCGAAGAAAGAATACCGGAAATACAAAGTCCGGACCGTTCAAGGTCCGGACGATTACGAAACGATGCGTGAAGTGATTCGCCGCAGATATGAACGGGTGCTGAAGGAAAACCTCCCGCAGCCCGATCTGATCATCGTCGACGGCGGCAAGGGGCAGATTTCCGCAGCCATCGACATCCTGGAAAATGAGTTGGGCCTGTTTATTCCTGTGGGCGGCTTGGTGAAAGACGCCAAACACCGCACGGCGCAGCTGATGGTGGGCGATCCGCCCGAACCGGTGCATTTGCCGAGGGACAGCCAGGAGTTCTATCTGCTTCAGCGCATTCAGGACGAGGTTCACCGTTTTGCGATTTCGTTTCACCGCGAGCAGCGGGCCAAATCGATGGTGGCTTCGCGCCTCGACTCGATCCCCGGGATCGGGGAAAAACGCCGTAAAGCGTTATTGAAGCATTTCGGTTCGCTTAAAAAAATGAAAGAGGCCTCCGTCGAAGACTTTCGGCCTCTTTCTATCGGCGATAAGCTTGCCAATGAGATTATAAATGCCCTTCGGGATGAGGAGTCGTGAACAACGGCTCCTCTTTCTTTTGCGATGGAACGGGCGGTCGTTCCTTACCCGGAGGATTGAACAGGTAGATCACATAGGCGACGATCGCCGGCAATGCGATGTAGAATATGCCTGCGGCGATATTTACCGTTCCGCCCGTAAACATGATGCTCAGCGACATCAGAATGCTGTCGAAGATGACATGCGAGAAGAGAACGGCGATAAATCCGTAACGCAGGAAAATGAAGCTGAACAGCAACCCGATGATCAATAGTTCGATCGGACGGGAGATGACCGGATAGATCGGATACAGCGTGTGGCCGAATGCCCAGATCAGCGTAGTAATGACGCTCGCGACGAGCGTGCTGCGGAACATTTTTTTCAACATCGGAATTCCGAACAGCCGGTATACGGCCTCTTCCCCGATGCCTGCCACCCAGGCGAGCAAAGGAAGCAGAACGGGATAAACCATATTATAAGGCGATTGGGATGCGTCCGTGGTGGACCACATATGGATCGTTTTTTCCAGAATAAAGAAGATTACCGACTGAACGCCCAATAAGATAAGCGCCCAGGCATAGCCATCGGCCATGGAAGTCAGGACGTGTCGTCCATAACCCTGCTCTTTGGCCCGGCCCCATAGGTTAATCCCTTGTTTACGCCAGAGCCCGTCGCCACCGACCAGCGAGAAATACACCGAACCGGCAAGCACCAAAGTAACGCCCCCCTGGAACAAAAGCCCAAAGATCAGCAGTGGGCCGCTTAATCCTTCTTTTTCGAAATAAGGAAGCATATTGATCGCCGAGCCCATGGAAATTACGAAATATATGGAAGAAAGTAATATTCCCCGCTTGAATGAAGTATGTACCTTGGTCAACGCGCTATAAACGATAGCCAATATTCCCAGTACAAAAGTCAATAAAGCGTAGCCGGCATAAGTCAGCCAATTGGCGATCGTCGTTTGGCCTTTAACGTAATCCGTATGGCTTTGCGGAACGGTAAAGTAACTCTCGATCCCCGAGACTTTGCCTTCGTAGAAAACGATATCGATTTGCGCATTGGATTGTCCGGCTTCATAGCCCGTGACCGTTAACGCCAAGCCCGCCGGGGTTTCATCGACAACCAGCTGGGTATCGTCGCCGTAACCGAGCGACTTCAAATAAGGATGGGCCAACGCCAGCTTTTCCTCCCAGGTAAGGCCCTCTACTCCCGAATTTGCGGAAACGGCGTCAGATGAATCGCTAATCCCCAAGCCCGGAAACCCGGTCTCGGGAATTTCCTTAAAGCCGACAACTTTGCCCGTCGTCATATGGACATCGACCGTTAAAGAGCTTAGAAGCCCGCCGGGCTTTTTAAACCGGACCTGGAAGATGTCATATGGAAATTGCTTCTCATATTTTTTCAGATAGTCAACCATCAGGTCTTCTCGGGTTAGATATCCGTATATATCGGCACGCGTTTCATAAGTAACCAGCGCGTCGTCGAAAGGACCGGACAAACCGAGCGTGGTTTCCGCGAACTTGGCCGCGGATTCCTCGGCCTGTGCTTTGGTGATCAACTCGGCTGACTGCTCCATTTGCAGGGTTTCAGAGTCGGTAGCGGGAACGATTTGAAGCAGAATAAAGACGATCAGCCCGATGGCGGCAAGTATCCATAACGTCCGGGTTTTCATCCTTCGCGTCTGCGGTTTTGAGTAGGAATCCATGCAAAAACTCCTTTTAACGATTTTTTGTGAAACTGTATGTTTTCGGCACATCTACATCAAAGTAAAGATAACACAGGGGAGTTCGCGGCGCCAGAGATGAGGATAATTTCATGAAAAGACGCAATAACCACGGCAAACTCAAGCATAGCTTAGAGAAGGCTTCAACCTGCGGCTTGTTTCCTTCCTTTTAGGTTATTATCGAGCTATTTCATCCAATTAAACCTTTGTGGTGGAAGGGAATAAGGCTTATAATCCAATTTGACGAAAATGAAATGAAAACAAATGAAATTTATATAGTGGCCGAATTTCTACCGAAAACGGGGGAACCGATATTTAGGGGTGAATTTCGTCTGTTTCACGGGTCCCGGACCTGGTGAAAGAGCGAATAGGGCAGACCGCGCAAGCCCGAATCCGTCAGCTAACCTCGTAGGCCTTTGCAGCAGGGACCAATCAAAAGGCATTGGATTTCCAGTGCTTTTTTCTTTTTTGCCCAAAATTGGTAATGAGGTGACCGCGTTGATATCCAAATGGATCAAGTTCTCTCCGCCCCAGGTTTTAGTACTGGGGTTCGCCATGATTATCCTGGTCGGTGCCCTGCTTCTGATGCTGCCGATTTCAAGTACGACCGGAGAATCGCTTCCTTTTATCGACGCTTTCTTCACCGCGACCTCGGCAACCTGCGTAACCGGGCTCGTCGTAGTGGATACAGGTACGTATTTTTCGACGTTCGGCCAGGTTGTCATCATGTTGCTCATCCAGGTTGGCGGGCTCGGCTTCATGACGATGGCCACCTTGTTCGCTCTCGTATTTAAACGGAAAATCTCGCTGAAAGACCGGCTTCTGCTTCAGGAGGCCATGAATCAGAATACGATGGAAGGCATCGTCCGTTTGATCCGGAAAGTGTTGATGTACTCGCTGATCATCGAAAGCGGCGCGGCACTGCTGTTCGCCATCCGTTGGTCTTTCGACATGCCGCTCGGCCGGGCGCTGTACTACGGCATTTTCCATGGAGTCTCCATGTTCAACAATGCTGGCTTTGATTTGTTCGGCGAATATCGCAGCTTGACCCAGTATGTCAATGACCCGATCGTTAACTTCGTAGCGATGTTCCTGATCGTTTCCGGGGGGATCGGCTTTATCGTCCTATCCGACTTGATCGAATTCCGGCGCCGCCGTAAGTTATCGCTGCATTCCAAAGTGGTTTTGTCCATGACTACCGCCTTGATTCTGGTCGGAGCGCTCGTTATTTTCGTATTCGAGTTCACGAACTCCAAAACCCTGGAGCCGCTGAACTGGAGCGGGAAAATCTGGGGCTCATTCTTCCAGTCGGTGACGCCCAGAACCGCGGGGGCCAATACGTTGGACATCGGCGGGCTTAGACAGGCCACTCAATTCTTTATGATCATCCTGATGTTTATCGGGGCTTCGCCGAGTTCGACCGGAGGCGGCATCAAGACGACGACCTTCACGATCCTTGTCGGAGCGGTGATCTCGATGATCCGCGGCCGTTCGGACCTGGTGCTGTTCCGTTACCGTTTGGCCCAGGAGCGGATATTCAAGGCCGTAACGATCACGATGTTGGCCTTATTTCTGGTCATTGCCGTAGCAATGGTCCTGTCGACGACGGAAGACGCCAGTTTCCTGAGCATTCTGTTCGAGACGACGTCCGCATTCGGGACTGTAGGGCTTACGATGGGACTCACGGGGAAACTGACGCTCATCGGAAAAATCATTATCAGCTTCACCATGTTTGCCGGACGGCTCGGGCCTTTGACATTGGCTTATGCGCTCGGACCGAAGAAGGGTAAAGAACTGTATAGACATCCCGAAGGCAAAATGATTATAGGATAAGGGGAAAAGCGACATGAAAACACAGCAGTTTGTAGTGATCGGACTGGGGCGTTTCGGTTCCAGTCTGGCGCTTGAGCTGATGAACCTCGGTTATGAGGTTCTGGGCGTGGACCGGAGCGAGGAAGTGGTCGAAGAGTGGAACGATCGTCTTACGCATGCCGTAGTTGCCGATGCGACGGATGAGGAAGTGCTGAAATCGTTAGGCGTACGGAATTTCGATTGCGGCATTGTGGCGATCGGAGATGATATTCAAATGAGCATTCTTTCCACCATCCTTCTCAAAGATCTTGGAATCAAGACGGTTGTGGCCAAGGCGATTTCCGTTCTCCATGGCCGGGCGCTGGAAAAATTGGGCGTTGACCGGGTCATTTTTCCCGAGAGGGATATGGGGGTACGCGTCGCCCATCAGCTTGTGACTCCGAACCTGCTGGATTACATTGAGCTTTCCAAAGAATATAGCATCGTAGAACTTAGAGTGCCTGAATGCCTGAATGGGAAAAACGTGGGTGATCTGAACCCGAGAGCCCGGTTCGGGTGCAGCATTGTGGCTATCCACCGGGAGAGTGGAGTCATTATCGCGCCGACGGCGATGGATCATCTGACGCAAGGCGACATTATGGTTCTTATCGGAGCAAAGAAAAACATTGAGGAATTTGAAGCAATCATCAACGAATGATCTTTATTATTGATCTTTGATTTTGATAAACGGTTGGAGTGTGACTGGGATGGAATCGGCCGCAACTGAAGCGATTCGGCACTTTCTTATTTTGATATTATTTGTTATCAGCGTCGGGATGGTTTCCGGAAAATTGGCTGCATTGCTGAAGTTGCCCGACGTTGCGGTGTTTATCGCCGTCGGCATGCTGCTGGGGCCCGGTTTGAATCTGATACATGAATCCAGCGGATCGCTGATCAATCAAACCATACTGACCGTAGGTTCGGCGCTGATTCTGTTTGACGGCGGCCGGAATTTGAAGCTCAGCGGCCTCCGGAAAGTCTGGATTACCCTAACGATGCTCAGTGTGCCCGGCGTCATCATTTCCGTGTTGGCCGTAGGCCTCGGCGTACATTTCCTGTTCGGCGTCGATTGGGTCTTTGCCTTCTTGGCGGCAGCGGTCATCGCTTCCACGGACCCGGCATCGATCATTCCGGTATTCAAGCAGGTGAAGATCAAGGAGCGGGTCCGGGAAACGGTGGAAAGCGAATCGGCGTTCAATGATGCGACGGGCTCGATTCTGACCTTCTCGTTGCTGGCCGCAGTGGCGGGTGGCGGAAAGCTGGACTTTGGCGGGATGACCCTGGATTTCGTGAAAACCGCACTGGGTGGAATTCTTATCGGGCTAGTTATCTCCGGGCTGTTGACCTATTTCACCGGGCATGCCCGGCATGGCGTTTTCCGGGAGTATACTACGATTGTCATGATCGTCTGCGCTCTGTCGAGTTACCTGATTGCCGATCTGCTTCATGTCAGCGGTTTTATGGCGACGTTTGTCGCCGGAGTGATCTGGGGCAATGCGGAGGTTTTCAATCTTTCGATGAAAGACAAGCATATCGAAACCAGTTCTTTCGCGGAAAATATTACGGTCATCATGCGGATGTTGATCTTTGTGCTGCTGGGCAGCCAAGTGGACTTCGGTACGCTCGGCCATTACTTCTGGCAAAGCCTGGCGGCGGTGCTGGTGCTGATGTTTGTGGCACGCCCGCTCACCGTATTTCTGTGCGCTATTCCGGACCGGAAAGTAAAATGGACTTGGCGGGAGCTGTTGTTCATGTGCTGGGTCCGCGAAACCGGCGTCATCCCGGCTGCGCTGTCGGGAATGATCGTCGGGATGGGTATCCCGCATGCCGAAATCATTTCGGCGATTACGTTTATGGCGATCGTGTTGACGATCGTCATTCAGGCGAGCACGACCGCCTGGGTGGCGCGAAAGCTTGGCTTGGAAATTAAAGAAGCTGGGGCAAAGTCTTAGGACTTGGCCGCAGCTTCTTTTTGGGTCACGGTTCATGAACCGCGGATTCGATTCCTTGGATTAATAAGTACGTACGGGGGCGCGGCGATAAAGCAACCAGCCGATCCCGATCAGAACGACGGTCATGCCGAGGAACAGATGGGATAGCGTCACGTTTGACAATCCTGATGCTGCCAATTCAAAGTTATCCGCAAAATCCAAATCGCCGGGGACGAGGTTTAAGACCAGAATATAAAAAGCGATCGTAATCAAGCCGGGAAGCGTGCCGAACCGGTAAAACACGGTGCCGAGCAAAATGAACAAAAACATGTCGAGCAGGTAGAAGGTCCATTGGCAATACCACAAGAGCAAGAAAGGCGTGATGCTTGCTTCTATGGTAATCCCCGACAGCTGCATCACCGAGTATCCTACGTACACAACCATGTTTTGCATCAAGGACATGGCGGCGCATAAAAGAACAGTCGTGCCGATCAAGTTGAGATAAAACTTTTGCCGGGGAATCCCGAAGCTCATTAACAGAGGAAAGCTGCTCGTTGCCATCAAAATACCGCAGACCAGAAGATAGATGGCAATGGCTCCGTAGTTGGCCGAAAATAAAAAGTTGTCGGAAGTGTTCAGAACTTCGGGAAAATAACGCTGTGCCACCACTAGCGCGATATCTACCAGCAGCAGGATAGACCAAAAAACCGTCAGCGGTTTGAAGTTGTCTAACCAATGGAAGCGCAGCATTTTACGAGAAGTTTCCATAGTATTTTTCCTCCGAATTCAAATTTCCTTTGCGTGTCAAATAGACGAACAGCTTTTGCAGCGGAACCGGACCGATTTTGATGCCTCGGCGTTCCAGATCGACTTTGTTTTCCAACTCCCCGTACCAGACAAGCACGGTCGTTCCGGCCAGTGATTCTTCATGAAGTACGCGAGGGTCGGAGGCTAAAGGCAGCAGCAGCGTCGAATCGCCTTGCAGGTAACGCCCCTGTTCCACGAAGGCATCCTTCTCCATATGGGAGGTGATAACCCCTTGTTCCATCAGCGTTATATATTGAAACAGATTGGCGGATTCATCGATCTGATGGGTCGACAGGATCATCGTGCGCTGGCGCTCGCCGCAATCGGAAATCATCAATTCGTAGAAGGTCTCCCGCATGTCGGCGTCCAGCCCCAGGGTAGGCTCGTCAAACAGAGTCAATGGAGCGCGGCTGGCCAGCCCTTTCACGACGCCGACCATCGATTGCATGCCTCTCGAAAGTTCTTTGTATTTCTTTTTGGCGGGTAAGCGGAATTTTCGCAGCAGTTCGACGGCGAATTTTTCGTCCCAGTACGGAAGCAGCAGTGAACAATATTTAATCAAATCTTTGACTTTATAATCGGCCCAGGAACGCTCATCCGATTTGACCAGGCAGATGTTCGGAATGGCGGCGGGATTGTCATGGACTTGTTGACCGTCGTACATCACCTGCCCCTGGCTGGGATAGATCAGGCCGGAAAGAATATGGAGCAGGGTTGTTTTGCCGGCACCGTTAGCTCCCAGAAGCCCGTGAACGGCTCCTTCTTCAAAAGTCGTGGTTGCGTTTCGGATCGCTTCGGTACTGCCGAATTTTTTAGCAATTTGGCGACATTCCAAAATAGAATTCACAACAATTTCTCCTCTCGTCATCCTTAATCGGCAGCTTCTGCCTTTTGAATCATTTCCGCGATCTGCCGCGGCGATATTCCCAATTTGGCGGCCTCGCGCAGCATCACTACGATATACTGGTCAAAAAATTGCTGCTTCCGTTTCTCTACCAATACCTCTTGCGCTCCCGATGCAACGAACATGCCAATCCCCCTTTTCTTGTACAAAATCTCCTGATCCACCAGCAAATTAACGCCTTTTGCCGCCGTCGCCGGATTGATCTGATAAAAGGTCGCAAATTGGTTGGTAGAAGGCACCTGGGTTTCTTCAGGCAATCTTCCTTCAATAATGTCATCTTCGATTTTTTCGGCAATTTGCTGGAAAATCGGACGTCCATCGTCGCTTAATACACCCATCTCTTCACCACCACATTGGTTAATTACTTATGTAACTAACCATACAACTAAAGGGATTAATTGTCAACAGGCGAGCGGTGTATGATAAAATAAAAGCAGCCGGATTATCCGGCTGCATTAGTCATCTTATGAATTATTTTATAGGGATAGCGCTTCGGCAAGACTCTCTTTAATGCCCGTAAACCACTCCTTCGTTTCATGGCTTAGCTCCGATTTATCACCATAGATCAGACAGGTTTCCCTCCGCGTCTGTTCGAGTTCCTGCATCGGCACGGAGACGAGATCATTATCTTTCAGCAATTGCTTGCGCAAGTAGGATTTTGGCAGCAGCGCCGCAGCTTTGCAAGTAGGCAACAGGCGCACGATCGCTTCAAAGGAATCGATTTCCATGCGGATGTCCGGGATGATCCCGTAACGACCGAAGAGGTCGTCAATCAGCTTGCGGTACCAGGTCCCCTTGGAGAAAACTATCATGGAACGACCGTTTAAATGCTCCATGCCTGCATGATGGTTTCCCGCCAGTTCGTGACCCCGGGGAACGACCAGTTCGAGGTGATCCTGAAACAGGGGAATGCATTTAAGCCCCGTTTCGCTGATCGAAGAGGCAATGACGCCGACATCGACTTTGCGGTCGCGGACGTAAGAAACGATTTCATGGGTTTTCCCCGTGACCAGCTTGACCTCGATGTCCGGAAATTTATTCATCAGCGCCGTAACGAGCGGCGGCAGCGTCGTCTGAATCGTCGTAAGGCTTGCCCCGAGCGTAACTACGCTGCGTTCGGAAGCTTTGAACCTGGAGACCGACTGCAGGAAGTTCTGATGGCGCTGCCGCTGTTCGAGCGCATAAATATAGGCTTCATGCCCGACGCGGGTCAGCTCCAAACGTTTCCCTTTCCGCGAAAATAGCGATACCCCCCACTCTTCCTCCAGCTTGGCGATTTTTCTCGACAGGGCCGGCTGAGACAAATTCAACAATTTCGATGCCTTATTTAAACTCGATTGCTCCACGACCGTCGTAAATACGAGCAGATCTTCCATCATAGCAGAGGACCAACTTTCCTTATGTTATTTTGTTATAAGTATTAATAATTATATTGCAATTCCATTATAAGATAAAAAGGAGTAACATGAAAAGTGACACAAGATGTTCACATGTTACTTTTGTAACAAGGGGAAAAGACCGGTTATTTGTGTAATTTATCATATACGTCTAGCGGTCTATCATTAGTGAATACTAAAAAAAGTATGAGGAAGTATGGAAACGGGAAAGGGGCATATGGGCTTATGAAAGGGTTTTATTCCAGAAAACTGCACTCGCTTCTGGGTGTCATTCCGCTCGGTTTTTTTATTCTGGAACACATGCTTACGAATTTTTCCGCAGTAGAAGGCGGAAGCCAAGGCTTTAAGGACAGCGTCGCCTTTCTTAACGGCTTGCCGTTGGTCATCGTGCTGGAGCTTGTCGGGATTTGGCTGCCGCTCCTGTATCATGGCGTGTACGGGATGTATATCGCATTTCAGGCAAAGCCCAACAATACCCGGTTCCGCAATGAGCGTAATCTGCGCTATCTGCTTCAGCGGATTTCGGGGGTCCTCGTCTTTGCGTTCGTGATCTGGCATCTTTACGAAACCCGGGTGCAGGTCGCTCTCGGCAATGTGACGCACGAAGAATTGGGTGGCGTGATGCATGAGATCGTGATGAATCCGTTCTTCTTTATCTTGTATCTGATCGGAGTCGTATCGGCTGCATTCCACTTTGCTAACGGACTTTGGTCGTTCATGGTAAGTTGGGGAATTACGGTCGGTCCAAGGGCGCAACGGGTTTCTTCCTATATCTGTATGACTCTGTTCGCGGTTACGGCCGTGATGTTCACCTGGTCCTTGTTCGCTTTCCGCGGCGTGGAATTTCAGGCGGACGGGACGGCATTGCTGGAGACGCTTCGGGTATTTATCGGATAATTAAAAGTAAAATATTTCGTGATGTTTCAAAACGATTGCATTTTCTTGTGCCGGAATCCTGCTTTTGAAGCCGCTTCGGTACCCAAAAGGCAACTTTTGAACATCCTCTTTTAGGAGTTGAAGATAGAGATGGCTAAACAAAGCGTAATTATTGTCGGCGGCGGTCTGGCTGGCCTGATGGCTACGATCAAATCGGCGGAAGCCGGGGTTCAAGTACATCTGTTCTCGCTCGTTCCGGTCAAGAGATCCCACTCCGTTTGCGCGCAGGGCGGCATTAACGGAGCGGTAAATACAAAAGGCGAAGGCGACTCCCCTTGGGAGCATTTCGACGATACCGTGTACGGTGGCGACTTCCTGGCGAACCAGCCTCCGGTTAAAGCGATGTGCGAGGCGGCGCCGGGCATCATCCATCTGATGGACCGGATGGGCGTCATGTTCAACCGGACGCCGGAAGGACTGCTCGATTTCCGCCGGTTCGGCGGAACGAAGCGCCACCGCACGGCATTTGCCGGTGCAACGACAGGCCAGCAGCTTCTTTACGCTCTTGATGAACAGGTACGGCGTTATGAAGCGGAAGGGCTGGTCACCAAATACGAGAACTGGGAGTTCCTTTCCGCCGTTCTTGATGATGAGGGCGTCTGCCGCGGTATCTGTGCGCAAAACCTGCGCTCCATGGAAATCGTTACTTTCGCATCGGATGCAGTCATTTTGGCTTCGGGAGGTCCTGGCATTATTTTTGGCAAAACGACGAACTCGGTTATTAATACAGGAACAGCGGCAAGCGCGGTATATCAGCAGGGCGTCAATTACGCGAACGGCGAATTTATCCAAATTCACCCGACGGCGATTCCCGGCGATGACAAGCTAAGACTAATGTCAGAGTCGGCGCGCGGGGAAGGCGGGCGGATCTGGACGTATAAGGATGGCAAGCCGTGGTACTTCCTTGAGGAGAAGTATCCGGCGTACGGCAACTTGGTTCCGCGGGATATTGCGACCCGGGAGATCTTCCATGTCTGCGTCGATATGAAGCTCGGGATCAACGGGGAGAACATGGTTTACCTCGATTTGTCCCACAAGGATCCGAAAGAACTGGATGTGAAGCTCGGCGGAATCATCGAAATCTATGAAAAGTTTATGGGCGACGACCCTCGCAAAATTCCGATGAAAATCTTCCCGGCGGTCCATTATTCCATGGGCGGCATGTGGGTCGATTACAATCAAATGACGAACATTCCCGGCCTGTTTGCGGCAGGGGAATGCGAATATCAGTATCACGGCGCGAACCGGCTTGGGGCCAACTCGTTGGTTTCCGCGATCTATGGCGGGATGGTGGCCGGGCCGAAAGCGGTGGAATACATCCGCGGCCTGAAAAAATCGGCGGAGGATCTTAATCCGCAGATCTATGAGAACTACCGTAAAGCACAGGAAGATAAGTACGAAGGATTACTTGCCATGAACGGGACCGAGAACCCGTATGTGCTGCATAAGGAGCTTGGCGAATGGATGACGGCAAACATGACCGTAGTTCGCCAAAACAGTAAGCTGGAAGCGACGATCGGCAAGATTAAGGAACTGAAGCAGCGCTACAAAAATATTAACATTAATGATACGTCCCGCTGGAACAACGCCGGGGCCGCTTTTACCCGCCAGCTGTGGAACATGCTGGAGTTGTCCGAAGCGATGACGCTGGGCGCGCTGCTTCGCAACGAGAGCCGGGGAGCCCACTATAAACCGGATTTCCCGACTCGTAATGACGAGGAGTTCCTGAAGACAACCAAGGCGACGTGGACGCCTGACGGTCCGCAGATTTCTTATGAAGATGTGGACGTCTCTTTGATCCCGCCGCGGGTTCGCGATTATTCGAAGGACAAATAGGGGGGAGAGACTATGGCAACAGCGGATACGAAACTAACGGCGAAAAAAGTGAAATTTGTTGTTACGCGCCAGGATGATCCCAAGTCGGCGTCTTATACGGAAGAATTTGAGCTGGATTACCGTCCGGGCATGAATGTCATCAGCGCCTTGATGGAATTTCAACGGAATCCGGTCAATTTGAAAGGGGAAAACACGACTCCGGTATGCTGGGAGTCTAACTGTCTGGAGGAAGTGTGCGGCGCGTGCTCGATGGTCATCAACGGCAAGCCGCGCCAGGCTTGTGCGGCGCTGATCGACAACCTGGAGCAACCGATTCGCGTTGAACCGATGCGAACATTCCCTGTCGTGCGCGATCTGGTCATCGACCGCAGCCGGATGTTCAGCGCCCTCAAACGCGTCAAAGCCTGGATTCCGATCGACGGTACGTACGATCTGGGTCCCGGGCCGCGGATGGCGGAAAAGAAGCGTCAATGGGCTTACGAGCTGTCCAAATGCATGACCTGCGGCGTCTGCCTGGAGGCTTGCCCGAACGTCAACGAGAAGACCGATTTCATCGGCCCGGCGGCGATCTCCCAGGTGCGCTTGTTTAACGCGCATCCCACGGGCGAGATGAACGCCGAGGAGCGTCTCGAGGCGCTGATGGAAGAGGGCGGGATCGAGGGCTGCGGCAACTCGCAAAACTGCGTCCGCGCCTGTCCGAAGGGCATCCCGCTGACCACTTCGATCGCCGAAATGAACAAGGCGACCAGCAAGCATATGTTCAAGCGCTGGCTGGGCGTGTAACTTGCAAGAATAGCGAAAACCGGGCCGGTGCGCCCGGTTTTTTTTTGCGGCATTCCAAGGGAGGGGGTGACTCCGGATTACTCTTCCCTTTGGCGAGGCAGAACCGGTAGTTATCCCACTCTATTGGAAATTTCCACTGGAAAATTATCGCCGAAAAACTGACATAAAAAGGAAGATAATGAATCCATCGAAGAAAAATTTAAATTTTATATTGCCGAAGACAAAACCTCTATGCTAATATGACGTTGAGATTGAAAACGTTACCGAAAAGGATGCCGATATGGTTTTCGGAATCGTTACCGAAAACGAAACCGGAAAAACGGAAGCGTATTCATTTCGCGATATTATTTCGAATTCATTCGAGGGGGAAAGTACAAATGAAGGTTAGAAAGCTATGGAGTTTGATGCTGGCTTTAACTTTGGTCGCCGGGCTTGCAGTAGGGTGCGGCAACAAAAACGATGAAGCGAATGTGAACAATTCGGGAGCTAATGGAGGCTCCGCCCCGGCTAAAAAAGCGGGCGAAATTTACTTCTTGAACTTTAAACCGGAAATTGCGGAAATTTACGAGAAAATCGCGAAGGACTATGAAGCTGAAACCGGGGTCAAGGTTAAGGTCGTTACTGCGGCAGCGGGAACTTATGAGACGACGCTGAAATCCGAAATCGCCAAATCCGATGCGCCGACGATTTTCCAAATTAATGGTCCCGTAGGCTATCAAAACTGGAAAGATTATTCGCTCGATTTGAAAGATACGAAGCTTTACAGCTACTTGTCCGACCAAAGCCTGGCCGTTACCAACGAAGGCGGCGTTTACGGAATCCCGTACGTTGTAGAAGGCTACGGCATTATTTACAATGATGCGATTATGAAGAAGTATTTCGAATTGTCGGATAAAGCCGTTTCGGCGTCATCGATGGCCGACGTCAAAAACTTCGACACTTTGAAAGCCGTCGTTGAAGACATGACTGCCAAGAAAGACCAATTGGGAATCAAAGGCGTATTCTCCTCCACTTCGCTGGCTGCAGGCGAGCAATGGAGATGGCAAACTCACTTGGCCAACCTGCCTTTGTACTATGAGTTCAAAGACAACACGGCTTATGATAACACCGTTTTGGCCGGTCTTGCCTCGAACGAAGTCGAATTTAAATACAATCCGAATTTCAAAAACATTTTTGACCTTTACATCAACAACTCGGTTACAAAAGGCGGTCTGTTAGGAAGCAAATCCGTAACCGATTCCATGGCCGAGTTCGCGCTGGGTCAATCCGCGATGGTCCAAAACGGAAACTGGGGCTGGTCCCAAATCAACGAAGTTGAAGGTAACGTCGTAAAAGCGGAAGATATCAAATTCCTGCCGATTTACACCGGTGTAGCCGGCGAAGAAAGCCAAGGTTTGGCCATCGGTACGGAAAACTATCTCTCGATCAACAGCAAGGTATCGCCTGAGAAACAACAAGCTTCGATCGCTTTCCTGGAATGGCTGTTCTCCAGTGACAAAGGTAAAGCTTATGTAACGAACGAGCTGGGATTCATCGCACCATTCAATACCTTCAATGAAAACGAAAAACCTGCCGATCCACTGGCTAAAGAAGTGACCAACTGGATGGCTAAAGACGGTATCGTATCCGTACCTTGGACGTTCGCCGCATTCCCTAGCGAAGAGTTCAAGAACGTATTTGGCGACGCTTTGCTGCAATATGCTCAAGGCAACAAAACTTGGGATGAAGTTGTGACGATCTTCAAGGATAGCTGGAAAACCGAAAAAGCCAAGTAATTAGCATAAACACTTATGCCACGGTGGGCCAAACCGGTGTGCCGTGGCGTATTTCATGACCGGCGAGTATAGAAAGCCATTTTCTGACTCGCCATTTTTTTAATCTCAGGTAAGGAGCAGAACACCATGCAAAAATCGATAAAAAGATACTTCGCCCTTTTTGCATTGCCTACATTACTGGCCTTTACTGTCATGTTCATTATTCCGTTTGTTCTGGGCGTGTACTTGTCCTTTACGGAATTTACAACAGTCACTGATGCAAAATGGGTTGGCTTCGGCAATTATATTAATGCTTTTTCTAATCAAGAATTTTTGAACGCCTTATGGTTCACGGTTAAATTTACAATCGTGTCGGTAATTACGATCAATGTATTTGCCTTTCTTCTGGCCTTGCTCTTAACGCGGGGGAAGAAAGGAACCAATCTGTTCAGAACGATTTTTTTCATGCCGAACCTGATCGGCGGGATCGTGCTGGGCTACATTTGGCAGCTCATTATTAACGGGGTGCTGATTAAATTTGACGTAACCTTAACCTCCAGCGCCAATTACGGCTTTTGGGGGCTCATCGTTCTCATGAATTGGCAATTAATCGGGTACATGATGATTATTTATATCGCCGGCATTCAAAATGTTTCGAAAGACGTTATTGAAGCAGCCAAAATTGACGGAAGTACCCGTTTCGGTATATTGCGTAATGTGACTATCCCTCTCGTTATGCCTTCTATCACTATCTGCTTGTTCCTGACATTGTCGAATTCGTTCAAACTGTTCGACCAGAACCTGGCGCTTACGGCCGGGGCACCATCGAAGCAAACCTCCATGCTGGCGCTGGATATCTATAACACCTTTTATGGCAGCGTAGGATGGGAAGGCGTCGGTCAGGCCAAAGCGGTTGTATTCTTTTTGCTGGTTGCCTTGATCGCATTGATCCAGCTTGTCGCCACAAGAAGCAAGGAGGTTGAGAACTGATGCAAAAGACGAGAGGCAGAGATGTCGCACTGAATACGGTGTTATTGGTTCTCGCCGTGCTGTTCTTGGCACCTATCCTGATCGTGCTGATGAATTCTTTTAAAGGAAAGTTCTTTATTAGCGATACCCCATTCAAACTTCCGGATGTCCAGACGTTTACCGGGTTGAAGAACTATACGGGCGGTATCTCCAAAATCGGATTTTTTAACGCCTTCGGAAACTCCCTGTTCATCACGGTGTGCTCCGTTGCCGTTATCGTACTGCTTACGGCCATGACGGCCTGGTACATTACGCGAGTCAAAACGAAATTCACGAAATATGTATACTACATTTTCGTATTTTCGATGATCGTCCCGTTTCAAATGGTCATGTTTACGATGACAAAGGTGGCCAATGTGCTGCATGTGGATAATCTGGTCGGCATTATTTTCATTTATCTGGGCTTTGGAGCCGGGTTATCGGTGTTCCTCTTCAGCGGATTCGTGAAGTCGATTCCAATCGAAATCGAAGAAGCCGACCTGATTGACGGCTGTAACCCCGTGCAATCCTTTTTCAGAGTGGTGTTGCCGATTTTGAAGCCGATTGCGATTACCGTGGCGATCCTCAACGTCATGTGGATCTGGAACGACTATTTGCTGCCTATGCTGGTCATCGGGAGTGACCACCGGACGATTCCGATCGCCATTCATTATCTTAAGGGCGGTTACGGCTCGATCGACATGGGGGCCATGATGGCCATGCTGGTGTTGGCTATTTTGCCTATCGTTATCTTCTATCTGTTTTGTCAGAAATATATTATTGAAGGTGTCGTTGCCGGCGCCGTCAAAGGTTAGCTCACAAATAAATGCCCATAAGCGTTGGCTACAAAGAGGGCGGAGCAGGGTTTTTACCGGATGGACAGATCTCGCCCGGAAACCCTGCTTTTTTATACCCGCGCTTGTCTTCCAAGGGTTTAATTGCTATATTTTCTATGAGTGTGTAGAGATTACGATGTAAGGGAAGATCGGACATGGCTTCAATTACAATTATCGATATTGCAAAAATGTGCGGGGTTGGCGTGACCACGGTTTCCCGGGCGATCAATAATCATCCCGATATCAGCGAAGAGACCAAAGCAATGATTATGCAGGTCATCAAGGACAACCATTATGTTCCGAACAACAGCGCCCGGAACCTGAAGCGTTCCGCTTCGAAAACGATCGCTGTCCTGATCAAGGGGATCACGAATCCCTTCTTCAACCGGATGATTCAAGTGTTCGAGAAAGAGATTCAAAGAAAGAAATACTCTTTCATTCTGCAACGGGTGGATGAGAATCAGGATGAAATCGAAGTCGCCATCGAGTTGGAGAAAGAGAAACGGTTAAAGGGAATCGTTTTTCTCGGCGGGTATTTTTCGCATTCCAAGGAAAAGCTTGATCAACTGACAGTACCGTTTGTTCTTAGTACGATCGGTATGACTCCGGAGTATGACCCTCATGAGTATTCCTCGGTCTCCGTCGATGATTACAAAGAAAGCTATAAAATGGTAGACTATTTATGCAATCAGGGCCATCGTAAAATTGCCATCATTACCGCATCCATGGACGATGTCAGTATCGGTAAGCTTAGATACGAAGGTTATAAACAGGCTTTGGAAGATCACGGGCTGCCATTAAGTGAGAAGCTCGTTTACAGCATGAAAGAACATATAGAGAGTTACTCGATGGAAAACGGCTATGAGGTGACCAAAGAGCTGCTGGAATCGGGAGAGGAGTTTACGGCGCTGTTTGCCGTTTCCGACAGTCTGGCCGTAGGAGCTTGCAAGGCGATCTTTGAGAGCGGAAAATCCGTTCCCGAAGATTATTCCGTCGCCGGCTTTGACGGGCTGGATATCACTTACTACTACAATCCTTCCATTACAACCATCCGCCAACCGGTGGAGGAAATTGCGGAAGAGACGATCAAAATCCTGTTCGATCTGATCAACAAAAAGATAACCCATGCGCACAGAACATTCCCGGCGGAACTGATGATTCGCGAATCGACCACCGCCCGGAAATAGTAATAAACCCGGCCTCGCAGAAGAAATCTGCGGCCGGGTTTTGTTGTTTTTTTACAGGAAGAACGTACCAAGCATGCCTCCCAAGACGCCAATGACAATGACCGAAGCCAATACGAACAGGAGCGTTCTTCTGGAAAATGACCGGGAGACCATAAGCAAGGAAGGCAGGCTGATGGTCGGAAGCGTAAGCAGCAGCGCCGCTGAAGGACCGGTTCCGAGACCCAGGGCGATAAAAGACTGGATAATCGGAATTTCCGCCGCGGTCGGAATGACGAACAGCGTGCCTACGATGGCAAACACGATAATGGCGGCGATCCCGGTTCCCATGGATACGGGGAACAAGGAATGCTGGAATGCGCCGAGCAGCAGGACGGAAATGGCGTAGGCCGGAACGACGTTCAAGATCATCATGCCTAAGCTCTTGAGCCAGCGCACCGCGAAGGAGCCTTGTTCCTCATCGCTGCTCTCCTGCACATCCGGTTCGGGCACAGGCGATGTGTTGTCCTTCTTGTCCGCGAAGCGGTCCGCAAGATAACTGATTCCGAACGTTAAAATTAGTCCGAACACGATCCGAAGCACCGTGAACTTCCAGGACAGCACGAATGCCATAAATATGAGCGTCGCGGGATTCAGCACCGGATTGCCGATCCAGAAGGCGAGGCTTGCCCCGACCGAGACGTTCTTACGGCGCAAGCCGCAGGCGACCGGGGCTGCGCAGCAAGAGCACATCATGCCGGGCAGCGAGGCTGCGCCGCCAAGGAGCGTGCTTTTAAAGCTCGCTTTGCCGAGCACTTTATATAGCCATTTGGAAGGCAGCAGCACCTGTACGAGTGAACCGAGCAGAATGCCTAGCACTGCGGCCTTCCAAACGGATTTAAAATAAGTCGTCGCGTAATCGATGGCCGAGCTCCAGGACGGCAGGCCAGACATCTCGGATCCGAGAATCGAGGAGCCGATCGAATGGCTCGCCGCTGCCTTGAAGGCTTTTTCGTAATAAGGCCACCATTTGACATAACTTAATCCGGCGATGGCAATGATGACGAATAAGATGATAAAGACTATGGTTTTGCCCGTACCAGGGGGCCGTGGATTGAGAGAGTGCGGTTTCGTTGATGTCGACATAGGTTCCTCCACAGTATTGGAATTTAGACACGAATTACAGTATAACACAACGATATTACGGAGTTTGAAGGGATTTGCCTCCCCGGGCACTTTGGAGTACGATTTAGAGTGGAACTTTATCAAATAGGCACTGACTGTCTAGATCTTATATTTGCATACGGAAGGATTGTGATTCATATATGGCAGCATCTGATTCTGTGAAACTGACGTCTTTATCGAGCAAAGGGGGCTGCGGCTGCAAAATCGGTCCTGCGGATTTAATGCAGGTGATCCGAAGTTTGCCGCAATCGGAGCCGAATCCCGATTTGCTTGTAGGCCTGGATACGAGCGACGATGCCGGGGTCTACAAATTAACGGACGACTTGGCTCTCGTTCAGACGGTCGATTTTTTTACGCCGATCGTGGATGACCCGTATTCATTCGGTCAAATTGCGGCAGCCAATGCGATTAGCGATATTTACGCGATGGGCGGCAAGCCGCTGACGGTGCTTAATATCGTAGCTTTTCCGATTTCTACGCTGGATAAAAGCGTGCTGGCCGATATTTTGCGCGGGGCCGCGGATAAAGTAAGGGAAGCGGGAGCGACGCTGGTCGGCGGTCATTCGATCGACGACAAGGAGCCCAAATTCGGGCTGGCGGTGACCGGTCTCGTGCATCCGGGCAAAGTCAGAACGAATGCCGGTGCCAAGCCGGGGGACAAGCTGATCCTGACCAAGCCGATCGGCGTGGGCATTATGACGACATCGATCAAAAAGGATGCGCTGACCCCGGAAGAGACCGAGCGGGTCACGCGCGTCATGTCGACCTTGAATAAAGCGGCGGCGGAAACGATGGAGACCTACGAAGTCCATGCCTGCACGGATGTGACCGGCTTCGGCTTGATGGGCCATGCGCTTGAAATGGCCAAAGGAAGCGGCGCGGGCATCAACATCAAATTCCGCGATGTGCCTGTTCTGCCGCGCGTGCGGGAGTTGGCCGAGCAGGGCTTTGTGCCCGGCGGCACGAAAAACAACTTCGCGCATGTGGAGGCGGACATCGATTTCCCGGCGGAGATGGATCAGATTGATCGCTGGATTCTATGCGATGCGGTAACTTCGGGCGGCCTGCTCATCTCGGTCGATGCCGGACAGGCTGAAAAACTGCATCAAGCGCTTGTGCAAGCCGGCGTCGAAGCCAGCGTGATCGGGGAAGTAACCGGGGGACATCCCGGCCGCATCGTCGTGGAATAGGATTCGTAATCCACAGACGTCTTGTTTTTGACCAACTATAGAAGGAGTTAAACATCATGTTTCAAGATATATCTATTGAGGACTTGGCCGAGCAGAAAAAAGGAAAGCTGGTTCTCATCGATGTCCGCTCCCCTTCCGAGTACGCGCAGTCCACGATTCCGGGCAGTATCAACATTCCGTTGTTTGACGATCAGGAACGGGCGGAAATCGGAACGTTGTATAAGCAAGTCAGCGTAGATGCCGCCCAAGATCGCGGGCTTGAAATCGTATCCGCCAAGCTGCCGGCTTTTATCAGGAAATTTGGCGCCATCCCGGAGAAAAAGGCGGTGTTTTGCTGGCGCGGCGGCATGCGCAGCAGAACGACAGCTACGCTGCTTTCCCTGATGAACATTCACGCCTACCGGTTGTCCGGAGGCTACCGGGCTTACCGCCAGTGGGTCGTCGCAATGCTGGAGAGCCTGTCGTTCGAACCTCCGGCTTATGTCATTCACGGACATACGGGTAACGGCAAGACCGCCCTGCTGCGTAAGTTGAAACAAAAGGGTTATCCGGTTCTTGACCTGGAGGGTATGGCCGGACATCGCGGGTCGGTATTCGGAGAAATCGGACTTCGCTCCCATAACCAGAAAACCTTCGATTCTCTGCTGCTGGAAGAACTGCTCCAGCTACAACACCGGAATGCTCCTTACCTGCTCATGGAGGCGGAGAGCAAGCGGATCGGGAAGGTCGTTATTCCGGAATTGGTTATGACTAAAAAGGATCAGGGCTTTCATATCCGGGTGGAACTTCCGATGGAAGCGCGCGTGCAGACGATTCTGGAAGACTACCAGCCATGGGACGATCCGGAAGCTTGCATGAAGGCCTTCATGAAAATCGAGTCCCGCATCCACAGGCCGATCGCCGCGGAAATCGGGGAGTGCCTGAAGGACGGAAAGTATGAACGGGCTGTTGAACTGCTGCTCCTCTATTATTACGATCCCCGTTATACCTTTACTGAGGAACAGTACGAAGGAGCCGAGTTTACTACAATCCGTGCCGATTCGGTCGATGAAGCGGTCCTTGCTGTTGAGGAGTTGCTCGGAAGAACGGCGGGACAAACTGCAAATTGAGGGTGGCTTGGAGGGAGACCGTTCGCCGATCGTTTGGCGGACGGTCTCTTTTTTATGGTGTGAAGGGTAATTCTGGATATTTTGCGTAAAACGCCTTAGAATGGAGAGAAGTATCCAGGGAGAGAGGTTGGGGTAGTGTTGAATAAGAAAAGAGCTAGAGCAAGTAGATTTAAACAGATATCGAAATTTACCTGTACCGGGTTGGTAGCGATTTCAGTATTGCTTCCTGCAAGTCTGGCCGGGGCTGAGTCAGGTACGGCGACTGAGAGCGTTTCGGTAGAATCGGGCACGGATAGTGCATCAGGCAACACCTCATCGTATGACTACTTGCCGATCGAGACCCGATTGAAGATTGCCGCCGGTGAAATTCCGATGCCGGGAACATCATCGCCGGATCCGTCCCTAGCCAAATTTACGAAGGAGCAGGCCGTCGCGAAAGTGAAGGAATTGTTCCCGGAATTGAAGGATGCTGTCGCCCAAAACGTCGTGCTGGGGATAACGAATGTGTATCCGCCCCCAACCAATCAAATGGTTTGGAACATCGACTGGCAATTTCAGACGGGAAATACGGGATACGGTTTTAGTTCCCAGGTTGATGCCATGACCGGAGATCTGATTAATATCTATTTAAGTAGTGCACAAGAAGCCTCTAACGAGAATTATTATCCTCCAAAGCTGACCCAAGAGCAGGCGCTGGAAACGGCCAAGTCTTTTATTGTTAAGGCGGCTCCTTCTATAAAGCTTCAGGATCTGAAACAGGAGGGGATCTCTTCTTGGAATCCAACCGAGACCGCTTTGTTCGGACCGGTTCAATACAGCTTTAATTTTGGCGTGCTCAAGAACGGGATTCCATCACCCGAATACGTCGCAATTACGCTTAACGGCAACGGAAACCTGATTCATTTCTCCAAATCTTATGAGCGATTGAATTATCCGGCGAAGTCGGCAGCCATTTCCCAGGCCGATGCGGAGCAAACCTTCGGAAGCGGACTGGATGTTGAACTAAGGTATGTTGAGATACACAAAGAAGATAAAACTAATGAATATATATTAGCTTGGAGTCCGGCAGATTACGCCACTTACCCGATCGATGCAACAACCGGGAAGCGGTTTAGTTATCAAGGGGAAGAAGTGACTACAACTCCTCCTGTCTATTCGGAAGTAACGGCAACCAAGAAACAATTTGCGCCCCGGACATCCAAGACGGAACTGACCGCCGACGAGGCAGCGAAATTGGTGGAACAAGCTTTTACGATTCCAAAGGGGCGAACTTTATCCTCGTATCCGTCGCTTAATTCGGATTACGCCGATCCCGCGCGGAAAGTATGGAGATTGACCTGGGGAGACCAGCAGGGAAAACCGTATGTTCCAGGATTCCCGTCCCAATCGAGTGCTGAAGTTGATGCCCTGACGGGACAAATTCTTGAGTTTCGCATGGAGGAGTTTGCCGATCAAGGTAAGGAAGTATCAGCCCCTCCAGCCGGGTCCGTGAAGTTGAGTCAAGCAGCAGCCAAGCAAAAAGCGATCGAACTCGTAAATGCTCTGGCTCCGAACGTAAGCAAGGATTACAAATTGGTGGAGCAGAACAATGCCAATCCGGATAAGACGGGATACGGTTTTAATTTCACCCGATTTGTCCAAGGCATTCCGGTGAATGGCGGCGGAATTTCGCTATCCTTCGATTTGTATGGCAATCTGGAATATTACAGCTTTGGCCGGGCGCCGGGACTCGATAAAATTACCGGACCATCGGTCGCAAAAGTGGCGAAGGAAGAAGCGCTGAAGACATACCGGGATCTGTACATCATGAAACTGCAGTATATCAGTACCGGCGGACATATCATGGATAACAAATATATTGAACAGAAAACCTGGCTGGCTTATTCTCCGGAAGTCAAGGATCGCGATAAACCGTATCAAGTTCTCGATGCCGTTTCAGGGCAATGGGTGACGGTATATGACAATATCAGGTACGGGAACGGGAATTCCACCGGATCCCTGCCTGCCGATTTGAAAGGCCATTGGGCCGAGCAAGATCTCGCAACCCTGGTACAGTATCGTGTAATTACGCCTGATGAAAGCGGCAACGTGAAGCCTAACCAAGAAATTACGGTTGGCGAATGGCTTGGCATGATGGCTCAAGCCGTAACTCCTTATTACAAGGACTATGCCGGTTATTACGGAATGGCTGAACGGAAGGCGATAGCGGGAGTATCGGTGGATAGCCCGTATTATGATGCGGTAAGCTATGCTGCCGAACGAAAATGGATTGACCGGGACGCCGTTCTGAAGGTTGACTCCAAACTGACGAGAGAGCAACTTGCCGTCAGCCTGGCATCGATTGTCAAGTATAGCAAAATGGCATCATTTCTGAACGGGGATGAAAGCTTAAACCAATTCGGCGACAAGTCGTCGATCGTCAGCAAGGGCGAAGTGGCCCTCGCCATGAAACTTGGGTTGCTGGAAGGCCAAAACGGCAAATTCAATCCGCAAGGTGCCGTGACGAAAGCGGATGCGGCAACGGTAATCATGCAGCTCGTTAAGCTGCAAGGCAAAACGGATCAGGCAATCGCCCAATAGTCATCTATTCGGCGATGGGGCTGTCCCGGAAGCAGATTCTACTGCGCCGGGCAGCCTCTTTTGCATTTGAGGGGCGTTGAACGTTTAGGTCAGCGAGTACGGCTATGTTGAGTTAGCAGCGCTTTGCTAGCACAGGTTCGGCATGAATCGGTAGGCTACTGCACGTTGGGCTAACATGGGCCCGGCGTGAAGCGGTAGGCTACTGCACGTTGGGCTAACATGGGCCCGGCTGAAGCGGTAGGCTACTGCACGTTGGGCTAACATGGGCCCGGCATGAAGCGGTAGGCTACTGCACGTTGAGCTAACATGGGCCCGGCATGAAACGGTAGGCTACTGCACGTTGGGCTAACATGGGCCCGGCATGAAGCGGTAGGCTACTGCACGTTGAGCTAACATGGGCCCGGCAAACTGAGCTACTACCAGTCTGGCTCATTGAGCTGGTACGGGCCCGGCAAACTGAGCTGCTACTATATGGCCCATTGAAGCTGATGCGAGGTTGGCAGATTGAACTAGCGAGGGTTCGAGATAGATGTAAGCTAGAGGGCGGTCTCGCATGCGGACTAGCTCGGCTAGTGCAGCGCCATCGGAATGGTTCGTTGGAAAAATTCCAACGAATCCATCTATGGCTGGCTGATTCTTAGGCTTGATTGGATGATTTCCAATCAAAACCTCATAGTTCGCGCCGAGTCGGGCAATTCCGGGCCATTTCATTGGATTTTCTCCAATGAAGGGGCAGGCTGCAGCGGATCAGAAGATGTTTGTTGGAAAATATCCAACGAAGGGCGCGAAAGGGGCGAGGGGGCGAGGAGTGCGAAGGCGCGAAGGGGTCGAGAGTGCAAAGGCGCGAAGGGGGCGAGGAGTGCAAAGGCGCGAAGGGGGCGAGGAGTGCGAGGAGTGCGAATGGTGCGAAGCTATTCCCTCCCGGGTTTATCATTTATCATAGCCGCCTCCCTTTGGAATTGGTAAAAATATACTCAAGAAACAGGATAGAATATGGGGAGCGGGATTCATATGGGTTCGATGAGCCGGGAGAAAGCGCGGAACTACGACAAATACCGGCTGCCGTATGCCGCTGAAGCGGCGGCGTTTGCGGTGGAGTTTGCCATGAAATGTGCGGGAGGAAAAGGGATTGCGGTAGCCGATCTTGGAGCGGGCACCGGATTGCTGACCAAGCATTTCATAGGTAAGGCTGAAACGATTTATGCGATTGAGCCGGAACCGGAAATGCGGAATGTGGCGGTGGAGGCCTTGGGGGACGCACCAGGCGTAAAGTTTATGGACGGCACGGCTGAACATAGTAATTTGCCGGATGGCTCGGTGGATCTCATCGTGGCCGCGAATGCGTATCACCGCTTCCAGCCGGAGAGAACGATTGCGGAGTTCGCCAGAATACTGAAGCCTGACGGAGTGCTGGCCTTCTTTTCATATGGAGAAGACGACAACTTTCTCAGGGATACGATGCAGGTCGCGAACCTGAAACCCTATCAGGAACGGCTGGCCGAGACGAGGCACCAAACGCCTTTAGGCTATTTTTTCGGCAAGAGCTTGCCGGCGAAGCATTTGTTCCGGCAGGAGCATCGGGAGAACTGGGATGAATACTGGGGTGCGGTAGCGTCAGGCATGGAGTCGCCGGGCGGCAACGAGGACTGGTTCTCCGAATTCCGCGAAGCGCATCTGGAGCGGTTTAGGCGCCTCGCGAAAAACGGAAACCTCACGGTAGCCTACAGTACCGAGGTTTGGATCGGACAGCCGGATTACAAGTTGTAGTTGTTTATACGGTTGGCTTCTATCCTTCCCGCTCGCTTTTTCCGAGCAGCGGAATCAGGAGGAGAAATCCGCCAAGGAAGCTGAGTCCGGCAATTCCATAGAGCGCTTCAAGCGGGAGCACGCTTTTTAAAACGCCGGACAAGCTCATCATGAGCAGCATCGATCCGGTCATGAGCGGCGTCCGGATCCCGGTTACCCTGCCGATATAAGCAGGCTCTGTCTGCTGCATGACCAGCGTCTGGTTTCCGATGAAGATTGCGGGCTGCAGCAGAGCTACAAACATCTGCGCCGCCATAGTCAGCCAGAGCATGGATGACAGGCCGGTTAGGGCAATGCCTGCCGCATTGGAGATTAAGCCGACGACAAGCATGGTCTTCGGCGGAAATTTGGACGCAAGGCTGAAGGCGGCGATTCCCCCGACGATTTCGCCCACGCCATAAGGAATGTTAAGCCATTGCAGATCCTGGGCCGGCAGCCCAAGCCGTTCCGTAACGATGAAGATGCCTAGCGGGGAAATGAGACCGACGCCAAGGCCGACCACGGCAAAGC
Source organism: Fontibacillus forbon (assembly GCF_046559655.1). Classification (NCBI taxonomy): domain Bacteria; kingdom Bacillati; phylum Bacillota; class Bacilli; order Caryophanales; family Paenibacillaceae; genus Fontibacillus; species Fontibacillus forbon. The sequence continues at coordinate 163,786 of NZ_JBKGFV010000006.1, read as the reverse complement.
ATAGGGACAGCAAGAGCAGATTCCGGTTTTTGAACACATAGCCAAGTCCATTGGCCATTTCAAGGAGAATGGAGGAACTGCCATCCAATTTCTTCGTTGCCCCCTCAACGGCTTGCTCATGCTCATCGGGCGGAATCCGAAACAAAGCTGCTGCCGACAGGAGGAAAGCCGCGCTGACACCAAGCAGGGACACATCAATCCCGAACTGCTGATAAACCCACGTTCCGAGCACGGGCCCGGCAATCATGAACACGGAGAACAAGGTTTGCAGCAGGGACATGCAGTACGGCGCTTGTTCTTCAGACAGATGCTGCTTGAACAATTTCATGCCGGCAGGTTGGGCGAACTGCGATAAAATAGAGGAACACAGGACGCTGAGCAGAACGGCTGGCCAGGATCCGGTTTTGAGCATAAAGAAGACGACCAGGATCGATAGCGAGCTTAGAACGTCGCACCAGACCATCGTTTTTTTGGGCCGCCAACGGTCCGCAAACACGCCGCCGATAAATGAAAAAATAAAAATTGGAGCATATTCGGCAACGGAAATCAGCGATACCGCCTTAGCGTCGCCTTCCGTCACTTCCATAACGTAGAGAAGCACGGCGAAATTGCGGACCCAGATTCCGAGCTGGGAGAACAGACTGGAAATGAAGACGGCGCGGACATAGCGGCTACGAAAAAGGGACATGGGGTTGGTTCTCATACTTATAACCTCCTCGGTGATTTCAATCCGGACTCAGCGTAAGCCCTGACCTGAGAGGAGGGTCAAGCACAAAAATGAATTTATTTTATTGTTTGACTCTTACCTTAGGGGAGGGATTAGGCTTGGAAGCGAAAGGAGTGACAGAAAATGCTGTTTACTGTAAAAGAAGTGGCTTCCATCGCCAACGTGACTGTCAAAACGCTGCATCATTATCATAAGGTAGGTCTGCTTATACCTGCTCATATCAATGAATCGGGATACCGTTTGTACGGAAACGAGGAGTTGGAGCGGCTTCAAGAAATTATGTTCTACCGGGAACTGGATTTCCCGTTGGAGCAGATCAAGCAGTTGCTTGCCGAGAATCCGGAGCGGTTGGCTATTTTATCGCAGCAGAAAGAACTGCTTGGCCGCCAGAAACAAAGGCTGGAGCATATTTTATTAACCTTGGAAAAATCTATAGTCTTCAAGGAAAGAGGAAAAGCCATGGATCGGCGCGAAATGTTCAGAGGGTTTGCCAGCGAAGAAGAATGGGTGGATGCGCTGCAAGAGCAGAATCGGCATTTGCAGGAAACCTATAATATGGACCTCCTCGGCGAGGAGCCTCTGGATGTGCCTGCGCTGAACGAACAGGCCGTGGAAGCCGCACAATTTATGGCTGAGATGGCCAGCAGCTTAAGAGGCGGACTCAAATATGACGATCAGAGCGTGCAACAGCATATTTTGGAACACCTACAGTTTCTGAAAAAGCACGGCCATCCCGCATTGGTTTCCGAGTTTGCGCTCCAGACCTCTTTTTTTCTGGAGGATGATTTCCACCGGAGCATGCTGGAGGGGCAGCAAACCGGGCTGGCCTACTATTTGAAAGCTGCAGCGGAGGCGTTGGCCAAGTCAGGAGAATAGGGGAAGATGAACATGTCAAATGAACGCGTCGTTTGGAATACCCGGCAAAAGGAATTGAAGGCGATCATCGTCAAGCCGGAGCATCACGAATCGGCCATTGAAGGGATACTCGCCCAGCATGCGGCAGTACATTCGGCGCAAATCGCCGGTTCGGATGTCTGGTCTTTCGAGGATGAAGTGCTGGATGATATGAGCGAAGAGAACTATCGCAGGGTACCGAAGCCGGGCGTGAATTCGATCGCCTGGCATATTTACCATTCCACCCGGATCGAGGATATTACGCTCAACACGCTGGTGGCGGACCGGCCGCAGATTTTTGACGAACTGGATTGGTCCGGCAGAATGGGAATCCGGTATCGCGATACGGGCAACGGAATGAATGACGATGAATTGCGGGAGCTTAGCGCTTCCGTTCATATCCCGTCTCTCCGGGATTACCGGAATGCGGTGGGGCTTCGAACCCGGGAAATCGTCATGGCGTTGGCTCCAGGCGAATTGAAACAGAAGATAGATCATTCTCGGGTCGCTTTGATCAAAAGCAACAAGGATGTCCGGGAAGAAGGAGAATGGCTGCTGGATTACTGGGGCGGCCTGACCAAAGCGGGAATCATCCTGATGCCGGCTACCCGGCATCTCCTCGTTCATCTCAACAAAGCGCAGCGATTAAAAAAATAAGGTGTTCACTATCTTGCTGTTTCAATCGAAAAGCCGTACAACCCGCTATCGGATAAGCTATAGTAGGTGTACGGCTTCTGTCGTCTTTGCGGGCAAATCCGCTGAAACAAAGATACGTAGGAGGAATCGGCATGTGCGCCGTGGCAACCAAGACTTTTGATTATGGACAAAAGGAATTAGAAGGCCTGTCGGCCGTGGATCCCGTGTTGGGGGATTACATATCCCGACGGGGCAGAGTGGAGCGGGTGATTATCCCGGAGCTGTTTCCTGCGCTCGTTCACGCGATCGTCGGCCAGCTCATTTCCGTGAAAGCCGTGCAAACCATATGGAACCGCATGCAGGCTGCTTTCGGGGATATAATGCCGGAACGTTTGGCGGCAGCCTCGGCCGATGACATCCAACGCTGCGGCATGACGATGAAAAAAGCACTCTGTATCCACCGCATCGCCACGCAAGTCGCTTCGGGCGAATTCGACCTGGAGGGCCTTCGGGATTTGCCGAATGCGGAAGTCACCGCCAGGATGACGGCGTTACCCGGCATCGGCGTTTGGACGGCCGAAATGCTGCTCATGAACTGCCTGGAGCGGCCGGATATCCTTAGCTGGGGCGATATAGCGATCCGTCGCGGCATCATGAATCTGTACGGGCTTCCGGCCCTCACGAAAGAGCAGTTTGAACAATACCGTCTCCGATATTCGCCTTACGGTTCGGTCGCCTCCATTTATTTGTGGGAAATCTCGTTCAAGCAAGCCAATGGGGACGGGGCGGATACGCCAAACTAAGCCGCAGAAGGGTCAGTCCGGCGCCCGCCTAGAATTCGGCGAAGAGATCCTCAGTCGAAACGTATAAGCCCTTAAACCACCCTGACTCCACGTCGGGGTCTTTGGCTTTCGAATAATAAGTGATGTCCGCGATTTCGCCGTCCTCGAAAACGTAAACCGCTATTTGTTCCTTCATCGGATCGACGATCCAGTATTCCTTGACCCCGCATGCTCGGTATAAGTCGAGCTTGCGGATCAAATCTTTGCTCCGCGTGGATGGGGACAACACCTCTACCGCCAAAGTCGGCGTGCCCGTATATTTGCCTTTTGCATCGACTCGGTCCTTGTCGCAAATGACCACCACATCCGGCTGGACGACGCAAATATTATCTTCTTCCTTTTCCAGTGTGATATCGAAAGGGGAGGGTAGCGAGGTGCAGGGTTTTCCTTTTAACCAATTGTGAAACGCAACAAGTATCTCTTGTACGGCATGTTGGTGTTTAAACGAAGGCGAGGCAAGGTTATACACAAAGCCGTCAATCAGCTCTAAACGCTGTTCCGACGTTTCCGTCATCTCAAGGAATTCTTCGTAGGTCACAGTGCCGCGGCTTAATTCATATTTCATTGCCTCTTCTCTATGGAGTGTTGGATCACCTTCGGAAAGAGCGGCCAATTTAGCCACATCCTTGCCATTCCTTGTTACGATAATCTCTTCGTTCGCCTCCGCAAACTTTAAATATTTTCCGAAATTGTTCTGCATATCGGTGGAAGAAACCCGCATAAGTCTCACCTCAAAATTAGCTATTTTCCTTTATTTTAGCTAATTATTTGGTGGGAATCAATTAAATATTAGCTAATTTCTTGGAGGTTAATTCGGCAAATGTATGACACTTCGCCCCTCCAGCATATCCCAGTTGGGAGTGGGGACGTCAGTCCGATTTCTCCATTCGCGAAATACGCGGCTTAATGCGACGATCTCAAGCGGAGAACCGTCGACCATCCGGCTGACCGGGAGTAGATGATAAATTTTAAGAAAAAGGCGGAGCAGCTTGGGGTGACTCCGGATAATTTTCGCTTGTCCCGCTGGCACGAGGGGGTAATCGAGCGCTTCCAGCACACGGAAGCCTTCATCCATGGCCGCGACCATTTGACTCAGCAGCTTGTTGTCACCGGCGATCTTTTTCATTTGGCCGTCATGAATGAGGGTGCCGTAATTGATCGCCAAAATCGGGATGATATGATTTTTTAGCCAAGCATCGATATTCTCGTGGTAAACAAGTTTGTATTTGACCTTGGCAAAAGCTTGATCCAACTCCGCTCGAAAAGGAATGGAGCCATCCAGCGCACCGATTACCATCTGTACGCCGGCGCGGACGCTGACGATGCGACCGGGCTCCCGCCGACCGGCGCTAACCTGGAATCCGAAAGCGACATTTTTCCGGGTAGAGCTGTTCTCTTGAAAGTAAACCTGCATATCCCGGGCATCCGTATTATTGCCTACAATCACGATGTTGCTGCTCCGGTTTTCCGCCAAAATCGGCAGAACCGAAGGGAAGTCCGAATATTTCATGACCACAAAGATGAGATCGTAGATATCTTCCGGTTCCAGCGTCCGGATCACCCGAACAGGATCAACGGAGGTTTTGAGCTGGAAGTAGTGGCGGATGATCAGGCCGCTGCTTTCCAGTTCTTCCGCACGAGCCCCTCGCGCCAGTACGGTTACATCATTGCCTCCGCGTATCAAAGCATGGGCCAAATAACTGCCCAATACCCCTGCGCCGTAAATTAAAATCTTCATATTGCGATCCTCGCTTTCCGGATATTGAACATTTGTTGAATAAGTAACGTTTGTTGAATTATAATCACCTTAGCATCCTAGGGAATCACGGATCAATCGGTAAAATCGCCGATTCCGTTGATAATTCAACACATACGCCCGAAATGTTCAGAAGTAAGAGCGGGGAGGAAGGATTATGGATAGACGAATCATGAAAACGCGGCAGGCGATCTTGGAAGCTTTTATCGGGTTGCTGGGGGAACAAGGGTTTGAAAAAATAACGATACACGAAATCGCGGACCGGGCGAACGTGAACCGGGGAACCGTCTATTTGCATTTTACGGACAAATTCGACTTGCTGGAGCAGTGCATTGAAACTTATTTGCAATTCTTGTACGAAAGTTGTCGGCCGGATGGGGATCCGAGCTGGGTGTCCGCAAAAACGCAACTACTGCGCACTTTTGAATTTATAGAGCAGCACGCTTCCGTCTATTCCATTTTGCTGACGAGCAAGGGGGTACCGGCCTTCCGGAACCGGATGATGGCGATGGTGGAACAGGGAATCGGAGAGCATATCCGAAGCTGCGGCATAGGTGCGGGAGTACAGCCCGAGATTCTGGGCCAATTTCTGTCCAGTGCGATTGCCGGCCTGGTGGAATGGTGGATTCTCCAATCGATGCCTTACTCCCCGGCGGAAATGGTGGAGCAATTGCAGGTATTGTTGGAGCGGAATCTGCTGCTTGAGAGTAAAACAGGATTATAGTTTACTTGCTTTGATTACAAAAGTTACAGGGAGCATCTTTGCTTTTTTTGCAAAGTCACTGTTATCGCCCCGCGTTTGCATAAGATCATCATCAGATTGCTCAATCATTTCCTCAAGGACAAATCCCGCTTTGGAGAGCGCGTTCACATAGGTTGATAGTTTACGGTCCGATAAGGTCAGCGTGCTGTCCTCAAGGGATACCGAATACCAGGATTCATCGAAATAACATTTTTTAAAAGCAAGCATATCATTTTCAGCAACCACACATTTGTGGATAGGGTGAGACCAACTGAAAATAAATGCGCCGTCTTTTTTTAGATAAGAAGCGATCCGGCTAAAAGTCCCCTCAAGATCGGTGGTCCAGCCGATGGCATACACCGAATAAACGAAGTCAAAATAATCCTCCGGTATACCGCATTCTTCTTCCATGGGAGAACAGATCAATTTGGCTGAAAGACCGCAGGATGTTAAAAGTTGCGCTGTCTTTTCGAGTTGGTTTTCCGATATATCCATGCCCCATAGTTCAGATGCTTTGCGTTCCCCCAGATATTGCAGGGACTGACCGCTTCCACAGCCCACTTCCAGTACCTTTTTTCCGGAGACATCGCCAAAAAGCTGGCATTTTTCTTCCGAGACAAATGCTCCATAGAGAGGGAGCGCGGTCGCTCCCAAAATTTCATTCCCTTTTGTATCCCAAAATAGGCTGTTAGTTTTATGTATAGAATCATTGTCCATGTCGACCGAGATGGCACGGCCCACTTCACCAGCGCCTATAACGTTTGTTCTATAACCGGAATTCTTGTCCATGCGGTAGCATCCCCCAATATAAATAATATGAGCCGTAACGTATATCTCGACTTGCGCGTTATCCCAATAACACTTATCGAACACGAACACTCAGCGGAATAACCCATAGAATAATCTACCATCTACCTATGAATAAATCCACCCAAAACCTTCCATACAACGAACATTTGATCCCGCAGATTTGACCGGCCCAAATCATGAAATGAGTAAAGAATTGGAGAGGCCGAGAAGTTAGACATTGAGGATTTGCCCCTATTGACAATCTGACTACTGCGTGTTACTTTGTAGTAGTAGTAAGTAATACTTGATACCAGTCATACAGAATAGTAAGGGGTGATTGTGCTGGAAAACCTAACGGAAATGCTCAAAGGCGTGCTTGAGGGCTGTGTCCTTGAAATTATAAGCCGCAAAGAAACCTACGGCTACGAAATCACGCGGCGGCTGAACGCCCTCGGCTTCACAGATGTTGTGGAGGGAACGGTGTACACCATCCTGATCCGGCTTGAAAAAAACAAGTTGGTGGAAATCACCAAGAAGCCCTCCGACATGGGACCGCCGCGAAAGTTTTTCGCAATCAATGATGCGGGGCGCGAGGAACTGCGGAGGTTCTGGGAAAAATGGGAGTTCGTATCATCAAAAATGAACGAGTTAAAGGAGAACAAACTATGAACTTTTGGGAAAAAATCACCGGCAGTGACATGACTAAAGAATTCAAAGGTTTTGAAGCGCGAGTCAAAAAGCTGCCGGCCGACTATCAAGCGGCATGGGAACAAATTAATGTCAATCTGTGGCCGCACTCCGACTTTACCGGCCGCAACCTCATGCCAATTCTTGACGGTGTGCTTGGCCTGCTGGAAGAAACAGCGGCGGACGGCCAGAGTGTTCAAGAGGCTTTGGGTGACGATATCAAAGGCTTCTGTTCAGCGCTGGCCGGCGAAGAAGGGGCGAAGTCTTACCGCGACAAGTGGCGCGAGCAGCTCAACAGGAATATCGCCAAAAAATTAGGCAAATAGGAGGATGATCAAATGAAAATACGGGATATGATCGAAGGCAAAAAAGAGTGGCGGGCACACGTGGCGCGCGTCAAAGCGCTCCCGCAGGATTATCAGATTGTTTATAAAGAGATTCAAAAATATCTCTTTAAGGTCAGCCCTGTGGAGTTAACCGAAGGGACGGGTTTGCTCTCAGGAATTGTCGATCTTTTTGAAGAGGGCGCTGCCTTGGGGAAAGGCGTGCTCGAAGTGACGGGTAGTGACGTAGCGGCTTTCTGCGACGAGCTAATCAAAGATTCAAAAACTTACGGTGATGTTTATCAAGAATCTGTTAACCAAGAAGTTAACAAGGCTATAAAAAAGGCTGCGGATAGAACAAAGTAAAAAAGTGAGTTTCAGATTTAAATAAAGAGGAGGGAAAATAACATGATGGAAATGTTCAAAAAAATGATTGGTGATAAGAAAGAGTACAAAATGATGATGGCACGGGTGGATGCCTTGCCGGAGGACTACCAGTTTGTATTTAAGAAAATTCAAACCTACATGTGGAATTTCTCGGCGGGCAACGGAATGGATATGCTGCAAATGCAGTATGAATTAATCGATTTGTTCGAAGCCGGTGCGGCGGAAGGAAAACAAGTGCTGGAGATCACCGGGGAAGACGTGGCATCCTTTGCCGATGAGCTAGTGGTCAACGCTAAGACCTATATCGCCAAGTATCGTGAAGATTTGAATCAAGGTATTCTGGAACGATTGAGAAAAAAGTAAACTCGCTAGAACCTACCGTAGAACCTACCGACTGAATGGCTGGTTACGAATGTGAATTGCCACCTTCGCTATTCAGTTTTATTTTAACTCGGTAGTAAGTGATACAGGTTACCAGTCACACTAAATAGTTGTTTATAGGAGGAGAAAAGGATGAGCAATGCAGCGATTTCCGTAAAAGGGCTAAAAAAATCCTTTAAAGACAAGGAAGTCTTAAAGGGCGTGGATTTTGAGGTGAAGCGGGGTGAGATATTCGCCCTGCTCGGCTCCAATGGCGCGGGCAAGACGACGATTGTAAGAATCCTTACCACGCTGCTCAAACAGGACGGAGGCACCGCTACCGTAAACGGATTTGATGTTGCGTCAAAACCCGGGAATGTGCGGCATGCGATCAGTCTGACCGGGCAATTTGCCGCTGTGGATGAGATATTAACCGGGCGGGAAAATCTGATCATGATTGCCAAGCTTCGGCATCTGGATCATCCGCGTCAGGTTGCGGACGATTTGCTGAAACGTTTCGGCTTAACTGACGCGGCCGACCGTAAGCCATCTACTTATTCGGGTGGTATGCGCCGCAGGCTCGACATCGCCTTGAGCCTTGTGGGAAAACCGCAAGTCATTTTCCTCGATGAGCCAACCACCGGGCTTGACCCCGAGGCGCGTATCGAGGTTTGGAAGATTGTAAAAGAGCTAGCGGACAGCGGCACGACGGTATTCCTGACCACGCAGTATTTAGAGGAAGCCGAGCAGCTTGCCGACCGAATTGCCATTCTGCACGAGGGCAAGATTATTGCGGGCGGTACGCTCGCAGAGCTGAAACAGCTGTTCCCGAAAGCGAAGGTAGAGTATGTTGAAAAACAGCCGACATTGGAGGAAATATTCCTCGCAATCATCGGTAAAAAGGAGGCCATCTAATGGAGACGGCAAAAAAACATTTTTTCAGCGATATGAGCGTGATGCTCGGACGTTCCATGCGCCATATTTTCCGCAGTATGGACACCATCTTCACCGTCTGCATCACTCCGATTGCAATGATGCTGCTGTTCGTTTATGTGTTTGGCGGCGCCATCGAAACCGGTACGGATAACTATGTGAACTTCCTGTTGCCCGGTATACTGCTTATGGCTATTGCCAGCGGAGTGGCCTACGTGGCTTACCGCCTGTTTTTGGATAAGCAACGGGGCATCATTGAGCGGTTCCACTCCATGCCGATTGCGCGTTCCACTGTACTTTGGGGGCACGTGCTGACCTCGGTGGTATCCAACGTCATTTCCGTTGTCGTCATCATTCTCGTAGCGCTCATTATGGGTTTTCGATCATCGGCGGGGGTACTGTCTTGGCTTGCCGTAGCCGGTATACTCGTGCTGTTTACGCTGGCTTTGACTTGGGTCGCGGCCATTGCCGGACTATCCGCAAAAACGGTGGAAGGGGCAAGCGCTTTTTCTTACCCGTTGATCTTCCTGCCATTCATCAGCTCGGCATTTGTGCCGACCGAGACGATGCCGACTGTCGTTCGCGTCTTTGCAGAAAACCAGCCGGTGACGTCTATCGTAGAGACCCTCCGTGCACTATTGTCAAATCAACCGGTAGGCAATGATATCTGGGTCGCTTTAGCGTGGTGCTTAGGGATCATGATCGTCGCATATCTATTTGCGGTGCGTGCGTACAAACGGAATGCAGCTTAATGTTTAGCTAAACAGGAGACGATAGTTTAATAAATCAGCGGCAGTCCAGGACTTTATTATCCAGTCTAGGGCTGCCATTTTTGTATATTTTTTTCGGACACCTCAAAGGTTGTGACTTTTTTCTTTGATACAGAGGGCTTCGGGAGTTTACTGTTTATATTATACTGACTGGTCAAAATAAAAACAGAAAGAGAGCGGATTATGCCCAAACAAGGAATGGAGCCTGTACGAAGAGCAGAAACCATTAACGCCACCCTGGAATGCATTTGCGAACACGGCATCGATCGGGTCACCCTGGATATGGTCGCGGCCAAAGCGGGATTTTCAAAGGGAATCGTCGCTTACTATTTTAAATCCAAGAAGAATCTGATTCTCGAAAGCCTTAAAGCATTCTTATCGGCCTATAGTCAAAAGATTGGTTCTTCCATTAAAGAAGGCATGCCTCCGCTGGAGATGGTAAGAACCGTCGTGGAGGTCGCCCTTCCTCCGGTGACTGGCACAAGCCAAGAAACGATCCAGGTCTCCACGCTGGAAGGGGCGGAGCACATCCGGTTACCCCAGGAAAGGATCGCGAAAATATTCATTCAATTTATCTCCATGGCCGCGATCGATGAGGAACTGAGAAAGGTAATGCTTGAAACGTATGCCCGGGATATAGAAGGGATCTCGTCGTTGATCCGCCATGCCCGAAAGGCAGATTCGACAAATGCACTTGCTGACAAGCACGCAGCGTATGCTTTGCTGGCGATGATTTACGGGTTGAGTTTCTTTCGGACTCATGATTTTATGCCCGTGGAGCGCACGGATAACAGGGGAATTGCTTTTGATTTTATTGATCGACTGTTCGGGACTTGAATCAAATTCAAAGGGGATATGAAGAAATGCCAAATGGAGTATTTCTTTCCGTGGAAGGGTTAAGTAAAAATTACGGTAACCTGTCGGCAGTAGACAAGGTAAGCTTTTCGGTACTTAAGGGAGAGGTTTTCGGGTTGCTCGGGCCCAACGGGGCCGGGAAAACCACCACGATCAACATGCTGTGCGGCCTGCTTAAGGCGGATGCCGGACATATGGCGTTTGACGGAATTCCCATGTCCACCGGCTATCCTCGGATCAAAAGCATGATCGGGTTCTGCCCCCAGGACATTGTGATCTGGGAACAGTTAACGTGCCATGAACAACTAAAGTTTGTCGGAATGTCCTATGGACTATCCCCGAAAGCCGCCGGACAAAGGGCCGAAGCTCTTTTGGAGACTCTGGGGCTTGCGGGTAAACGGAATAAGCTTGCGGGGACTCTATCGGGAGGCATGCAAAGAAGGCTGAATGTCGCCCTGGCCGTCGTGCATGACCCGAAGTTGATCATCCTGGATGAACCGCAGGCCGGGCTTGATCCGCAGAGCCGGATTCTGGTGCGTGATTTTATAAGGCGACTGGGCAGTCAAAGAACCGTCATCCTTACCACCCATGACATGGACGAAGCCGACCGTTTGTCGGACCGGGTAGCCATTATGGACCACGGAAAAATACTCCGGATCGATACCCCCGACAAACTTAAAGAAACTTCAGGGGCGGGAGATATTTTACAGGTGAGAATCAGCGGAATCCGTGAGGATGAAATCGGCAAGCTGCTGGATTCTTTTCCGCCCGTTTTTAAGGACAAAAAGGTATCCGACGGTCTGTTGCTGCTGGGCGCAAGCGATGTGATGGAGCAAATTCCCTTGGTTAACCGAACGTTAAAGGCTTTTCACGTCCAGATTGAAGACATGACGATCAGGAAGCGTACGCTGGAAGATGCGTTTATTTCTTTGACGGGAAGGGGGCTTCGCGAATGAAACTGGCGGCGTCCGTCATCAAAACCTTTAAAGAGAATATCAGGGATTGGAAAGTGCTTGCGATGGTGTTGCTGTTTGCTCCGTTCTTTTTGCTGATTATGTACCTCCTATATGGACGCGGGGCGACGACTTATGAACTTGGAATCCTAAACCTGGATGAGGGGAAAGCGTCGACCGCGCTGATCGAAATGATCGATCGGAAAAAGGGACCCGACGGCAACAAACTATTCAATATAAGCCACTTCGCAAATGGGGAAGAATTAGAAGGAAGAGTAAAAGAAAAAGTCATCGATATAGGCATGGTCCTTCCCCCGGATTATTCAACTCTGCCCTCCGTCGCCCATTTGTATGGAAGCATGAATAACGTACGGTATCCCGTCGCCGCGGTCATGGTTGCCGATGAAGTCCAGAAACAAGGGATGGCGGCCGCAAAGATCACGCTACCGATTACGATCTCCGAGACCTTTTTGGAACAACAACTCCCCACGAACGAGTTCGACGGATACGTCCCCGGACTACTCACCTTGGCCATCTTAATGATCCTTTTTACCGCAACCGCTTCTATCGTAAAAAAGAACGACAAAAAAACACTGATCCGCCTGAAACTCAGCCGTCTCGGCGCCTTTCATTTCCTTGCGGCGATCTGCATCGTGCAAGCCTTCATCGCTGTGGGCGCGATGGTGCTTTCCTATTGGACCGCGCTCGGTTTAGGTTACAGCCCGGCAGGGAATTTCGGTACGATTCTGCTGGTCGGCGTCATTTCCAGCTTGTCCATGGTTTCGATCAGTCTCGTCGTGGCGAGCTTCCTGAGAACGGTTTTCGATGTTCTAACCATCGGCTGCTTCCCTTTCTTTATCCTCATGTTCTTCTCGGGCAGCATGTTCCCGCTGCCGAAGCTGCATCTGTTTTCGATCCAGGGACATTCGCTGGGCATTACGGATATTTTGCCGCTAACGCATACGGTCAATGCCTTCAATAAAGTGCTGAATTACGGGGCGGGATGGAACGAAATTAAGTTTGATTTGTTTATGATTCTTATACTTACTTTGGTGTATTTTTTGGCGGGGGTGGGGCTATATCAGAGGCGGAGGCTTTCTCGGAAGTGAGGTTACACGGAATAGGACGATTGAATGATATCGCGTTGACCCGGACGCAACTAAGGAATGGAAAAAAGATGGCGCCTGGATCGATTTTGATCGGTCACGGGCGTCTTTTGTGATATCGTTTATGCGAATATCGCATAAAATTCAACTCTCTTTAATCGTATAGGATAAAATTGCCTCGGGGGAGTTTGACCAAGCGCTAACTTCTTACTTTAATAAAGGCACTTGAGGGCGAGCCAATGAAAAATATTATAGAAGAATTGTATTACGGGAACCTACGTCCCGAAGAACGGATTGTTCCCACGGACCCCGAATATCGAGAGATTAATAGAAAAAACTCAGAGTTGTTGGAGGAAGTTAAACGGAAATTTTCCGAGAGTGATTTTGAGATCCTTGAGCAAATCCTGGATTTGAACGGTGAGTCTAACTCGATGGTAACAAGTGAGGCTTTTGTTCAGGGGTTTAGGATGGGGGCTTTGGTTATGGTGGAGGTGTTTTTGGGGGAGGGGAAGGGGGTTAAGGAGTGAGATTGATGGGGCAGGCTTGGGAGAAAAAAGTGGATTTTGTGAATATGAAATCAGGGATAAGTATGTGCTTGCTATTATGTAAATAAGAAAGAAACAGGCCACTTATTCTCGCTACTCATTAGCGGGAGTTTTTTTGTGAGCAAAAAATTATTTGTTCGTCATTTTATTCCATTCATTGTAAAATAAGATTAGTTCTATAGGGCTAGAGGCTAGTTCAACAAAACGGTTCTAGTGATAGATTGTTCGTATATTTAGTTGTATTCTCGTATTTCACGATGTTTGTGAATATTACATTAGGTGAAATATCAGAAAGGAAAGTATGAAAGGACGACAAATAAAATGCCAACATTGAATAGAGCTAAAAAAAGAAGAAAAGCATTAGAAAAAATCATCAGTATTGTAGATAATTCAACACATTCGCTCGCTGTACATTATTCGTGTGAGAGCTTTTATAATATTCCAAATGGCAGGACACCTCGTATAACCTCGATAGCAATAAGATACTTGGCAACAGGACAAACAAAATCTTTTTCAATACACAAAGTAGCAGAACTTAATAATGTTCCATTTGAACAAATTGAAGACAAGTATAACGAACTTGAGAAAGAAATGTTAAATGATTACTATACATTCGTTCGCAATCATCGAACTTTTACATGGGTTCACTGGAATATGCGAGACATCAATTATGGCTTTGAAGCATTAGATCATAGGTTTTCGGTTCTCGGGGGCGTTTCTGAAGCAATTAGTGACGATAATAAAGTTGATCTATCAAGATATCTTGTTGATATTTATGGATTAAGATACATAGGACACCCACGATTCCAAAAAATTATTGAGAGAAATAACATAACAAATAAGGATATGCTCGCGGGTGCAGAAGAGGCAAGTGCATTTACAAACAAAGAATATGTTAAGTTACATCAGTCTACTCTAAGAAAGGTTGATTGCATTCAAACACTATTAGAACGAACTGCGGGTGGAAATCTGAAAACCGATTCAAAAATACTTGATAAATATGGATTCAGCTTTCAAGGGATTGCAGATATGATAAAGGACAATTGGATTATGGGATTAATATCAGCATTTATTATGTTGATTATTGGAGGATATATAGGATCTTTATTCTAGTATCTCAAAGATGTTTGATTCTTCAGATAGCACCTTATTCACGCGGTTGCTGACGATCCCTCAGTCCGCACGGGGAAATTCAAAGAAGTATTACGAGTCGAAGTCTGACAACCCGTTCGCTAACGCTCACTTCAGGCTCTCGGGTTTGTGAATGCAACAACGTTATTTGAAAGAATGCTTACAAAATAAAATGATTAAAATAGTGTAATTCAAAGAGGGGTAAACACAATGGCATCCTATTCATTTTTTGATTTAATAGATGAAGTATATAAAAAGGTAAAAGAACCTCTATCTGAGCGAGAGATATGGGATAAAGCAAAAGAATTAGGAATCGATAAGAAAGTTGGTAGTGTGGGTAAGACTCCATGGAAAACTATTAGCGCGAGAATGTATGTGAATATGAGAGATAATTTAAATTCAAAGTATGTTAAGGTTGGAAAACGTCCAACTCGATTTTATTTAAGAGAATATCAGGAAGAAGAGATTCCTTTAGAGATAGAGAAAAAATTAGAAAGAAAAGAGCAATCCGAAAAAAAACTTAATTTTAATGAACGAGATTTGCATCCTTTACTCGTGAAATTTATTAATGAAGATCAACACTTTAAAGCTTATTCTCGTACAATATATCATGAATACTCGCTTAAAAAGCAAAAAGGTGAAAATAAATGGATTCATCCAGATATTGTTGGAGTTTATTTTCCATTTGAAGATTTCGATAAATTGACCACTGATTTACAAAAATCACTATCAGTAAATTCGATAAAACTATATTCATTTGAGCTTAAAGTTAATTTGAATTTTTCTAATTTGAGAGAGTATTATTTTCAAGCTGTCTCAAACTCAAGTTGGGCTCATGAAGGTTATCTAGTTTGTTTAGAAATCAAAGATGATACGGAATTGATGAATGAGTTACAAAGGTTGAATAGTGCATTTGGTATTGGGCTAATCAAGCTTAATAGTGAAGTTGTTTCACAAAGTGAGATTGTATTACCAGCTAGAGATAGAAATGAACTTGATTGGACTACAATAGATAGACTAATTGGACTTAATGAAAACTTTAAAAAGTTCTTTATTCATATTACTGAGGATATAAAAATTGGAAAAGTAAAGAGTGAGTATGATCCTATTAAAACAGATGATGAGATGGATGTTTATTTGAAAAGTAAGAATTTTGGAGGTTAATTCAAGGCTGGCATTCCATCAGATACCACCGCATTCCTACTGCGAAACAATAAACTGCAAATTATCTGATTTTGATTGAACATCTATCAGGAAAAGTAAATAGTGAGGAAGAGTGCAAATTTTTCCTTTGTGAAGCGTAATATTCAGTGTATGAATTTTAAACGAAGTAAGATTACTTATATATTTATTAATTAACAATGACCTAGACTTAACACCTACCGTCGTGAAAGCCCTCTGGAGCTTAAGGGTTCTCGGGCCCCGTGAATACGGACAACGTTTTCTGAAACATCAGCCAAAATCTATTATTACTTAATTAGTAGGTGAATAGTTGTGCAATTTTATTCAAAAGTTGAATTAGGAGAGAAACTGAATAGACTGAGTAAGTTTATTGAAAAATACGCAGAGTCAAAAGATGAAAAAATTTTAATCGAGTGTAAAGATCTTCAAAAGCAATTTGTTGTTTTAGGTGAATCTGATGCTGAAGGTGCAATTGATCTTAATCACAAAATAATAATTTTAGAGAAAAGGTCAAGTAGCCTCATCAGTAAACGGTCTCTTTATACATATTTATTACTATCTATACTAGTAGTGTTGTATGCGGTACTTTATTCGTTAATAAACAGTACTGATATTAGGGTGTTTTTATCAATCTTACTAATAAGTATAATCGGAGCATTTACTTATTTTGTAACTGAACAATTAAATAAATCTAAAAATTATAATATCATTTTAAAGTTAACGTCTGCGGTTGTTATGGCTTTTATGATAAGCACGGTCTTTACGAAAGACGGTAAAACGCTTGAGGTATCTCAACCCCAATTACTATTTTTTATGATTGGTTTTAGTTCTGAACTTATGATCGAATTATTAAATAAATTGATTGAAAAGGCGAAAAAAATCCTTGAATAATTTTTTTAAACTTTCCTAAGGCAAGATATCAGATAACACATTATTCAAGCAGCGGGCTATCGTCTCTCGGTTAACTTTTGTATAATCATGGAATAAGTTCAGTCAACAAACACCCTAGCCTACGATAAGAGCTATCTAGAACTTCGGTGTTTCGTGAATACCAAAACAATATGCACAAAGCAAGGTGAAAAACTATGAATCAAAGATTAAAAGAGAAAATTATAGAATCTATAGAATGCCTAGAGGGTTTTAAACCATGTGGGCCTAGTAGTGATCCAGATGAGATCTCTAACGTAATATATGTTTTTTCTATTTTTATTAAAAAATTTAAGTATTACGCTAGTAGAATTGATGATGAATTTTTAAGAAAAACTATTGGTGACATAGATACAAGAGTTTCAACAATTTATGAAGTATATGATATCTTTTCTGATGTGAGACCAATAATGCAGGATGTAAAGGATTATATTTCAGAACCATCTTATTCTACACAAGCTAGCAATGATTTGTATGTATCGAGAACAATCATCACTTCTCTTTTGGATGTTAAAAATGAGAATTTTGATCTAAAAAAACTAGTACAACTATGTATCGAAATTAATTCGAACTATCATAAAGGAAATTATATATCAGTTTCACTATTAATTAGAGCATTGATTAATTATATCCCTCCTATATTTGATAGTAAGACTTTTCAGCAAGTAGTAGCAAACAGTTCAAGAAGCATTAAGGAAATTTTGAAACAACTTGATGAAAATTTACGAGATATTGCTGATTTCCATACACATCAAATTATTCGACGAAGAGAAGAATTACCCACGAAAAATCAATTAGAACCCTATAAAGGTAATCTAGAAATATTATTACACGAAATATTGATTAAGCTAACACAATGATGTGTGTTTACTTTGTCTAATACATCAGGGCTATCCACCCCTTGATGTCAGATGTATAATCATGGAAGAAGGCTTAGACAGCAAACGACCCAGCCTAGGATAAGAGATATCTACCGTTGGGTCGTTTTGTGATTATCAGAACGTTATGTGAAATCAAATTAAATAAAGTAATAAAGGAGTCCTTAATGATTAACCACCAAAACCATAAAGGGTAGTATATACTCGATTATTACAGTTATTGTATTTGTTGTTCTCTTTGGATTTATTGGATATTTGCTTTATGATATTGTAATCAAAGCAGGAACCAACAAGTTTTCTAAATATGACCTTAATTCAATCTATTGCAACATTAATTGGGACAGTTTTTATCGGGGGCGACTTTTCAAAATCACTTGAATATAAAAATAACAAAAGAATGGAAGAATATAAAACTCAAAAAGAAATTGCTTTAAGAATTATTGATTTAGCTGGCCTGATTATAAGGAATGAAGAGACTTTAAAAGCTACTAATCTAATTATTAATGAAAACTTAAAAGTTAAATTATTTTTTGATGATAAAGCAGTTCAGTATGTTAATGCAATTATTACAAACAAAGATCCAGATAACTATAATAATTTAATAGAACATTTAAAGAAATATTTCAAGTAATCAAATAGTTGATTCGATGAAGGCATTGACATCACATAACATGATATCCAAGCTGGGACTAATGATCCAATAAAATGAACAGGATGAATGAACTATAAAAGGGGGTAGCAACAAACATAGTGATAAAAAAAGAATCCGCTTTCCCCATGTCAGGGAAGCGGATTCCACCTTTTTACCAGATAAAATCCCCATGCTTCACCCACAACCTCACACACCAACAGCTACTTACTCCCTCAAACCCTACTCCGCTCTTCCCTCGATCCCCAACAACCGACTCTTCATCTCAATCCCGCCCCGATACCCTGCCAGCCCTCCATTCTTCCCAATCACCCGATGACACGGAATGGTGATCAGCACCGGATTGGCGCCGATCGCCGTGCCGACGGCGCGCACCGAAGTTGGTTTGCCGATTGCAAGTGCGATATCGGAGTACGACGCGGTTTGCCCGTACGGGATGTCGCAAAGCGCTTGCCAAACGGCTTGCTGGAACGGGGTTCCCGTTGCTTCGAAGGGGATGGAGAAGTCCGTGAGCTTGCCGAGCAGATAGGCTTCGATTTCATTGGCATAGGGTTGAAGCCGGGCTTCATCGCGGATCAGGGGACGGCCGGGGAAGCGGCGCTTCGCCCAGTCCTCCAGCTCCTGGATATCCGCTCCCTGGGAGCCGACAAAGCAGAGTCCTTGTTCCCCGGCGGCAACAATCAGGCTCCAATTTTCGTTAATGAGATGACTCCAGTAAATCGGGTCGTTTTGTCCCATATTAAAGTTCTCCTTTCGGTACGGAAGCGTATAAGGTTCGATAGTTGGCCGGCGTAAGGCCGGTGATTTTTTTGAACAGGGTAATAAAATAAGGCGTATTGGCGAGTCCGACTTGCTTGCCGATCTCCGCCACCGGTTGACTGGTTGTCAGCAAGCGGGATTTGGCTTGTTCGATCCTGACGTTCTGAATATATTCCACGGGCGTGCCCCCGTTCACTTTCTTAAACGTTCTGTGAAGGTGATAGGGACTGCCGTGCGCGAGGTCGGCGAGCAACTGCAGATTCAATTCCTCCATATAATGGTTGTCGATATATTCGGCCACCACCGAGATCCACTCCTCATCGGGAAGCCGCAGGCCGGTAGGCTTGCAGCGTTTGCAAGGGCGATACCCGGCGGACATAGCGTGTTCGGCATCCGGAAATACGGAGATGTTTTCCCTGTTGGGAGGCTTGGATTTGCAGGAAGGACGGCAGAAAATGCCCGTCGTTTTTACGGCGTAGAAAAATTTCCCGTCGCTAGCGGCATCATTCAGTATAATAGACCGCCATTGATCTTCCGTCACTTTAAAGTCGGACACTTAACTCACCTCCACGCTCATTATACCCCCTATCCTGAACATATGTACGCATTTTGGGATGAAAAAGCAAGATAATGAAATTGCAGGATGTTGGAGCTATAATGGAATAAATCAAGTCTGGCAGGGTAATTTTAACTAGAATATCCATTTCGAATCCCGGAGGAACCCGAACATGAGACAAAATATACAAGTCCCCTTTGGCTATGAACCGCCTGTCGCGAAGCGAAAAGGTACGTTAATCTATTACGATACTTTCGAGAATACGTCCGAAGCGGAGCTGGAACGCGCCGTTTCGATTTTGGAGGAGCGCTCCTTCAGCAAACTGGTGCTGTATCCCCTGCATGAGGAGACGGTAAGACGCATGTCCAAAGAGCCGGTACGTTCTTTTTTCAAAAGGGAGGACGAGCTTCATGACTGGCGGCGGGAACGGCAACATTCCGATATCACGGTGGAAGGCTGGGAGGGGAAACGTAAAAAATACACGCCGATCGACTCGGCGCTCCGTTTTTTGGCGGAAAAATATCCTTCTCCCTACTTTCTGTATCTGACGCCCGAAACGGCCAATTTATTCGCTTCCTTCTCTTCCTTTGAAGAGTGGATCAAGAACATCCGGCTAATCCTCTCGGAGGAACCTTCCGTTATTCATCCCCGGCTGCAAAAATACGCGAACCGCTGGGAAACGGCAGGAAGACATGCCGGTCAGGAGGAGTCATGAGACAAAGCAGAAAATGGTTGATATGCACGATGGCATTAATATTAATTCTGACGATCGCAGGCTGCGCATCCCGGAACTCGGCCACTCCCGAATCCGATGGGAACGGCGTGAACCAGGGCCAGAACCCGGATCCATCCTCCCCTTCCGCAAACGATCCGCAGCAGGAGGAGAATGCCGAACCGTCACCACCTCAAGAGGAAGCTACGGACCCCGTAGTCGACCAACTGGATCAGCTGACCACCGCCGAAAAGATCGGGCAACTGGTGCTGGTAGGAATGGTAGGGACCGAAGCGGATGAACATACCAAGGATCTCATTGAGACCTACCATGTCGGAGGCTTTATTTTTTATAAGGATAATATCAAGAACAGTAAACAGGCGTTGAAATTGTTCAATCAATTGAAGAAGGATAATAAGGCTAACCCGGTCCCGCTCTTTTTGAGCGTGGATGAAGAAGGCGGGCGAGTCTCCCGGATGCCGGGGGAATTCACCAAAATGCCGACCGCCGCCAACATCGGCAAGACCGGCAATCCGGAGGCAGCGGAAGAAGCTTATGGCATTATCGGCGAGGAGTTGGCCGGTTTCGGCCTCAATCTTGATTTCGCTCCTGTTCTGGATGTGAACAGCAATCCCGATAACCCCGTGATCGGGGACCGGGCGTTTGGAAATACGCCGGAAGTGGTTAGCAAGATGGGCCTCGCAGCAATGGAGGGCTTGAGCGACAAGGGAGTGATTCCCGTCGTGAAGCATTTTCCCGGTCACGGGGATACGTCGGTGGATTCCCATTTGGGGCTGCCGGTCGTTGAGCACGATCTGAAAAGGCTGAAGGAGCTGGAACTTGTTCCATTCAAAGCAGCGATCGAGGATGGCGTAGACGTCGTTATGATTGCCCATTTGCTCATGCCCAAGCTGGACCCCGATCACCCGGCATCGTTCTCTAAAGCGGTTATTCACGACTTGCTGCGGGAGGATCTCGGTTATGAAGGAGTCGTGATTTCGGATGATATGACCATGGGGGCCATCACTGAAAATTACAAAATCGAAGATGCGGCGGTAGATTTCATTGTGGCCGGGGGAAATATTGTGCTGGTCGGACATGACTACGAGAAGGAGCAAGCGGTGATCCAAGCGATTACCGAGGCCGTGGAGCAGGGTAAGATCAGCGAAGAGATGCTGGATGAGCGTATATACGCCATTTTGAAGCTAAAAGAGAAGTACCGGCTGAGCGATGAACCGGCATCCGGACCGGATATCAAGGCCATCAATACCGACATCAAGCAAGCGGTAAAAGAATACGGCCTTCAATAAATAGGCTGGCTGCGGGGCGCGGTATGGATAGCGATAGGGTGACGCCGAAAGTTTTTAACGGACACCACAGCCGTTAATCGGGACAAATCAGCCTCGGTAAAAATCTAACGGACACACGGACCGTTAATTTACCCAAAATGGGCCAAATTCACGGCAAAACCGCCAATTAAGGTCCGTGGCGTCCGTTAGAATCAAAAAGCACGGAAAATAGGCCGATTAACGGCCGCCATGTCCGTTAGAACCCGGGAGCTGCACAAACTGATCTTGAGTCTCGGAGTTGTTCGCCAGAATTTTAGAACCGCTCGTCAGAACCCGGGAACTGCTCATCGCACCTTTAAGTAACTTTCGCTATTTCCTTACATATGCCAAATAAAAAATCCGATCAGCGAGGTGCATATTGAAACTCGACAAGATCAATTCGCCCATCTTCCCCTACGGTGACGCCCTCCGCTTCCAGGTACATTTTTTGCAGGAAAAAAGACTCGTCGTCCCGGATGGCAATTTCTCCTTTTGCGTTAATGACCCGGTGCCACGGCAAAAGGTGTTTACTGCTCATCGAATGCAAAATCCGGACGACTTGCCGTGCCGCGCGCGGGCTGCCCGCAGCTCTGGCGATTTGTCCGTAGGTCATGACTTTTCCTTCGGGAATGGACGATATGACTTCAATAACTTGAGCGGTAAACGGCTGCATGCGGGCACTCCTTTAAGCGATATAAGTTGAATTATAGAATAGAATCGAGGTAAACTATGAAACCTATTTTACACTCCGAACGCTTGATATTGAAAGTGCTGGACGGAAGGAATGCCGCAGAGGTCCTGGAATTTATGCTGCGGAACAAGGAGTTCTTCGAACCGTGGGAGGCGGTGCGGAGCGAGGAATTCTTCACCCTCGCCTATCAGGAGGATTTGCTGGTTAAGGAGTTCTCCCAATTCAGAAAGAGAGAGCTTTATAAGCTATGGATGTTCCGGAAGGAGGAGCCCGAAAAGGTGATCGGCTCCATTGCGCTCAGCAATATCGTGTACGGAGCATTTCAGTCCTGCCATTTGGGCTACCGGATCGACCAGTCGGCGCAAGGCCGCGGCTTGATGACGGAGGCGGTGGCTGCATTGGCGGATTACGCTTTCTCCGAATTGGGACTGCACCGGATCGAAGCCAACATCATGCCCCGGAACAAGGCTTCGCTCAAAGTGGCGGAAAAGGCGGGCTTCTATCACGAAGGTCTGGCGCTGCGCTATTTGAAAATCAACGGAATTTGGGAAGATCATATTCATATGGTGCTTCGGAATGAAGCGCTCGAGGGGTGAGCCGGAAATGGACGTGATTATCAGGAACATCAGGGAAGAAGACGCGGAGGCTTTTCTGGAGCTGTGCCTTACTCTAGATAAAGAGACGGAATTCATGCTTCTGGAGCCGGGGGAACGGCGTATCACCCCGGAAGAACAGCGGCAGAAAATTGCGGCGCTGCTGGCGGCAGACCATTCGATGATTTTCGTGGCCGAAGCGGATGGGCAACTGGCCGGTTACTTGGGAGCTTACGGTTCCTCCTATCAACGTAACCGGCACTCGGTTTACCTGGTCCTCGGCATCCGGCAAGCCTTTTCGGGGCAAGGCGTGGGCACCCGGCTGTTCACCGAACTGCAACGCTGGGCGGAAGCGCGGAACCTTCACCGGCTCGAACTCACGGTAATGGCGCACAATGAAGCGGCAATCGCCCTATATAAGAAAGCGGGCTTTGAAACCGAAGGCATCAAGAAAGATTCCATCCGCTTAGGCGACCGCTTCGTCGATGAGCTTTATATGGCCAAGCTGCTCCCGTCGTAACAATCATCCGCATTCATACGTATATAGGCTGTAAGTATGGTGAAGACATAGAAAAGGATGAACAGACGGGAGGAGAGCAAAGTGCAGCAACAGCTTCGGCAATTAGGCTACCCCGCCAAACTATTTTTATATGCGGTTATGTTTATAGGTACCGTAATCGGGATGAAATATGTGGTTGAAATCAGGCTGCCGTCCGGAGGAAGGCCGCCGTATCTGTTCTTGGTCTGGAATACGTTTTTGGCCTGGATTCCGGCCGGACTTGCCATCTTCTTAGATTTGATCAGTCTCATGAGATCCCGGCTGCTCAAGGGTGTACTGTTTCTATCGGTAGGTCTCATCTGGTTTTTCTTTTATCCCAATGCAGCTTATTTAGTTACGGATTTATTGCATCCGTTCGCGCGTTACCCGATCTCCTCGCAGGGCAGATTCTGGTCGGATATGTTGTTCTGGGACCATCTGTACACGGTGCTTTTCGTAGCCTTGCTAGGCTTGGCGCTGGGTTCGGTCTCGCTCGCTTCGGTTCACCGGCTGGTCCGCAATGCGCTCGGTAGCGTCGCAGGGTGGGTTTTTGCGTTTGCCGTACTGGCGTTCAGCAGCTTCGGAGTTTATCTGGGCCGCTTTATCCGGTTCAATAGCTGGGATATTTTGCGTCATCCCGTTCAACTGCTAAAGGATATTGCTCTGTATTTCACGAATATGGATAACTTGAGTCATGCGATTCATTTTTGCAAATGGATGTTTCTGATCACCTGCTTCTGCTATGTTCTGCTCTATTTGTTCGGTGCGATGAGAGGCAATCCGGTTACAATCAAAAAGGAGACAGATCATGGAGAAACTAGTACATTTCCTGCAAGAAAACCAGGCTAAATATGAAATCATATCCCATGAAAGGCCCATTGCATCCGCCCAGGATGGCGCCGACCTGTTCGGAATCGAGCTGGGTCAGACGGCTCCCGCACTGATCGTAAAAGGCGATGACGGATATGCGGCGCTGATCATCTCGGGGGATTATGGACGAGTCGATTTTGCCGAGGTTGCGCAGAAAGCCGGTCTTGAAAAGCTCAAGCTGGCGAAGCCCCGGGAGGTGGTTGAGGCCACCGGATTTTCTATAGGGAGCGTCCCCCTGATCGGACACGGATTGCCGGTCATTCTTGACTCCAAGCTGTTCAGGTATGAATGGATCTTTGGCGGCACCGGGGTACCGGAAGTCACCTTAAAAATCAACCCGTCGGAAGTGGAAAGATTAAACAGGGTGATAGCCCGCCTCTAATTGGATACTAAGCCCGTTGGTTTGGGTAATGATTATCAGGATTCCCGAGGTATTGAACAATCCGGGAGGTAGATCTTGATGCAATCATGGATCCTTTGGGTGAATGGCGCCGCCCTGATCGGGTTGGCCTTTCTTTTTTATGTGCTGGACAAACGGGTAACCAGCCGGGTGATTTTGCTCGCGCCGATTCTGATTTATGTGGCCGTCTCCCTGGAGGACCTCCTCGGCTGGGTCGATTTCGGGGCGGTGTTCCAATCCGATGCGGTTTTGCGGTGCATTATCTTGTTGTTTGTTCTAGGTTCCGTCGTGTTTTATATTTTGTACATTTTCCGCAGAATCGCCGATTCCGCCGTGAAGCGGGAAGTCAGCTTGAAGTCGGCCGTCGTCCGGATCAGTATCGCCACGCTGAGCTGCATCATTTTTTTTACGGTTGTGTATACCTCGATCTACAAGCTTTTTAAAGGCGGAAGTTTTGCCGGAGAAAACTTGGGCGAAGGGACGCTTTCCCAATTCATTACGTTTTTCTATTTCAGCGTGGCCACATTCACTACCGTGGGATACGGCGATGTGAGGCCGGTGGACAATACGTCCCGATTGGTCGTCGTCATGGAGATATTTTTCAGCTTCATTACGGTCGCTTATGCGCTTTCCATGATCGGGGTGTTCCGGCAGATCTTCATGAAAGAAGTGAATCCCAACGCATCCGACAATACGTTAAACGATCGGGAATTGGAAGAAGACGAAGGGGTATAGCTGATGATATAACCCGAGAGGAGACGATCAGGTATGGATTTGCGGAATAGCTTGAAAGAGAAATTTCCTACGCTCGAAAGCGAACGGTTACGGCTGAGAAAAATCGGAGCCGGTGATGCCGAAGCGCTTTTTTGCTGCATTAGTGATCCTTTGGTCCGCCGCTATACTTCCTTTCAACGTGGAACGCTGATGTTTCCGGCCCGGTTGTTCCGTTATTTTGATGATACGTACCAAAGCATGAGGGATCTTCATTTTGCGGTTGAGGTAAAGGAGACGGGGGGCTTGATCGGGGTGTGTTCCCTGCAATTCTGGGTACCGGAAACGGGCAAAGCCAGACTGGGTTATCTGCTCTCTCCGGATTTCTGGAATAGGGGATTTGCGACGGAGGCGGCCAAATCGCTATTGAAGTACGGATTTCAAACGCTGAACTTGAACCGGATCGAAGCGAGGTGCAGCGTCGACAATCCGGCTTCGGAACAAGTTTTGCGCAAATGCGGGTTTTCGCTTATCTCGGATGAGGAGGCGTCCGGTTCTCTCTTTATGAACAGCGGCTCCGGAGGACCTTTAAGATTCTATGAATTAGTCTCTCCGGTATCTCCTGAAAAGCGCGAAAGTATTTGTTACACAAATGAAATATACCTGTGATCAATCCCTAATAGTAAGAGGGTAAACTTATCACATGACCCCCTTTTGAATATATTTGTCTTTGGAATCCGGCGTGTATCGTACGGGTTCCCTTTTTTTGTACTTGTACTTTTTTTACAGAGCAACGGCAATCCTTTGCTTGTTTTTGTAATATACCCACTCGGTAAATCCGATTTCTTTCAGGCGAGTGGCGACATCATCCCATTCGTCGGCTACGCGGAGCGGCGTGTGGGCATCGGATCCGAAAGTAACATCCACTCCGAAATGGAGCGCCCGTTCCAAAATAGAGTCTGAAGGATACCAGCCTCCCGAGAGCTTCGTTTTGCCGGACGTATTAATTTCGATCGCCACCCGGTTTTCCGCAATAACCTGCAAGGTTTCGTCGATGGCTTCGGCGGCGGGGATATCGGAGAACGCGGGATAGTTTCCTTTCATGGCATCGATATGGCCCAGGATTTGAAACATGCCGCTTCGCGCCGATTCCCGGATCAGGGCGTAATACGTTTCCTTGTCCGCGATCCGCTGCTCGTCGGTCAGGCTTTTCCAGCGTCGTTTATTGAAGATGCTGACTTCATTAACACTGTGTACCGAGCCGATGATGTAATCGAACGGGTATTGGGAGAGGACTTGCCGGTAAGTTTCTGCGTGGGCCGGAAAATAGTCGGATTCAATGCCCAGCAGCACATCGATTTTGCCCTCATACTCCTGCTTCAGTTTCAAGACCTCTTCGACGTAATTGGCAAATTCCTTTTTGGCCATAGCGATGTGCGGAAAAGGATGCTCTTCGGGGTTCCCGAAATAAGGGGTGTGATCGCTGATTCCGATGACCGACAGTCCGGCTGCGATCCCTGCCTCTACGTAGTCGCGGATATTCCCGTCGGCATGACCGCAGCGAAAATGGTGCGTATGCAGATCGAACTTCATGCTGTCTCTCCTTTCAGGCTGGTAAAACATCTGATTATTCTGAACTGATAAAATGGGTTTCCGGCATGCCTTTGAGGTCACCTAGGAACTGTTGCATGGCGGAATTGACGTAGCGGCTGGACTTGTAAATGACGCCCACGGGATGCGTGACCTCCAGCTCGGGAATCGGGACAACCTTGATGGTTCCCTGTTTGAGCTCGCGGAGAATCGACTGCCTGGAAATGATGGCTGCGCCCAGGTTAATTTCCACCATCCGTTTTACTTCCTCGCTGCTGGACAGCTCCATGACGATATGGGGCTCAATGTCATGCGCTTTGAATACTTCATCGACGAAGCGCCGTCCGACCGTATCGGGAGACAGCATGATGAGCGGAACCTCGCGCAAGGAATCCAGCGTGGGAATGGTTTTGCCGGCCAGGGGGTGAAGCGGGGACACGACAAGCTCGAACGTATCGTAATACAGCACCGTAGAAAGGACCTGCGGATTATTTTCGATCAAGTAGCCTATGCCGATGTCCACCAACCCCTGCTCCACATTCTGATAAATCAGACTCGAGGGCATCGATTGGATCGTTGTTTTGATCAGCGGGAACTGATCCTGAAAATACGACAGAATCCGCGGCAAAATCTGAATGGCGATGGAGGTCGTTGTACCTAGGACTATATGCCCCTGCGGCGTATGCTCCAGATCCGACAGTTTTTGCTTCAGTTCTTCGACAATATCCAGTATTTGCTCCGCCTTTTCGAGAAATACTTGTCCCCGGTCGGTTAATGTCACCGGCTGGTTCCGGTCGACCAGCACCGTACGGAATTCATCTTCCAGGCTTTTGATCTGTGCGGACACGGCAGGCTGGGTCAGGTTAAGCAATTCCCCGGCTTTACGGAAGCTTTTTGTTTTGGATATGGTGATCAGCGTCTCTAATTGACTGATGTTCATTCCGAATCCTCCTTTCCTCCGTATTCCATAATATTTTATTAATTATAGAGGATTTTTCCTAACTAAATCAATGTTAAGGGCATGACAACACTGCGAATGAACCCGCAATTTAGTTACATTGTTCGATTTTTAATGACTTATATCTGGGAATAAAGTATAATAAATCTCAACTATAGTTGGGACTTTTGTATCGGATTATGTTACTTCTATGTGAAAAGGGGCGTAATAGTGAAAGCAGAAGTGATCAATCCTTTTCTGGAATCCGCGTGTTCCGTAATTGAACAGGTGATACAAGTTTCTCCATCCACCGGGAATTTGGGCGTGAAGGAAGTTATGCGGGAGCAAGACCATATCTGGATTCAAATCGATATGACGGGCCATTACAGCGGCATGGTCATGTTCGGTTTGGAAGAGACGGTAGCCTTGCGGATCGTATCCGCCATGATGGGCGGATTTGTCTTGACGGAGATGGACGAAATGGGACAAAGCGCTATTTCGGAACTGGGCAACATGATCAGCGGCAACGCTAGCACCATTTTGTCGAATCAAGGATATGCCGTGGATATTACTCCACCGCGCGTCTTAACCTCAAAACAAGAGGACTCTAATCATATTCCGCGTAAAGCATTATGCATTCCGCTGCTTATGGACGGAATCGGGGAACTGGATATTCAAGTCATGATCTCCTAAAATGGACTAAAAGGTAAAGTTCCGAAGGGATGAGAATCATGTCGTTGAACAATAAGGTCATCGTCGTAACCGGAGCCTCCAGCGGAATCGGGGCTTTGGCTGCGCAAATGCTGTCGGCCCAAGGAGCGACCGTTGTGCTTGCCGCCCGTTCGGGAGATAAGTTAAAAGCGGTGAGCTCCGGGATGATGGGCCCGAGCCGGGTGCTGGAGCTTGACGTTGGGGACGATGCTTCGGTGGAAGCGGGCTTCCGGCAGATCTATGCCGAGTTTGGCAGGGTGGATTGTCTTGTGAACAATGCAGGGTACGGCAAGTTCGCCTATTTTGACGATATGCCGCTGCAGGAGTTTGATGCCATGATGAATGTGAATTACATGGGCATAGTCCGTTGCACGAAGGCGGTTCTTCCTCATATGAAGGAAGCCCGGTCCGGGCGGATCGTCAATGTAGCCTCGATCGCCGGCAAGATCGGCACTTCGAAGTCAACCTCGTACACGGCGACCAAGCACGCGGTGATCGGCTTCAGCAGCGCCTTGCGGCAAGAGGTCCGGGAATACGGAATTACGGTATCCATGATCAATCCGGGACCGATCGATACACCGTTCTTTACCTTGGCCGATCCGGAGGGGCATTACGTCAATAACGTCAAGTGGTTTATGATGAAGCCGGAACGGGTAGCCAAGGCGATGGTGTCCGCGGTTCAAAGCGGAACGACCGAAATCAATCTCCCTTGGATCGCAGGCGCGGGAGCCAAGCTCTATCAGATGTTTCCCCGTCTGGCTGACCGTCTAAGTTACCGCATGTTAAATAAGAAGTGAAGGGATCGGCTGGAAACAGCCGATTTTTTTGTGCTGAAAACGATGCTTTTAAGTTGGATTTGGTTGGACCGGGATTTTCGCATATAATGGAAATAATGATTTTTTAAGATAAGGATGAACTTTGATGACTACAACTACTAGCTTTACAGGGCTTGGATTAGATGAAACGCTTGCTGCAAGATTAGCCGATTTCGGGATTACGGAGCCTTCGCCGGTACAGGCCGAATGCATACCTGCAGCCTTGGCGGGCCGGGATGTGCTAGCCCAGTCGCAAACGGGAACCGGCAAGACTTTGGCTTACCTGCTTCCTCTGCTGCAAAATATCGATGCCGAAGGAAAAAACCTGCAGGGCCTTATTTTGGCGCCGACTCAGGAATTGGCGATGCAAATTGTCCGTGAGGTGGAGAAATACGGAGAAGCGCGGGGCATTCGCGTACAGGCCCTGATCGGTGGCGCTGCGATTAAACGCCAGCTGGAACGGCTGAAGCTACATCCGCAGCTCATTGTCGGGACGCCGGGAAGGATCCGGGAGATCGTGGCTTTGCGCAAGCTGAAGCTGCATACGGTCCGTACGGTTGTCGTCGATGAAGTCGACCAGATGTTCCAGCTTGGCGGCACCGCCGATCTGGAACATATTTTGCGCGGAACTTTGCGCGAACGGCAACTGCTGTTCCTGTCGGCGACGGTGAATCCGGAAATCCGGACGCTTGCCGGACGGGAGATGAAGGAAGCGGTGGAGATCGGAATCGAACCGGAGCACCGGACTTCGAAAAGCGTGGAGCATTTGTATTTTCTCAGCGAACGGGACAAAATCGATACCTTGCGCCGGATTATCAGGCACTATAACCCTGCACGGTCCATCGTGTTCATTAACAACACGGCGGATATCGGCGAAGTTGAGGCGAAAATGAACTTCGTCGGCCTAAGTGCCGGAGCGCTGTATGGGGACGCGGACAAAACCGTGCGCAGCGTGACGCTCCGCAAGTTCCGCGAAGGCAAAATCCGGGTGCTCGTGGCCACGGATGTCGCGGCGCGCGGGTTGGATATCGAGGAATTGTCACTCGTCGTCAATCTTGATCCGCCGATCGATTCGGAGCATTACGTGCACCGCGTCGGCCGTACCGGACGGATGGGACGCAAGGGACTGGCCGTCTCGATCATCGCGCCGAGAGAAGAATTCATCATGCGTAAATTTTCCCGGGAACTCGGGATCGAGATCGCGCTTCGCGATTTATACGGCGGTGAGGTGATTGACCCGCAGGCTCCGTCAAGCGGACGGAGGGGCGAACATGGACATCAGCAGGGCCCGGGACAAGGACGGACGCATAGTCCGGCACGAGTTCAAGGAAACGGGCATGAAGGACGTGCACAGGAGCCCGCTACAGGGCGAGGACGGGGCTATGAGCAAGAGCCCGGAAGACCGTCGGGGCGTAGCGCCGAGGGCGCGAGACGAGAGGGAACGGGCCATGTGAAACCCGGCCCGGCATCTTATGGCCGCGAAGCCGGAGCTGGAGCGGCCAAGGCACCGGCCGCCCGCGAGGCGGGACGCCAAGCGCGGAACGGATCCGGCGGGGGATCTGCCGGAACGCGAAACGCGGCACCGGGAGGCACCCGCAAAAACGATAGCAAGCAGGACCGTAAGAACAAGGGCGCTCCCAAGTGGCTGAAAGACAAGCAGTCCCGCGATTAAAAGGGAAAGCGTCTTTGGCCCTTGAAGCTATTTCAGCGGAGAGATCGCAAAACAGACATAGTGGGTAGATCAATATTCATTGAGGGGGAGCCGTTTTGAGTGAGACGCCCGTATTGCAAATTGAACAACTGACCGGGGGTTACAGCCTGGGGCGCCCGGTACTCCATGACATTAACTTCGAAGTGATGCCGGGAGAAATGGTCGGACTGATCGGGCTGAATGGAGCCGGAAAAAGTACGACAATGAAGCATATTCTCGGACTGATGACACCGCATCGCGGCGGGGTAGCCGTTCAGGGGAAAACCAGGGATGAGAATCCCGAAGCCTACCAGAGTTCCCTGGCCTTTGTTCCGGAGTCGCCGCTGCTTTACGAAGAATTGACGGTCCGGGAGCACTTGGAGTTTGCCGCCCGGGCCTATGGAGTAGATTCCGGGGACTACCAGGAAAGAGCGGAGCGGCTGCTGAAGCTGTTTCATATGGAGGAAAAGGCCGACAGCTTGTCCATCCATTTGTCCAAAGGGATGAAGCAGAAGGTCATGATTATGTGCGCGTTTGTCGCCCGGCCCCAGCTTTATGTTATCGACGAGCCGTTCCTCGGTCTCGATCCGCTCGGCATCCGTTCCCTGCTGGACTTCATGATGGAGATGAAGCGGAGCGGGGCTTCGATTTTGCTCAGCTCGCATATTTTATCGACGATCGAAAATTACTGCGACCGCTTTATCCTCCTTCACCGCGGGGCGGTGATCGCTCAGGGGACGTTAACGGAAATTGCCCAGCAGGCCGGCATGCCCGGGGCGGCGCTTGAAGATATTTTCTATAGCTTAGTTAAAGGCGGAGATTAGATCATGAAGCTCCAAGAGCTGCGCGGCCGGCGCAAATCGTCCTTCTGGGGCAAAGTGCTCCCTTATCTGCCTTATGTTTTTCAAAGCGGAGTGGCGGTCCTGTTCCTGCTGCTGCTGATTGCCTTTTCTGCATGGTATACGTCCTTTTTGCAAAACATGCCGCCGGATCTGCCGGTTCTGTGGATCATGCTGGTCCTGTTGGGGCCGCTGACGGTATATTCCGGATTTCGGACTTATGTCCAACCGGCGGATGTTATTTTCCTGCTGCCGCAGGAAACGAGAATGAAGGATTATCTCAAGCCTTCATTCCGTAGCGGAGTCATCTATAAGCTGATCGGGCTTTATATACTTCTGCTCATTTTATGGCCTTTGTATATCCGAAGCGGAGCGGAAATAAGGCATCCGCTGTGGTTGATTATGATTGTCTTGCTTGCGCTTAAGCTGCTCAGTGCCTACGGTGCATGGCAGGAGCTCAGAATTTCTACCTCGCGGGCCAGAGCTTACTACCGGATGCTTCGCTGGTGCTTCATTCTGTTGATACTGGTGGCATGGTTATGGCAACCGGCATGGAAAAGCGCTTTGTTTACGCTGCTGGTCGGCATCAACTATATTCTCGCCCTGCGCTTTCCGATGAAACATGCCGTACCTTGGGAGAACCTGATCGCGGCGGAAAAATCCGGGGCAGCCAGGGTCATGATGCTGCTGGGCTGGTTCGTGGATGTGCCGGCGGAAGGACAAAAGGTCGTCCACCGGCGTTGGCTCTCCAAAGTCGGTAACGGCATTTCCTGGAGCCGGGACGGAGCTTACCGGTTCCTGCTCACGAAGACTTTTCTGCGCAGCGAATTGCTGGGCATTATCGTCCGGTTGGCCGTGCTCGGCATGCTGGTCGTCGGCTTGAACGGGAAAACCTGGATCGGCGCCGCCTTGTATCTGTTTTTTATCTTTGTCGCAGGCACTCAGCTTACCGCTCTGCGTCATTTTCACGGCGACACGCCAGCCGATGCCTACTATCCGATACCAGCCGGATCTCGTCAGCAGGAGGCCATTGCTTTAGCCTCCCGTGTGCTACTGGCGATCACCTTGCTGATGTGGATCCCGATGGCCGTCGTTCCCGGCACCGGAAACGTGACTATTCTTTTCGCAAGCCTCGTCGCGGGAATCGCCCTGATGTTCGGCATGAAGTCCTCTTGGAAACGTAAATGGAAGCAGGAGGACGAGGACTGATCGGCGGAATGGGGGAATTTGAAACCGAATTGGGAATTAGGAATCCGGAACCCGAATTCGGAATCTGGAAACCCGGAACCCGAATTGGGTATCAGAAAACACGAATTCGGAATCAGGAACCCTGAACCCGGAACCCGGAACCCGAATTGGGTATCAGGAATCCGTAATTTGGATCCCGGCCGGAAAATTAGCTGTATTTTATACAGCTAATTTTCCGAAAAACGTCGCATGAATCAAATTAACTGTAAAACCTACAGCTATTTTTACTCTTTCAGGCCAGTAACCCTAAAAAGCCTGAAATTAACTGTAGGTTATACAGTTATTTATTTTTTAAGACTCTAATTCTTGAAATTAGCTGTAGGTTATCCAGTTAATTTTTAAAAGTTGTTAGGGATGGGGATGGGGAAGCAGTGTAGTATAAGCGTGTTAATTGATGGGTGCTGTAAAAGTAGCTAAGTGGTTGAGTGCTAAGAGTTGAAAAAAACGCCGAAAGTGGCATTGTTCTGAGAGTGGTATTGTGTCTTGAGTGGCATTCTGCCGAAAGTGGCATTGTTCAGAACAGAGGTAATGTAAGAACAAGCAAATAGTTATTGAGTAGCCTAGTGTGCCTGAAGTTAAGTAACTGTTTAATGGCAGTATGAGTGACGGTAGTTATTTGAAGTAGTCTTCAGCGAGTATGGTACCGGTAAGTAATAATGTGTTTATGAGAGAAATAGTGACAATGGCGCTTAGATGGACAGAAGGAGTAGGAGTGACTTAAGAGCACCTTTGCTTGTTGTTTTTATTGATGGATCGGAAACGGTACGGAGTAGTATCGAGCAAATGTAGCGAATAATGTTACTAGAACCCGCTAAAGCCGGGATGATGTATAAACTGCAACCGCCGAAGCATCAGTCGCATAACCCGCTCAACTATAGTGAAATTTATCTATTTAGTCTCAATCATGCACTTGTCCTATACCGCCAACGAAAAAAGGCCGCTGGGGAGAAACTCCTCCAGCGGCCTTCTTTGTTTTTACAAGCTGGCTTATAAGAAAATGGTGCGGCTGATGATTACCAACAGAATAAAGAGCACCAGGATTACGCCAGTGCTGGTCCAGAGACCTCCGCCGTATCCGCCTCTTCCTTCGTCAACTCCACTCATGTGCAATTCCCCTTTCCCACAGAATAGATCGTTCTTACAAAATATTCTATGAGTCGGTTGTGCCAAGTGCTTGGGCGAATATACTGCCGCCACACGGAATGGGTGTTCTTTTGAACGGGAAGTTTAGCCCTGAAGGTCCAGAACGCCTTTGTAAACGATATCGAACAGGTCTTCCAGATTCTCCTCGGCAATGCAGGAGAAAGCAATCCGCAGATCGGTATCGCCGAGCGCGATCGTACCGACGCCATATTCACGGATCAAATGCTGGCGAAGCTCGTCGGCATTGACCGTTTTAAGCTTAAGGCACATGAAGTAACCCGAGTTGAAAGGATAATACTCCCACACATCGCCGTACTTCCCGCTATCCAGCAGGGATTTGACTTTGTTGGCCCGGCCTTTCATCACTTTGAATTTCTCGGCTTTTTGAGCTTCAAACTCAGGCGATTTCAAGGCTTGAAGCACGAAGGTTTGGGAAGGATGAGCGCCGCTGGAAACGGTCGCACGGATGATGCCCATCGTCTTCTGCTCCAAGGCAGTCAGAACGCCGGCATCCTCCGCAGCGAAGGTGATGAATCCGACCCGGAAGCCCCAAACGTATTCCTCTTTAGTGGCTCCGTCCACTTTTACCGGCAGAATGCGCGGATGGCGTCCGGCCAGTTTGCCGAACAGCGATTCGGACATGGAGTCCTCGAAGAACAATCCGAAATAGGCGTCATCGGTAACAACGACGACATTGATTCCCGCTTCGGCGGCTTCTACGACAGCGGCGACGATTTCTTCGCCTTCCTTGGCCCCCGGGGTATATCCCGTCGGATTGTTCGGGAAGTTCAAGATGACGATTGCTTTGCCTTTATCTTTTTGAGCCAGCAGCGCTTCTCGCAGTCCCTGACTGTTGAACTTCATGTCCTCGGTAAACAGCGGATAATTCACGATAACCCCGTGACGGCGGATTCCGAAGGTTAATTCGTAGTTCTCCCAGTTTTTATCCGGATAGATGATGGCATCGCCTTCGTCCGCGAACAGATCCGCCACGATGCTGAGGCCGTGGGTAAGCGCGTTGGTGACGACCGGATTGCCGAAATGTTTATCCGCAACCGCCGGGTTTTCCCGCAGCATTTTCTCGCGCCATACGGTGCGAAGCTCGGGTTTGCCGGCCGGAGGCGCGTATGGATACAAATCCTGCGGCTTGTAGGCGGACAGGGTTTCCTGAATCGCCGCCAGATGCATCGGGCCTCCGTTTTCGGTGGCGATGCCGATCGTGGCGTTGTACTTTTTCGCTCCGGCCGTCGCTTCGGCGGATTGGCTCAAAATGCCTTCCTTCGGAAAATAGATCTCCTTGCCGAGAGTGGACAGCATCTCGTATACATGGATATTGCCGGACTTCAAATTCTCGTTTAACTGCTGCGCGAGTGGGTTCATCACGTTCATCCTTCCAATCGGGTTTGATATGGGACAGTTCCGTTTTGACTGCCTAACATTATATCATTTCGTCCCCATACCGTCACGGTCAAAACAGCCGTTCCCGATTGAATTTATCGATGCCGGGGGCAATATTTTTTCATCAGCTCGATAGTCTCCGGATCAAGATCCCGATTTCGCGTCTCCAGTCCCTGAACCACGCCGGAAAATTTAGTCTCATTCATATTTTGTCCAAATTTGAATTTGCCGCTGATAGCCTCGGGAACAATTTTGAAGACGGACACGCTTTTCAGGTGTCCCGCATATTGCGGATCATCAGCCAGTATGGGATCATAACCTCCCTCGGGCTGCAGCTTTTCCATAAATAGCGTTAGAGCCACTGCCTTTTCCTCCAAACTCTGCACCTTTTCCGCCCGTCCCCGGACCATGACGCTTTTGAAAAAGGCCGAAGCCGGACAAGCCAGGTTCGGATCGGTAAAATACGAAGGAATGATCGCATACTCTTTGGCCACGGTAAAGCTGACTCTGGGATCGTGCGCCAGATGTTTCATTTTTTCCCCCGCCAGACTTCCGTGAAAATAAAAACAATGCCCGTCATATGCAAAGTTAAGCGGAGTAACCCGGCTCCAACCGTCCTCCCCCACGGTGCCGAGAAAGCCGAAGCTCATCTCCCGCAGAAATTCCTCGATTTCATGGGCATCTTCTACTTCAAATTCTTTTCTTCTCAATTGGAATCCCCTCCGCAACTTTCTGTGCTTGATCAGCCAGTCAGTTTGTTTTTCAACAGTCTAGTCCTGTAATTGACATTAAAAAAGAACCAATTTACATTAATTTTAATAGTCCAATTGACGGAAAACGCAGGGAGGGTCGCGTATATGAACTTTTCCATACCGCTGGACGCATACAGCGAACAATACCGTTATAAATATCTGGCTTTGTATCATGCGATCCGGTCAGCCGTACGTGACGGCACCTTGCCGGCGGGAACGCGCCTTCCCTCCTCGCGGGAAATGGGCCAAATTTACGGTTTGTCCCGGGGCAGCGTCGCTCATGCTTACGATCTGCTTCATGCCGAAGGCTATATCCATACCGCGATAGGGAGCGGGACTTATGTAGCCGCGGTGATTCCGGAGCGGAAGGAATCCGGCAAGGAGGGGGCGGCGATCTCTTTGTCCCCTTGGGGACAAAGAGTGGTGGAGCCCGCGCTGCCGCCGGAGGAGCCTATGGAGGCTGGCGGCGCCGGGACCGGTCCCGAAGGGACGGTCATTTCGTTCATGGACGCCGGCCCTTCCGTGTCCGCGTTTCCGCAGGCGGAATGGAAGAGTGCGCTCGCCTGGGCCGCGCGGGAGAAACAGGACGGCAGCTCCGTCATGAGCCCTGCGGGCGATCCCGAGCTGCGCGGCGCCATCGCCGCTTATTTGCGGCGAAGCCGGGGCATTGCGGCAGATGCGGAGCAAATCTGCCTGTTCAACGGCTCGATGCAGGCGATCATGCTGCTCACCCAGCTGCTGCTGGGTGAGGGCGAGCGGGCCGTCCTGGAGGACCCGTGTTTCCACGGGATCTCCAGGGCGGTGGACGCCTGCGGAGGGGTTGCCGTCCCCGGAGCGGTGGACGGGGACGGCCTGATCCCGCGCGACTGGGACGCGCGGGTGCTGTTCGTGACCCCCGGTCGCCAGTTCCCGACCGGGGCGGTGCTGTCGCCTGCGCGGCGGCAGGAGTTGCTGGCGTGGGCCGCGGCGCGGAATGCCGTCATCATCGAGGACGATTACGACACCGAATTCCGCTGGGGCGGCCGCCCGCTGGAGCCGCTCAAGGCGTTGGATCGCGATGAGCGCGTCGTCTACATCGGCTCGTTTTCCAAGACGATGTTCTCCGCCTTGCGCATCGGTTTCGCGGTGCTGCCGCGAAGCTTGGCCGGTCCGGCCTTACGGGCCAAAGCCTTGTACGAGCCGGTTCCGCCGGCACGGCTGGAGCAGCGGGCGCTGGCCCGCTTTATGCGCCGGGGCGATTACGAGCGGCATCTGCGACGGATGCGCAGAATTTACGGCGCAAAGCACGAACTGTTCCGCAAGGCTATGGAGAGTGAACTCCCCGGTTTATTTTCGCTGCAGCCGGCGGATGCGGGGGTGCTTGTGTTTGCGGAATGGCGGCGGTCTCCGGAGGAATACGAGGCTTTCCGGGAAGCCGCCCGGCGCAGGGGCGTGGTGTTTCGGGACGGCGGCGTCTATCGGCTAAGACCGGGTTTGCCTGCCGCTTGCTTCAGTTTTTCCCATCTGGAGAACGATCAACTGCTTGAAGGAGTATACCGGATGGCACGTGCATGGAAGGATATTTAAGAAACGCGAGTTTAGGAGTATAATCGTTATAATCCATGCAGTTGTGATGGACAAGCAACCCGAAAATATTACGTTCTCAGGAGGTAAGGAGATGCTTCATATATCCCCGTCCTCGTTCATTTTGAAGCCGGCCTTTGCCAAAATTGTCTGCGAACCGGGATGGAAATGGCATAAGCGGGAAAAAGCGCTGCAAAATTACGATTTGTTTTACGTATGGAGCGGCGAAGGTACGGTTGTTTTGAACGATCAGCCCATACAGGTCGGCCCCGGGAGCTGTTTCTTGTTCCGCAAAGGGGATCATACGAGCGCTACTCATAATCCACAGCGTCCGCTCGTACTGACTTATATTCACTTTGATGTCGATGAGCCTGTTTCCGAGGTTCCGGGCTCCTATCGCAAGCTGGAGGATACTCTGGATTTCGAATACATGCTTTCGCGCTATGTCCGTCTGTTTCTGGTCAAAGCATATGGGGCCGAAGAAGAAGCGCGCCTGATTTTGAAGCAGATGCTGATTTACTTGCTCCGCGAAGAACGGGAAATTCCCCGGGAGAAAAAAGTGAGCAACCAGTTGAACGAAGTGATTCAGGAAGTGGCGAATTATTGCTCCCAGCATCCGGGTTTGCCTCATAAAGTCGAGGATTTGGCCGCCCGTGCCGGATTGTCGCCGCGTTATTTTTCAATTAAATTCAAAGAAATCATCGGGCTTTCCGTGCAGTCCTACATTATCAAGACCCGGATCGACCGGGCGCAGCACCTGCTTCTGCACGCGGGGATGAACGTGACCGAGGTGGCCGACGCGCTCGGGTACCGCGATATCTTCTTCTTCAGCCGCCAGTTCAAGCAATATACCGGAAAAAGCCCTTCCGAAATCCGCTAGAAAAAAATTTCCCTTTGCTGTTTCACTTGCATGCTGGACGGGTAAATAGTTTTTATTGCCGAGATCTGGGAGGAGGTGTACATCATGGGAAAAAGACGGCGGATGCGCAGCCGGGAGTGTTCGGTACCGGGGAGCAGCATTTTTAGAAATCGTTTTCGCCGGTCGAGACGGCACGACCGGGAGGAAGAAACCTGGTTTTGATCTGTTCATCGATCTGGCTTGTTAAGTCATTTCCAACATCAATTCCATGCGTCTTAAAAATCGCGACTTTGCGATCGGACGTTAATATAGCATACTTAGTTTACCAAACGGTCGGACAGGGGCTCCCTGCTCGGCCGTTTTTTTGTTGTGTTCCGTATCTGTCCCTGGCCGTCCGCTTTGAGTTTCCTTATCGGCGTTCGCTGCTAATGGCGGTCTTAGTTCTCCCGACTTTAGTCCAGGAAAGTTCTGGTCCGCGGGCTATGTTCTTTTTTTCACCGGGAGATTATGATGGTAGCATTAACGTGGTGTACGCAAAAATACATAAGAGAGTAGAAAGTTAAGGAGGAAGTGGAATGAACAAGAGACTTATGCCGATAGCGGTGACAGCGGCGTCCGTTGCGCTGGTCATGCTTGCCGGATGTACAGGGGTGGATGAAAAAGCGAAGGAAGCCGTCGGAACGACGGTGGGGGCTCTGGAGAAAACCGTAGAGAACGCCGTTGACAATCAGGTCAATAGGGTGAAAGAGAGCAGGGAAGCTCTGGAGTTGTCGACGTCGTCTCCGGTGAGCTCGGCTTCGGGGATCACGCTGGAGAATGCGGTCGGAGATATTGAAGTGAAGCAAATCCCGGGCAAGGAAATTACCGTTGAGGTTAAAATTTGGGCCCAGAAGAGAGCGTCTCGCGAGGATGATCTCAAAAGCGTGTTTGAACAAGCGACCGTCTCCATTAAACCTGACGGAAACAAAGTGGAAATCTACACGCATGCCAAAGACGACCCCGGCAAAAATCTTTGGGAATGGGGCCAAAAAAACCTGAATTATTCGGAGTTCAGCATCGATTATGTGATCGGACTGCCCGAAGGAATTTCTACTTTTGACATCGACAGTGATGTCGGCGACGTAAGTCTTGCCGGATTGAAGGGAAGCTATCAAATTAAGAACGATGTCGGAAGTATCGAGGTCATGGATGCAAGCATTACCGGGGAGTCGAAGATCAGTACCGCAACGGGCAGCATAGATCTGGGGATTTCGCGGATGGAGAGCGGAGGAAGTTTATCCGTGAAAGCGGATATCGGCAGCATTGATGTGGATTTAACGGATTTGCCGGACGTTGATCTGGAAACGAAGGCCGATGTCGGCGATATCAGCGGAGCCCCGAAAGGCAAAAGCCAGCGGGGAAGCGGCGGGCCGCTTCTGTCGCTTGAAACATCCGTAGGGTCCATCACCGTAAATTAACGGTAACGGACCTTCCGTCAGGTCTTATTTGGAACGGGGAAAGAAGACGCCAAGCGGTTCGCCCATCTTAACCTTCTGGCCGACGGCGCGTTCCGGGGAGGGCGCAAACGTGCCGCTTTCGGTCAGGAGAACGACGGTGGAACCGAATTCGAAATAGGCGAGGTCATCGCCCTGATTCCAGCGGGTGGCTTTGGCATCGGTATAGCGGATGCTGCTTACGTTCATAGCGCCCACCTTCACCACGGCGATTTCCCCGCGTCCGTGCTTTAGATACGTAATGAGCCGCTCGTTGCGGCTAAGCACGTTTTTCATCTGTCTCATGGCAAAATCATGGACAGGATAAACCTTGCCCTTGATATGTTCGCTTTCAAGCAGCGTGCCGGCGGCCGGAGCATGGATACGATGGTAATCGGTCGGACTCAGGTAGAGGACGAAGGCGTATCCGTGCAAATAGCTCTGCATGCGCGGCGAATCGTTAAGCAACTCCTGCAGGGTGTAATCCTGTCCTTTGACGTTCAAGATCGTGCCGGAGCGGATTTCCCCCATAAAAGTAATGAGCGCATCCACCGGACTAATCAGTCCGTCGTCACTCTGATGGACCGGACGCATGCCGCTCTTCAATTTGCGCGTGAAAAATTCGTTTAAGGTACGGTATTCTTTCAGTTCCTTCTCTGCCTCGTGCAGAGGTATGCCGTATGATTTTGCGAACCAAGGAATCATATAGCGGCTCGCTTGCGAATGCGAGAACCGGCCCATAAGTTTGGAAATCCATTTCCGGGAGGTCAGTTCCGTCATCCATTTCATCCAGTTTGCGGCCAAATCGTATCCCCCTAACACCATGATCAACGGGACAAAGATCCCTTTTCCACTTCCGCTAATATTGACATAGAATAGTTCCGAAATCAATAACGAAAGTGCTTTCACTATTTTTTGCTTGATTATTTGGAAAGATCTAGAGTATATTAATTCCAATCGCATATGGGATACGGGGGCTTGAGTGAATCAGGCTGAGATGGCAGCATATCCCGCTGCAGACCGTTAATCTGAACTGGATAATGCCAGCGTAGAGAATCTAACGTCCGGAATGTATGTATGTTGTTTATTGCACATGCATTCTCCCGTGGACCTAGTAACCGTCTGAGCCTATTCAGCCGGTTTTTTGTTGCGTCCAAAAATAGTTGGTCTAGAGGAGGAGTTATTATGCAAGAGATCACCAATCAAAAGGATCAAAGCAGTCAGCCAGGTCAGTCAGGCCATTCAGGTCCGTCGGATCGGCCAAGTCAACGGAATCAGCAAACGGAATCTCATTCTCCGGCTCTTCCGAAAAGAGGCCTGAAACTGAGCGACATCCTGGTGACGGTGCTGGTGTCGCTAGTACTCGGCGTGGTTTATCATTTCTGGAGTTCGGTATACAATCTGTTCTCCCCGTTATTCCCTCAAGCCGATGAACTGGTGTACGGGATGTGGTTTATAGCTCCGACGCTCGTGTTCCTTCTGATTCGCAAACCTGGCGTAGCTTTACTTGCCGAAGTGGCGGCCGCCCATGTGGAAATTTTGTTCGGCAGCGAGTGGGGGGTTCAACTGGTGCTCTACAGCGTGCTTCAGGGGTTGGGCGCAGAGCTTGTATTTGCTTGTTTCCGGTACCGCAAGTTTTCGCCTTCCGTGGCCGCTTTGGCGGGAGTTGCGGCTGCGGCGGGATCGATTATTCCGGATATTTATTACGGCTATGTGGCCGATTACGAGACCTGGCTGTTGATCGCCAAATATGCAATGCGAGCCGTCAGCTCTGCCTTGATTGCGGGTTATCTTGCCTATGCTTTGGCCAAGGCGGTGGAAGCCACCGGCGTTACCTCACTGCTTCGCCCCGTAGCTGCAAAGGATTACGCGGCTCTGGACGATTGATGCCATGAGCAGTTTACCGTTTAATGCTACAACTTGGGGAACAGGCGAGGGAATAAACGATAGGCCCCAACCCGCTGCCGCGGTGCAAGATTTGCGGCTGAAATTTCCGGGATACGATACCTTCGTGTTTAAGGATCTCTCTTTTGAAGTGCTGCGCGGGGAGAAGCTGTTGCTTCTCGGGCCGAGCGGCTGCGGGAAGTCGACGCTGCTGCAGGTGCTTGCCGGTATCATCCCGGGGCTTGTTGAAGTCCCCCTGAGATGCTCGGGGCAAATCCTCCCTTCTTCCTGGGGAATGCTGTTTCAGGATCCCGACACTCAATTTTGTATGCCCTATGTCGATGAGGAACTGGCTTTTGTTCTGGAAAACCGGGGAGTCCCCAGAGAGGAAATGCTTCCCCGAATGCAGGAGGCACTGAATCAGGTAGGACTTCGCTTGGAGGCGGTTCATCAACCGATTGAATCGCTGTCCCAAGGTATGAAGCAGCGGCTGGCTCTAGCCTCCATATTGCTTATGGATCCTGAAGTTTTGCTGCTTGACGAACCCTCAGCCTTGTTGGACCCTGAAGGGCGGAAGCAGATTTGGGAAGCCGTACGGCAGGTAGCCGAACACCGGACATTGATTATTGTCGAACACCGCATTGAGGAACTGCTTGAATTGGGCCTGGTGGACAGAGTCGCCTTGTTCGGACCCCAGGGACAATTACTGGGGCAAGGAGATCCGGATGAACTGTTTCCCCGATTCCAACAGGAGCTTGAAGCGTATGGAATCTGGCATCCCGGTGTCTGGAACCGGTTCCGGGCGACCTCAGGCGTAAAGGAACAGCCAATGCGTTTGGAGCAGACGGAGCATCCGGATGACTCGAACCACCCGAACCACCCGAACTATCTGGAGCATCTGGAGCAGCAACCTCTCATCGAACTTTCCGGCCTTCGAGGCTTCCGCCGGAGCCGGCCTGTCATTCAAGTGGACCGGGCCGAGGTGTACCCCGGAGAATTTATCGCTGTTACGGGTCCTAACGGAGCGGGAAAAAGCTCGCTGCTGCTAGCCCTGATGGGTCTGCTTCCTACGGAAGGGGAATATGGTTTGTGCGGAACCCGGACCGGCGGGAGAAAGCACCGGAAACGCCGGGTGCAGACCGCGAGAGAGGTCATTGGTTTCGTTTTTCAGAACCCGGAATTCCAGTTTGTCGAGAATGAGGTGGAGAAGGAGATTGCTTTTTCACTGCGTGAAGAGGGTGTCTCACCGGATGAGATCAATCGGCGGGTAGAGCAGGCACTCGATCAATTTGGCCTCGCCG
This sequence comes from Fontibacillus forbon, assembly GCF_046559655.1. Lineage (NCBI taxonomy): Bacteria > Bacillati > Bacillota > Bacilli > Caryophanales > Paenibacillaceae > Fontibacillus > Fontibacillus forbon. The sequence goes on along the minus strand of NZ_JBKGFV010000006.1, from coordinate 120,354 downwards.
GAATGGGACGGCGCCATCCGTACCAGTTGTCGCTTGGACAAAAGCGGAGGCTAAGCGTGGCGGGAGCCGCGGTTACGGGGAAATCCATCCTGCTGCTTGATGAGCCTACGTTTGGACAGGATGCGGTGAATACGTTCGCGATTTTGAATTTATGCGAGGAATTGAGATCCGGGGGGACGGCCATCATTATGGTGACCCATGAAGAGCAAATTGCGGAGATGATGGCGACCCGCAGATGGGAAGTCAGGGACGGGGTAATGACCGACCGCGGTTTGACGGAACGGGGGACCGGCATTGCCCGGGGGAAGTCGCGTGAATATTGTGGCAACCTGGTGACGGTATGAAGGGACTGTTGATGCCTTCCTACCGGACCTGGATGCACCGCGCCAATCCGGTGTTCAAGCTGGTTGCCGTAATTTTGCTGTTCCTCCTCGGTTTATTTACGCATGAGATTGATTTTATGTTTTACCAGGCGGCCGTGTTCACGTTGCTGCTGTTTTGGCTCAGCGGATACGCCTTTTGGAAAGTGCTGCTCATCGTATTGTCCTTTGCTCTTGTGTTTATTTCTTCTTCTTCGACGATGATTTTGTTCGGTAAGGGGGATCACGTCTGGTGGCATTGGGGGCTGATCACCATTACGGAAGAAAGCTTTTACCGGGGTCTCCACATCGGATTTAAATCGGTGACCTTTGCGGCGGAAGGCCTGCTGTTCGTCCTGACGACATCCTCCGTGGAGTTGTTTTATGCCTTGATGCAAAAAGCCAAGCTTCCTCCCAAATTTGCCTACAGTTTTATGGCCTCCGTCCGGCTGCTCCCGATGGTATGGGAGGAGTTCCAAATCCGCCGGAATGCGCTCCGTATTAGAGGGGCTCGGAGGATAAAGGGGCCGCGGGGATGGATCACGGGAATCAAACTGTATGCGGTTCCTCTGCTGTCCCAAAGCATCCGGAGAGCGCATCGCGTAGCGGTTGCGATGGAGACGAAGGCTTTTGACGGGAATGGCCGCAGGACGTACTATTATCACTCCGTCTTTTCGAGGTACGATCTGCTGATTGCATTGCTCCTAGTTGCGGCGGTTGTTTCCGCTATTGTGTTAAGCGGCATGTTTCCGCTGTATTCCGTCGCGGATGTAAGATATTTGCGTTAAAAACCAAAACGGCTGCCCCTTGGACGGAGTGCAGCCGTTTTTCTTTTGAAGCCAAAGATTCACTGCATTTTCCCCAAATAGGGAGGAACCGGGGAAGGTTGTTCTACCAGATAGCGGGCAAACGCCATCGGTTGACGATAGGTTTCTTTCCAGGTTTCGTTCATTTCGGCTTTGCGGAATCCGTAGCGCTGATCCCTGCCGTTGCATTCTATGAAGTAAGGGTGGCCGTTCGGAGTCAGGCCGATATCCAGTCCGAGATCGCCAAGCAGCGGCAGGCAGGAAGATAACCGTCTTGCAATAGCCAGCGCCAGCGCCTCTACATGGGATAGGATGACGGGAACGAGATGAGGGGGCAAGGCTTCGGTTAACAACGCTGGTGCGGGATAGGCTCCGCCGCCTTTGGCCACGTTGGAGATAAAGCTGCCCGGCGGTGCGGCTTTGGCGAACAGGCCTGTGACTCCCCATCTTCCGGTCAGCCCGCGCTGTACCGTAACGCGGAGATCGATCGGGCGATGATTGAATTCCGCCAGCGGAATCCGTTCTTGAAGAAGATATGGCACGCGCTGCAGGAGCCGTCGCAACCAAGGCGGAGGTTCCTCTTTTCTTAACCGCACGGCGCTTCCGGCTTCCTTTCCTTTGGAAGCGGGGAACTGGATCTCCCAATAATTATCGCGCAGAACCAGCCTCATGATTCCTTGGCCCACCGAGCCGCGGACCGGCTTTAGAATAAGGTCCTGATGCCGTGCCATCATTTCCTGCAGGGAAGCCCAGGAAGCGGGGGCGGTCTCGGGTAAATAAACCCGTAGCGAGTGATCGCCCCATAACAAATTGTGGATGTAATCTTTTCCGTATCGGTTGTTTACGTTAAAAATCTTCTTTCCTTGCGAGCTGAGCGCCTGAATTTTTTTGCGGGCCGCAGGGTCGGTATACAATGCCCGGTTATGAATCACGGACGGAATCGGCATGAGCGTCTTAACGTAGTCACGTCCGTCATAGATATAGACGATGCATTTGTTTTGCTTCAGATCCATATCCCCCAAACGAAGAAAACAGGGAGTTAATCCGTATCTTCGCGCGGCTTCCTCATAGTTGGCTAGCGACTCCTGACCGGTCTTTCGCCGGGGGATTCCCCTGTACATACTGGAATTAAGCAGAATACCGACATGGTTCTGTCCCATAGGTGTCTCTCCTCCTCGATACGGCTTCTTCATTACTTTATGTGGACCGGGGCGGAAGGCGTGGACGACTGTTCTGCTTCAGCCGCCTGTTTTGGGATTCCCTGTGCGGGAGAGCTGCCCGAAGGCGGCAGGCCATTCGTCACCCTTGCTGCCGTGAAGCCGTATATTTAAGGAAATAAGCAATGAGGCAGGCAAGACACCGCCTGAACTTATCCGCTCTCAACGCAAAGGAGGAATAGGCATGACTGCGCCAAAGGTGGCGGTCGTTACCCCGGGATCCTTCGTTATCCCTTCAGGGCGAAGCAGCTCGGTGGAACGGGTGGTGGAGAAAGTATGCCCGCTCGCCGCAAAGAGACTGGATATCCGTATTTACGGTGTTGCCGATGGCCGTCTTCCGACAGTAGGGACGGTTTCCGGCATCCCCTGTTACCGCTTGCCCGGCGGGCGGCATTATTTTCATTCCATTGTGCGTCATCTTCGGCTCTGGAGACCGGACACGGTTGAAGTTCATAACCGGCCTCTGCTTGCGCATCAAATAAAAAGCCGGCTTCCTAAGACCCGTGTATGTTTGAACCTTCATTCGACCACGTTTCTCGTTCATTCCCGCAGATCTCCTAATGAGATGTCCAGGATGCTGGGGTCGCCCGACGGACTGATCGTCAACAGCGTATATTTAAAAGAAGAGATTCAGAGAAGATTTCCATTCTTGAAGACCCGGATTGAGGTAAATCCGCTCGGGGTCAGCCTGGATGATTTTAGCCCGCGATGGACGCCGGCAGGGGAAGCCATGCGTTTGGCCAGACTAGCCGATCTAGGTTGGAGCGGCCGGAAAATCGTACTGTTCGTCGGGCGGCTTCTCCCGTCCAAGGGAGTTCATCATCTGCTGAACGTGTGGGGGGAGATTTTAAGCCGGGAGCCTGAAGCTATGCTTCTGATTGTCGGCAGCGCCTTCTACGGAAGCGACAGGGATACTCTTTACTCGAGGGGGTTGAAAAAAAGGGCGGAACCGTTTGGTGACCGGGTTCTATTTTTGCCGTTTGTGCCCTACCCCAAAGTGGCGAACTGGTACAATCTGGCCGATGTGGCCGTTGTCCCTTCCGCCGAGGGGGAAGCGTTCGGACTCGTTAATGCGGAAGCCATGGCTTCCGCGGTGCCCATAATCGCTACGGCTGCCGGGGGAATCCCGGAAATTGTGGCTGACGGACGCTCAGGCTTTCTGATACCGGCAGGAGATCCGGAGCAGCAGTTAACACACAGGTTGCTGCATCTTCTGGAGCATGAGGAAGTTCGCCGGAAAATGGGGGAGAACGGCCGGCAACTCGCCAGATCTCAATTCCGGTGGGAGCATACTGCGGAACGCTGGGTCGCGCTAATGAAACAACGCTAATGCCTGCCAGGTATACGTCCATTTTAGAATGTTGTTATGCATTGTCCGGTCTGCGCTATCAATAACATTATAGTTTCAGGGATTCCCGCAAAGTGCTTGTATGAGCTTCGGAGGCGAAGCTACGCTTTGCGGTTTTTTTGTGTCTACCCCAGGAAAAGGGGCTGTACGTTTGCCGTTGCAACCCCCCGGAATCTTCATACACTGAGGTATATGCTCAGTATATTCAGGGAACTGGGAGGTGGTAGGCATGATCCGAAAGCGAAAAACCCAGGTCCGCCCCTATAGAAAAAAAATCGCCCGGAAAAAGATAGTGAAGCGGCTCACCAATCATCCCGATCCCCTGGTTTCTATCATTATTCCGGCTATGAACGAGAAGACTACGCTTCCGGCCGTGCTGCGCGAAGCAGGCCGGGTGCACCCGCGAAGCGAGACGATCGTCGTGGCGAACGGTTCGACCGACGGAACGCCAACGATCGCGGCAAAACGAGGAGCCAAAGTGATTCATTCCGCGGATCCGCTTGGCCACGACGTGGGACGAAGCCTGGGTGCGCAAGCCGCAAAGGGCCGCGTGCTGCTGTTTATCGATGCGGATATGGTCATCCCGGCCAAGGAACTTCGGCCCTTTGTCGAGGCCGTATTGACCGGAACCGATGTGGCGCTGAACGGATACTCCGGACCGGTAGGCAAGCGGGACACTCATCCGGTCGTCGTTGCCAAGCATGTACTGAATGCGTGGCTGGCCCGGACCGATCTGCAAGGGGCGTCCATGACGGCAGTGCCTCATGCGCTAAGCCGCCGGGCACTGAATGAAGTCGGCCCGGCGGCGCTGGAAGTTCCTCCGCTGGCTCAGGCGATGGCCGTCGTCCGGGGGATGAACGTCAGGACGGCGCATACCGTATCCGTCGGCAAACTGAATCCGCTGCGGCAAAAGAAAGGCCGAACCGATCTTCTCGCTTCGCTCGTGGCCGGGGATCATTTGCAGGCTGTCCATTGGCTGATCCGGGAACGCGGGCCGCGGGGCGGTTATGAAGATCTAGGACGACTGCGCGACAAGGTAAGGTGATGATATGTACCGTACACGATTGGAGCCGCCGCGGAAAACGAGCCGCCGCGGGGGGCGAAAACAGGGCTTGAAGCAGCGAAGTTTTCCAAAAAGCTCCTATCTCAAAAGGGCTGCGGGGAAGCGGGAGAAGGGCGGAGAAAGTCTGCACCATTCGGTTCCCGAGCACCGGAGTAATGCAGTAGCGGCTGCGGGAGCATCTGCCGATGGTTATGCAAGGCTCGCTTTGCAAGGATCGGCATCGGCCGTCGTCACGGCAAGCAATGAAGAAGCGACGCTGCCGAAAGTCCTTTCCGAACTGGGGAAGCTGCCGCTTAAGGAAATCATCGTCGTGTTGAACGGCTGTACGGACGGCAGCTTTGAAACGGTTCAAAGAGATCCCCGGGTCATCACGCTGAACTTTCCGATGCGGCTTGGCCATGATGTCGGCCGGGCGATCGGAGCGGCGGTTGCAACCGGAGACATCATTCTGTTCATCGACGGGGATCTTCCGTTGCCGGCCGAGGAGCTGGCGCCGTTTCTCCTCGCGGTCGACCGGGGAGCCGACGTGGCGCTGAATGACATCTCGCCTTTTCTTCCCCCTTTTTCTCACCAGGATGATGTTACGCGAAGCAAGAGCTACTTGAATCTCTCGCTGGGCAGACCCGATCTGAAGGCCAATTCCATGACGGCCGTGCCGCATGCAATATCCAGAAAAGCGTTAGCGGCAACCGGAGCGTCTGCGCTCGTCGTCCCGCCGAAAGCCCAAGCTATCGCCATGATCCACGGCTTGAACGTGTGTGCTCCGCACTCGGTCAATGTGCTGCGGGGCAACCGGATCCGCAGCGGAAATACCGGGGCCGGAAATCCGGTAGCCAGGCTTATAATCGGAGATCACATCGAAGCGCTGGCAGAAGCAATGAAGACCATGGGGCCGCGGCTTGGCACGACGAGACTTTCACGCAGCGAGCTGGCGAAAGCGAGGAATGTCCCTTGAAGAGATTCGGATTGACCAGCATTGTGATCCCTACCTATAACGGTCTTCGTTTGTTGAGTTCCTGCGTAGAGTCGATTCGCCATCATACGGATGCCCCCTATGAAATCATTGTCGTGGATAACGGTTCGAGCGACGGAAGCGTTCCTTATTGCCTTCGCGAAGGCTTGACGCTCATTTCTTTGCCCGAGAATGCCGGGTTTCCAGCAGCATGCAATCGTGGCTTATCGATCGCAGCGGGCGATCAGTTGCTGCTCCTGAATAATGATGTGAAGGTTTCGCCGCGCTGGCTGTCCAATTTGCTATCGGCGCTATGGAGCGCAAGCGAAGTTGGAATGGTGGGACCGGTCACTAATTATGCCAGCGGCCGCCAGCAAGTCGCCATTTCCGCAGAGAATGACGAGGGATTCTATGCCATCGCAGAACAGTTCAACAGATCGGATCCTGCAAAATGGGTGGTGGCCCAGCGGCTTGTCGGCATGTGTCTTCTAATGAAGCGGGAGGTATGGAGCAGGTTAGGCGGTTTGGATGAAATATTTTCCCCCGGTCATTACGAAGACGATGATTACAGTTATAGAGCACGCCAGCAGGGTTACAAGTTGCTGATTTGCGGAGATACCCTGGTGCATCATTCAGGGAGTGCAAGCTTTAAAGCCGGGCATCCGGAGGGATGGGACCGTTTGATCGAACGCAACAGAAAGCTATTCATCGACAAGTGGGGAGTAGATCCCTGGGAGTTTATTTAATCGAACATTTTGGGAGGGGAGTTCATGAAAGGTGTGATTTTGGCGGGAGGCACCGGAACACGTCTATACCCGCTGACCCGGCTCATTAACAAACATCTGCTTCCGGTCGGGAATCATCCGATGGTCTGTTATGGCATAGAACGGCTGCGTCAAGCCGGAATCACCGACATTTTAATGGTGGTCGGGAAACAATCGGCAGGTCTGTATACGAATTTTTTGGGAAGCGGCGAGAACTTTGGCGTCAAGCTGACATACCGGGTACAGGAGTCCGCGGGAGGGATCGCCGAGGCTTTGGAACTTGCGGGCGGATTCATAGGTACCGGCGAAAAATTTGTCGTACTGTTGGGCGATAATTTATTCCTCGATGATTTGACCCCGTTCGTAAAAAAGTTCAAACAGCAGGATCCGGGCAGCGCCAGGGTGCTGCTTAAACCCGTAAAGGATCCAAGAAGATACGGGGTTCCCGTTTTTCATCCAGATAATTCCGACTTGATTGAGTACATTGAAGAAAAACCGCAGAATCCGAAATCCCATTTTTCGGTGACCGGGATTTATATGTATGACGACTCCGTATTCGGCATCATTCAGGGAATCAGCCGTTCGGCACGGGGAGAACTGGAAATTACCGATGTCAATAACCGGTATGCCCGGGACGGCAAGCTGGAATACGATGTTTTGCAGTTATGGTGGGGAGACGCCGGCACGTTCGAATCGTTGCAGGAAGCCGCGATTCATATGAAGGGTGTGCTTCCTTAAGCAGAGAGGGGAGACGAGGATGCCTGCCGGACGTCACAGGAAAGGGAAAAGAACATTTTTCCGCCGGACGGGACGAAAACGTAACTTGGCCGGCGGAAAACGGGTAACACGACGCTCCGGGCGGAGTACCGCCCGGAGCGGTCAATCCCGAGGTGGCGGGCTAGCCGCTAGAAACAGGGCCGAAAATGAGGCTGTGGAAAAGAAAATATCCGACGCAGTATTGGTGGAACCGAACGTAGTAATGGACGGAAAAGACAGATTCCCGGATCCGGAACCGCGGCCCGAGGCAGCAGCCCCCGAAAACGCATCAGTCCCGGCTTTGTCGGAAGCCGAAAAGGCGGAGGTTTTTGATGAAGGCTACCGGAAAGGGCTGTTCGACGGCGGGGAAGCGAGGCTGGGAAGACAGATTCCGCGCTGCATGATACTGCCGGAGATTACGCTGGATGAGGTTATTGGGGTCGGACTCCGCCATTTGTCCTCCTTCCTGGTTCCCCTAATGAATTCCGCTGCCGTCCATCAAGAGATTACGAATGCGTTGTCGTGCCGCAAGCCGTACTCGCTCGTCCGGTTGGGCGACGGCGAATTGCTTACGCTGGCCCATGATACGGTACTCCCGGCGGAACAGGTCAAGCGCGAAGGTTCCTTTCTCCCTTACGCGGGCGTGAATCTGCCGGATCACATCGGTAGGGATGCTTTGGCGGAGACGCTGCGCCATGCCAGCCTTATCGGTGTCCCGGAGTCGCGCCATCCGTTCTTCCAAGGCCTGCTGTTCCCGGTACTTCGGCATTACCATCTCGATTACCGGAAGTTGAGGCTGACTTCATCGACGATTAATTACTCCCTGAATGAAGAAGGGCGGCTTCGGCAACTCATGACGGGCCGGAGGCTGCTGCTTATAGGCAATGAAGCTCCCGGCTTGGCTGTTTGGCTGGCGGCGAGAGGGTTCTTCGTAGCTGGCGCCGTGGCTCCCGTGGACGGAATTTACGGCGTGGACTTCGCGATGAAGCAAGCGGCAAAGATCGATTTTGACCTTGCTCTTGTTTCGGCGGGAATCGCAGCCGTGATTCTTTGTACGCGGATCGCGTCAGAACTTGGCAAAGTGGCGCTCGATTTCGGCCATTTGGCAAACAAGCTTATAAGCGGAGAAATGGCGCTGGGCTGATACGTACGGGGAGGTGCAGAAGTGCCGGAAAGGAATGCCGACTTTCAAAGAGGGTATGAAGCTGGATACGCACGCGGCGTGTCGGCGGGAAAGCAGACGTTCGGAACGCGGTTCGACGGAGTGAGCATCGTAATTCCGACGTTTAACAAACGCGAACTGTTGGTGGAGTGCCTGGACAGCATTGAGGCCTACACGGACTTCCCCTATGAAATTATCGTTGTCGACAACGGTTCGCAGGACGGAACGGCCGAATTGCTGCGCAAGCGGCGCGGACCGCTTCGTCTTGCTGTACATGAAGGGAATTTGGGTTTTGCCCGGGCGGTGAATACCGGGCTAATGATGGCGAAAGGCAGTCATATCGTTTTGTTGAACAATGATGTATTGGTGACGGAGCGCTGGTTGAGTCAGTTGCTTCAATGTTTGCGGGAATGCCCGGAAGCCGCGGCTGTCGGCCCGGTCACCAATTATATCGGCGGAGAGCAGCAAATTGACGTACCTTATAACGATTTGCCGGGAATGCGCGATTTCGCTGCGTCTTATAACCGGTGCGATCCTGCCAAATGGCGGGATACCAACCGTCTCGTAGGTTTTTGCCTGCTGATTCCAAGGAGTACTTTCGAGCAAATCGGGTATTTTGATGAAGGATATGAGATCGGAAATTACGAGGACGACGATTGGATGATAAGACTGCGCTTTCTTGGCAAAAAGCTGAAAATCGCGGGCGATACGTTCGTTCATCATTACGGCAGCATGACCATGAAAGAGCTGGGGTCTCAAGGATTTGCCGAGGTTAACGGCAGAAATGAAAACTTTTTCGCGACAAAGTGGGGCAATCCGCACGTTTTCCTTCAACGAATGGACTACTTGTCCCGAAATTCCGGGGGCGTGCCGGGGATGGTCCAATTTTTACCCTCACACCGCTGGGTTAAAAGCAGTTCCGGACGCGTATACCTGCTGAAGCAGGGAGTCAGGTACCCGTTGGCCGGTCACCTTGTGTATGAAGAATTGCAGCGCCAGGCCGTACGATTGTCGATTAATGATTTGCTTCAGCTTCCTCAAGGAGAGGAGATTACGGCATCGGATCCCCATTCCGCCAGACACGCTTCGCAGCATGAAGAGGACAGGGTTTACCGAGATCAGGATGGCCGTCTTTATCAAATCGACGGCGGGAAACGGAGGGAGATCTTGTCGGCATATACTTGCCGGGCTTGGGGTTTCTCCCTTCCGGAACAGGAGAATCTGCCGTCCGAACTGCGGGGCTTGCCGGAGGGATATCCGATTCTGCCGCCCGTCCGGTTGGTTTCGGAAGATTTATAAACTGGGATTTTCCGCGAGGAACGACATGAATCGTATCGGCATATGCTGAACAAGGATGACACCGGTGGACGGCTGCAGCCCCTCCGGGGGCAATCCGAAATGAGTTGGAGGAATCAGGATGGAGCAGAAGATTACCGAAATCATTGTCCATATGTCGCATTCCCATCAGCAGATGGCGCGGGTTATCGATGCCGAGCGGCAAGTTGCCGTCCGTATGGCTCAAATCGTGCATGCGATTCCTGATGCGGAACCAGCGTTTGAGGGCACCTCGGGTTTGCTCGAGAATTCGGGCCGCGTCAATAAGAGCGTAATCTCTTATTTGAATGCCATCGCCGATCTTCAGGAAGCCATGGCTGAGAATCTGGGCTATGTCATGAAGGAGATCAGAGGCCAGGATGAAGAGTAAGACAATGATAGCGGGGATGATGGGATGAGCAGAGAGCAGGCTTACTTGCAAATACTGGATGCCGCATCCAAAATCCAGTGGAACGTGGCCATGATTTTGGAGGCAAAAGCCGTTGAAGCGGAAAAGGTGCGAAACTGGATATTGAATCATGTGCATGCAGGAAGTTTTGAGGACCACGAAAAGCAGCTTTCCGATCCGCTGGACGTTCATGAGCAACTGGTGGAGGTGGTAGAGGGTCTGACGAAGCTGCAAAACGGACTTTGCAGCAATTTAAAGACGGTGCTTCCTCCGGAAGAGGATGATTCGGGCGGTGGTGGAGACGGGGACGGCGACTTTGGAGGTTTGTTCAGCGGCAGTTTCGACCTCGGAGATTCCGAAAAATGATTACCCGTATTGAGGAAGAAGCCGTCAAAGTCAAATTGATCGAATCGATCGCAAAGAGCCAGATGGCGATGGCCCGTATTTTGCAGAGCTTGGCGGATATAACCGGTCATTCCGGGACGACGGCCAGGCACCTGGCTGAAAATATCAACATACTGTCAAAATATCAAGCCGCGATGGCCCGGACTGTGTGCGGTATTCATGTCCATCGCGTACAATTTGGAACTCCTTCATCACCATGGATTATGGAGTCATGCTATCCGGCAACAGCTACAGCCCGAGGAGTACAGGAGGATAATAAAAACTATGCCAATAACCAAAATCCGGCGAAGACGCCGGCTTAAGACCAGAAGAATCGGCAAAGCCCGTCCGGGCAAACGTAAGTTATCTTTGCGGCGGCCCCGCAAGCTCGGCGTAAAGCGAGCCCGCAAAAGACAAGTACGACGCAGACACCGTCTTCGTCACCGTTTTACGCCTCCATCGGTTCAGGTGCAGCCGCAGGTTCAACCTCAGGATCTGCCGCAGGATCCGCCTCCTCCGGCGGAAGTCCCTGTGGTTGTTAATGAAGACCCGGCAGCTTATGAACAGGCCTACAATGATGCCTACCAGGAGGGCTTTAATTCCGGCTTTGCCAAAGGATTCGAGGACGGGCATAAATTGGCCTACAGAGAACGGGCGTAATCCACCACCGGGACATTGGGAGTTTTATCCAGGAACCTTTCTTTCCGTAACAAGCGGGACGAAAGGTTCCTTTTTTTTCGTTCGCTGGCACACTCCGAGGCATTCGCCAATTTATCAGGCTCCCGGGTAGTCGTCCATGATGCACGTGTCCGCTGAGCATATATTTATAGGGACCCAGGAAATCCACAAAGATAGGATGAATGACTTGAACAACGAACAGGATGTGAGATCCGGAGAAGGTTACAAAGCCGGATACAGTGAAGGGTACCGCTTCGGAGGATGCCAGGCCGTTCTCGCCCGTATTCCTGGCTGTTCCGTCCATAGACGGCATCTCCGCGTACTCTATGTTCCGCAGGGGTTTGAGGCCATCGACGGCGGCGTGGCCGACGCGCTTCGAACTTTGACGGACGAATGCATCGTGGCTTCACCGGATACGATGCTGCAGGAAGCGGCGAGCCACCGGCCTGATTTGGTGCTCGTCATGAACGCCCTGCACGTGTTTCCGGAAAATCATGCGGAGCAAATTGTACAAATCCGGCAAATGGGGATCCGGACGGCGGTTTGGTTCGTCGATGATCCCTATTTTACGGAGGATACCGTCCGTTTGTCCCAGTATTACGACACCGTATTCACCCATGAACTGGAATGTGTGTCCTTATACCGGGAGGCAGGTTGCCGCAGCGTCCATTACTTGCCGCTGGCTGCTGACGGGAACCTGTTCCGTCCGCGGCAGGTTTCAAGAGAGTATCAGTATGACATCTGTTTTATCGGCAACGCGTTTTGGAACAGGGCGGAATTATTCGACCGGCTCGCTCCGTTTTTGCAGGATAAAAAGGTGGTGATCGCCGGAGGACATTGGGACCGTTTGAAATGCTACGAACAGCTGGCCCCCTTCATCCGCAACGGCTGGATTCCCGTCGAAGAAACCGTGTCTTTTTATAACGGGGCCAAGATCGTAGTCAATATCCACCGGCCTACCGATGCGGGTTATGACAACCGGAATTCCCACAATGTGGCGGGGTCGTCGATCAACCCCCGAACTTATGAAATCAGCGGATGCGGTACGCTTCAAATTACGGATATCCGTCAGGATCTAACTTCCTATTATCGTCCGGGATACGATATCGAGACATTCAAGGATGCGGAGGAATTGCAAAGCAAGATCGCCTATTACCTCTCACACGAAGAAGAACGGCTCAGTATCGCATGGAGATCCCTATGGACAACGAGACAACTGCATACTTTCACAGACCGCATCGGCCGCCTGCTCAGCGCCATTTGAAGCCATGGTGCCGGATGTGCGGACCTTATCAGAAGGAGTGACGAGATGATCACAAATGGTATGAATGATTCGCCTCACTTTCCTGCGGGAGGGGAAGTGCTTACTTCCGGGCAGCGTGGCCGGGAGGACGGACTGAGGGATGGATTTAATGAGGGATATTTGCGCGGGCGCGCCAATGTGATCGTTCAAGCGGCAAGACCCCAATTTCCGTTTCGGCAAGTCAGGGTTTTGTATGTGGGTTCCGGGAAAGGTTTTCCTTATTCGCCGATTGACGAGGCCGTCATTGCTACCTTGCGGCAGATGACCGCCGAAACCATAGTATGTGAACCGGGGGTACCCCTGGTGGAACTAGCAACTTCGACCCGACCGGATCTGGTGCTGGTACTGGACGGGATGGATCAGCCGGTGGAACAAATAGACCAATTGCGGGCCAGCGGAATCCGGACGGCGGTCTGGATGACGGACGATCCTTATTACACGGACATTACCTTTGCGATGGCCCCGCACTATGATTATGTATTTACCCTGGAACGGAACTGCGTTGAGCTGTACCGGGCGACCGGCTGCGCGAATGTGCACTATCTGCCGTTCGCGGCATTCCCGGACCATTATCGTCCTACGCTGACCCGTTCCCCGCTTCGGGGAAACGTGGGCTTTATAGGCTCCGCCTATTGGAACCGGGTGCAATTTCTTCAGCCGATTATGGGCCAGCTCATGGATAAAGGATTAAATATGAACGGAATTTGGTGGGACCGCCTTCCCGAGTATCCGGCATACGCCGACCGGATCGAACTGGGCAAATGGATGGGACCGACCGAGACCGCGGAAGTATACAGCGGCACGAAAATCATGATCAACCTGCACCGTTCCCCCTTCGAGGAGACAGTCAACAAAAATATGGCGGGGGTTAATGCGGTATCTCCAAATCCCCGCACATTTGAAATATCTGCCTGCGCCACGCTTCAATTGATCGACGTACGGGAGGATTTGGCTTCTTTCTATACGCCGGGCGTAGAAATCGAGACGTTCGCCACTGCGGAAGAATTGCTTCAGAAAGTAGACTTCTACCTCACTCATGAAAAGGAACGGCAGGAAATTGCGCTCCGGGCCCTGGAAAGAACATACCGGGACCACACCTACAACAACCGGATCGACGAAATGCTACACATTATTTTCGGCTAAGTATTCCCTGCTAAGAAGCGGATTTCATCAGGAGGTGACTGCTCCTCCAAAACGATTCTGAGGTGATCGAGGATGTCGGAAGGAAAAAAGCTGATGCTTTTTTCACATGTATGCAATACCCGGAGCATTACGGGAGCCGAAAAACTGCTGCTCTTCCTCGCGCGGAAGCTGTCTCTTCATTTCGCCTGCACCATCGTTGCCCCCCAGGAAGGGAAACTGACGAAGCTGGCCCGGGAAAGCGGAATCCAAACCATTCTGCTGGAAACCCCTATGCTCTATATTATGTGTGCTCCCAATGAAAATTTGAACCGGGAAGCCCAGCGGCTGAAAAATGATCCTTCTACCGCCTGCGTGATCCAACTGCTGGAGCGGGAACGTCCCGATTATGTATTCGTTAATACAAGCGTAAACGTCATTCCGGCGATGGCGGCAAAGGCACTTGGCATTCCCGTGATCTGGCACATTACGGAGATCATCCGGGATAATCCCCACACGGACAGCGCGGTGGCGATCATTGACCGCTACAGCGACTGGATCGTAGGGATATCCGAAACCGCAGTGGCTCCCTTTCGTGGAAATCCCGTGGAATATAAAGTGAGCTTGCTGTATCCGTCCTGGGGAGCCGATGAGTTTCGTCCCGCGCTTTGGTCCGAATTAAGGAACTCCAAGCGTAAAGAATGGGGAATCAAAGCAGATGCGAAAGTCATCGGTTATATTTCATCGTTTCTGATTGTCGAAAAAGGTGCGGATCACTTTATAGAATCGGTTGCGGGGCTGGGGAAGCTGAATCCTGGTTTGCGCTTTGTCGTGATTGGAGGAGAAGTCGACCGGGTTTACTATCAGTCCCTCAAACGGAGGGTGATCGACTCCGGACGGAGCAGTCAATTCATATTCATCGATTATGAAGAGGATATCGAAGGCGCCTATTGCGCGATGGACATCGTCGTAATTCCGAGCCTGCTCAACGAGGGGTTCGGCATGACGGCCATGGAAGCCATGATTTGCGGGAAGCCGGTGGTCGCTTACGCTTCCGGGGGGCTCCGGGAAATTCTTCAGTTTACCGGGAATGAGCAATATCTGGTGCCCACGGGGGACAAAGAAGGGCTCACCGCGAAAATATCACAACTTCTGGTCTCGCCGGAAACCTCGGATACCGTAGGCCTTGAAAATCAGCGGCGTGTGGAAGCGATGTTCGGATCGGGAGCTTACGAGACCAGGCTGCTCAGCATTTTAGGCCATATCTTCTCGCTCTCCGGCATTCCGGTACCGATGGAAGAAATGCTGTATACGCCGCCGGTCGAAGCGACTGCGACGCTTGTTCCGGAAGTCCAGGCACCGGTTCCGGGAACGGCAAAACAGGGAAGACGGCGGAGACGCAGAAAATTAAGACGCCGTTTATCGCTGCGGAAAAGAAGACGGGTGATCTCCGCGAAGAAGCGGACCGGCCGGAAAATCAAACGGAAACCGCGCCGGATCGCCCGTGGAAGAAAACGGAACCGGCGGTTGGCTTCAAGGCGGCGATGAGCGGCCGTCCGAGTAAATGCTTGCAAAATTCTTGCACATCAGGGGGTGGAAATTAACGTGAAAGTAATGACGATCCTGGGAACCCGTCCGGAAATCATTCGCTTAAGCCTGATTATTCCCTTGCTGGACCGGCATGCAAGCAAACACATTCTGGTTCATACGGGTCAGAACTTCACTTCAAGCCTGAGCGGTATATTTTTCGAACAGCTCGGGCTCCGCTCACCCGATTACATTTTACAGGACCGCCAGGCTTCTCTTGGGGGGCAACTGGCAGCGATGTTTTCTCAAATCGAGAACATTCTGGAACGGGAGCAGCCCGACCGGGTGTTGGTTCTGGGAGATACCAACAGCGCGTTATGCGCGATTTTGGCCGAACGGATGGGCTACCCCGTCATTCATATGGAAGCGGGAAACCGCTGTTTTGATCTGGGCGTGCCGGAGGAGAAGAACCGCAAAATCATCGATGCCATCTCTTCCATTAACATGCCTTACACGGTACAGAGCAAAAATCATTTGATTGCCGAAGGCATCCCCAGCCGCAACATCGTGCTCACGGGTAATCCGATCTACGAGGTTATGCGCCATTACGAGAAAAAAATCGCAAACAGCGATGTTCTGGAGAGGTTGAAACTGCAGGCCGGAGACTATTTCCTGGTGACGACCCACCGGGCGGAAAATGTGGATCGGCCTGAACACCTGCGGGAAATCATGGCAGGATTAAACCGGGTGGCGGAAGTCTATGGACGCCGCCTCATATGCAGCATACATCCGCGGACAGAGTCCAGAATTGCAACCGACCTGGCGATGGATATGCATCCGCTGGTCGAGTTCCATGAACCATTCGGTTTTTTTGATTTTGTTCAATTGGAACAACAAGCATGCTGCGCTTTGACAGATAGCGGTACTGTGCAGGAAGAATGCTGCATTATGCATGTTCCGACGGTGACGCTGCGCAAAACGACCGAGCGTCCTGAAACTGTGGACTGCGGGAGCAATATCGTATCCGGACTGGATGCGGACCGCATAGCCCAATCGGTGTCATTGATGACCGAAATGAGCCGCGAGTGGGAGTGTCCGGAAGGATACCTCGCAGAACATGTTTCGGAGAAGGTTGTTAAATTTCTGCTTGGAGGGAAACGGCATGTTTGAGAATAAACGTATTTTGGTGACCGGGGGAACCGGTTCCTGGGGGCATGAATTGATTACTCAATTGCTCCCCCAACAGCCCAGAGAGGTAATCATTTATTCGAGGAATGAATCCACCCAAGTAGCGATGAGCCGCCAGTTTGAGGATGAACGGCTGAAGTTCTGCATTGGCGATATCCGCGACAAGGAAGCACTTACGTTGGCTTGCCAGGATGTGGATTACGTATTCCACCTTGCGGCGCTGAAGCACGTGCCCGTTTGCGAAGATCAGCCTTATGAAGCTTTGAAGACCAACGTCATCGGAACCCAAAACGTGATCGAGGCGGCCATCGTGAACAATGTGGAAAAAGTCATCTATATTTCTACGGACAAAGCGGCCAATCCGTCCAATTTTTACGGCATGACCAAAGCCATCGGGGAGAAATTGATCGTCTATGCCAATCTGCTCCGCAGCAATACCCGCTTCGTTACGGTTCGCGGGGGGAATGTGCTCGGAACGAACGGAAGCGTGGTTCACTTGTTCAAGGACCAGATCCGCCAAAAAGGGCAGGTCACGATCACGGACGTCAATATGACCCGCTTTTTCCTGACGCTTCGCGATGCCATATCCCTTCTGTTCAAAGCTTCCATTGAAAGCGTGGGCGGCGAAATCTTCGTCATGACGATGCCGACCTGCCGCATCGTGGATCTGGCTGACGTATTAATTGAAGATTCCGGCGTCATGGACGTGAAAGTGGTGGAGAGCGGAACACGTCCGGGCGAGAAAATCCATGAAATCTTAATGAGCGATTTCGAAAGCTTGACGACGGTCGTTTATGATGAGCAGTATCTCGTGATTTTGCCGACGCTGAACATTCCCGAACTCCGGGACCACTACCGCAATTGTCCGCCGGTTTCGTTCAGCAGTTTCAGTTCGGCCCACAATCTGATGTCGAAAGAGGAGATCCGCCATATTTTAAAACGCGGGGGGTTCCTGGTATGAAACTGCTGATTATCGGGGGAAACGGCATGGCCGGGCACCTGCTGGTGAAGTATTTTCACCGGCAGGGCCGCCATAGCGTTTTTTACACGAGCCGGGATGTACGCGACCCTCATGGACTCGTGCTGGACGCCTCCGACAGTTTTTTGGTCGAAAAAGTCGTGGAAACCGTTCATCCGGATATCATCATCAATGCGGTTGGCGTATTGAATCAGTTTGCCGAAGAAGATAAAATCAACGCCTACCACATCAACGGCTTCCTGCCGCATCGTCTGCAGCGGGCGGCGGATGGCGTTGGGGCCCGGTTGATTCATATCAGCACGGACTGCGTATTTAAAGGCACGAAAGGCAGCTATAGCGAAACGGATGAACCGGACGGGACCAGCGTTTATGCGGTCACGAAAGCGCTTGGAGAAATTCATGCTCCCGGGCATTTAACGATTCGGACCTCGATTATCGGTCCCGAGATTCGCGCTAACGGTATCGGACTGATGGATTGGTTCATGCGTTCGAAAGGCGAAGTATCCGGGTATCGAAATGTCATGTGGAACGGCGTAACAACGCTCGAATTGGCCAAATTCGTTGATCGGGTGATGGATTCGGATTTGTCCGGGCTAATCCATCTTTGTCATCCCTTGCCGATCAGCAAACATGATCTGCTTGACCTGATGCAAGAGATATGGGGGCTTCAGCATATTACGATTATTCCGGCCGAGACGCCCGTTCAGGACCGGACGCTGGTCTCCACCCGCAGCGAATGGTCTTATGAAGTGCCTCATTATCGTGAGATGCTGAAGGAGATGGAGAGATGGATGAGGGAACACAATTACTCCAGGGAAAGGTAATCCTCATTACGGGAGCCTCCGGGTTTACCGGAGAGCACGCTTGCCGGTACTTTTCAGCCTTGGGTATGCAGGTAGCAGCCATGGTACGGGATAAGCGCCGTACGCCTGAAATGATCGGGGTGACGTATTATACCTGTAATCTGCTGGCCGCAGACGAGGTCAGAGCGGTCGTTCGGAAGGTCAGCCCCGATTATGTCCTGCATCTGGGCGGTAAAAACTCCGTACCCGAGTCCTGGAAAGAGCCGATTCTGTATATGGAATCCAATGTCCTTTCGGTGCTTTATCTGCTGGACGCTCTCAGACTCTTTCCCGCCTGCCGCGTGTTGATCGTCGGGTCGCGTTTATCGGTAGGGCTAACCTTAACGGATCGCCCGCAACATCCGTACAGTTTAAGCAAAAGCTTGCAAAAGGTGGCCGCCTTGTCCTGGAAGGAGCTGTTCGGCCAGGATGTGATCCTGGCTGAGCCGTGTAACTTGATCGGCCCCGGCCCCTCAACGGGATTCTGCTCCTTGCTCGGCCGGCGTATCGTTCAGGAGGAACGGGGAGGGGGACTCCCCCCCTTTCAAGTTTCCTCCCGCCACAGCCGGCGGGATTTTCTTGACGTGCGGGATGCCGTCCGGGGATACGGGTTCTTGCTGACCGGGGGAAGAAGCGGGGAAGTCTATCAGGTATGCTCCGGTACGGAACGGAGCCTCGAAGAAGTGACGAAGGCGATGCTGCGTCTTGCCGGAAGCGGAATGACCGTCCATTGGGGAGAGGCAAGGCCGGAAGATGCCGCGGATATTCTAAAACCGCACTTTTTGGAGAACGCCGGTTGGAGCCCGCGGATTCCGTTCGAAACTTCGCTGCAAGAAGTGATTCACTATTTTCGGGCAGAGAAAGGAGGATAAGGATGCGGCCATTAGTTTCAATTATAATTCCTTTCTATAATTGCACTTATATCGAACAGGCGGTACAGAGCGCTCTTAATCAAACCTATAGCGCCGTGGAGGTCATCGTCGTGGACGACGGTTCCACTTCGCATGTTGACCGGCTATCCCCGTACCTCCCTTACATTCAATATCTGGGCAAGGAAAATGGCGGCACCGCTACCGCGCTGAACCATGGAATCCTCCATGCGGCCGGCGAGTACATTGCCTGGCTGAGTTCCGACGACCTGTTTTATCCCGAAAAGGTCAGCCATCAAGTGGCATTTATGAGGGACCAGCATGCGCGCATTTCTCATACCAATTTCAATTATATCGACAGCGGGGGGAACGTGACCCAGTATCATGTCGCACCGCTTTCGGTGGTCAATCACCCCATCGATTTTTACCGCTGTTTCCTGAATGCGAATCCCGTCAACGGGTGCACGGTGATGATCAAAAAAGAACTGTTTCAAACCATCGGCTTGTTTGACGTGAACCTTCCATATACGCATGATTTGGATTTCTGGCTCCGGACCATCCGAAGCGGCGCCCATTTCCCGTTTCTCAACGATACATTGACCGCGTACCGGTGGCATGACGCCATGGGGACGCGGCTTCACCAGGAGAAGATTCACGGGGAGTACATGCAGACGCAGAGCCGTGCAAGAGATCCTTTGCGGCAAATATTGGCAAGATCCAATATGTGAGTCCCAGCAAATCGTCGGCGAGAACAGTCTATCTGCTCCCGCCTTTTTTCATATAATCTTGGTTTTCGTCCATGCCGAATCTAGTACGCTGCATAGAATAGGATCAGAAAGGAGGTAGAAAAACAATGGCAAACTTTTTAGTAGACAGCCAGATATCCCAAGGATCGTCTTTTGCCAACAGCATCTCGGTACCGGCTTCGACGACGCCAGCGTTGTTCGGAACGCTCGGACTGAATACGGCCGGGGCGGGCGACGATCTGCGGGTCCATTTCAGCGCAACGGTCACGTTGGCGGCAACGATCGCGATTCTTGTTCCGGTAACGATCACAATTGTCCGTGTTATCGGCGGTGTCTCGACAACGGTCTATACGGCTACCGAGTCCCTTCCCGTCGGCAATCTTCTTTTGACGACGAGCGTGTTTACGGTAAGCGGAGTCGACGTTCCCCCGGATGATGCTAACTTTATTTTTTATCGAGCTTTCGTTAGTATTCCGGCCGGATTGGCCGTCATTCCTAACCGTGTCGGCCCGGAAAGCTTCCAAGCCGTAGCTTATTCCGACACGCCAGCCTTGGACTAAGTTTTAAAGGTATCGCCAGGATGGATATCCTGGCGATATTTCTTGATGAAAACGGTCGGTCAGTCTAGCAGCAACTGCCTTTTTTCATATAAAGAACTGTTCGTCCATGCATCCTACGGAACGTTGCATATTATAGCAGCAAGAAAGGAGGTAGATTGTAAATGCCAACTCAATACCTTGACAGTAAAGTAGCCGTTAACACGACGGGCGGCACTGCGGTAACTACCACGCCGGCCGTGTTTGGTACGCTGGGGTTGAACACCGCTGCTGCAGGTACGGATCTGGAAATCCAATTTTCAGCCATGGTAACCATCTCCGTAACGTCCATGGACCCAACCGATGTGATCATTACGATCAACCGCATTTCGTCGTTGGGAACCGTGCCTATTTACACCGTTACCGAAGGATTTCCGAATATTTCCGGAGAAGGCGGGACATTCGCCTTCACTATTACCGGCGCGGATTACCAACCGCCGAATCCGGACGGGTTCCTTATATACCAAGCCGTCGTTTCCGTTGACGACGATACAGCCGACCCGACCCGCGTCGGTCCCGAAGCCCTGATCGCCGCCGCTTACTCCAATCCTCCAGTTTAATCCGTTATCGAACTAACCCCATAGCGATTCCTCCTCAAGCCGGCGCCGGTGATCTGGCGCCGGCTTTATTGTCGACAATCCAGGGATAAAGGGAGGCAGGTTTCGAAGCCTGACATCGCGATTCATGGTTTGAAGCAAGGGGAACTTCCTCTTGCTTTTTTGCCTGGCTAGCGGGCATATATCGTGACCGGTGACTTGAGCGGCTAATATACTTTAATATCGTTAAGATTTTCAACAGGTGTTTTCCGCCGGATTGACGGATCGCCTGGGAAGGAGATAGCATGAGAATCTTGCTTGCCACCTATTGGCTGATTCCGCACGTCGGTGGGGTGTGGAAATTTATGATGCAAATCAACCAACAGCTTGAAGCGCTCGGGCATGAAGTCGATATGCTGGGAAACAGTCCGGACTACAGCAAGTTTCATATTTGGAACCGGGGACTGGAGCTTTCCAAGGAGGAGCTTAGACCCTTGCTGGCCGCCAAGCTGGATGCAAGTCAGGCTCCCCTGCTCCATGGCGACCATCTCATCGATTATTACGAGCGGGACCGCTATATGATGGAGCTGGCGGCAGCCTATTTCGGGCTGGAAAGCTATGACGTGATCCATACGCAGGATATATTCTCCGCCAGGGCCCTTAGCAGGGTCAAGCCTGCGCACATTCCTTTAATTGCCCATCTCCACGGCTCGGTGGCGACCGAACTCAAGAATCATTTCCGGAGCCATCCGGAATTGAACATCGACGAGCGTTCGCCAGCCTGGAAATATTTTGATTCCACTGAATATTACGGGGCGTCGGCCGGCGATTTGACGATCACCGCCAACCATATGCAGCGGAATATGCTGATCCGCGAGTTTCAGGTGCCCGCGTCCAAGATCGCCGTATTCCAGTATGGCTTGGATACCGAGGAGTTTTGGGGAAAGGTTGCCAAGGGGACCCCGATTCAACGCCCTACAAACAAGAAGGTCATTATTTTTCCGGCTCGTCTTGTGGCAGTAAAAGGTATCGATGTACTGATCTCTGCGCTCGGCTTGCTAAAATTCAAGCGCCAGGATTGGGTTTGCTGGATCGTGGGAGATGGGGAAAAGCGCCGGGAACTGGAGAGTCAAGCCGCCGGATTATTGCTTGAGAATGAGGTTTTATTCTTGGGAGAGCGCGACGACGTGCCGGCGCTGTTGACCCTCGCCGATATTTTTGTGCACTCCTGCATCCAGGATAATCAGCCGTTTTCGGTGATGGAGGCCCAAATCGCCGGACTGGCGGTTTGCGTATCCTCGGCGGGCGGTCTGCCGGAAATGGTCGAGCACGGAGTGACGGGGCTCATCTCTCCGGTAAACGACCCGGTTGCTCTGGCTCAGCAGTTGAACAATTTGCTGGAAGATGACGCCTTTCGCAAACAACTTGGAAGTAATGCGCAAGCATGGGGAAACGTTCACTGGTCGATGGGTACCATGATCCATCGTTTGCTTTCCGTATATCGATTGGCTGTTTATAACCCTTTTTAGGAGGAATAAAAACGTGGAGGAGCAACCGAAGGAGCAGGTTCAAGTGCCCGGGGATATGTATAACCGGATTTTTGCCATCCAGACTTCGCACCCCGAGGTGATGGTTGAATATTCCGTATGGAGTAAAATAATCGCTAATTTGCCCGGAGACTATCAATTGCCGGATTTGCCGGTTCTGGAACGCACGCGTCCATGAAGCTTGGTAAACCGATTGTAACCGAAAATGAAAAACAAAAAATCAGGGCGCTTCCTACAGGAAGGCCCTTTAGCTTTGCCCGACAACAGATTCCTTTATCGTGAAGGCTTAAAGATCGAGAAAATGGGTACCCTCCAAGGCCGATACAAAAGGGATACGCCCGTACTTTTGGATTGGAAAAGCATATCATGACATTAAAGACTTCATCTGCGGGAGGATTGACATGCCTATTTTGCGTATAAAATCCATGGAAAACGGAAAAGTCGATTCACGCTACATTCAATCGCTCGATTTGGAATTGTCCAATCTCGGAAGAGAAAGCTTTGAGTTTCTTTTGCTTGGTTATGCTCCGAAGGGGCTGGTTTATAGGGGACTGCATCATTTGGGGCAAGGTTCGACGGTGTTCATTCCCCGGATCAATACCGATTACGCCCCATTCGATCTGCTTGTAGTGACCAATGCCTCCACTTATATGACCACGGGACTGACATTGAAGGCCTGGAATCAGGAACAGTATGTTGCCTTGTTCACGCAGGAGGACGCAATTCGAGACCATTGATCGGTGGGGGGTGAGGACGGTGAATGTGCTATTCGTATTTTATATTCCGAGCGGAGGAGTGCACAGCTTAAACCGTCAACGCTGCCTGGCTTTGCGCCGTTACGGAATCCGGGCCGAGTGTCTGTACTACAAATGGGGCGCGGGGCTGCAAAATTTGGAGGATTTCCCCGTATACGTTACGCGCGACGATGAGGAAACCCGGCATATTTTGCACTCCCGGAAATATGATTTCGTGGTCGTGACTACGGATCATACCTGCTTCGAGCGTTTTCGGAGGCTCGGTTACGAAGGGAAAATGATCCTCGAAATTCAAGGATACGGGCCTGAGGAAGTGGCCCGCACCCAGTTAATGTTCGCCGGACCGTATGTTAAGGCTTATGCTTCCGCCTTGCTGAACCCGAACACCCCGCATATTGCCTCCTTATTTCAGGAATTGTATCCGGATATTCCGCATTTCCATTTCAACAATTGCTTTGATTACGGCAAGTTTAAATATCTGGAACAGAAAGAAGTTATGCCGGGGGCTCCGATCATGGCCTGGCTGGGAAGAATCGAGGACAACAAAAATTGGCGGGAGTACCTTTACATCGGGCATGCTTTGAGCTATTTTTACCCGAATCTCCGGCTCTGGATGTTTGAGGACATCAATCTATCCAATGCGGCCGAAAGGGAGCAGTTCATGCAGGTGGTTAAGGACCTGCATTTGGACTTCCGGCTTACCTTGCGTTCCAATGTGCCGAACGAGAACATGATGGCCCATTTCTCGATGATCGGGGATTCCGGGGGCTTCTTGTGTTCCACCTCCAAAATGGAGGGGGCGCCGCTTGCCGTATTGGAAGCGATGAGCTGCAGATGTCCGGTGCTGGCAACCAATTGCGACGGGGTATCTTCTTCGGTCGTCCATAATATTACGGGCAAGAATTACAACCTTGGAGATATCGAGCATGCGGTCCGTGAAGCCAGAGAACTGATTGAGCATACCGATTTGCGCAAAAACATTCAGGCTGCCGCGCTGCTGCACGTTCAGACGGAATTTAATGCCGATGTATATTGCCGGAACTTTATAGGCATGTTGGATCAACTTCTATAGGAAAGGAGAGGGCATTCGATGAAATATATCCATAAGGTGGGGACGGCAGCGGGGACATTCAATCCTTTTTTGGTGGGGAAAGATGAGGTTGTATTAACTTCGGTGAGTCTAATGCACATTTCTCCGGGAGACCGTTTGGTCCTCAGGATGGATGTCGGTTGGGAGAAATCGGTTCAGTGGGATACGGGGGAAATCGAATTCCGAATCCGCAAAGACGCTGCGGATGGTCCGGTGATTTATTGGACGCGGGAAACTTGCTCCGAAAAGGGATACACCATGGAAAAAACGACCGATTCCGGCGTTAATCCGGTTCAGCATTACTACTTGACGGCGTGTTCGTCGGACAGCAGGGCGATTATCTCCGGACCCTATTCTTTACAGGGGTCGGTTTTTCCGCTGGAATAAAGATTTAAACTCCGGCCGCAAAGGTTCCGATGAGCTTTTTGTGCCATAAAAAGAAGCTGAATCCATCCCGGGTATCGATGGTCAGCTTCTTTTTATTTTATGGAATGGTCAGGTCATGGGGTGAACGGGGGAGCAGATTGACCAAGTCGGTACGTCTCGGCTAGTCCTTGTTGGATTGAGTACGCCGGCTTCCAGTGCAAATGATTGCGGGCTTTCAGGTTGGAGAGACAACTGTGCATGATATCCCCCGGTTTGGGGGGCTGGTACAAGACGTCAATTTGCTTTGGATGCAAGCTGCCGAGAAGCTCAATCAATTGATTGAGCGAGGTTTTGATACCTGTGCTGACATGAATGGTATCCCGGATTCCATGGTCTCCAGCGGCCGCAATAGCCTCCACGACGTCTTTTACATAAACGAAATCACGGGTTTGTTCTCCGTCTCCATTTACCGGAAGCGAAAGATTTTTGCTGACTTTGTCCATGAAAATAGAGATTACGCCGCCTTCTCCCTTTACGGTTTGACCCGGGCCATAGACGTTGGCGAAACGCAGAATCGTGTAAGGGATATCGTAAAACTTGTCATACATGCGGATATAGTGTTCTGCGGTCATTTTGGATAATGCATAAAAGGAAATCGGTTTGACGGGATCCAGTTCGGTCAGCACCTCTTTCTGCAAATCGCCGTAAACCCCGGAGGTGGAAGCGAAAATAAACTTTCGGACTTTTGCCGTGCGGCAGGCTTCAAGCATATTCAAAGTGCCGCCGACATTGACCTGCATGTCAAAGAAAGGGTCGGCGACCGATTGCTGGACATCGGCCTGGGCCGCAAGGTGAATCAGCGTATCCGGCTTGGCGTCCATAATGATATCGCGGGCCTGTTCGCTTCGGATATCTTCCACATGAAGCGTTGCCTGAGACGGCACATTTTCCAAGCACCCCGTACTCAAATTATCAATGACATGAACCTGCATATTTTGGCGGACTAAACGGTTTACAAGATGGGAACCGATAAACCCCGCACCGCCTGTAACGACGACTGTCTTCAATTCAGTTGCCTCCCAAAAGAGCACATAATACTCATCGTATGAAAAGGCTGTACCTTTGGTACTGGACGTTCGACGGGTTCGGTTAAGTTTACCTGTATTCTGCGGCGGGCAGCGGGCCATCCTAATTCCTGATCATCATAAATTTATAAAAAGGATTGGGGATGACTACATGCGAGTAGCTAAATTCGTCAGCTTGTCATTATCCGCTGCAATGATTGCCGGGATGGTCGGTATGACAGGTTGCGGAACCCGTACGGATAACAATAACGTGCGGACGCAAAGCTTGCGGAACAACGATGGTCGTAATTATGACGTGAATTCGCTGCCTCAAGGGAACCGGATGTTTTCGCGCAGTGCCGGTAACGGACAAAGCGAGCGGATCACCTCGCTGAAATACAGTCCGGCTCTGAGCAACAAGGTGGCCGGATTGAGCGACGTTCAAACGGCCCATGTGGTGGTAACGGACCGGGATGCTTATGTAGCGTTGACGCTTCATGGCGCGAATGCCCAGTCCCGGATGTCGGAAATGTCGACGGGGATCACTACGAACCGCGGTACGACGAATAACGGTGGACCTTATGGAGCCGATTATGGAACGCGCGGCGCGGGGGACAACGGTTTGGCAGGCGGATTGATGGGTCGATCCGGCACGGCGGGAAGCCTGTTCGACATGAACCGGGGGAACGGGCCCGCAAACGGACGGAACACGGGGAACGGGCTGATGGGCAATGATATGGGACTGCGCGGATTTAATGGCGACAACGGCCGCAGAGGGATAGGAACCGATATGGGAGCAGGATTATCCGGAACCGCAACGGCTCCTGGAAGCCCTAGAATGACAGGAACCGGAACCTTCAACGGACTTGGAAACGGGACGGCAGCCGGAAATGTTACGGACAACGTACCGCAGCGCGTGAAGGATCAGGTTTCCAGTGTTGTGAAAAAGACGGCTCCGCATATCCGTAACGTATATGTATCCGGGAATTCCGATTTTGTGAGCCAGGTCGGCAATTATGCGACCCAGTCCCGCGGCGGGGCCACCCTGAACGGATTCATTGCCGATTTTCAAAATATGATCCAACGCGTATTCCCTGCTCGTGCCGGCACGATGCCCGGACCGAACGGCTACGCTCCGACAAGACCCAACGGGTTGAATAACGGCAACATCGACCGAACAGGAATCAACACGGACGGTTATACCGGCGGCGTTTCCCGATAATCTGCCGTCAATAAGAACAAGCGTGGCCGACAAGGAAACATTCCTTGATCAACCACGCTTGTTTATTTATGCTTGCTATTCCTGAAACAAACGTCCTTCTACCCAAACTTTTTGCAGTTCGAGATCCTCCCGGTCAATCAGAAGCAGATCGGCCTGCTTTCCGGTTTCGACGGTGCCCGTAAGGTGGTCGATGCGGATCAGCTTGGCCGGATTAAGGCTTGCCGCTTCCGAGGCTTGTTCTACATTCAGTCCGATTTCCCGAACGAGATGGCGGAAGCCGCGAATCATGGTCAACGTACTGCCGGCCAGAGTCCCTTCGCTCTCTTTCAAGGTGCAGACATTGTCTTTAACGATTACGGGAAGGTCGCCAAGTTTGTATTCCCCGTTTCCGAGACCTGCCGCCGACATGGCGTCCGTAATCAGAATCAGATTGTGATTGGTTTTGACGCTGGCAAGCAATTGAATACCCGCTTTGTGTACATGGATGCCGTCCGCAATGATTTCGCCGCTGATTGCCGGGGAGCTGAGAATTGCGCCTGCCGTGCCCGGTTTCCGGTGATGGAGCGGAGTCATGGCGTTAAACGTGTGCACCGCATGGTGCAGACCGACTTCCACGGCCGCCATGATTTCTTCATAGGTCGCATCCGTATGGCCCGCTGCGGCCACGATGCCTTTCTCGCGCAGGAACTTGATCAGCTCGTGCGCCCCTTCACGTTCCGGCGCAAATGTAACCTGCTTGATGAGCCCCGGATATTGTTCCTCCCAGGCTTCCACCCAGCTGCGGTTCGGCGGCACGATATGGGCCGGGTTTTGCGCACCCGGCCATTTCGGACTGATGAACGGTCCTTCCAAGTGCACGCCAGCCAGTTTGGCATAAGGCATATCGCTGTTGATATAACGGTGTACCTCTTCCAATACCGTATCAATCACGTCTTTCGGCAGCGTCATCGTCGTGGCCAGCATCGAGGTGGTTCCCTGGCTGCAGTGCAGCTTGGTGATCGCATCGAAAGCTTTCTTGCTCGGTTCGGAGAAGTCTTCCAGCATTCCTCCATGCACATGGACGTCTATAAAGCCGGGCAGTACATAGGCTCCCCTGGCGTCGATCACTTCGACGGCATTGTCAGCACCGGCGGGAATTCCGGCGGTTGAACCGACATAAGTAATGAGACCGTCGCGTACCGCGACCGCTCCATCATGAAAAATGCCGCGAGGCGTAACGACATCGGCATGAATGATTTGAAATGAGGTCTTGTTCATCAGACCAGCCCTCCTGCGGCTTGATCAAGTACAACGACAACGTTGGGATGAGTTTGCAGGAACGAGGCCGGACATTTGGTCGTAATCGGTCCTTTAAGCGCACGGGCGACGATTTCGGCTTTGTCTTCCCCTTTGGCCATGAGCAGAATTTGCTTGGCCTGCAGAATAGAGCCGATCCCCATCGTAATCGCATGGGTAGGCACCTCTTCAATCGAAGGAAAGAACCGTGCATTGGCCTGGCGCGTCCGTTCATCCAGCTCCACGATGTGGGTAGGGCCCTGGAGTTCCTCTCCCGGTTCGTTGAATCCGATATGGCCGTTATGGCCGAGTCCGAGCAGTTGCAGATCGAGTTGGCCTACCTTTTCCAGCAACCGGGTGTAATCGGCCGCAGCTTGTGCGGGGTCTCCCGTGTGGCCGGCAGGAACATGGGTGCTTTCCAGCGGAATATCGATGTGGTTGAACAGTTTCTCGTTCATGAATCTCCGGTAGCTTTCCGGGTGATCCTCGGTCAGGCCGATATATTCATCCAGATTGTAGCTGCTGGCTTGCTTGAAGCTGACCACGCCATCACGGTACAGTTCGATCAGTTTCTGGTATACGCCGACGGGGGTGCTGCCGGTGGCCAATCCCAAAAGAGCCCGGGGATTGGACTGGAGGAGGCTGGCGATAATGCCGGCTCCGGTCTCGTTAAACAATTGTTCGCCCTTTACTTTGATAATGTTAAGCATGTTTGTTGCCCTCCCTTTGTTTTCTGTATATCTGAACATTTTGATATGAGCTTTCCAGCTTAGGGATAAAATCCTCGAATTCCATACTTACCATGCCCGTAAATAAAATATCGATCACATGCAGCTGCGCGATCCGGGAAGCCATATCGCCCCGGCGCATACCTTCTTCGAGAGATGAGGAGAATAGGGATATGTCGGCCAGTGTAGCGAGACCGTTGCTTCCGTATTGGGTCAAGGAGATCGTGACGGCCCCGCTGTCCTTGGCGCACCGGAGAGCATCGATCGTTTCCGGCGTTTCCCCGCTGTAGGAAATGGCCAATGCGACGTCGCCTTTTCCCAGCGAGGAAGCGGAAGTGATCTGCATATGGGAATCGGCGAAGGCCGTACAGTTTTTTCCGATCCGGATCAATTTCTGGTAAAAATCCTGAGCGATAATGGAAGAAGTCGCCACGCCGTACAGGTCGATGCGACCGGCCTTGCAGAGAGTATCTACCGCCCGTCGGAGTTCGTTCATATCCAGAAGACGCGTGGTATCCGTAATCGAGGCCAGGTGGTTGGCTTCCATGGCCTGTACGATTTTATGAAGGTCATTTCCGGCAATAACGTCCTGGTATTGGCTTTCCGAAGGCTTATGGGCGAGTTCGCCGGCCAGCTTCATTTTAAAATCGGGAAATCCTTTGAAGTGAAAAGTTTTGCAGAACCGCGTTACCGTTGAGGGGCTGATTCCGCAGGTGTAGGCAAGTTCGGTTATGCCGAGATGAATCACGGAGGCGGGATTTTTTAAAATATATTCTGCGAGCCGTCGCTCCTGGGGCGGAAGGGCCTCCAGGTTGCTCGTGAGCGCATGCAAGATAGGAGTCAGCATCTGATCACCTCGTATCTGATTTACGAAAATTATTTCTAAAATAATCATAAAAATGATGAAAATAATTTTGATTTCATCATAAGGGATTCCACCCCCGAAAGCAAGAGATGTTGTCACGAAAAACAGAGAATCCTTGTCATTTTGATAGGTACATACTACACTAGGTGTAAGCAACAAAGATCCGTAGAGGTGGGTTGTCGTGGATTACAATCTTGATGAGTATATCGACCGGCTTCTGAACGCATGGTCCAAGACGTTCCGCAAAATGCAGAGCGAGATCATGCAACACCGTGAGCTCGGTTTAACCGGGCCGCAATTTCATATGCTGGCTTTGATCGCCAAGAAATCTTCCTGCAATGTCAGTTACTTATCGGACAAGCTGGAGGTTAAGCCGAGCGCGATCACCGTCATGGCCGATCGTCTGGTACAAAGCGGTTATATCGAGCGGCGGCATGATGAACAGGACCGCCGGGCGGTGCTCCTTTCGGTCACCGAATTGGGCGACGAGGTTTACAAAGAGGCCGGTGCCCGGTCTCGAAAAGTTTTAAGATCTTATTTCTCCGATTTGACTTCTCACGAGTTGGACGTGTTAATCGGTGTCATCGAAAAGTTTGCGCAAAATGACGCTCCGCATGCAGAAGCGTAAAAATTTTTTTAGGGATGTATGGAAAGAAGCTTGCCATCCGGCAGGCTTCTTTTTATAAAGACACGGTGATGTTAATAAAAAGGAGTGTTTTCGCTGATGTATGAACAAAAGACGAAAGAAACCGACAACAGTGTGATCGAGTTCATCGAAAACGTGAATTCACCGGCAAAGCGCGAAGACGCCTACAAACTGCTGGACATATTCAGCGAAACGACAGGATTTCCGCCGAAAATGTGGGGACCCAGCATCATCGGATTCGGTTCCTACCATTATAAATACGCAACCGGACATGAAGGTGACGCTCCGTTGGTCGGCTTTTCGCCCCGCAAAGCGAAGATCAGCTTGTATTTCGCGACAGGCGATACGGAGAGGGAAACATTGTTGGACAAATTCGGCAAACATACGGCCGGAAAAGGCTGCGTCTATATTAATAAAGTCGCGGATATTGATGTAGATGTCTTGAAGGAATTAATCCATCAGTCCGTCCGGTTTCTGCAAAAAACTTATCCTGGCTTGGAATAGAAGACATATGAATCCCGGAACTCCCCTTGCGGCCATTTTTGCAAGGGGAGTGGCGTATTGCCATACCGTCGAGTTATTATAAAAACAGTAATTTGTAAGCGTTATTTTATTATAAATCTTAAAATCATAATTTAACCGACTGGAGGAACCGGGATTGGAAACATATATCCTTGCCCTGGACCAGGGTACAACAAGCTCGAGAGCCATTTTGTTCAATCGGGAAGGCGGTATCGTTCACTCCGCGCAGCGCGAATTTCCGCAATATTTTCCTAAACCCGGCTGGGTGGAACAAAACCCGAATGAGATCTGGGGGTCTATTCTTGCGGTGATCGCTTCCTGCCTGTCCGAATCCGGCATCAAACCAAGGCAGATTGCCGGCATCGGGATTACGAACCAACGGGAAACGACGGTCGTCTGGGATAAAGAAAGCGGAAATCCGGTCTATCCGGCGATCGTATGGCAATCCCGCCAGACTGCGGACATTTGCGAACAATTAAAAGTCGCCGGTTTGAATGACCTGTTCCGGTCGAAAACCGGGTTGCTAATCGACCCGTATTTTTCCGGGACCAAAGTGAAATGGATTCTCGATCATGTGCCGGGTTCGCGGGAACGCGCGGCGCGGGGAGAACTTCTTTTCGGAACGATCGACACATGGCTGATCTGGAAGCTGTCGGGAGGTCAGCTCCATGTGACCGACTATTCCAATGCGTCGCGGACACTCATGTTTAACATCCATGAGCTGGCCTGGGACGATGAATTGCTTGACCTGCTCGGCGTTCCGAAAACTATGCTTCCGGAAGTCCGGTCATCTTCGGAAATTTTCGGTACCACCGTGCCTTACCATTTCTTCGGCGAGCAGGTACCGCTCGCCGGAGCCGCCGGCGACCAGCAGGCCGCGCTGTTCGGTCAGACCTGTTTCGAGCCGGGCATGGTCAAGACCACTTACGGTACCGGCTGCTTCATGCTGATGAACACGGGGGAAACCCCCGTGTCCTCCGAGCATGGCCTGATTACTTCCATCGCGTGGGGACTGAACGGGAAGGTGGAATACGCGCTGGAGGGAAGCATTTTCGTCTCCGGTTCGGCGATTCAGTGGCTCCGGGACGGCCTGCGCATGTTCCGGGACGCGAAAGACAGCGAAGTGTACGCCTCCCGGGTGAGTTCCACGGAGGGCGTCTATGTGGTACCCGCTTTTGTCGGGCTTGGCAGTCCGTATTGGGACAGCGACGTCCGGGGAGCGGTGTTCGGCTTGACGCGGGGCACGAAGAAAGAGCATTTTATCCGGGCGACATTGGAGTCCCTGGCTTATCAGACCAAAGACATCCTGGGAGCGATGGAGCAGGATTCAGGATTTACGGTCCGCAAGATGAGAGTGGATGGAGGGGCCGTATCCAACGGATTCCTGATGCACTTCCAGAGCGACATTCTCGACGTGCCGGTGGAACGTCCGGTTGTACGCGAGACGACGGCTTTGGGCGCCGCTTTCCTGGCGGGGCTTGCGGTAGGATATTGGAGCGACCGGGAAGAAATTTGCCGGACATGGAGTCTCGACCGGCGCTTTGAACCGGGGATGGAGACGGCGGTTCGTGAAGCGTTGTACGGAGGATGGAAGAAGGCGGTGCATGCCGCGATGGCCTTTAAATAGCACCGCCCATTTTAATGTCTCACGGCACCATTGCCCCTGTTTCTTCATAATATGTGTTGACTGTATCCCTTAACCTTGTTAAACCATAAAACCCGAGCAAGGAGGGGTGACGCATTTTGAAGAGCAGCGATCGTAACAGCAAATTTCTGTTAACACATCGTGAACGGGAAGTTTTCGAACTCCTCGTGCAGGATAAAACGACGCGCGACATTGCGGGCCAGCTGTTTATCAGCGAGAAAACCGTACGGAACCATATTTCCAACGTTATGCAGAAACTGAATGTCAAAGGTCGTGCGCAGGCGGTTGTCGAGCTGATCAAGCTTGGGGAGTTGAAAATCTGACGGTTTTTTTTAAGGGCGAAAACCGTAAACCTTCTTTCTTATCCGTTCCGGCGGGGAGAAAGAAGGTTTTTTGTTTATCTTTATGACGTATCGAGAAGATGAGGTTAGCTGATATACCCGTTAGCTGTCGGCAGAAATTTGATTCCGATTCGCAGCGGTCTGCTGTCTTGCCTTGAAGTGGATTTTGGCCTCAAGGTCCGATAAGTCTCCGTTCAGCACTTTCAGGCCGGGAAGGAAAAGGGCGGCGGCGAAGGAACTGAGGAGCGGCAAAAGGCTGGCACCCACCATTAATGCGCCGACCCCGTAATGCTGCGCAATGGCTCCCCCTACAAAAGCTCCAACGGGTTGCAGGCCGCCTCCGATCAGAAAACGGATCGAGTTGACCCGGCCCTGAAGGTGTCCGGGCACGAGTTTTCCGTGCAGGGAAGAGCTGAGCGAGCCGAAGAAAGCACCGGCAGCACCGGCGGCAAAAAAACAGGCCAAAGCAACTGGATAGGATTGTGCCAACCCTTGAATCGTATTCAAGAGGCCGATCAAAGCGAGACTGCAGAGCATCACCGTCCTTCGTTGCTTGATTTCGCCAAGTAAGGAAATAATGGCAAGACCGCATAAAGAGCCGAGTACGGAGGCAGTCGTCAAGGTGCCCATGGCTGCGGCATCCCTATGCAGCACTTCCTGGACATAGGGGACCATCATCGTCCAGATCGCGAAGGAGCTCATGTTGCTGATGGAGACGGTGCCCATGATGGCGAGCATCGCGGGAACTTGTCTGTAAAAGGAGAAGCCTTCGGTAATTTCGCGTACATAGGAGGTAATGGAGAATGGGGCAAAATCATCGGTCCGCGGTTTCATTTTTGGAAGGAATAGCAGCGTTACGATAGCTGCGGTATAGCATACGGCATTAATTCCAAGCGCCGGGAGCCCTCCGCTGGCGGCAATTACCACACCTGCAAGGGCCGGCCCCATCAAAACGGCGGCATTTCGGCAACCGTCAATGACGGCAAAGGCGCGCACCAGCTTGCTCTTGTCCGCCACATCAGGAACGGAGGCAATCGCGGTCGGCATAAACATGGCGGCACAGGAGCCGCTAAGTCCTGCGGCGAGAAACAAATGCCAGAGCTGCAAGTGTCCGGCAAGGCCGGCGCCTAACGGCAGAACGATGGCGATCAGGCGCAAGGTTGCGAGGCCGGCCATGAACTTCCCGCGCGGCAGCCGATCGGCAAGCGGTGAGCCGAGGAGGCGAAGCGCCAATTCGGGAACTCCGGAACAGAGGGCGAGCGCTCCCATCACCAATTTGGAGTCGGTTAATTCGTAAGCCAGCCACTCCAAGGCCAGCAAGCCAAAAGTATCGCCAAACCCGCTTATGGCAATCGTCGCCAGCAGCCCATAATAACTGCGTCGTTTCATCCTGAATCAACCTTTCAATCGCGGGCCGTTGCTCCGCGGGATCATTTTTTAAGAAATTGTCCGATCTGGAGCGGAAGATCATCCAGCGCCTCCAGACGGAGGCTGTATTCCACGCTTTTGTTATCATTGCGTTTCAAATAGCAATGCACGATGACAAGTCCGGCCGCCCGGAGAGAGATTAAATGATAATGAATCGTGCTCTTGGATAACCCGATTTTGCGGACGATTTCCGTAAAGGTCATTTGCTTCTCCGACAACAGGCGAAGAATACATAGCCGCGTCTCATCCGACAAGGCCCGCGTGAGCCGGAGGAGGCCGGGAGCGGGGCGTCCCGGCGCCGGAGGAATAATGTCGCAGGAATAATGAGTGAAGAGGGTTTCGTCAAAGATGCTGGACGTTACCAGCGGGCGGGAATGGTATTGGGGGATGAGGACGACCCGCTTCAGCAATTCATTGGGATAGATCCGCATACCACCGGTGACCTGTTCATAGACCTCCAGTCCGTTCATTTCATTCAATCCCGATTTTAGGGATTCGGCTTCCCGGGCCAATCCTTCGATGATGGCCGGGCTAATGCCGCTAAAATAACGTAAATTCCATTCCCGCAACACTTCCGAGGTCAGATCACGCAGATCGGGAAGATTGGAAGGGACGGTCTGTCCGAAGCCCGCCGCTATTTCATACAACTGCCCTGTGGATAAAGCATCGAACCAATCCAGGAATTCCGGAACGGAACGATTGCCGGGGCAGCTCCAAATATACGGGGAAAGACTGAAGTCCTCCAACTTCTTTATGGCTTCCCGCATTTTTTGCATAGTAACGGGCGCGAAAAGATCCTGAACTTCCCGGACCCAGAGTTTTCCCGCATCCATGGCGTTATGGTTTTGTTTACTGATAAAAGCGGTGATGCTTGTTACACATTCATATATGGGCGCAAAATCGGTTTCAATGCTATAGCTCATTCCGTTACACGGTTCCTTTCTTATTCATTGGATTTGAATTAGTAAAATCGAACTAATTTATAGTTCTATAATTATAGAACTTGATTATTGTTAAATTATATTCGAACTATTTCGGTATTGCAAGTGGATTTTCAAGCAAAAATCCCCACAAAAAAACCGCCCAGGTTTGGACGGCTTTTGAGAGGATTTTCTTTTTACAGCGACTTCAGATACTCCACGATGGTCAGTAATCCTTTATCGAAGTTTTCCAGATTGAAGTGTTCATTCGGCGCGTGCAAGTTCTCGTCCGGCAGGCCGAATCCCATCATGACGGCCGGAGCCGACAATACGCGGGACAAGGTTTCCACGATGGGAATGGAGCCTCCGTCTTTCGTAAACAGCGCCCGTGTGCCATACACCTTTTCGTAGGCGTCGGCCGCTTTTTGCAGCATTGGATCTGCCGGTTCGATCGTAAATGCCCGGGCTTTCTCCGTTGCTTTCACTTGAATGGTTGCGCCTTTTTGCAAGTTTTCGCGAAGATGCTTCTCGATTTTGTCGATGATATCCTGGGGATCCTGGTCTCCGACCAGGCGGCAGGTAATTTTGGCGTGAGCTTCTTTCGGAAGGACTGTCTTTGTGCCCTCGCCTTGGAAGCCGCCGTAAACTCCGTTTAATTCGAGGGTTGGGCGTGCTCCTGTTCTTTCTACGAAGGAGTAGCCTTCCTCCCCATACAGATCTTCTAAACCCAGCGTTTGCTTGAGCTGCTCTTCATTAAACTGCTGTTTCGCGAATTCTTCCCGGATTTCCGGCGTCAGTTCGTGAACTCCCTTGTAGAAACCGTCGACGGCAACGCGTCCTTGATCATCATGAAGGGTGGCAAGCAGAGAGATGAGCGCATGCAAAGCGTTTGGTACTCCACCGCCGAAGGTGCCCGAGTGTAAATCGGTATTGGCCGTATTTACGCTCACTTCAAGCGCGCACAAACCGCGAAGCCCGATGCAGATTGCCGGTTTACCCGGTTCCAGCAGGGCCGTGTCCGAGATCAGGATGACGTCAGCCGCCAGTTTGTCCTGATGGGACTCCAGGAAGGACGGAAGATTCGGGCTAGTCACCTCTTCCTCCCCTTCAATGCAAAATTTGATATTTACGGGCAGTTCTTTTTCCTGTGCCAAAATCGCCTCGACGGCTTTAACATGCAGGAACATTTGGCCTTTATCATCGGTTGCGCCGCGTGCATATAACTTGTTATCCCGAATGGACGGCTCGAAAGGAGGCGTGTCCCACAGATTCAGGGGATCCACCGGCTGAACGTCGTAGTGGCCGTAGACGAGGACGGTCGGCTTGCCTGGAGCATGCAGATGCTCCGCGGTCACGACGGGATGCCCCGCTGTCGGATGTACCTCTACGTTCTCCATACCGGCGCGGCGCAGGGAGTCGGCGACCCATTCCGCTGCCTTCAATACGTCGGCTTTATGCTCGGATAAGGCGGAAATGCTCGGAATCGTGAGCAGTTCGCAGAGCTCTTTTAAATGTGCATCTTTTTTGTCTTGAAAGTAGGATTGATAATCCATGGTTGTGTTCCTCCTGGACATTTTCTCTTCCTTATTTTACACCTTTTCACCGTATAACACGAATGACAGAATCGGAGGGGAGATGGGTACATTAAAATTAGCTTAAGATTATTAGCTCTTTTTTTATAATTCCTTAAGGTAATAGAAGTATAATTCTGTTAAAGTCATAAGAGTAGAGATGGTTGTTATTTGATGAAGGGAGTCAATTAAAAAATGACAGACAAAGAGAATAAGGATTTGGAACCCATAAAGGGGCCGGAAGATCAGCCGGAAGTGTCCGAGAACACGGGTGCTGAAAGCGCAGGCACCGAGAATCCCGTTGAAGAAGGACAGGCCCCTGTTGAACATACGGAAGCTGTCGATCCCGAAGAAGGCAAAGCCGATGACAGCGTTGAAGAGAACGAGAGTCTGATTCCTCAAGTTCGGGAGGGAGAAGTCTTGGCCTTACTGTCAGAGGAAGATGAAGAAACCCGGGGGGCCGAAATCCAGGAGGCAGTTCCTGCTTCCGGCGGCAAAGGGAATCTGGCATGGCCGATCGTATCGGCCGTGCTTGCCATCCTGCTGGTCGTCGTTTTGATCAAGCCGCCGTTTGCCGCAAAGAAGGCGGAAGCGGTTGCCACCGTTAACGGTGCGGAAATTACCAAGGATCAGTTGTATGACGAAATGTCGACTGCCGGCGCCGATCAAACCGCCCTGGAAAAACTGATCACCAAAGAGCTCATTAACCAAGAGGCGAAGAAGCAAAACATTGCGGTTACCGAAGCCGATATCGACAAGGAATTGGAAAGCTATCTGAAAGATTACGGTTCGGAAGAAAATCTGAATCAGGCCTTGGCTCAAGCCGGGATGACGATGGATCTATTGCGCGAAAATATTCAAATGAACAAGCTCTTGACCCAACTGCTTGAGCCGCAAGTGGAAGTCACCGATGAGCAGATCAAGCAAACTTTTGAAGATTATAAATCATCTTTCGATACGCCGGAGCAAGTTCGTGCCTCAATTATTCTGGTGAAAACGGAAGCGGAAGCGAATGAGATTATTAAAGAACTGAAAGAAGGCAAGGATTTTGCCGAGCTGGCGAAGAGCAAATCGCTGGATGAAGCCACGAAGGCCAACGGCGGGGATACCGACTTCTTTGCCCGCGGGCAGATGGAAGAAGCGGTTGAGAATGCGGCCTTCAAGCTGGCTAAAGATGAAATCAGCGGTGCCGTGAAAACGGAAGGCGGCTATCAGGTCATTAAGCTGACGGATCGTAAAGAAGCCCATTCGGCGACGCTGGAGGAGAAGAAGGAAGAGATCCGTGAAGGACTCGTTAGCCAGCAGGTCTCGCAGTTGTCGGGAACGTGGATTCAGGATATCCGCAGCAAGGCAACGATCACAAACACTCTGACGGATAGCACTGAGGATTCGGCTGCCGGAAGTAATGCTGCGACGGAATAAAACGATCGTCTGATCTTAAGGAGGGAGCCATAGGGCTTCCTCCTTTTTTCTATATTTAAGACGAATGCCGAAAAGGGTTTACAAAGGAAATATCCCACTCTATAATAAAGAAAAAATCCACTTTATTATTTAGAAAAGGAGATAATATCCTCTTTTTGATATTAACTTTTAAGAGATTTACACCAGAACTATCGGAGGTCTTATTCATGACACATCCCATGATTGAATCCTTTCAGGGCGGACTGATCGTTTCCTGCCAAGCGCTCGAAGGGGAGCCGTTTTACGGAAGCGAATATATGGCCCGGTTTGCGATATCCGCCGAAATGGGCCAGGCGGTCGGCATACGGGCAAATACGCCGGCCGATATCCGGGCGATCAAGCGTGTGACGAAGTTGCCGGTGATCGGCTTGTGGAAAAGGGAATACGCCGGATATGAAGTTTATATAACGCCTACTTTGGAGGAAGTGGAGGGCGTTATCGCCGCCGGGGCCGACATTGTAGCTATGGATGCTACCCTGCGGGACCGGCCGGACGGAATGCCCCTCAAGACTGTGGTCGAAAAGGCCAAACTAGCCTATCCTGAAGTGCTGCTCATGGCCGACGTATCCACGGTGGAGGAAGGCGTCGCGGCCGAGAAGCTTGGTTTCGATCTCATTTCAACCACTTTGTCCGGGTATACGCCGTACAGTCCGCAGTCGAAGGAACCCGATTTTCAATTGATCGCCAAACTTAGCCGCAGCGTCTCGATTCCAGTACTGGGAGAGGGGCGGATCCATAGCCCCGAACAAGCGGTCCGCTGTTTGCTGGAAGGAGCCTATTCCGTAGTGATTGGCGGGGCGATCACAAGGCCCGATACGATCACCAGAAAATATACCGAAGCGATGGCACATTACATGCATGACTGAGGCTTTTTTGCATTAATTATTCGCGTCATTACGGCGATGCGGTCAAAGAATAGAAGCTGCCCCGGGCAAACAGCCTTTGCTCCGGAAACGGGAGGTGTCCACTAATGGTTGTGAGAGACGAAGTAGCGATCGGTATCGATCTTGGGGGAACGAATATCAAGGCAGGCCTGGTCAACGGCAATGGAACCATTATCCATCGCCTTAGCTTGCCTACGGAGGCCCGAAAGGGACCCGAGGCACTGATGGACCGCCTGTCAGAGATCATCTCGGCTTTACAGGCTTATGCCCGGGACCTGGACTGTGAAATCTGCGGCGTCGGCGTCGGCTCCGCGGGGCAGATCAACAACGAGCAAGGCATCGTCATGGGAGCGACAGCCAATTTGCCGGGTTGGGCCGGCATGAAACTATCGCAGCGGCTACATTCCCGGATCGGGCTGCCCGTGGCCGTCGACAACGATGCGAACGCGATGGCTTTCGGCGAAGCCTGGATAGGCGCCGGCCGGCACTGGCGCGATTTTGTTTGCGTCACGCTGGGGACGGGCGTCGGCGGCTGCCTGATTCTCGGCCGTCGTCCTTATCGCGGCAGGGACGGATTCGCAGGCGAATTCGGTCATCATGTCATCGAAGCCGGCGGGGTACCCTGCAACTGCGGCCGAATCGGGTGCTGGGAACAGTATGCATCCGTAACTTCATTGATGCGGATGGTCCGTGAAAGAGAGGCCGCCGTTCTGCTCGCCACACCGAAGGACGTATTTAGCAGCGCCAGGGAAGGATACGGACCGGCGCTTGACCTCGTGGACGTTTACGCGCGGTACGTTGCCGTTGGTCTGGCTAATTTGATCCATCTGTTTAACCCGCAGGGGATCGTTGTCGGAGGCGCGGTGACGGAACAAGGAGATTTTCTCTTTAGCCGGATTAGACAGGCGGTTGCAGGATACTTGCTCCCTGTTTATGGGGAGGCCGCCGAAGCCATCCCGATCGTTTCCGCCGAACTGGGTAACGATGGAGGCGTCGTCGGAGCGGTTGCGGGATATTTTATCTAACTGAATCACGAACATGGGAAGCCGCCTGGTTCTTGAACAAATGCGTTGCCATTTTCCGGGGATCATGTAGACTTAGATTTAAGACATCACATGTGGTGGTACATCGGGCTATGACTGCAAAATTAGGTTATTATGCCTGAAAGGGGAATTTATTTGTCAAGCGAACAGGCAATGGGAAAGACGCTGCTTTCGATCCGCAGCCATTTGAACGGATTGACTAAAACGGAACAAAAGGTGGCCCATTTCATTCTGGAGCATGCCCAGGATGTGATTTACCACTCGGTCACGGAATTGGCGGAAAGGGCGGATGTGGGGGAAACTACGGTACTGCGGCTATGCCGGAAATTGAAATTTCAAGGGTTTCAGGACTTCAAGCTTTCGCTGGCCCAGGACTTGGTCAAGCCTTCCGACCGTTTATATAATGAAGTTACAGAGGAAGACGATGCGTCTACCTTGAACCGTAAGGTGATTTCCATGCATATCCGGGCCTTGGAGCAAACGTCGGAACTGGTCCATTCGGAACAGCTGGAGCAGGCGATCGCTTTGCTGCATCAGGCGGACGACATTCATTTTTTTGGCGTGGGATCTTCGGGATTGACGGCGCTTCAGGCCGCGCACAGTTTTTCCAGGATCGGCAAGCGCAGCCAGGCCAAGACGGACACGCATTTTCAGGCGATGGCCGCATCGCTAATGCGTCCCGGTGACGTAGCAGTGGGGATCTCGATTTCAGGAAGCACGAAAGATACGATCGAAACCTTGAGTCTGGCCAAAAAGGCCGGGGCCAAAATCATTGTGATTACGAGCAATGCGAGATCTCCGATCACCAAGCTGGCGGATATCGTGCTGCTGATGGTGGCGAGGGAGAATCCGCTCCAGGGAAGTTCGTTGTCGGCCAAGATTTCCCAACTGGTCATCGTCGATATTTTGAATGTCGGCGTCACGCTCAAGATTAAAGAAGAGGCGTTGAAATACAGGGAAGTGACCGCCAAGGCCATCTCGGACAAGCTGTATTAAGAAAATTTATAGCATGAGACCGGGGCCTTTGCCGCGGTTTTTTTGACTTTTTCGTTTGTTTCGGGTGGATTCAAGAGGTACAATTAAGGCTATAAACAGATAGATAGCGTGAGGCCGGAAGTCGGGAGGGAGACTAGGATGGCGGAATGGTATGAAGAGAGCTTTGGTGAAGATTATTTGCTTGTCTACAAACATCGCGACATACAGGGAGCGAAGCGGGAAGTACATAAGATGATAGCCTGGCTGGATCTGCCGCAGGGAGCCAAAGTACTGGACTTATGCTGCGGGATGGGGCGGCATTCCATGGCGCTCGACGAAGCGGGATATGAAGTGACCGGGATCGATCTCTCCGAGGTCCTTCTTAGGGAAGCGCGAAACAATGATCCGGAGGGCCGTGTAACCTGGCTGAAGGGAGATATGCGGAATTTGCCGCTGGAAGGCGGATTCGATGCGGTCGTTAACCTGTTTAGCTCCTTCGGCTATTTTGAGCGGGATGAGGAACACGTTAAAGTGCTGAAAGAAATTCACCGGATGCTTAAGCCGCAGGGACGGTTCATTATTGATTTTCTTAACGCGGACTATACCGCCGCTCATCTGGTTCCGGCTTCCCAACGGGTCGATGACGGCCAGTTGATTACCGAACAGCGTTCTATCGAAGACGGCTATGTCAAAAAGAAAATCTCCATCACTAAGACTGAGGGGAGCAATGACGATTTACCGGAGAATCCGAGAAATTACCTGGAGCGGATCAAGCTGTATAAAAGTGATGACTTTGCTGCGATGTTGTCTCAGGCAGATTTGGTTTTGGAAAAAATTCACGGGAACTATAACGAGGAAGAATATGACCCTTCGGCTTCACCCCGGATGATCATCGTGGGGAGAGCACTATGAGCGGCGCAGATATCCAGACGTGGGAGCCCGAGGGACTAACCCGGGTTCGCATTTCGATGGCCCCGCCGCTG
The DNA here is from genome assembly GCF_046559655.1 of Fontibacillus forbon. Classification (NCBI taxonomy): domain Bacteria; kingdom Bacillati; phylum Bacillota; class Bacilli; order Caryophanales; family Paenibacillaceae; genus Fontibacillus; species Fontibacillus forbon. The sequence continues at coordinate 78,106 of NZ_JBKGFV010000006.1, read as the reverse complement.
CGTTGGGTCAACAGCTACCTTCTTCGAGGCGACGAAGGCGTTACGATCGTCGATCCCGGCCCCCGGTCGCAAGTGACGGAAGAGGAATGGCGTACAGCTTGGCGTGAACTGGGCATGACGCCTTCGGATATCTCCGGCATCGTGCTGACCCACCACCATCCCGATCATTACGGGTTGGCCGGTTATTTACAGTCGCTGTCCGGCGCCCCGGTATTCATGTCGCGGCGGGCGCATGAGGAGAGCCTGCGGATGTGGGGCGAGGGCAGCGACATGAACGAAGCGCTGCTGCAGCTCTACCGTAAACACGGAATGCCTCGTTCCTGGTATGAACAGCTTCCCGCGCATATGGAAAGCTTTCTTCCGCAGGTGACGCCGGCCCCGGCAGTTACTTATCTTGAAGAAGGAGATAGGGTCATTATGTGCGGACGGAGCTGGACGGCGATCGAGAGTGCGGGTCACGCGCCCGGGCATCTGTCGTTTTACGAGCCGGACAACCGCCTGATGCTTTGCGGGGATGCGGTATTGCCGCAGATTTCTCCAAATGTCAGCCTGCTGCCGGGCAGCGATCCGCAGCCGCTAAAGTCGTTCCTGGACTCGCTCGGCAAGCTGGGCGCCTACGAAGTGGACAAAGCGTTCCCCGGGCACAGAAACCCGTTCCCGCATTTTGCGGAGCGCACCCGGACGTTGCTTGCACATCACGAGGAGCGGCTGGACCGTATTGAGGCGATGATGGCTGAGCGGAATGTAACTTGCTTTGAGGCGTGCGCAGCTCTCTTCGGTTTAGAGCTCGGCATCCACCAGATGCGGTTCGCCATGTCGGAGACGCTGGCCCATTTGACCGAGCTCACCCGCCGGGGGCGGATAGCCGAAGTCAATCGACCGGACGGGAGCAGCGTGTTCGGAATTCAAGGCCGCCACGAGTCTTCAACAAAATAAAAAACGCCCGTGGGGGCGTTAACTAAATCAAGCAACCCGACTCCCGTGTAATTGCGGTAGGAAGGTTGCTTGATCGGTTTATTGTCTTATTACCGGACAATGTCTTTGCCGAGCGTCTCCTCGCCTTGCTCTTGTTCGCGCTCCGTTTGTTTGCGGTGGGCGATCCGGCTGCTGGCCGAGGCGGCTACGGCGCCTACGATATCGTCCAGGAACGTGTTGCACGGACCGAGCGTTTTATCGTTCAATCGCTCCAAAATGCCGGGTTTTAACTTGTCCACATAGCCGTAGTTGGTGAATCCGATGCTGCCGTAGACGTTCACGATGGAAAACGCGAGAATTTCGTCTACCCCGTACAATCCCTCATCATTGGCGATCATGTCCTGAAGCTCCGGGATCAGCAGCTCCTGTTCGGCAAGAATATCCAATTGAATGCCGGTCAGAACGGCGTTTTGCACCTCTCGTTTGCTCAACACCTGCTCCACATTATGGATGCATTCCTCCATCGTCAGATTCGGATAATATTTTTTCTGAAGCAGCATGACCAGTTCCGCGATTTCTTCGATTTTTACGCCCCGTTTCTGGAGCCACGCCTTGGTGGCGTCGGCCACTTTTTTGCTGTTCAGGCTGTAAGGCGCTTTTGCTTTCCGTTCTTCCATCTCCATCCACTACTCCTCCCGATGTCCGAGGTAAACTCGCATTTATTTGAGAAACATAGCTATGATGCAGTTTGTCCACCTTCTTGAAAAATATAGTTATTTTTCGAAAAAGGGGCTCGTATACATAGTAATAGAGGTTGTTCAAAAAGTCATCTTTTGGACATATCCAAGAACAGGTTAGGAGGATACCGGATTATGAAATGGAACCGCCGTTTACGCAATACGGCTGCCGCGGGAGTGCTAACGATTCCGCTTTTGCTGTCAGGCTGCAGCTTGCTCGGGATAAACCCTTCGGCATCGGTCGACCCGCCCCCAAGCGATGTGGAGGCGCAGATGCTGCAGTCTCTTGAGTCCGCAGATCAGACAAGCCAGACAAGCAAGGCAAACCTGGATACGGAGGAAGCATTGTCGACCGTATATTTGAAGAATGAGCAGGGCTGGCTTGTACCCGTTTCTTTGCATCTCCCCAAAGGTGAGGCTACGGACAAGCTGAACCGGATGCTGGGCGTGCTGGTGGAGAGCGGTCCCTACCAGGGAGTCGTTCCGGTAGGATTTAGCGGGGTGCTTCCCGAAGGCACGGAAGTTCAAGCGGTCACGCTGAAAAAAGACGAGAAACTGGCCATCGTGGAATTCAACAAGTCGTTCGGAAATTATGAAGCGGCAGACGAGCGGAAAATTCTGGAGGCCGTTACCTGGACGCTACTCGGCGATCAAGATATCGAGCATGTCCAGCTGTGGATGGACGGAGCGAAGCTGAATGAAATGCCGGTCAACGGAACGCCGCTGGATCGGCCGCTGAACCGGTCGCTCGGCATTAATCTGGAGTTGGGTGACGGCGTAAGTCTGTCCCAGACCCGTCCGGTGACGGTCTTCTTTACGGCGTCCACGCCGGAAGGTGTTCAGTATTTCGTACCGGTAACCCGGTTTGTGTCAGCGGATAAAAATCCGGTGACTGGCGCGCTGGGTGAACTGATCAAGGGACCGTCCCGGGGAGACGGCCTGGAGCGGGTGATGACGGACAATACGGTGCTTAAAGCGGTAGAGCTGTCGGAGGATGGCGTAATCACGGTATCGATTGAGGACGATATGTTTGAAGCCGGGGAAAAGCCGCCGGCGCAAATGCTGCAATCCCTGGTGCTTACGGTGACGGAGAACGCCAGGGACAATAAGGTACGGATTTGGCTTAACGGACAAAAAGACGTGATCGGCATGGATAACCAGAAGTACGGAGAGCCGGTGCTTCGTCCGGAGAGCATCAACGAAATTCCGCTTTAACGCGTAGACTTCTTTTCCGGACCTGCTGAGGCGGGTCTTCTTTTTTGAGTTCGATATCCTTTGACAGAAGCAGGAATGGAAAGGTGCTTTTATGCCTACACTTTGGTAGAATAGGGAAAGCAAAAAGACAGCATGAAACGTAGGAGGCAGTTATGATGAGAATTAACGGGCGTGAGGCGGACGAGCGGCGGCCGATGAAATTGACCGTGGATATTAATAAATATGCGGAAGGCTCGGTGTATATCGAAGTCGGAGACACCAAAGTCATGTGTACGGCTACGGTGGAGGAGAAGGTCCCTATGTTCATGAAGGGCCAAGGAAAAGGCTGGGTCACCGCCGAGTATTCCATGCTCCCCCGGGCGACGCAAACCCGTAATCAGCGTGAAGCCGCGCGCGGCAAACTCAGCGGAAGAACGATGGAAATCCAGCGCCTCATCGGCCGTGCACTGCGGTCCGTAGTAGATCTGCAAGCGCTTGGGGAACGGTCCATTACCATCGACTGCGATGTGCTGCAAGCGGACGGCGGGACGCGGACGACGTCGATCACCGGCGCGTTCATTGCGTTGGCTTTTGCCGTGAACAAGCTTGCCTTGAAGCATTCGCTGCCTGTTTTTCCGATTACGGATTATCTGGCATCTGTCAGCGTAGGCGTCGTGGGTCAGCAAATGCTGCTCGATTTGAACTATGATGAGGATTCCAAAGCCAAGGTCGACATGAATGTCGTAATGACGGGACAAGGCCAATTCGTAGAAGTTCAGGGAACCGGGGAAGAGAAGCCGTTCTCGCGGCAAGAACTGGACGGAATGCTTGCCCTTGCCGAAAAAGGAATTCAGGAAATGATTCAGCAGCAGCGCGAAGCACTGGGACCCATTGCGCTCAAAATCCGGGGCGGCGAAACGGGAGCGAACGTATGATACGCGAGGAACAATCCGTAATTATCGTTGCTACCCGGAACCAGGGCAAAGTGCGGGAATTTGCTCATGCCCTTGAGTTCCTCGGCAAGCCGGTTAAAAGTATGTACGATTATCCGGAAGTGCCGGATATCGTAGAGGACGGGAAGACTTTTGCGGAAAATGCCCGCAAAAAAGCCAAAACTGCCGGCGATCTGCTGGGACAGCCGGTTCTGGCGGACGATTCGGGCCTCTGCGTCGATCGGCTGGACGGAGATCCGGGCGTCTATTCCGCCCGCTATGCCGGGGAACATGCGACGGATGAGGAGAACAATCTGAAGTTGTTGTCCGAACTGGAGAAGCAGCAGCAGGGCGAGGATACGGAACAGCCGCTGCTGAGCACGGCGCGGTTCGTATGTCATCTGGCCCTGTATGATCCGGCCACGGGGCAATTCACCGAAGCGTCCGGCACCGTCGAGGGTTGGGTTACCTCCGAGCCTGCGGGAGGCGGAGGCTTCGGCTATGACCCGCTGTTCTACTTGCCGCAGTACGAGAAGACGCTTGCCGAGCTGACCCTGGAGCAAAAGCAGGCCGTCAGCCATCGCGGCGCCGCGCTACGGGAACTGGCCGACAAATTGAATGAGGCGTCCCGGGCCTAAACATCGAAAACCTTGGTTCTTCCTTTGGGGGAAGAACCAAGGTTTTTTTGATGATCTTTGGATGGGTGGCAGGTTACCGGATCGCCACGCGGTAGGTCGTTAGCCAATGATTGACTTGGGCCAGGTAGGCGAACAACTGCGGTCCGGACATCAGCTGACCAAACCAGGGAAGATTGGACGAGGATTCCGGGGAAGCGGCAATCTCGCGGATTCGCGCGGCATCGATGAGCGGCAAAATCGGCGAGGAAGGATTGTCGAGAATTTCAAGCATTTGCCCTTTAACGGCTTCCAAATAAGCGGGGTTATGCGTTTTGGGATAGGGGCTCTTTTTGCGATATAGGACGTCATCCGGCAGAACCCCTTCGAGTGCTTTACGCAGGATCCCTTTTTCCCGGTCTCCGGTCGTTTTGATCTCCCAGGGAACATTCCAGACATACTGCACGAGACGATGATCGCAGTAAGGGACGCGGACTTCGAGTCCGGCGCCCATGCTCATCCGGTCTTTCCGGTCAAGCAAGGTCGGCATGAAGCGGGTGATGTTCAAATACGACATCGTTCTCATCCGGGCCTGTTCCGCCGTTTCTCCCTCCAGATGCGGCACCTCGCCCACCGCTTCGGCGTACCTGTCCGCCACATACTGCTCCGGGGCGATCCAGTCGCGGATTTCCGGAGACAATAGTCCAGCCCTGAGCCCTGTCGCTACGGACCATGGAAAAGTACCGGCTCCGAGCAACTCTTCGCGATGAAACCAAGGGTAACCCCCGAATACTTCATCCGCGGCTTCCCCGGAAATGGCGACGGTAGCTCCCTTTTTGATTTCCCGGCAGAACAGCAGCAGCGATCCGTCCACATCGGCCATCCCCGGCAGATCGCGAGCCACGGTAGAGTCTGGCAGAGATCCGATCAGCTCGGGCGTATCGAACGAAATCCAGTGATGCTCCGTGCCCAGCTCCTCTACCATGCGTTTGATCCATGGAGCGTCCGCTCCCGGCTGGTAGCTATGGGCCTGGAAAAACTTATCGTTATCGACGTAATCCACCGAATACGTATGCATTTGGCCTTGCCCGGTCCGCCGGTAATAGTCTACGGCGAGGGCGGTCAGGGCGCTGGAATCCAGGCCGCCGGACAACAGCGTGCACACCGGAACGTCGGAAATCAGCTGCCGTTCCAGCGTATCCTGAAGCAGGGTGCGGATGTTGGCGGCCGTCTGGTCTACCGTGTCGGCATGAGGCTCGGCTTCAAGCTTCCAATAAGCATAGGAGCGAAGGCCTGAAGTGTTGTAAATCATTACATGTCCCGGACGCAGCTCCTTCATGTTCCGATAAACCCCGTGACCCGGCGTCCGGGCTGGTCCGATCACGAAAATCTCGGCAAGCCCGTCAGGTCCGACGACTGCTTCCGCTTTGGGGTGCTGCAGGATCGATTTCGGCTCGGAAGCAAAGATCAGCGTCCCCTCGATCTCGCTGTAGAACAGCGGCTTGACGCCAAGCCGGTCCCTGGCAAAGAACACGTGCTGTCTTTCGCTGTCCCATACCGCAAAGGCGAAAATACCATTCAGCCGGTACACGCAGTCCGGTCCCCATTCGATATAAGCTTGCAGCAGCACCTCCGTGTCGCAATTCGTCTTGAACGGGCGCCCCCTTTTGCGGAGTTCATTCTTTAATTCCGGCGCGTTATAAATCTCACCGTTATATACAATCGTATACGTGGCTTCATCCTCTTGAATAACCATCGGCTGGGCTCCGTTTTCAGGATCCATGACGCTCAGCCGCCGGTGACCGAACGCGCAGGGCCCGGAAATCCAGGTTCCCTGGGCATCCGGGCCTCTTTTTTCCAAACAGGATGTCATCGACAGCACCAGCTCCAGTTCCGTCGTCAAATCCCGATTCCATTCGATAAATCCGGTAATTCCGCACATGCCGGTTTCTCCTCTCTATGTTGCTTCCATTTCCCTCGTCGTTCGGGTGAAAAGTATTAACAAATTATGCCCGGAGAGAGGATAAAATGTCTGTCCTCTAAGGAAAACTATGACCAATAAGGGGGGGGTTCCCCCAGCTAGGGAGGGATGGCGTTGGAAAAGAAGACGTACTATGTATCCTTGCAAGGACGTTCTTTGTTGGAGGAGCAAGGCGCTGCTGGGTATGAATGGGTGATTCGGGCAACGCCGGAAGAAGCTGACATGATAAGTCATATGTTGGAGCAAATTGATGAAAAAGAAGTGAGCAGTTTTTTTGCGTTCACTTATCCATGGCCGGATTCGCCCGAAGAAGATGTCAATGCCGGTTATCAGAGCAATTTGGATGAACTGTACCGTCATATATATTCCCTGGGCACCGAGGAAACCCGCGAGCAGTTGCATCGCTCGTTGGGCATGGGGCCGGCCGGGGAGAAGGAGTGACCAAACAGATGTACTATATCAAGGATGCCACATTCCGAAGAATCACGGAGTACGAAGGTACCGCATGCGCGGAGATCCAGGTCCGTCCGGGAGCCGTCGGAGATCCGGATCTGTTCGTTTATATCGCCCGTACCCCCGGGGGCGGGGGAGATGGCTACGAGATCATTCGCATGATTCGCAGCGACGCCGACCTGGAAACGGATTGGTTCGATAACAGCATGCACCAAGCTACCGCCGTGGTCGCCGAGGAGGATTTCTGCGACTCGGGCTGGCCCGCTCCGGAGAAGCAACGCCAGCATTTCAAGCAGCATCTGCTTGCCCGCGAAGACATCGCCTCCCGGTTAAAAAAGGAGCTGCCCCGCTAATTGCATGACCGGCGCGCTTGTTTGATGTGCTGAGAAAGATGTGCTATTAACTGAGTGCTCTTAATCGAAGAGTCCCTGACTGAAGAATTCCTGAACTGAATAATGAGTTCCTAGCGGATGAACTTTAACTGGCACGACTTTCCAGTATGCTTGCGTCGTTTGTCTGGCGAACGTGAAATCAGCTTTGAATGAACAGCTGACTGGTGGGGACTGGAGGACTGGTAGCTTAGCTTAGTGGCGTGTAATTAGCAAGTGTCGAACATGAATAGTGACTAGTTAGATTTGTGGAGTAGCGTATGACAGCGTGCGGCCAGTATTTGACCAGGGACGTGGTAACAGTAACTAATGTACGACTAGAATATGATGGGCATATGGTTAACGGTAGCTAATGTGCGACTAGAATATGATGGACATGTACTAACTGTGGCTAATGAGCGATTAGAATTTGATGGACATGTGGCTAACTGTGGCTAATGAGCGATTAGAATTTGATTGGTATGTAACAAACAGTAGCTTTATCGACCGGGGAAGGATTTCACTCGCCTAATTCTTTACCGTCACCGGCTAACGGACACCAGAGCCGTTAATTCGCTAAAAATGAGTTGTTTTTTATTTTAACGGACACCAGAGACCTTAAGTACTTAGAATTCGCCCCAGAATAGGCTATTTTCGTAAAATAACGTCCCCTGTGTCCGTTAGCGATTCCAAAGCCTCAAAATCGCCTGGTTAACGTCTCCTGTGTCCGTTAAAAAATTTGATCGTAGGATTGTAGGCCACACAGCGGATCAATCCAAGATTATTTAGCCTCGGGCTCCGTCTGCTGCTTTCTATCCAGCAGATGTTAATAATCGTCAAATAAATCCTCTTTGAAAAAAGCTTAGGATGCGTTATAATGATTAACGCATCCCATTTTACATAGTATGTGTCCCAGTAGCTCAGCTGGATAGAGCAACGGCCTTCTAAGCCGTCGGTCGGGGGTTCGAATCCCTCCTGGGACGTAGTCAAGAGCCGGTTCAAAGCGAACCGGCTCTTTGCGTCCCAGGGGATGAGAACCCCTAAGAGAGGTTCGTCGTAGTGAGACCATTCGGCGCGCAGCGGAATATTGGTCGAACGGAGTCTCGCGCCGGAGCGCGAGTACCCCTCCTGGGACGTAGTCAAGAGCCGGTTCAAAGCGAACCGGCTCTTTGCGTCCCTGGGGATGAGAACCCCTAAGAGGGGTTCGTCGTAGTGAGACCATTCGGCGCGCAGCGGAATATTGGCCGAACGGAGTCTCGCGCCGGAGCGCGAGTACCCCTCCTGGGACGTAGTCAAGAGCCGGTTCAAAGCGAACCGGCTCTTTGCGTCCCTGGGGATGAGAACCCCTAAGAGGGGTTCGTCGTAGTGAGACCATTCGGCGCGCAGCGGAATGTTGGCCGAACGGAGTCTCGCGCCGGAGCGCGAGTATCCCTCCTGGGACGTAGTCAAGAGCCGGTTCAAAAGCGAACCGGCTCTTTGCGTTCATAGGCAGGGTGTGTCGCCAACCAGGCTACTTTAAAGCCACGAGCAGCGCGCCGGCAGCGATCAGAACGACGCCGGCCGCAGCCGTCCAGGAAATTTTTTCGCCGAGGAAAAGAAAGGCCAGGATTACGGCAATCACGACGCTAAGTTTGTCGATCGGGCCGACCTGTGATACTTTGCCGTATTTCAGGGCTAGGAAATAAAACAACCAGGATAGGGCGCCGGCAATGCCGCTCAGAACAATAAAGGACAGCGCTTTTTTCTGGGAGACGATCTCCGCCAGCTGCGTGAACTTGCCTTGAACGGCAACCACGCCGATCAGGAATAACGCCATGATGACGGATCGGATCGCCGTCGCCGCGTTAGCGTCGATATGCTGAAGTCCGATTTTCCCGAAAATCGCGACCAAGGCTGCGGATACGGCGGACAGAAGGGCATAGATAAGCCATAATGGCATCCGGTTCATCAGCTCCTTTCAACTCTGAAAAAACAGAAAACCCCTTGGTGAAGTCCAAAGGGTTGAATTTATGTATGGAGCGGGTGAAGGGAATCGAACCCTCGCCTCAAGCTTGGGAAGCTGGCGTTCTACCATTGAACTACACCCGCATTTAGCGACTTAAATATTATATCACACGGCGATAAAAGATCAAGCCTTTACCCAATTGGGGAGTGTCGTTGCTTTACATCACTACGATTCGCCGGGTCGCCGCTAAAGAGCGGAGCTCTACATTGATTTTTTCCTTTTCCTCGCTGGTCAGTTGCAGGGATAAGCCGTAATGATAGAATTCAGTTCCATAAGGTTTTTGCCAGCGAATTTCACCGGGAAAGGTATAGTTCTCCTCACTTAATTGAAAATGGACGGCAGCGCCGATGGAGTGATTTTCTGCATGAAGGTTAAGCTCCGTTTTAATCCGGCAGCCTGATTTGCTGATATCGATTAATTCCGCCTCGGCCAGTTTGCTGCTGACCGGCTTGAGATCGATGGATTTTATCTCGATCCAGCAATCCATCGGCGGATTCATAGTATAACGAAACGGTTCATTTCTGCGGGAATTCATAAGTAGTCGGGAACCTCCGAAAATAAAGTTATTCAGATTATACAGGGAAAATGGGAATAAAGACATGAACCTATTGCCTCATTTTTCAAAAGAAATCTCGTAAATCCCAAAGAAAACGCTTGCAGATGAAAAAGGGGTATGATATAAAGAAAATATAAATCTAAACGTTTAGATTTTGTGATCTGGATTGATTTAAATTATATTTTCAGTATTTCATTTCCCAAAAAGCTGGTGAAATTCAGGGAGGTAGTAGGTTATGTCCAACATCGGCATCAAAGATATAGCCGCACGGGCAAATGTATCAACGGCTACCGTCTCCTATGTGCTCAATGGAACGCGAAACGTCAGTCCCAAAACCCGCGAACGCGTGTTGGCTGTTATCGAAGAGCTCAATTACAAGCCGAACGACATCGCCAAAAGCTTGAAGCGAAGACGCACCGACACGATCGGCGTCATCGCCGAGGACGTTACCGTCTTCAACACCCCGGAGATTATTGACGGTATTAATGATTACGGGGATCGGCACGATCTTCATATTTTGCTGACAAACCTTCGGCTGGACAAGCGGATCGGACGCGACTTCACAAACCCGGACAAGTACCGGAGGTATGCGGAAAGCGCTGTATCCGAGCTGCTGAGCAAGCAGGTGGACGGTATCATTTATATCGGTGTGCATACCCGCGATCTGACGGGGTTGATTGATACTGAAGGCAAGCCGATCGTTTATACCTACGGATATACGCAGGCGGACATGGCGATTCAGTACAATGATGAGCAGGCTTCCTATGAGGCCATGTCATATCTGACGCAAAAAGGACACCGCAAAATTGCGATTATCAGCGGCTTGATGGATTCGATACCTTCCAGGCTCCGTCTGAACGGGTATTACAAAGCCGTTACCGATTACGAGCTTCCTTTTGATCCTTCTTACATCAAAATGGGCGATTGGGAGCGGGAGTCCGGCTACCGTTTGACCAAAGAGTTACTTCAATTGCCTGAGCCGCCGAGCGCAATCTTGGCGATGAATGACGTGATGGCCGTAGGGGTGCTCCAGGCCGCCAAGGAGTCAGGGGTGCAAATCCCGGAAGATTTGTCTCTGATCGGATTCGATAACCGTGAATTCAGCGATTATTTAAGCCCGCGAATTACTACCATGGATATTCCATTGCATGAAATGGGCTACAAAGCCATGGAAGCCCTGCATGGCTTAATGCAAGGCAAACCGCACAAACCCGCAGAAATGCCGGTATGCCGTCTGATTGAGCGCGATTCGGTAGGATCGCCGCGATATTGAGTGAACATTTCAAATATGTTCCTCAGTCTCCAACAAAATCTAAACGTTTAAATTATTGAACGATTTGTGACTTTATATTATCGACATCCTTTGAGTCCACTCATTCACCCGGTGATATTTTACAGGGATCTTAAGAGCGAAGAGCAGACTCCCTGTAAATTCACATATAGAGCATTCATACATTAAGGAGGGGTTAGTGTGAAATTGAGCAAGAACAGGAAATGGGTAGTTCTCACGCTGGTAGCGGCGCTTTGCCTCGGTTTGTTGTCCGCCTGCGGCGGGAAATCTGAAAGCGGTGCCAATTCTCCGGAAGCTTCGGCCGAAAACGGCGGAAAAGAGGGGGAAGTCACGCTGCGGTTTATGACATGGGATTCGGGACAAACGCTGCAGCCTTACCAGAATGCGATCAATGCCTTTATGGAAAAGCACCCTAATATTAAAGTCAAGGTGGAATCCGTACCGGACAACTACGACCAGAAGCTGCTGACATCCCTTGCGTCCGAAACCGCCCCCGATGTGTTTATGGCTTGGAACTACCCGCTGTATGTACCTGGAGGAGCGCTTGAAGACATGCAGACCTGGGCGGATAAAGACAACTACGATTTAGCCAAATATTATCCGATTCTGATGGATTACATGAAATACGACGGCAAGCTTTGGGGCCTGCCCACCACGTATTCGACACGCGCCATTTATTACAACAAGAAGCTGTTTGACGACGCCGGCGTACCTTATCCGAAGGATGGCTGGAGCTGGGATGAATTCGTCGATACGGTCCAAAAGCTGACGAAACCCGGACAATACGGCTTCATCATGACACCGGACGACGTGATGACCATGCAGCCGTATGTGTGGAGCAATGGTGGAGACATGGTGAGCGAAGACGGAAAACAGATTGACGGCGTGCTAAACAGTCCGGAAAATGTGAAGACGTTTACATTCCTGAAACAACTTTATGACGCGTCCTCGAAAATCAATTCGGCGGGCAAATTCAGTACCAACAACGGGCTGGAGTCATTCCAAACCGGACAGATCGCCATGTTTGACAACGGCATGTGGCCGTTGGGAGACATTTTGAAAGAAGGCAAACTGGATATCGGAACGGTAACCCATCCGCTTCCTGAAGGCGGAAGCCTTAAAGGAATTATTCATACTTCCGGGTATTCGATGCCGAAATCCGGCAAAAACAAGGAAGCCGCTTGGGAATTGATCAAGTTTATGTCCGGTGAAGAAGGCATCAAAATCATTACGGCCAATAAATTCGCATTCTCGCCGGTCATCTCTGTAGACGAAGAGAACGGATATGCCACGGATCCTTATTTGGAAGCTTTCGCTAAAGAATTGGAGGGCTCCGACAAACTGATCGCCAGCATGCGCAATGAAAAATGGAGCGAAGCGGAAGACATGATCCGCGCCGGGGTACAAGCTATCTTTTACAGCAATGCCGATATCGAAAAAACCTTGGGCGAAGCCGCCAAACAAGCACAAGACGTAATAAAGTAACGGAAGGGAAGGGAAGCCTAACCGCTTCCCTTTTCTCCTCCCAAACGAGGTGATGATGAAGTGGCACTAGCAAGCTCGGATACATTAATGATGCGCCGCTCCGCCAAACGGAAAAGAAGACGGGAAAATCTCGCCGGGTTAATGTTCATTTCCCCTTGGTTGATCGGTTTTCTCCTGCTGATGTTCGGACCCTTAATGTTCTCGCTGGTCATCAGTTTTACCGAATGGAACATGGTCGGAAGCCCGAAATATCTCGGCCTGGACAACTATATCCGGATGTTTACCAATGATCCGTTTTATTTCAAGGCGCTGGGCGTGACGTTTAAATATGTGTTTATCATGGTTCCGCTGCAGGTGATTTTTGCGATCCTGATCGCCTTATTGCTGAACCGCGCAACTTATGGGATAAAGTTTTTCCGGGCGGTTTTTTATCTGCCTTCCCTGATCCAGGGCGTGACCCTCGCTCTTATTTTCAGCTGGATGCTGAACGATGATTTCGGACCCGTGAATTACATGCTTGAGCTTGTGGGGCTTCCGAGGGTACATTGGCTGACCGACCCGAACGTTGCGCTGTACGCGCTCATCTTCATCGCCCTATGGGGCGTAGGCTCACCAATGGTGCTTTATCTGTCGGCACTACGGTCGGTATCGTCGGAATACTATGAAGCCGCCGATATTGACGGAGCGGGACCGGTGCGCAAGTTTTTCAACATCACGTTGCCCTTGATTACTCCGACAATTCTGTTCAACATTTTGACGAGTCTGATCTCGGCATTCCAGACGATCGTTCTGGCATTCGTGCTTACGGGCGGCGGACCGGCGAACTCGACTTATTTTTATTCCCTGCACGTTTACCGCAATGCCTTTACCCACTTCAAGATGGGCTACGCTTCGGCGATGGCCTGGGTGATGTTTATATTAATCGTCATTTTGACCGGCCTCATTTTGAAATCGTCCAAGTATTGGGTACATTACGAAGCTGACGGAGGTGGACGCTGATGCATACGATCGAGACAAAAAAGCGGACTCAGTCCATCGTATTCCTTATTCTGATTATTCTGCTTGCCGCAGCATTTCTGTTCCCGATCGCCTGGATGCTGTCGACCGCGGTGAAAGCGCCCGAGGATATTTTTACGCCCAAGCCGCAATTGTTTCCCGAGTCCTGGCATTTCAATAATTTCGGGGACGCCTGGAATGCGCAACCGTTCGGTCGGTTTTTGCTGAACACGCTGATCGTGGTCGTCGTGTCGACCCCGCTCGCGATGCTGTCTTCCACGATGGTCGCCTTCGGCTTTGCCCGGATCCCATTTTGGGGACGGAACGCTTTGTTCCTGCTCGTGATCGGGACGATGGTCATTCCTTGGGACGTAACGGCGATTCCGTTATATATCGAATATAACAAGCTCGGTCTGATCAATACGCTGTGGCCGATGATTTTGCCCGGGGCATTCGGGTCCGCCTTCTTCATCTTCCTAGCCCGGCAGTTCATTATGGGCATTCCGAAGGACTTGGACGAAGCGGCGGAAATCGACGGTTGTAACCGCTGGCGCATTTACTGGAACATCATTTTGCCGCTCTGCAAGCCTACCGTCGTGATGATTGGCGTCTTCCATTTCGTCTGGTGCTGGAACGAGTTTTTGACGCCGCTCATTTTTATCAACGATCAGAGCATGTATACGTTGCCGCTAGGCATTAACTTGTTCAAGAACGCGTTTAACATCGAGTACGAAAAACTGATGGCCGTATCTTGCCTGTCGGTTCTGTTCCCGGCCACGCTGTTCTATTTCACGCAAAATCTGATTTTAGGGGGCATTTCGCTCAGCGGAGTCAAAAAATGATCAAGCGACAAGACTGAGGGGTGGAGAAAGTGAACATACTGAGCAATTCCAAGTTTGAGCTGGTCTTGAACGAACGGGGGGCGATGAAGTCCCTGGTGCTGAAAGAGGATAGGGCGGGCATGAATTGGGTGGTGGATCCCGCCTATTTGAGTAAAGCCGGATACGGAGATGCCGATAAGCTGTTCGGGGAGTGGACAGCGGTCGTAGACGGAGTGAACATAAGCAGTGCGGACCTTGCTCCGCCGCAAATCAAGGCCGAGAACAGGGAACAGGCCAAAATCAGTTATGAGGCGTACGGACTGAAGATCGAATTAGAATATGTCTTGGAAGGCGACAATCTTCATTGGAAGATGACCTGTGCAAACCTAATCGATAGAAAACGGGTTATCAGCGGCTTTCACGTCTGGTTTTCCCTTGCCTACATCATGTTCCGGGATGAAGATGTGATGCGCAATATGGAGCAATCCTGTGCTGTTTTTGGACATCTGGGCGGGGACTTTGCCAAATTTGCCGCGATGCGCCGCAGCAACGGAGCCCCGCATCTTGGAATTTACGGGACGAAAGGAAGAACGGCGGCACTAGGTACTCTCTGCCGGTATGAAAACCGGTTTTTGGAACAGGTGTCCCCTTCCCTGGACGGGTTATTGTTTCACCGGCTTTCGCTGGTCGAAGACGGGAGTTCGATGCCGGAATCCGCGGCGGTTGACTGGATTTACAAAGACGGTTACGGCCAATTGGAGTTAGCGGCAGGGCATAGCGCGGAATGGGAATATGTATTTACCCCATTTGCGGATCGGGAGGATTTCTACAGGCAAGCCGGAGAATTCGGTCATCCCCGCTGGACGTATACCCCGGTGCTGACCCAAGGCGGCCTGTTCGAAGCGGAGCTTGTAGTTTCCGAAGGAGAGCAAGTTCGTGAAGTGCTGATCTATACCGCCTCGACGGAAACGGAGAGGATCAACGAGGAAAATGTAACGCAGCATCTCATCCAAGACCGAGAGAAGCAAGGCGGCTATCGCCTTTCCCTAAAAAGGGATCACCCCGGAGAACATAAGCTGGAGCTGCATTTGGAAAGCGGACGAAAGGATGTGCTGGTCTGGAACGTGCTGGAACCGGTTGAGCGGATTCTGGAGAAGCGCGCCGAATGGCTGTGCAACCACAATTATGATCCGGAGGGAAAGGCCGGGCGGCCGCATGCTTTCCTGCCCTTGTCTAATCAAGGGGAATCGTTGGGCAAGCTGACGTTCCTGCTGATGAAGAACAGTCTCGGCAAACCGGTGCAGGATCAGGTGGAAAAGGCGGAGGCGTCCGCGGTACTGGACATGAAGCGCCATTGGTTCGAGCAGGGCAATTTCACCAAGCCGCGAAAGTTATACGGAACGTTTTACCGCATTTTTGATCTCGACTACATCGCCCATGTGTTTTATTTGCTTTCCCGTATGCCGGCTTCGCTGCTGAAGCTGAATTCACCCGAGACCTATTTGCAATGGGCAGCCGAAGTGCTCTCGGTCCGGCTTAATCCGGACTGTCATTCAGGGCAGCGGGAAAAGGATGAAACCGGCCTTAACGGGGTGTTCACTCTATACATTCACGATTTGTTGAAAGAATTGAAGGCATCTTTTCTGCAGGAAGAACATCGGCGGCTGCTTATCTTATGGGAAGAATTCGGAAAACGGATGGAAACGGGAAGCCGCCGGTACGGGGGAGCCATCACGGAGCATTTTTACGACAACGCCGGCTTCGGTCCGACCTGCGAAACATTGCTGATCCTCGGCAAGGAGGAAGAAGCGCGGGAGTATGGGGAGTTGATTCTGGCGAACGTCGGGTTCAGCAATGACTACCGGGCACAAAATCCGGACCGCTGGTGGGAGGCACTTTCTTATATGATTCATTCGTTATGGGGCGGCATGGTTGCCTCCTCGGCCAGAAGGGCGTACGAACATTTCGGCGACTACCGGTATATTGAGGCCGCCTATCGTGCGACAATGGCAGTCTTCAACTGCTATGACTGGAACGTGACGTCAACATCGCGCCGTCTGCAGCCCGGAGAGGCCGCTTCAACGTTTAGCGTGGCTGCGCCTAACCTGAATATGCCTTCCCTGTCCCGCAACCGGTTTGGCCAATCCGTATTCCGGGAAGCCAGCGATCCGCTGTTTGCGGCGTTGTTTGCAAACGCTTCGGGCGATGATTGGGATATGGGCGAAGAACTTGTAGCCTACCTCCTCGGATTTGGCACTACCGCTTATGTGTACCGGGATTCCGGCGGACAACTGCATGGCGTGAACGGCTTTCTTGCCCGGGAACGGGACGGTGACGGCTGGATCATTACCAGCTATGCGGCTTACCCAAGGAGAATCGTGATGCTGGACGACAAGTTGGAGTTGCGGGCGGGCCCGGGCGAAAGCCTTCGCCAGGCGCGTTTTGCGGAGGGATGTCTGACGCCAGTGGTGAGTTAGCGGCAGCATCGATGCTTAGAGACCCTACTATATAGATAATTGAAGGGGCGTGACCGAAGCAGAACACTGCCTTGGTCACGCCCTTTCATATTATTTAGCGGCCATGCCGTTCATGATCAGAGTGATCGTATGACGGATTTCCTGTTCTTCATCCCAAGGCGAGTCCGGCATCACCAGAAAATGGGTGATAAACAAGCCGATCATGGCCGTTGAGGCAAAACGAAGCAAGGCCGGGGTAGGCAGGTCGACGACCTCCCCTTTCGCTTTGAAATGCTCGATAATCTCCGTGAAGCGGTTGAACACCCTCGTTCCGATATGTTCCTTGAATTCTTTTTGCAGCATCGGCTGAAACGGAATTTCCTGAAGCAGGATCTTGATGATTTTGAGGTGCTTACGGGCAAAATTCATGCGGTTGACCGCAACGGCGTACAGGAACTCTTCCAGCGTAGGGTAATCGTTTTCCAGTACCTCTTTAAAGTCGTTCAAGACAAAGGGGGCAAGCAGCTTGCTCATCATTGGCGAAACGATAGCGATCAGAAGCTCTTTTTTCGTTTTGTAATGCCGGAAAATCGTTCCCTCGGCCACCCCCGCTTTCTGAGCGATTTCACTGGTGGAGGAGGAGGCGTATCCCTTCTCGGCAAACACCTCCACGGCGGCTTGCACGATTCTGAGCTGCTTTTCGGTCATTTTTTCGTCGCTCATTTTAATGATTTCTTGGATCCACTGATCGACGGGTTCCTGCTGCGGCATAACTTTGGTTCCTCCTGCTTACGGCTGTTATTATCTCATTTTAACATAAAGGGAAGGATCCTTTTCAAATCTTGCGGTGTTTACGCAGGGCAAGCACGTTAAGGAGCATGAACAGCAGCGAGAAACCGATCAGCACGAACACGTTCCCCGCAATCGTATCCCATCCCTTGCCCCGAATCATGACCTCACTGAGCGCCTCGGTCCCGTAGGTAAGCGGCATCAGGATTTTAAGTTGCTGCAGCCATTCCGGCAGGGTCTCCAGCGGGAAAAGGCCCGATAAGAAGAGCTGCGGGACAATGATGAGCGGAATAAACTGAATCATCTGCAACTCGTTGTTGGCAAACGCGGACAGCAGCGTCCCGAGGGTCAATGCCGTCATCGACAGGAGCAGCGTCAGCAGCATTACGAAGGCAAAGGAACCGGTCATGAGGATCCCGAGAACTTGTATACAGAACCAGGAGATCAGCAGGGCCTGAAATACCGTGAAGATGCCGAAACCGCCGACATATCCGACTACCAGCTCCCAGCGTTTGATCGGTGTCGAGAGAAGCCGCTCTAGCGTTCCGGTTGTACGTTCGCGCAGGAAGGACACACCGGCGATAAGAAAAACGAAAAAGAATACGAAAAATCCGATTAGGATCGGTCCGAACTGGTCGATGCTCGTCATATTCTCCGAACCGTGCAGATAGGAAAAGTTCATTTTATCCGCGGCTCCGCTCTCCTCCGGCTGAAGTTCTTTGGCAGCCTTCTGCAGCAGCATTATCACGGATTTGTTTACTGTCGGCTCGCTGCCTTCAAGCTTGACGTCCAGCCCTTTCTCCATCGGGATTAGGATCGCGTCGATTCTTCGGTCGTCCAGTGCCTGTGCGGCCTTTTCCTTGTCTTCATAGGTGAGAATATTCGCTCCATGCTTTTCCAAGCTTGCAATCAGGGGGGCGGGAATTTGGACGACACCCATATCGGGTTCATAATCTTTGCCGTTAAATACCAGATACATCAAGGATAGCACCACGAGAGGCGCAATAAAAATGAGAGCCAGCGTCCGCTTATCGCGGCGGAATTGCCGAAGTATGCGTAAAATGACGGCCCAGATTTTCATGACTCACCACCCCCGTAATAAATGAATGCCTCTTCGATCGTTTTTTTACCGGCTTGTAAGATAAGAGCGGAAGGCGTATCCACGGCAAGGAGCGCACCGTCGCGGATCATGCCGAGGCGGTCGCATTTCTCCGCTTCGTCCATCACATGCGTAGTCATGAGGATCGTGGTGCCCTTGGCATTCAAAGCCTTCAATTCGTTCCAGATCGACTGGCGCAGCAGCGGATCGATCCCGACAGTCGGTTCGTCTAGGACCAGCAGCGGCGGTTCATGCAGCAAGGCAATCGCCAGCGACAGTCTTCGTTTCATTCCGCCCGAATATTGATCCACTCTCTTCTTCAGATGCTCCTCAAGGGCGACAACCTCCATGACTTCTTGGATTCTAATTTTGCGGCGTGGTCCTTTCAAACCGTAAAGGGCGGCAAAAAACTCCAGATTTTCGAGAGCGCTTAGCTCGGTATAGAGCGCATCGGATTGCGCCATATATCCGATCTGGCGAAGCAAGCCCAGCTTCGGCATAAGCGTCCCGAAAACGCGCACTTCGCCGGAACTCGCGGTATCGATCCCTGTCAACAGTTTGACGAGCGTGGTTTTTCCGGATCCCGACGGGCCCAGCAAGCCGAATGTCTCGGCGGGGCGGACTTCGAGTGAAATATTGTCCAAAACCTTTTTCTTTCCGAAACTTTTAGAGACATGGGTCGCTTGAATAACCGATCCGTTATGAGACATTTAGCAGCCTCCCATTTGCATTTATAAGAAAAATGAGTGAGTACTCACTTTTAAATATAGAATAAAGTACGCTAAATGTAAATGGAATACGATTTTTTTAAACATTTTACAAAGTATTACAATTCCGGAGAATTGATTTAACAATTCTGTACGACAATCAAGGCATAGCACAATATACCAATTCATCACCCCCACAAAGTTACATAAATTCTCAACTGCTAATCTCTTCACTTTGCGGGACCCCGGAAACTAAATCATAAAAAAAGGGTGAACCGAATGAAAAACAGTAAAATGCTCGGCATGGTTCTTGCTACCGCCGTATTGGCCTCGGCCACGGCAGTCGGTACCGCAGGAGCCGCCGTCAGTACAAAAGCCGGCAATGCGGGAGCCAAGGCGACAGTAGCTCAAAGCAAAGCGGCAAACGTCAAACTTACCGTCGATGGCAGCCAAGTCCCCGTCAAAACGGTGACTGCCGGGAAAACAACGCTTTACTCGCTCCGGGATCTGGCGAACGCCTTGGACGCTGACATCAAGCTTAGCGGAGGTAATCTGGTCATCCAGGATGCTTCGCAACAATATGGACTAAGTCTCAAAATCGGCTCCAAAGATTACCGGGTAAACGGAGAAACCTTGCAATTCGGTACAGCCCCGCAACAGATCGGCGGAACGGTTTACGTCGAGCTGTCGCCGGTAGTTGAAGCGCTTGGCGGGGAACTGCTGTCAGCCAAGGGGGAAATTAGCAGTGTTGGCCGCTTGTCCGGTCAGTTTGACTTGCCGTTTTTTGATGCCGCAGGGAATGTGATTGCCACGAAAGAGGATGGAGAAGTGCCGCAATTGATCAAGTTGGATTCAGCCGGCCGGCATGAAGTTTTTTCCTCAAATGAAAGTGCGGTTGGCGCGGTAGTTTCCCCGGATGGATCGCAGGCTGCCTTTACGGATGAGAACGGCGGGCTTTATCTGCTGAATACGGCCAGCGGGCTGGTGAAGCAGCTCGGTAAGGACACTTCGGTGAAGACGGATCTGTCTTGGTCTCAAGACGGCAAGAGCATTTATTTTATCCAAGGGGACAAACAAGAGAAGATTGCATACATAAGCGTGGATACCGGCAAAGTGACCGAGGTGCTGGCGGATAAAGTGGAAAACAAATCCGGTGTAAGGATTACGGAAGACGGGAAAAAAGTGATCTATTTCGTACAAGTGACGGGTAAAGCCGAAACGGACAAAGAAGGCACGGAGGAGTCGCTCAAAATCGATTATTCTAAAGCTGGTACTCAGGTATTCTCCCTGGATCTCGCCACCAAAGATTCTAAGCCTGTTCAATTAACGAACGATACTTACAATAAGCTGTATCTTTCCGTGCTGGCGGACGGTAGAGCCATTTACGTAAGCGCAGATCCGGATGGTGTGATTCCGAACAGCGTGCTGAAGGTCGTTTCTGCGGACGGGAAGAACATAGCGGATTTAGCGGGTGATCTGGATGTTATCTCGGCCGTGGTGTCGGGAGGCAAACTGATCGTGCTGGCAGCGTCGGAAAACGGCAGCAAGGTATATGAAGTGGCTTCGTCGGGCGCTAAAACCGAACTATACAGTACGGATAAAGATGTGACCGAGTTGACGGTTTCCAAAACGGGGACTGTCGGGTTAATCGCCGAAGGCAAAGTAGTGCTGGTACAAGGCGGCAAAGGAACGGAATTGACCAAATAGAACGGAATCGAGAGGAGAATCATCCATGAAATTTTTCAAAAAATTATCTTTGTTAACTGTAGCATCCGCTTTATTACTGTCGTCGGCGATCGCGGGTACGGCCGGGGCCAAGGACGATTTGAAAGGTAAAATCACCGTCAACGGTTCGACGGCATTGCTTCCGCTCACTTTGCAGGCCGCAAAGGAGTTTCAAAAACTCCATCCAAAAGTTAAGATCGCTGCCAGCGGCAAAGGTTCCGTTACAGGCCCCCAGGCCGTGAAGAAAGGAATTGCCGACATCGGAGCGTGCGACTGGGACGCCAGTACCGATGTGCCCGGGTTTAAAGCATTCGACGGTCAAGTGGCCAACAAGGTCGCCGTCATTCCGTTTGCCACGATCGTAAACAAAAGCGTAAAAGTCGATAATTTGACCACCGAGCAGCTTAAGGGCATCTATTCCGGTAAAATCACAAACTGGAAAGATGTTGGCGGCGAAGATGAGGACATTGTGGTGATCACCCGTTCCTTCGGTTCCGGCACGCGCGTCAATTATCAGGCTAAAGCACTGGGCGGCGGCGATATCGTGAAAAAAGAAAAGAACTACAAAGAAGTCGGCTCCAGCGGCGACATGAAAACAGCTGTAGCGACGACTCCGAATTCGATCGGTTACATCGACCTTACCTATATCAGCGGCAGCGACATTAAAGCCGTGAAGCATGACGGCGTTGCGGCGACTACGGAAAACGTCATTAACGGCAAATACAAAATCTGGTCCTACGGTTACTACATGACCAAAGGCAAGCCAACCGGGGCGACCAAAGAATTTATCGAATATGTGCAAAGCAAAAAGTTCCAAGAAAGCTCGCTGAAAAAGCTCAAGTTCATTCCGATCTCCGCCATGAAATAATTTGTTCTTTTTGTGATCGTAACCCGGCCAGCCCTGTTATCGGGGCTGGCCGCTGTATGGGAGGATACTATTGTGAGCATGCCAGTTCATCAAGCCGGCAACCCGGAGGAAGCTGATTCGGCCCCTTCGTCCAATCGCCGTGTGACCGGGCGGTTTAGCAAGGCGCTTTTTATAAACAAGTTGTTTAAAAATTACTTTCTGTTCAGCATTCTAACGCTCTGTGCCGTGCTGGCGATGGTCGTCTTTTTTATCGGCAGAACGGCGGTTCTTGTGTTCGGGGACATTTCTCCCGCCGAGTTCTTCTTCTCGCTGGACTGGACGCCGGAAGAGGGGCGCTTCGGAGCTGCCCTGTTTATTTTAAATACACTGTCTTTAACTTTGCTGACTTTGATTATGGCTGTTCCGATTTCCGTCGGGCTTGCGATTCTCATGGCTGAAATTGCGCCGAAATGGCTGAAAAAATCGATCCGTCCGGTTCTCGATCTGCTTGTAGGCATCCCTTCGATCGTATACGGTTATCTGGGTTTAACGGTCCTCCTCCCGCTCCTTCGTGAGCTGAGCGGCGAAGGATTGGGGGACGGCTTGTTGGCAGCCGCCATCGTGCTGACGATTATGATTCTGCCGACGATCAGCCGGATTAGCGACGATGCGATCGGAGCCGTCCCGAAAAAATACCGTGAGGCCGCCTACGCGCTGGGATCAACCCGCCTGCAGGTCATTTTTCGGGTTGTCCTGCCGGCGGCCGGCCGGGGAATCGTGGCCGCGGTCATTCTCGGAATGACCCGGGCCATCGGAGAAACGATGGCCGTTGTTATGGTAATCGGCAATACGCCACAGTTGGCCAAGTCGTTATTTGCATCAGCGTCGGTGTTGACGAGCAATATCGTGATGCAAATCTCGAACGTCGAGTTTGATTCGACATGGAATTATGCGCTGCATATGATGGCTTTCCTGCTGCTCCTCATTTCCTTCGCGCTCATTCTGATCATCCGCTATCTTGGAAAAAAAGGAGGGGCTGAGTCATGAACCGATTCGGCGCATCACGAAAACAGGTCCGCTCTCTGCGGTTGGACCGGATTGCAACGGCTTGTTTCTACGGACTCGGCGCACTGGTATTGCTCCTGATTTTCTGGCTATTGTTTACGATTTTAGGGAAGGGGTTGCCGGGAATTACCCTGTCCTTCCTGACCAAGCTTCCCGAGGAAATCGATCCTGGCGGCGGTATCGGCCCCATGCTGTTCAATTCCTTTTACGTGCTGATTCTGTCGCTGATCATCTCTATTCCGATCGGAGTCGGAGCCGGCATTTACATGGCCGAATATGCGCCGAAGAACCGGTTCACGGAAGTGCTGCGAATCTGCGTCGAATCGCTGTCCTCCGTTCCGTCCATCGTTTTCGGCCTCCTGGGACTCGCGATCTTCGCCGAGCTGCTCGGCATCGGGCTTACGATTCTGGGCGGCGCGGTAAGCCTCGCCTTCCTTAATCTGCCGATGCTGGCCCGCGTAACGGAGGAAGCCGTCCGCGCGGTTCCGGACGACCTGCGGAACGCTTCGTATGCGCTTGGCGCGACGAAGTTCGAGGTGATCCGCACGGTCGTTCTTCCTGTGGCGATGGATGGCATCGTCACCGGCATTTGTCTTGTGGCCGGGCGGGCTTTCGGGGAGTCGGCCGTCATTATTCTGACGGCGGGTCTCAGTACGTCCGGAGAGATGTGGGACTTCAATCTGTTCTCGCCGGGTGAGACGCTGGCGGTTCATCTATGGTATGTCCAGTCCGAAGCGATCGTGGAGGATGCCCGCCAGATTGCGGATAAATCCGCAGCGGTGCTGGTTTTTGTGGTGCTGCTGATCAACCTGGTATTCCGCGTGCCTCTGTGGTTCAACAACCGGAAGTTGAAACGTTAAAAAAATCGCTGTATTCGCAAGCGGCGGAGGCTGGTTACCCGCTCTTGCGATACAGCGATTTTTTGTTTATTTAGGTCTGTGGGATCGGGATGAAGGTTTTTGGCATGCTATTTCGCCTTATGAAGCTGACGGCGGATGTCCTCTTCCAACGCTTCCGGCTCGGTGCGGGCACTGTACTGCTTCACGATATTGCCTTGACGGTCGATGAGGAATTTGACGAAGTTCCACTCGATATCGCCTGTACGGTAAGGCTCCGGGGTATTTTCAACCAGATATTTGTATAGCGGGTGGGCGTTATCCCCCTTCACATCGACTTTGCTGAACATCGGGAAGGTTACCTGATAGTTCAAGTCGCAGAAGCTTTTAATTTCTTCTTCGGTCCCGGGTTCCTGTCCGGCGAATTGGTTGCAGGGAAATCCGAGCACGGTAAAACCCTGATCCTTATAAGTGCCGTAAAGATGCTGAAGCCCTTTGTAATGCGGGGTAAGGCCGCAGGCGCTGGCCGTGTTGACGATCAGCAGGACCTGTCCTTTGTAGGGCTCTAGCGTGGTTTCTTTTCCGTCGATGGTATTTACCTGGAAGTTATATATGGATTGACTCATGGCTCCGCCTCCGTTTTCAAATGTAATCTCTTCAATTTTAACTGATTAGGATGGCGAAACTCAATTGGATGAGAAAATGGATCGATGATCAAAAGGGAGCGAAATAGACTAAAAAGTGTAAAAAATATGAAAGCAAATCATTGGAATGCCCCTATCGATTCCGGTTATAATTTAGGAAGATATTTTTTTTGAATATAGATAGCGGATCGGAATCGGTTAAAAATGGAGGCGGGAAGATGGCCAGGAAATCAAGAAAAGTGACGATCGTCGGGTCAGGTCTCGTCGGGGCGGCTTGCGCATATTCGATGATCAACCAGTCCATCTGCGATGAGATCATTATGGTGGACCGAACCTATGACCGTGCGGTGGCCCAGGCGCTGGACTTGTCGCATTGCATGGACTTTACTTCCAACAGAACGAAAGTCCATGCCGGTTATCTGGAGGATTGCAAGGATGTGGACGTAGTCGTGCTGACCGCCGGAGCCAATCCAAAGCCGGGGCAGACGAGGCTGGATGTTCTGGAGGACGCGGAAAAAATCACCACGGACATCGTGACCCGGATCATGAGCAGCGGCTTTGACGGCGTGTTCGTCGTGGCGGCGAATCCGGTGGATATCGTGACTTACATTGTGCGCGAGGTTTCCGGATTTCCGCGTCATAAAGTGATCGGCACAGGAACCTCCCTGGACTCGGCGCGTTTGAAAACGCTGCTGTCCGACGTTTTCTCCATCGACCCCCGCAGCGTAAACGGGTATGCGTTAGGAGAGCACGGGGAATCTCAATTTGTAGCCTGGTCCCACGTGACGATCGGCGGGAAGCCGGTGCTACAAATCCTCGATCAGCATAAGGAACGATTTAAAGATGTAGATTTGAACGAGATCGCGCGCAAAACGAAGGATGCGGGATGGGAGATTTTTACCCGGAAGGGCAATACCCAGTTTGGAATCGGAAACGCGCTTGCCTACATCGTTCGTTCGATTCTCAATGACGAGCATAAAATTATCGCTATCTCCGTCATCCTCGAAGGCGAGTACGGACAAAGCGGCGTTTGCACCGGCGTCCCGGCCATCATCGGAGAAGGCGGCATCCAGGAAGTGGTGGAGCTCAACCTGAATGAAGAGGAACAGCGAAAATTCGATGAATCCTGCTCCATATTGCGAAGCGCGATCCAGGGTCTTCCCGGGAAAGCGGTTTGAGTGACAAAAAGCAGCTGCCGATTGGAAATATCCAACAGGCAGCTGCTTTTTAGAGTGACTCTGCACGTGGGATACTCGCGCTCCTGCGCGAGACTCCGCTGGGCCACTCCCGCTAATCGCGGGAGGCCTCGCTCCGACGAACCCCCAAAGGGGTTCTCATCCTCAGAGACGCAAAAAGCTCTCCGGAAAGGAGAGCTTTTGACTTATACGTCCCAGGAGGGATACTCGTGCTCCTGCGCGAGACTCCGCTGGGCCACTCCCGCTAATCGCGGGAGGCCTCGCTCCGACGAACCCCCAAAGGGGTTCTCATCCTCAGAGACGCAAAAAGCTCTCAGGAAGGAGAGCTTTTAACTTATACGTCCCAGGAGGGATTCGAACCCCCGACCGACGGCTTAGAAGGCCGTTGCTCTATCCAGCTGAGCTACTGGGACATGAAAAATAAAAAAACAGAAGCAAAAAATATATTATCATAGCTAGTTAGAATTCGCAACAGATTTTTTGCAGGGCGCTGAATCCGGTTGATGCGGACTCCGATTTTTTGTCTTCTATACTCTCTATGCTATAATCTCTGATGAATTAGACCGGAAGAAAGGAGGTGCCCTTATTAGCGAACATCATCAGAGCGAGAAGGACAACCTTGTTTTATTTCCCAAAACATTGGATTTTTATCAGATAGAGCTAACGAGAATGCTGGAGACGGAGCGTTACGGCGAAGCTTCGGAGCTCCTGAAATTTTTACTGCAATGCCAAGGGCAGGACCCTAGACTATACGAGGAATGGCAGGCGCTGTTGGATTGGCTGACAGACGCTTTTCCCCTGCTGCAGGGGAGCGGATCGGGCAGTGACGAGGATGAAGAAGTTGGCGAGGAAGACATGGCTAGACAGCATGTGGAGGCCAAGCTCGCTGAAGATAGCAATTATGCCGACAAACTGCTTCATGCCGTTATGGATAAGCCGATGTCTGAACAGACTTTTCTGGCGCTGGAACAACTCGCCTACCTGGATCGGCCGGAGGTCGACGATGAACTGATCGGCTGGCTGCACCGCATGGAGATACATCCTCTGCTTCAATATCGGGTATTGCAAATTTTGCGGCGCCGGGGAACCCAAGGTTTGATACAATTTTTCCGTTCGGGTGAACATGTGGAAATTGAAATAGAGTCGGTGCCGATCAAACCGGAGGAATTTCCCCAGTCCGTTCAAACCGTTTTGGAGCGGGTGGGGAATCAGACCCAGGTTCACGATCCGACGTTGTTTTATTTTGCCCAGGAACTTTGGACCCAATTTGTGATGGCGATTTACGGAACGAACGATTACAAATCGCTGCTTGGCGAAGAGGAGGCCATGATCGATATTTGGGCGGCGGCGCTGCATCAAATGGTGGCCGACAGTCTGCCCGGGGGAATAAGCGATGAGGAGATCCGCAGCCTCTACGGGATTACGGACAGTCTGCGTCTCCGTTACGAGCAAGCATACCGCTCTATGCGCCAATTCGTTGCTGCAGGAGTGAACGGGTAGTATTTTTATAAAAAGGCTAGATTGCTGTAAGAGTGGTTTCGAGCGGCTCTTGTAAAAAAAAGTTTTGTTGTTTATAATATAATGGTTATTCTGAACGTGGACTAAGGACAGCTATACTGGAACCAAGGTAGCTGCTTTTATCGCGCGATTCGGTTTCAGTATTTTAAGTATATGTGAAATTTGGAGGGGAAGGCATAAAATGAAAGCAACTTGGGAAAAAATAGAGAAGAACCTCGGCGTTCTTGAGGTTGAAGTGGAAGCGGAACGTGTATCCGCTGCACTGGATAAAGCTTTTCAAAAAGTAGTCAAGAAAGTAAACGTACCTGGTTTCCGTAAAGGTAAAGTACCTCGGGGTATTTTCGAATCCCGTTTCGGTGTTGAAAGCTTGTACCAAGACGCCATCGATATTTTGCTTCCTGAAGTTTATACTGAAGCGGTTGATCAAACCGATATTTTCCCGGTAGACCGCCCGGAAGTGGACGTTGAGCAATTCGCTAAAGGACAACCTTTCAAGTTTAAAGCTAAAGTAACGGTAAAACCTGAAGTGAAGCTTGGCGATTACAAAGGAATCGAAGTTCCTGCAACTGACGTTGAAGTCAGCGAAGACGAACTGAACGAAGAGCTTACCCGTATGCAAGAGCGTCATGCTGAACTCGTTGTTATCGATGAGGAAGCCGCGCAAAACGGTGACACGGTTGTGATCGACTTTGACGGTTCGGTAGACGGCGTTCCATTTGAAGGCGGCAAAGCGGAGCGTTATTCGCTCGAGCTCGGCAGCAATACGTTCATTCCTGGTTTCGAAGAACAAGTAGTCGGTCTCGCAACTGGCGACTTCAAGGACGTAACCGTTACGTTCCCTGAAACTTACCATGCTGAAGAACTGGCAGGTAAAGAAGCGGTATTTAAAGTGAAGGTTCACGAAATCAAACGCAAACAACTTCCTGAATTGGACGACGAGTTTGCTAAAGACGTTAGTGAATTCGACACGTTGAATGAGTATAAGGAAGACTTGAAGAAACAACTGGAATCCCGCAAGCAAAAAGAAGGCGAAGCGGAACGCGAAAGAGTTCTCGTCGATAAAGTCGGCGAAAGTGCAGAAGTTGAAATTCCGCAAGCTATGGTCGACAGCGAAGTTCAAAACATGGTTCGCGATTTCGATAACCGTCTTCGCGCTCAAGGCATGAACCTGGACATGTTCCTCGGTTTCTCCGGCCAAAGTATCGATGACTTGAAAGAACAGATGAAGGGTGACGCCGAGAAACGCGTTCGCAACAATCTGGTTCTTGAGCAAATCGCTAAAGCTGAGAAAATCGAAGCTACGGAAGAAGAAATCAATAAAGAGCTTCAGGATATGGCTGACGCTTACAAACGCAGCACTGAAGAAATCCGTAACATCCTTGCTGCAAACGGCTCGCTCGGCAGCTTGAATGAAGACGTGCTTCTCCGTAAAACGATTCAGTTCCTGCTTGAAAACTCCAAGGAAGTTCCAGCCGTAAAAGCTGAGAAATCCGAAGAATCCAGCAAGCCGGCTGCCAAAAAGACGACCAAAAAAGCAGCAGCTAAAGCCGAACCAAAAGCAGAGGCTGAAGAAGCTGTAACCGAAGATAAACAAGACGAAGAATAATCATCGTCTTTTCGCCTAAGAGATTCACGGGCGCATAACACATTGCAAATGTTAAGGCACGTATACAAAAATGCGTGCCTTAATTTTTCACTTTTCGACATACATTTATTTCCAAAATTAATCGGGACAATCCATCGGTTACATATTGTGTTTTCGAGGACATAAACTGTAATGTGTGAAAAATGACATGCGCGTTTGAACGTGATAGAATATTGTAGGGCGCAGGAAAATTGATAAGGAAAAGAGGTTGGTCACATGAGTCTGGTACCTATGGTCGTAGAACAAACAAACCGGGGAGAACGGTCTTACGATATCTATTCGAGACTGCTCAAGGATCGCATTATTTTTCTCAGCAACGCGATTGACGATGACGTAGCCAATCTCGTGATCGCCCAACTGCTGTTTTTGGCAGCGGAAGATCCGGAAAAGGACATTCATCTGTACATCAACTCGCCGGGTGGTTCTGTTACAGCCGGGATGGGTATATATGATACGATGCAATATATCAAACCCGATGTGTCAACGATCTGCGTGGGAATGGCTGCCAGCATGGGGTCGCTTTTGCTTACTGCAGGTGCACCGGGCAAGCGTTTTGCGCTTCCGAACAGCGAAGTGATGATTCATCAGCCTTTGGGAGGAATCTCGGGGCAGGCAGCGGATATTAAAATTCATGCCGATTGGATTATCAAGACGCGGGAGAAACTGAATCAAATCTATGTGGACCGGACGGGTCAACCCCTTGAAAAAATTCAGCGCGATACGGATCGCGATTTCTTCATGAGCGCGGAAGAGGCTAAGGCCTACGGGATTATCGACCAGGTCATCAACAAGCCCATTAAATCTTAAAGGGGTGTTTACATGTTTAAATTCAACGATGAAAAAGGACAATTAAAATGCTCGTTCTGCGGCAAATCGCAGGAACAAGTCCGCAAGCTCGTTGCCGGACCGGGCGTTTATATATGCGACGAATGTATCGAATTGTGCACGGAAATCGTGGAGGAGGAGCTCGGACATGAAGAAGAGCTCGATCTGAAAGAAATTCCGAAGCCAAAGGAAATTCGCGATATTTTGGATCAATACGTAATCGGGCAGGAACAAGCGAAAAAATCGTTATCCGTGGCCGTCTACAACCACTACAAACGGGTTAATACGCAAAGCAAAATTGAAGACGTCGAATTGCAAAAGAGTAACATCCTCCTGCTTGGGCCTACGGGCTCCGGTAAGACGCTGTTAGCGCAGACGATGGCTAAAATTTTGAATGTGCCGTTTGCGATTGCGGATGCGACTTCTCTTACGGAAGCCGGTTATGTCGGTGAAGACGTGGAAAATATTTTGCTGAAGCTGATCCAAGCTGCTGACTATGATGTGGAAAAAGCGGAACGCGGCATCATTTATATCGATGAAATCGATAAAGTGGCGCGCAAATCGGAAAACCCGTCCATTACGCGCGACGTTTCCGGTGAAGGCGTTCAGCAAGCTCTCTTGAAAATTCTGGAAGGCACGGTGGCTTCCGTTCCTCCTCAAGGCGGACGTAAGCATCCTCATCAAGAATTCATTCAAATCGATACGACGAACATTTTGTTTATCTGCGGCGGTGCTTTTGACGGGCTGGAGCAGATGATCAAACGCCGGATCGGCAAAAAGGTGATCGGTTTCAACGCGGTCAGCGATGGACAAAAGGATTTGAAACCGGGCGAATACTTGTCGATGGTACTGCCGGAAGACCTGTTGAAATTCGGATTGATTCCGGAATTTGTCGGCCGTCTGCCAGTCATCTCTACATTGGAGCCTTTGGACGAGAAGACTTTGGTCCGCATTCTGGCCGAGCCGAAGAACGCCTTGGTGAAGCAGTACCAAAAACTGCTTGAACTGGACAATGTGACTCTCCAGTTTGAACCGAAAGCGCTCGAGGCTATCGCTCGCGAAGCGATTAAACGGAATACCGGCGCTCGCGGACTTCGCGCCATCATTGAAGGCATCATGCTTGATGTGATGTATGAAGTTCCTTCCCGAGACGACATCACGGATTGCGTTATTACCGAGAAAGTCGTTCTGGAGAAAACGATACCCGAACTGGAAGACAAGAAGAGCAAGAAACAAGAAGAGAGCGCGTAAGGCTTTAAGCCATAACCGCTACAAAATAGATGCCGAAATCTCCATCTTTGCAGCAGAAAGGTCCCTTGATGGGCCTTTCTTTGCAGGGGTGGAGCTTTGGCGTTATGGGGGAGACCTAAAATGTTCTTGAGACAAGATACGCGGCCGGTCAAGGTCGGGAATCTGACGATCGGCGGCAGCAATGAAGTGATCATTCAGAGCATGTGTACGACCAAAACGGCGGATGTCGCCGCTACGGTTGCCGAAATTCACCGGCTGGAAGAAGCCGGATGTCAATTGGTGCGTGTGACGGTCAACAATGAAGAAGCGGCTGCGGCCATCAAGGAAATCAAGAAGCAGATTCATATTCCACTCGTCGCCGACATTCATTTCAATTACAAATTGGCTCTCATGGCCATTGAAAATGGTATCGATAAGGTCCGGATTAATCCGGGCAATATCGGCCGCCGCGAAAAGGTGGAGGCCGTGGTTAAGGCTTGTAAAGAGCGCGGGATTCCGATCCGCATCGGCGTTAACGCCGGTTCCTTGGAAAACCATCTGCTTGAGAAATACGGATATCCCACGCCTGAAGCGATGGTGGAAAGCGCCTTGTACCATATCGGTATTTTGGAGGAGCTGGATTTTCACGATATTATCGTTTCGTTGAAAGCTTCTGACGTGCCGATGGCTATTGCTGCTTACAGCAAGGCAGCAGAGGTAATTCCCTATCCGCTGCATTTGGGGATTACGGAAGCGGGTACGCTGTTCTCGGGTACGGTGAAAAGTGCTGCAGGGATCGGGGCGCTGCTCTCCATGGGTATTGGATCTACGCTGCGTATCTCGCTTAGCGCCGACCCGGTGGAAGAAGTAAAAGTGGCGCGGGAACTGTTGAAAACGTTCGGGTTAATTACCAATGCGGCAACGCTCGTTTCCTGCCCGACCTGCGGACGGCTTGATATCGATCTGTTCTCCATAGCCAATGAGGTGGAGGATTATATTTCGAATTTGAAGGTGCCGATTAAAGTTTCGGTCCTTGGCTGCGCCGTAAACGGTCCGGGTGAGGCTCGCGAAGCGGATATCGGAATTGCGGGAGCCAGAGGGGAAGGCCTTTTGTTCAGATATGGAGAAATGATCCGCAAAGTGCCGGAAGCCGAATTGCTGTCCGAACTGAAAAAGGAAATCGACCACATTGTCGAGGTCTTCGAAGCGACCGGGGAGATTCCCGGGCGCAAGGAGCATCGTCCTACTGCCGCAAGATAATGTCTGCAAGCGCAAGCGTGAAAATTGGATGAACAAGCCTGAGGCGTAGCCTCGGGCTTTTTTGTACTTTTAAGATATCCCCGTTTTATGATGGAGCGAAAAGGCTATACTACCAAGTATCAGTCAAAGTGGGGAGGCTCTGTGACATGGAACTGAATGTGATTCTGATGTCCGTCCAATTGTTTTTTGCCGTTGTCGTCGGTTTGTATTTCTGGAACCAGCTGCGTAGCCAGAAGGGAAACCGTACGGCCGTTGATCGCGAATCTCGTAAGGAGATGGAGAAGTTGCGCAAGCTGCGGGCAGTGTCGCTTACCAAGCCGCTTGCGGAGCGGACGCGGCCGGCTTCACTGACCGATATCGTAGGTCAGAAAGATGGGCTTCGCGCGTTAAAAGCGGCGCTGTGCAGCGCCAATCCGCAGCACGTGATCATTTACGGGCCCCCGGGGGTCGGTAAAACGGCGGCTGCGCGGGTTGTGATGGAAGAGGCCAAGAAGAATCCGGCCTCACCGTTTAAAGCCGATGCGAAGTTTATGGAGATCGATGCGACGATCGCCAGGTTTGATGAGCGCGGCATTGCGGATCCTTTAATCGGATCGGTCCATGATCCGATCTACCAGGGGGCCGGAGCCATGGGCGTCGCGGGCATCCCGCAGCCGAAGCCGGGGGCGGTGACGAAAGCGCATGGCGGGATCCTGTTCATCGACGAGATCGGCGAACTTCATTCGATCCAGATGAATAAGCTGCTGAAGGTGCTGGAAGACCGTAAAGTGTACCTGGAGAGCGCCTATTACAATTCGGAAGATACCGGAACGCCGGCGTATATTCACGATATTTTCCAAAATGGGCTGCCGGCGGATTTCAGGCTTGTAGGCGCGACCACGCGGTCACCACAAGAAATCCCGCCAGCACTTCGTTCGCGCTGCATGGAGATTTATTTCCGGCCGCTGCTTCCCGAAGAAATCGCGCAGATCGCCGATGATGCGGTGAAACGGATCGGCTTCCAGCCTTGTCCGGAAGCCGTTGACGTCATTAAAAAATATGCGACAAACGGCCGCGAGGCGGTTAATATGGTTCAGCTTGCCGCCGGTCTTGCCTTGACGGAGAAACGCGATCATCTGTTGGCCGCGGATCTGGAATGGGTGGCGACCAGCAGCCAGCTGACGCCGCGCCCGGACCGCAAAATTCCGTCTCAGCCGGAAATTGGCGTGGTAAACGGGCTTGCGGTTTATGGCGCCAATATGGGAACGCTCCTAGAAATTGAAGCTACGGCGGTTCCCGTGGAAAAAGGAAAAGGAACCTATAACATCACCGGTGTAGTGGATGAAGAAGAGATCGGCGGCGGCAGCCGTACGCTGCGACGTAAAAGCATGGCGAAAGGTTCGGTCGAAAACGTTTTAACCGTCCTGAAGCGGATCGGTCTGGATCCATCCGGATATGACCTCCACATTAATTTCCCTGGCGGAACTCCGATAGACGGCCCGTCTGCCGGACTCGCGATTGCTACGGCAATCGCTTCGGCGATCAAACGCGTTGCCGTTGATCACCGTATCGCCATGACCGGCGAAATCGGAATCTACGGCAAAGTAAAACCGGTAGGCGGCGTTGTCGCTAAAGTGGAAGCCGCTTTTCAGGCGGGAGCAACGACCGTGCTGATTCCGAAGGACAATTGGCAAACCTTGTTCGAAGGTTTGGACGGCCTTCGCGTAATTCCTGTCGAGTCGGTGGGCGAAGTATTCCGCCACGTGTTCGGGGCCGAAGCCGAGAAGGATTTCGGACTCATCGCAGGCGGGGAACTCTTCGCACCCCCTCCTGCTCCGGCGCCCTTCCTTCATGCGGAATCACCTCCGCCCGGCGGTGTCATGTAACGGGATTTATCTTGGGCGGCTGCCATGCGAGCAGCCGCTCTTCATTGGTGTTTTCATGTAACATTTGCTAAAATAGGAATGATATCTTACGAGAACGTTTGGAGGTGCGAAAGCGATGGGACCCCATAAATCCAAAGGCCGTCGTTTTCCTTTGCTGCCTTTGCGCGGCCTTCTCGTCTACCCTAGTATGGTGCTGCATTTGGACGTAGGTCGGGAAAAGTCTGTAAAGGCGCTGGAAAAAGCGATGGTCGACGACAATTTGATTCTCCTCTGTTCTCAATCTGAAGTGAACATTGAAGAGCCGACCCAGGAAGACATTTTTCGAATAGGTACGGTAGCAAAGGTCCGGCAGATGCTGAAGCTACCCAACGGCACTATCCGCGTGCTGGTGGAGGGCATGGAACGTGCCGAGATCGTGGAATATTTGGATAATGAGGAATATTACGAGGTGATCGCGAAGGAGCGGCCGGAAGAAGATTACACCGACCCTGAAGTCGATGCGCTCATGCGCACGGTGCTTACCCAATTTGAACATTATATCAATTTATCCAAGAAGGTAACGCCCGAGACGCTAGCAGCGGTATCGGATATTGAGGAAGCGGGCAGGCTCGCGGATGTAATTACGAGTCACTTGTCGCTAAAAATCAAGGATAAACAGGAGATCCTGGAGACGATTGATGTCAGACAACGGCTTGAGAAGCTGCTCGATATTTTAAATAATGAGCGCGAAGTGCTCGAACTGGAGCGGAAAATCAGCCAGCGCGTCAAAAAGCAGATGGAAAAGACGCAGAAAGAGTACTATTTGCGCGAGCAAATGAAGGCGATCCAGAAAGAGCTTGGCGAGAAAGAAGGCCGCGCCGGCGAGGTGGAGGAGCTTCGGGCACAGCTTGAGGAGAAGAATCTGCCTGATAAAGTCCGCGAAAAGACGCAAAAAGAAATCGACCGGCTGGAGAAAATGCCATCTAGTTCTGCTGAGGGCGGAGTCATCCGCAATTATGTGGATTGGCTGCTCAGCTTGCCGTGGGACAACAAGACCGAGGATGACCTGGATTTGAGCAAAGCGGAGCAGGTGTTAAACGAGGATCATTACGGTCTGGATAAGCCGAAAGAACGCGTCCTGGAATATCTCGCCGTTCAGAAGCTGGTCAAAAAGTTGAAGGGACCGATTCTTTGTCTGGTGGGACCTCCAGGGGTCGGTAAAACCTCGCTCGCCCGTTCTATCGCTCGTTCGCTTGGGCGTGAATTTGTCCGGATCTCCCTTGGCGGTGTTCGCGATGAAGCCGAAATCCGGGGACACCGGCGCACCTATATAGGTGCGATGCCGGGCCGCATCATTCAAGGCATGAAGACGGCAGGAACGCTGAATCCGGTATTCCTGCTGGATGAGATCGATAAAATGGCTTCCGATTTTCGCGGAGATCCTTCCTCTGCACTGCTGGAAGTGCTGGATCCGGAACAGAATAACACGTTCAGCGATCATTTTATTGAAGTGCCGTTCGACTTGTCGAACGTCATGTTCGTCACGACGGCCAATGCGGTGCATAACATTCCGCGTCCGCTGCTCGACCGGATGGAAATGCTCTATATTCCTGGGTATACGGAATTGGAGAAGCTGCAAATCGCGACACGCTACCTGTTGCCGAAACAAAAACGGGAGCATGGCCTGGAGCCGGAGCAACTGGAACTCGGCGAAGAAGCTTTGCTGCGGACCATCCGGGAGTATACGCGGGAGTCCGGCGTACGGAATTTGGAACAGCAAGTCGCCGCGCTTTGCCGGAAAGCCGCCAAAAAGGTCGTTTCCGAAGGTTTGGAGCGCATCGAAATTCTGCCCGGGGACATCAAGGATTACCTGGGGGTTCCGAAATACCGCTACGGCGTAGCGGAACTGGAGGACCAGATCGGAACGGTGACCGGGCTTGCCTGGACCGAGGTGGGCGGAGAAACGCTCGTTATCGAGGTAACCGTTGTGCCGGGCAGCGGGAAGTTGATTTTAACCGGGAAGCTTGGGGACGTCATGAAGGAATCGGCGCAGGCAGCGTTCAGTTATACGCGGTCAAAGGCGTCGGAACTTGGAATAGCGACCGATTTTTATGAAAAGAACGATATTCATATCCACATTCCTGAAGGGGCTATCCCTAAAGACGGGCCTTCCGCGGGCATCACGATCGCAACCGCACTAATCTCCGCGCTGACTGGCCGCCATGTGTCCAAAGACGTAGCGATGACCGGGGAAATTACGCTGCGCGGCCGCGTGTTGCCAATCGGTGGACTGAAGGAAAAATCATTGGCCGCCCATCGGGCCGGCTACAAAAAAATACTGCTGCCGAAAGACAATGAGCGCGATTTGCGCGACATTCCGGACAGTGTGAAGGAAGACGTGGTTTTCGTGCCGGTGTCCCATATGGATCAGGTACTGGAGCATGCGCTTGTGGAACAGTCCGGGCTGCATTAGAGAGGATTGGAACGATGAAAATAACCAACGCAGAATTTGTGATCAGTGCCGTTGGCCCCAATCAATATCCTGAGGACGCCTTGCCGGAGATTGCCCTGGCAGGGCGTTCCAACGTGGGGAAGTCTTCGCTGATCAACCGCATGATCAACCGCAAAAATTTGGCCCGGACGAGCTCGACCCCCGGGAAAACCCAGCATTTGAACTATTACCGCATTAATGATGGGATCTACTTTGTCGATTTTCCGGGATACGGCTATGCCAAGGTATCGAAATCTCAACGCGAGGTATGGGGTAAAATGATCGAGAAGTATTTGCTGGAGCGGGAAACCCTTCAATTAGTACTGCTTGTGATCGATTTACGGCATCCGCCGTCCAAAGACGACGAATTGATGTACGATTGGCTGAAGCACTATGACCTGCCGGTCTGCGTCGTAGCTACAAAAGCCGATAAAATCCCGAAATCACGCTGGCAGAAACATCTGAAAATCATTAAGGAAGCGCTTGTCATGCGCGCCGGCGACCAGATCATCATGTTCTCTTCCGAGGAGGGCATGGGCAGAGACGAGCTGTGGGCCCATATTTCGCGATTTGCCTTTCCGGAAAGCCCGGAAGAGGCAGGGGAAAATATTAGAAAAAATTTGCCCGAATCGTTGGATAAAGAAGGGATTTGAAGAATGGTCGGCAGGAAAGTGAGCATGCAGGGGGAATTTTGCATCTAAAAACGGCTTAAACCGTTTTTTTCTGAAAAATGGCAGGATTTCACGTTTTAGCCGCTGAGCAAATAATTGAATGAGTAGTGTATAATTATTTTAAAGGATTGTTAAAAGAATTGAGGAGATTTTTATGGCTCAGCGGTTAGCCACAGAGTATGTTAATGCCAGTTTAAGTTTGTCGGAAGTTCAGATGTCGCAGTTTGTTCACAAAGTCTATGATCCACATGTCCGCCAGCGGGTGAAAGTGCTGGACAACGGCGGCCAAGTGGTGGTACTGGAGGATGACGGCGGGGAAGAAGTCCATCTGCCTTTTGACCGCAAGGACGGTTATTATGTCTGTGAATTGTCTTTCCGCTTGGAAACACCACATTTAACGAATGTTATGAGACTTTTGTTCGCTGCTTTCAAGGGCTCGGGAATGGTTACAAGAATTTATAACGGATTCATGATGATGTATTATTATCAAAATGGCCGGGTACGCAAAATCGTGGAATACTCTCGTGATTCGTACAAATTGGTGTTCGAATTCAAGGACACTTTGGGAGAACTTCAAAGAATCTACCGGAATAATGATGTGGAACGGGAGATTGAGTCGATTCACGTAAGCATCAATACCCTGCTCGACAAACGCATTATCGCCATGGACCCGGAAGCCGTGAACCTCATTGACGATGAACTCCGCGGCTGCACGCGCCGATTATTCGTACTGGAAGCATAGTAATTTCTAAATAGCAGCTTTAACCCGCCGATAAGGGTGACCATTCCTTTTCGGCGGGTTTTTTCCTTTTTTTAGAGATTATCTTTCCCTCACTGCTTACATTCGCGGTGCTTCTGTTAGTGACGCGGCTGTTGGGAAAAAAGCAGATCAGCCAATTGACTTTTTTTAATTACGTCACCGGAATTACCATCGGCTCCATCGCGGCCGATTTCACGGTGGATCAGGATATAACGGTTACCGAAGGAACGACTAGCTTGCTTGGATGGCGTTACTGACTTTTCTGGCCGGATACGTCAGCATGAATCAACAAGGGCGAGAGGTCGCATTGACGGGCAGCCTACGATCCTCATCAAGAATGGGGAAATTCTCGAAGAAGCTCTTCGTTCACGCCGGCTAAACATGGATGATTTACGAATGTTGCTTAGAGAAGAGAATACTTTTACCATTAAAGATGTAGAATACGCCATTCTGGAGCCGAACGGAAAACTCAGCGTGTTGAGCAAGCCGGAAAAGGAAACGGTCACGCGGGAAGACCTCCGTCTTCCTTCATCCCCGGGGAATAGGAGGATTCCCACCCAAGTTGTTTCCGACGGACGGATTATTTCCGGAAATCTCAAGGCGTTGAACTTGAATGTAACATGGCTCGAGCAGGAACTGTCCAAGGAGGGTGTCACTCCAGATCAAGTTTTCTATGCAGAAATCCAGGAGGACGGGTCGCTTTTTCTGGACGAATATCATGATTCTATTCACTGAAATTCCCGCAAAATGAGCACAACTGATCTATGAAAAGAATATTATTTACCTGGGAGCAAAAAAGTATTGCATTTGTCACCGAGAGATGTTATTTTTAATCTCGTTGAAAAGAATATAGGAACCAGGATTCACTCAGGACATGGAGATGTTGCGAGAGATTTTTCCCTCGGGAAGTGAATGACGTAGGTCCTAGCGGATGAAATTTTTTCAAACATTTTATTCCTAGGAAGGGGGAACCGGAAGATGGAATATTCAACTTTCGGAAGACACGTTGCTGTTGATACTTGGGGAGTCGACTTTGATGTACTGAACAACGCGGAGTTGCTGCAGGTTCATTTGGTGGAAGCCGCCGAAGCTTGCGGAGCTACGGTGATGTCCATTCAAGCCAAACAGTTTGAACCACAAGGTGCTACGGTGCTTGTTTTGCTGTCGGAGAGCCATCTCTCGATTCATACGTATCCTGAGAGAGGTTTTGCTGCGATCGATTGTTACACTTGCGGAGAGACTGTAGACCCACAAATGGCGATTGATTACCTGGTGACCGTTTTGCAACCTGAAAAATGCTATGCTAAGAAATTGATTCGCGGTTTGGGCGAACTTGAAGTG
The DNA here is from genome assembly GCF_046559655.1 of Fontibacillus forbon. Lineage (NCBI taxonomy): Bacteria > Bacillati > Bacillota > Bacilli > Caryophanales > Paenibacillaceae > Fontibacillus > Fontibacillus forbon. The sequence goes on along the minus strand of NZ_JBKGFV010000006.1, from coordinate 38,809 downwards.
GTAACGCCTGAAATTAATCAAGTAGAGCTTGTTTAAAAGCGATTTTTATAACATAAGAAAAATGGGTAAACTAAGATAACCATGGAATTTTCCATGGTTATTTATTTTAGCTATGCGTCTTTACATTTCATAAATAATTCATAAAAAAATCATAGAAATTGCAAGGTAACGGACTACCCCTGTGATATAATTAACATAGTTTGTTTGCATATATTGCTGTGACATCTTTTTAGAGGCAGGTGAACTTGCAATGCACATTGTCGTAGTCGGGCTGAACTATCGGACGGCGCCTGTTGAAGTCAGGGAACGTTTTTCGTTTGCGGATAAAGATATGCCGCAAGCGTTACAGGAGCTTCTACGCACCAAAAGTGTATTGGAAGGCGTCATTATTGCTACCTGTAACCGGACTGAAATTTATGTGGTCGTAGATCGGTTGCATATGTGCGGGTATTTTATTCGTAGTTTTATGGAGAAATGGTTTGGGATTCCGCGTGAGGAGTTTACCAAACATTTATATATGTATGAGGATGAGCAAGCGGTACGTCATCTTTTCCGGGTATCCTGCGGATTGGACTCCATGGTGCTCGGCGAGACGCAAATTTTGGGTCAGGTCCGCAACGCATTCCTTCTGTCTCAAAGTGAAAAAGCGACCGGTCAGTGGTTTAATATGCTGTTTAAACAGGCAGTGACTCTGAGCAAACGGGCCCACTCGGAAACCGCGATTGGGGAAAGCGCCGTTTCCATCAGTTATGCGGCCGTTGAGCTGGGCAAGCGGATCTTTGGCAGCTTCAGCGGGAAAAGGGTGCTGATTCTGGGAGCCGGCAAGATGAGTGAATTGACCGCCAAACATTTGAGCGGCGCGGGAGCCGAAGAAGTGTTTGTCGCCAATCGAACCTTCGCACGGGCCCAAGAACTGGCTTCCAAATTCAGCGGGACTCCTTGCTCCATGCAGGAGGCGATGCAGCGGCTGGAGGAAGTGGACATTCTGATCAGCTCCACCGGCGCTGAAGGCTATGTCGTTACTTCATCGCAAGTGTCGCAAAGTATGAAGGGGCGTCCGAACCGCCCGTTATTCATGATCGACATCGCGGTTCCGCGGGATATCGATCCGGCGATTAGCGAATTACAGAATGTATTTCTATATGATATTGACGATCTTGAGGGTATTGTGGAGAGCAATATGGAGATGCGTCGGGGAGAAGCCTTGAAAATTGAGGATATGATTGAGGAAGAAATCGCGGCTTTCGGAAACTGGCTTCAGACGCTGGGGGTTAAACCCGTCATCCGCGCTTTGCAGGAGAAATCTTCATCGATTCACGAAAGCACGCTTGAAAGTATGTTCAACAAGCTTCCCGAGCTTGATGAGCGCCAGCGGAAAGTCATCCGCCGATTGACCAAAAGCATCGTGAACCAGATGATGCATGATCCGATTAACCGCATTAAGGAAATGGCGGGCGAGGAAAACGGAGCGGAAGCACTGAATTGGTTTACACAGATTTTCGCTTTGGAAGATCAATTGGAGATGCTGGCCGATTCCGGTAAGGAAAGCGGTGCTTCCCTTGAGATACCTCAATCTTCGGCGGATGAAAAGCAACCGCTGGAAGAAAAGCCGTCGCTGTCCCTGGTACAGGCATCGGTTTAGTTATATGCCCTGGGCTTACTGTTTCATCCGGGTACTGCAGAGTTTCTGCAGTCGGAGAGAGACTGTCGGCACGGGGCTTATTTCTATCGCTGGAAAAATGCTGGGGCGTACAGTATGCTATACACAATGACTAACGCGATATTTAGTTGAGAAGAGGCTTAGACCTGTTCGGTAGCCGGGGAGGGTTGCTTTTGACACATTATGTTCCCATAATGATGAATCTTGAAGGACGAAGGTGCGTTATCGTCGGCGGCGGAACTGTAGCGGAACGGAAAGCGGCGTCTTTGATCGAAGCCGGTGCAAAAGTAACATTGATTGCTCCCTCGGCTACAATCCGCTTGCAAAGTTATCATAATAAAGGTCAGATTGACTGGATGCAGCGTGCTTATCAAGCGGGCGATCTGGCCGGCGCTTTTTTGGCCTATGCCGCAACGGACCAACCGGGCATTAACGATGAAATTGTCCTGGAAGCCGAAGGATTGGGCATTCCGGTTAATCATGCCGGGGACGGGAGCAGAGGCTCCTTCATCACTCCAAGCGTCGTGCGGCGCGGGGGCCTGATTCTGGCTGTTTCTACGTCAGGAGCAGGACCTGGAGCTTCCAGGACGTTAAGCCGGGAAATCATTGAACGGTATGGCGATGACTATGAAACTTATGTGGATTTTTTGAGTTTTGTCAGGTCTGCGGTGAGAAACCGGGTTCAAGACCGCCAAATGAGGGCAAAGCTGTATAAATCATTGGCCGAAATGGATATATTGTCATCGATTCGGAAAGGGTGCTTCCAACCCTGGAACGAGGCGGAAGTAATAGCATGGATGGATTCATACCGGGAGGAATGAAGATGATAAAGCGAACTATAGTAGTAGGAACCAGACAGAGCCAATTGGCCTTGACGCAAACAGGTCATGTGATCGAGGCGTTGAAGGCGATTTGCGAGGAGCACCGGCTGCCGTACGATTTTGAAATCAATAAAATAGTCACTAAAGGGGATCGCATCCTGGATGTCACGTTGTCCAAGGTCGGGGGAAAAGGCTTATTTGTCAAAGAAATCGAACAAGCGATGCTGGACGGGGAAATCGATCTGGCGGTACATAGCATGAAGGATATGCCTTCCGAATTGCCGGAAGGCCTGGTGACCGGGGCCGTGCCTAAACGGGTGGACCCCCGGGATGCATTCATCTCAAGAGAAGGACTAAGCCTCGACGAGTTACCACAGGGAGCCAAGGTGGGTACAAGCAGCTTGAGACGCTCAAGCCAGCTTAGCGCTTATCGCCCCGACCTCGTAATTGAACCTTTACGGGGAAATATAGATTCCAGGTTACGGAAACTGGAGACGGAAAACTTTGATGCGATTATTTTGGCGACGGCCGGATTGTTTCGGATGGGCTGGGAGGATAAAATCACTTCCTATCTCCCCGTGGATATTTGTTTGCCGGCTGTAGGACAGGGAGCGCTCGGTATCGAGTGCAGGGAAAATGATGAAGAGGTACGTTACTTGCTTTCGCTCTACAATGATCCGGAAACGGCGTTGACGGTCGGAGCGGAGCGTAGATTCTTGGGTGTGCTTGGCGGGAGCTGCCAGGTTCCTATCGGTGCTTACGCCGTATTGGGTAAACATAATAATGGGGACGAGAGTGGCCTTTCCAGCGAAATCGTGCTGACCGGTATGGTCGGGACGCCGGACGGAGGCGTTGTCCTGAAAGAAACGATGGCGGGAAATGACCCTATGACGCTAGGAGAGGCGGTAGCAGACAAGCTAATTTCCAGAGGAGCGGACGAAATTTTGGCAGCAGCCGGGGAGTGAAGAACATGACGGGAACGAAGGGGAAAGTGTATTTAGTCGGGGCAGGACCCGGAGATGCAAGACTGATTACTTTGAAAGGTCTCGATTGTCTGGAAAAAGGGGATGTAGTCGTTTATGACCGCCTCGCAAATCCAAGCTTACTCGGGAAAATGAAGCGGGGAGCCGAAAAAATATACGTTGGTAAACGGACGGACCGCCACACGATGAAGCAGGAGGATATCAACCAGTTGTTGGTCGATCTGGCTTTGACGGGCAAAACGGTCGTACGCCTGAAGGGCGGGGATCCGACCATTTTCGGACGAGTCGGCGAAGAAGCCGAATTGCTTCGCAAACATGGAATACCTTATGAAATCGTACCGGGCATTACCGCTGCGATTTCGGTCCCGGCTTATGCCGGGATTCCGGTAACGCACCGTGATATGGCTTCTTCGCTGTCGATCATTACCGGGCATGAAAGCCCGGACAAGCTGGACTTGTCGATCAATTGGGAAAAGGTGACCAACGCTACGGGTACGCTTGTGTTCATGATGGGCGTAGCTAAAATCGGGTATATCAGCAAGCAGTTGATCTCCTATGGCAGACCGCCGGAAACGCCGGTCGCACTTGTGCGCTGGGGAACCCGTGCCGAACAGGAAACGCTCACTGGTACGCTATCCGACATTGAGCAAAAGGTTATCGAGGCCGACTTTAAGCCGCCGGCCGTCATCGTCGTCGGGGAAGTCGTCAAACAGCGGGAGCAATTGAAATGGGCGGAAGATATGCCCCTGTTCGGCAAGCGGATTCTCGTCACCCGTTCCCGTTCCCAGGCTAGCGAACTGGTCCGGCAAATCGAGGATCTTGGCGGAGAGGCCTATGAGTTTCCCGTTATTGACTTTGAACTGCCGGCTGGCGACGTTCTGAACAGCACTAGCGAAGCTCTGGACAAGTTGACGGAGTATGACTGGGCATTTTTCACCAGCGTAAACGGGGTTGAATTTTTCTTCAAACACCTGGACAGGCTGGGGAAAGACATCCGTTCACTGCACAAAGCCCGGGTCGCTGCTGTCGGCCCGGCGACGAAGGAGGCGCTGCGGAAGTACGGCATTTGCGCCGAAGAGCTGCCTGGACGATATCAGGCCGAAGGACTGCTGGGGCAATTCGAAGGGGCGCTGAAGGCGGGACAGAAAGTCTTGTTGCCGCGCGGCGACTTGGCTCGCTCCTGGCTGCCTGAGGTGCTTCGCGAGCTGGGGCTGGCCGTCACGGAAGCCGTAATGTATGCGACGGTCCCGGTTGGAGAAGATGACGACGAACTGGCCAAGCTGCTTAAAGAAGGCCGCGTTCATGCCGTTACGTTTACCAGTTCCTCTACCGTAACGAATTTTATCGGTGCTTTGAAGGGGATAGGATTTGAAGATCCGGCTGAGGCTTTGAGCGGGGCGCAGATCGCCTGCATCGGACCGGTTACGGCTAAGACGGCGGAAGACGCAGGCCTTAACGTCGGCATTCTTGCCGAGGAGGCTACCATCCATAGCTTGGTGGCGGCACTATGCGATTGGAAACAGAGCGCAGAAAATAACGGTTAGCCTGATTTGGCTGTAATATATATGAATCCAGGAGGTAATTTCATCATGAGTTTTCCTATAGTAAGACACCGCCGTTTGCGGCAATCATCTGCGATCCGCGGCATGGTGCGCGAAACGGTATTAACGGTGGATGATTTCATCCAGCCGATTTTCGTTACTTACGGCAGCGGCGTGAAAAACGAAATCTCATCCATGCCGGGCGTGTTTCATTTTTCGCTCGATACGCTTGACCAAGAAGTAAAAGAAATAGTTGACCTCGGCATTCCGGCGGTACTGCTCTTCGGTATTCCGGAGAGTAAAGACAGCGTCGGTTCATCGGCTTTTGCCGAGGATGGCATCGTTCAACAGGCGACGCGCAAGATCAAATCGCTGTATCCCGACCTGCTTGTCGTAGCGGATACCTGCCTTTGCGAGTTTACGGACCATGGGCATTGCGGCATGGTGCATACCTTTGAGCGGGACGGTCATGTATGCGGCGATGTCATGAACGATGAATCGCTGGATTTGCTGGTGCGTACCGCAGTTTCCCAAGCCCGGGCGGGTGCGGATATCATCGCTCCGTCCAACATGATGGACGGCTTCGTACAGGCCATCCGTTCAGGGTTGGATGAGGCTGGGTTCACGAACGTGCCGATCATGTCGTATTCAGTTAAGTATGCCTCGGCGTTTTACGGTCCATTCCGCGAAGCGGCCGATTCGGCGCCGCAATTCGGCGACCGCAAAACCTATCAGATGGATCCGGCCAATGCGCGGGAAGCGCTCAGAGAAGCGGAGTCCGACGTGCTGGAAGGCGCGGACATGCTGATGGTGAAACCGGCACTGGCTTTTATGGACGTGCTGCGGATGCTGCGCGACCAATTCGATCTGCCGCTCGTTGCTTATAATGTCAGCGGCGAGTACTCCATGGTCAAGGCGGCGGCTCAAAAAGGATGGATCAATGAGCGGGCCATCGTAACGGAAATGCTGCTTGGCATGAAACGGGCCGGAGCGGATATCATTATTACGTATTTTGCCAAAGACGCCGCGCGCTGGCTGCGCGAGGGAAAGTAAGAACAACCCATCAACGGACAAGGAGAGGGTTTTGATGAGTGAAAAGATCGGTCGCCGCGGCGAGGAGTTATCCAAGCAGGCTTTCGAGGAAGCGAAACAAGTTTTGCCGGGCGGCGTAAATAGCCCGGTACGTGCCTATAAATCGGTTGGCTTAACGCCAATTTATGTAGAACGGGGCGTAGGTTCGCGGATTTATGATATCGACGGGAACGAGTATATCGATTATGTCGGCTCTTGGGGGCCGCTCATTATGGGCCATGCCCACCCGGAAGTGGTCTCTGCGCTGCAAGCGACGGCGGCCAAGGGAACAAGCTTCGGCGCGCCCACGTTGCTGGAGACGAAGATGGCCAAGCTGGTTGCCGAGCGTGTCCCATCGATCGATGTAGTCCGGATGGTCAATTCCGGGACGGAGGCGACGATGAGCGCGATTCGCCTGGCGCGCGGCTATACGGGCCGGAACAAAATATTGAAGTTCGAAGGTTCTTATCATGGTCATGCGGACAGCCTGCTGATTAAGGCCGGGTCCGGCGTGGCTACGCTGGGTCTTCCCGACAGTCCGGGCGTGCCGGAAGGGGTAGCTGCAAACACGATCACCGTCCCTTATAACGATCTGGAATCCGCGGAGCTGGCCTTCCAGCGTTTCGGGACGGAGATTGCTGGCGTAATTGTGGAGCCCGTGGCCGGGAATATGGGCGTGGTTCCGCCGCAACCGGGCTTTCTGGAAGGTCTGCGCCGGTTGACGACGGAGCACGGAAGCCTGTTGATTTTCGATGAAGTGATGACCGGCTTCCGGGTCCATATTCAATGCGCCCAAGGCCGTTTCGGAGTCACCCCGGATCTGACTTGCCTCGGTAAAGTCATCGGCGGGGGACTCCCCGTCGGAGCCTACGGCGGCAAACGCGAAATTATGGAGCAGATCGCGCCGAACGGACCGATTTATCAGGCAGGAACGCTGAGCGGTAACCCGCTGGCCATGACGGCCGGATTCTCGACGTTGTCGCTGCTGACTCCGGAAGTTTATGACCGTCTGGAACTCTTGTCGGCAAAACTTGCGGCCGGATTCGCGGCCAATGCCAAGGAAAAGGGTATTCCTTGTACGATTAATCGCGTAGGATCCATGGTGTGCCCATTCTTTACGGATTCGGAAGTGATTAATTTTGAAACGGCCAAGAGCAGCGATCTGGATCTGTTCCGCCGCTATTTTGCCGCGATGATTGAAGAAGGCATCAATATTGCACCATCCCAATTCGAAGGGATGTTTGTTTCCGGGGTTCATACCGAGGCTGACATTGATGCAACGATTGAGGCGCACCGCCGTGCGCTGCAAAAGCTGTGAGTACCGGGATGAATGGACAAAAGCGCGGCGAGTGGCTGGAACTTATGCCGGGCAAGCTGAATCCGCCGGAACAGGGGGGCCGCTATGAAGCGGCCCTCATTTGGCTTGAACGCGTTTTCGGCTTCCCTCCAAAATTGCTCCGGTCCCTGGACGCGGTAGGTGGAATCAAGCTGGCCGGAGACCGTCTCCGGTTGCGGCTGTTCCCGCCGAAGACTTCACAATACGAGCCGGTGGAACGCCAGGTTAGAATACTTTACGAGGATGATTTCTGCCTTGTCGTACATAAACCGGCCGGTATCAAAATCCATCCGGACGGAGCGAACCGGGAGCCTTCGCTTGCCAATCTGGTGTCCGCGATCTATGCGCAGCGGGGGGAGCCGGTAGCCCCCGAGCATATCCATCGTCTGGACGAGTATACGTCCGGGCCGGTACTATACGCCAAAAATACTTATGCCCAGCTTAAACTGGACGCTGCCATGGCGCGCAAGGAAATCGGGAGGGTTTATGTGGCGCTTGCCGAAGGAATCGTGCCTCCTTCCCTCAAAAGCATTGACGAGCCGATCGGCAGAGACCGCCATCATCCTTCGCGCCGCCGCGTGTCCCCGTCGGGCAAAGAAGCGAGGACACGTGTGGAACTTCTGGAGACTTATTCGAAAGCCAGCCTGGTTCGCCTCATTCTCGAAACCGGGCGGACACATCAGATCCGCGTTCATCTGAGCCATGCCGGCCATCCGTTGATCGGCGATGCATTATATGGCGGAAGCACCCGCTATTTATCGCATCAGGCGCTCCACGGGGAAAGCCTGGCTTTCCCGCATCCTTTAACCGGTGAGATACTTCAGGTGTCGGACCCGTGGCCGGCGGAGTGGGATAAGCTTCGGGCCAAACTGCTTTCCGAAACAATGAAATAGATTGAGCTTTGGTCGGCTGGTAACTCCAACTGCTTATTGCCGTTTATGGTGAAAAAGCAGGCATGCACTCTTTTTTCAAGCATATAGATAAAAACGAGCGATGATTTGGACCATGCAGTTTTCTGGATACAAAATCATGTTTGTATATGCTGAAAGGAGGCAATATTTTTGGCGGATCAATCCTACGGTCTGAGGTTCGATATTTATGAACGCGTACATTTGTCTGAAAATGTGGTCGGGATCGACGAACTTGAAGAAATTGAACTGTTCCCGAAAATTCAGGTCACCCCAGGGGAAGAATATGCTTCGCTTCGCGGTCACTTGTTGCTGACTGGACTTTATCGAGGCGGGGGCGGAACCCAAGAACTGGAGCATTGGATTCCGGTGGAGATTACGATTCCGCTCAGCCGGGTCGGTAAACTGGAGGACATCGCAGTTGAGATTGAAAATTTCGATGTCGACCTCCTTAGTGCCCGCAGCCTGAACATTACGGGCGTTTTGTCCCTGCAAGGAATTGAAACTTCGTCGCTAACCGTGGAGACAGAGGATTGGAAGGACCGTGAATTTGTGGCGGCCCATGAGCCTTCTGCTGATTACCGTGGCGATGAAGCGCAATCCGAGAGCAAGCTTTCAATCCGGGAAGGATTGGATGCTGAAACTCTTGAACGCAGTTATACCGAACATTTCCGCGCCTGGGAGAAAGAGGCCCTGCCGGAATTGAGTGATACGGACGAGCAGCAAAGTATATTGACTTGGAACGATAACGCGTCTCCGCTTTTTGCCCAGTCCGTTTTGGCGGACAAGGAGGCGGATGCGCTGGAGGAGAATCCGGCTGCCGACGAAGCCGGCTTCACGAATGAAGATAATGATAAGAGCCGGGATCAAGAACCGCAATTTGCAGAAGAACAGCAATCGCAATCCTGGTTTAAAGAAGAACAACAGTCCTGGTTTAGAGAAGAGAGTCGTCCGTCGGTAACGGTTTCCGAGATTGCCCTTGATGATTTAGCGGACCATGTTCAGACCGAAAGGGAAGAAGCGGCTCCATTCTCTGGAGAAGCGCCGTCTCAGTTCGAAGCGGATAACCCTGTTTTCTCCAATTTAGAGGATGAAGAATATGTACTGACCGGGGAAGACGGTCAAGAACCCGAAATCCGCCCCGGGACGGAAGAGAAAAAGGAACTCAAAATTGCTCTCGGCAGCAAAAAAAGCGGAGACGGCGTGCAGGACACCCAATACGGCATCAGCAAACTGTTGTCCACGCATCGTCCGGATGCCGAATCCGGGCAGATTTTGCAGGAAGAGCAGAGCGCCGTCTTGACGGCGGAGCAAAGCGATGGAGAAGAAGTCCGCTGGAAGAGCTTGTTCATCGGGAATTCCGAGGATCAGACGCCGTTCCGCAAAGTCAGACTGGTGATTGTCCAGCGTGAAGAGACATTGGATGAAATTGCGGAGCGGTATCAGCTCAGTTCCCGGGAATTGCAGCTTTACAACCGTCTGTCGGAGCAACATATATCGGAAGGACAGGTGCTTTACATCCCTTAAATTAATGTTGCTTATGATAAAAAGCTGCACGCTGAATGTGCGGCTTTTTTGTTTTTGTCCTCTGCAAGTGGACATTTGTCTATTTTCAACCCCTTTTGTTGACTCATGAAGGTATTCAAGCTATTATGATAGAGATCAGCTTAAATTAATCTTTAATGTAAAGACTTGGAATGGGAAGAGTAGGCAGTGAACCCTTCAGAGAGCGGAATTGTTACGCTGGAAAATTCCGCAGGACACAGCTGTCCGAAGTCGCCCGGGAGTCGTCCGTTTGATCCTCAGCTTCTATAGGTTAGAACGGGCCGGCAGCAACCGTTATCTGCATGAGTGTCGTAAGCGGAGATTCGCCCTGTCCCGAAAATTCGGGACGCCAAGAATCCAAGCCTGCGAAACAAAGGTGGTACCGCGAAAGATAAGCCTTTCGTCCTTTGAGACGAGAGGCTTTTTGTGTTTTTTGCCTTCGGTAAACGATATGCAGGCTGACCGGCCTGCCCTGCTCCCAGTAGCTGCGCCCTCCATTGATATCGCCTACCGCCTAGGTCATTTAATTGTTACGGAGGTTTGAGACAAATGACAGAAAATCATGAACAATCCCAGTCGGCTGAGATGCCGACAACGTACGATCCTAAAGCGGCCGAACAGAAATGGTACCGCTATTGGATGGAAGGCGGCTTTTTCAAGGCCGGAAAGAATCCGGAAGCAGAGCCTTATACGATTGTGATTCCGCCGCCCAATGTGACTGGTATGCTGCATATCGGACATGCGCTGGACTGTACGCTTCAGGATATTTTGATTCGTACAAAACGGATGCAAGGTTACGATGCGCTTTGGCTCCCGGGATCGGACCATGCCGGAATCGCCACCCAGACCAAAGTGGAGCAAAAGCTTCGCGAAGAGGGCGTGACACGGTATGATCTTGGACGCGAGAAATTCCTCGAGAAGGTATGGGAATGGAAAGATAAATATGCGGCTTCCATTCATGAGCAGTGGGCTAAAATGGGCTTCTCTCTTGATTATTCAAGAGAACGGTTTACGTTGGATGAAGGTCTTTCTTTGGCCGTACGCGAAGTGTTCGTCAAGCTCTATGAAAAAGGCTTGATCTACCGGGGCAAGTACATTATTAACTGGGACCCGGTTGCCCGCACGGCGCTTTCCGATATTGAAGTGGAATATAAAGAAGTTAACGGCCATTTGTATCATTTACGGTATCCGCTTAAAGACGGCAGCGGTTTTATTACGGTTGCCACCACGCGGCCCGAAACGATGCTTGGCGATACAGCGGTAGCGGTTCATCCCAAGGATGAGCGTTACAAGGATCTGGTAGGCAAAATGCTTGTTTTGCCGATCACCGGCCGGGAAATTCCGGTCATTGCAGATGATTATGTCGATAAGGAATTCGGCAGCGGGGCCGTGAAAATCACGCCGGCGCACGATCCGAACGACTTTGAAGTAGGCCTGCGCCATGAGTTGCCGCAAATCATCGTGATGGATGAGAGCGGTACAATGAACCAGGAAGCGGGTAAATATCAGGGACTCGACCGCAGCGAATGCCGCAAACAAATCGTTAAGGATTTGCAGGAAGCGGGCGTCCTGGTTCAAATTGAGGATCATGTCCATCAAGTCGGGCACAGCGAACGGACAGGAGCGGTAATTGAACCGTATTTGTCAACACAATGGTTCGTAAAAATGAAGCCGCTGGCTGAAGCTGCAATCGCCTCCCAAAAATCGGGCGAAGGCGTTCAGTTCGTACCGGACCGCTTTGAAAAAACGTATCTTCATTGGATCGAAAATGTCCGCGACTGGTGTATCTCCCGGCAATTATGGTGGGGGCACCGCATTCCGGCCTGGTATTGCGAAGCGACCGGGGAAATGGTTGTTGCCCATGATGAGGCGGAAGCCAAGGCCAAGCTGGGACGGGATGATATAAAACAGGATGAGGATGTTCTCGATACCTGGTTCAGCTCCGCCTTATGGCCTTTCTCGACACTCGGCTGGCCTAACGAGGAGAGCGAAGATTTCAAGCGTTATTTCCCTACAAGCGTACTGGTTACGGGATATGACATTATTCCGTTCTGGGTCTCCCGCATGATCTTTACCGGATTGGAGTTTACAAAATCGATTCCGTTCAAGAATGCCTTAATACATGGCCTGGTCCGCGATAGTGAAGGCCGCAAAATGTCCAAGTCGCTCGGCAACGGGGTTGATCCGCTGGAAGTTATCGAGAAATACGGCGCCGATGCGATGCGATATATGCTTTCGACCAGCAGCACGCCTGGACAGGATCTTCGTTTCCATTGGGAACGCGTAGAGCAGGCTCGTAACTTTGCCAATAAAATCTGGAATGCTTCCCGCTTCGCATTGATGAACCTGGAAGGTGTTACGATTGAAGATATTGATATCAGCGGCGATCTGGCAACCGCCGACCGCTGGATTCTGCACCGGTTCAATGAAACGACAAGAGAAATCACCCGGTTGATCGATGCCTACGAATTCGGAGAAACCGGTCGTCAGCTGTATAATTTTATCTGGGACGATCTCTGCGACTGGTATATCGAGTTTGCGAAATTGTCGCTCTATGGAGAGGACGCAGCCGCTAAACGCAAAACCCAGTCCGTACTCGCTTACGTGCTTGACCGCACGCTGCGGCTGATCCATCCGTTCATGCCATTTATTTCCGAGGAAATATGGCAGCATTTGCCGCATCGTGGCGAATCGATTACGCTGGCTGAATGGCCGAAGTACGATCCTGCGCTTGAGGCTCCGGATGCTGTTCAGGAAATGAGCCTGCTTGTCGACGTTATTCGCGCCGTTCGGAACATCCGTTCGGAAGTGGGCGTTCCGATGAGCAAAAAAATCGAATTGCTCGTTAAACCGGCATCTGCGGAATTGTTGCAAATCGTGAATCAGAACGGTCACTATATCCGCCGCTTCTGCAACACGTCCCAGTTTGAAGCTTCTTTGGAGGCAGCAGTTCCTGGCAAAGCGATGACCGCCGTGGTTACCGGTGCGGAATTGTATTTGCCGCTCGCGGGTCTGATTGATATCAGCCAGGAAATCGCACGCCTTGAAAAAGAGGTTGAACATTTGAACAAAGAAGTGGAACGCGTGGAGAAAAAGCTGGCTAACGAAGGCTTTGTCGCCAAGGCACCGGCCAAGGTGATTGAAGAAGAACGCGCCAAGATGGCGGACTATTCCGGCAAGCGCGATATCGTATTGGCGCGGATCAGCGAACTGAAAGGCTAAAGCCCTCGGGTCACTCTTCCCATCCGGCTGAGGTCATATGTCCTATAATTAAGGACAGCGATCGCAGCCGGACCTTATTGTGATGATGAGACGATGTTTTTTATTCCAACAATTCAAATGAAGGTGAAAGTGATGGGGGCTCATAAAGAAAAGAGCGAAGAAGTGCCGTTGCAAAGTTACGGCGAAGCTGTCGATTGGATTAACGGGCTGATTCCGTTCGGAATTCGTCCCGGATTGGAGCGGATCCATTTGTTAATGGATCGTTTGGGCAATCCGCAGCGGAGGCTGAAATTCATACATGTGGCCGGGACGAACGGCAAAGGATCATCCTGTGCTTTTTTAACCCAAACGCTGCTCGAATGCGGGTATAGTGTTGGAACGTACACCTCCCCGTATATCACCAAATTTACGAACCGGTTTCAGTTCAATGGAGAAGATATTCCGGAGGAAACGCTATTATCCCTGACAAATCGGCTTCAACCGCTGGTTCTGGAAATCGCGGAAACCGAACTTGGTTCTCCGACGATGTTTGAGGTCAGCACGGCACTTGCCATCCTTTACTTTGCCGAGGAATGCTACCCGGATGTCGTGGTATGGGAGACAGGTCTTGGGGGAAGGATGGATGTAACCAACATTGTGACGCCGATCGTTTCGCTGATTACGAATATCGGATATGATCATACGGATGTCCTTGGAGATACAATCGAACAAATCGCCACCGAAAAGGCCGGAATTATCAAGCCTGGCGTTCCGGTAGTCAGCTGCGTGGAACAAACCGAGGCGATTGGCATATTGAAGGACACGGCAGCGAAGCAGAACAGCAGTCTATATTTGATGGGCGAGCAATTCTCCTTCGAACGTCTTCAAGTCAGTGACCGGGGGCAAAGCATGCTGTTTCGCGGACCATTCCGCGAGTTCGAATTGCAGATGACGATGCTGGGTGAGCATCAATGCAAAAACGCGGCCGGAGTCATGATGGTGCTTGAAGTGCTGCGGCAATATATGGCTTTTGTGCTGGAAGACGAAACGGTGTTATCCGGTTTTAAAACGGCCTTTTGGGCAGGACGCCTGGAACAGGTGTCGGCTGAGCCGCGTATCGTACTCGATGGGGCACACAATCCCGAAGGAGCGGAAACCCTTGCCAAGAGTATCCGGGAAACTTTCAGGTACCGAAAGCTGAATTTGATGATGGGGATGCTAGCTAATAAGCATCATCATGCCTACTTGCAGCATATATTACCTATAGTGGATACACTTATACTGACCGAGCCCGATTTTCGCCGTAAACTGGATGCGGAAGCGCTGTACGATCTTGTCCAGGAACTGAAAGACGCCAAGGCGAAACCTGAGTTGGAAATCATTGTGGAACGTGACTGGAGAAAAGCTCTTTCGCTATTGGAGTCACGGACGGAACGGGAAGATCTTGGGGTAGTCACCGGCACGCTGTACATGATTTCGGATGTGCGGGCAACTCTTTTGCATCAAACCGATTCTGAAAAAGGCTGGTGAACTATAAATTGTTAAATACGACTGAACAACATGTGCATTTTATCGGTATCGGAGGGTATGGCATGAGTGCCATTGCCCGCGTGATGCTGGAGATGGGTTATACCGTAACCGGATCGGACGTGGCTTCCCAGGAATTGACGGAGAAGCTGGCGGCTAAAGGAGCCAAAATCTATATCGGTCATACGGCAGAGCATGTCCATGGTGCCGATCTGGTGGTTTATTCAACCGCACTGCCGCAGGATAACGTGGAACGTTTGGAAGCCGAGGAGCAAGGGATTCCGATTTTGCACCGTTCGCAGATGCTGGCCAGACTGCTCAACGAACGACATGGGGTAGCGGTTGCAGGAGCACACGGCAAGACTACGACATCTTCGATGATCGCGCTTGTCATGGAACAGTGCGGAATCGATCCGACCTATATTATCGGCGGGGAGATTATGGACATCGGGACGAACGCCAAAGCCGGACAAGGAAAGTTTGTTGTGGCCGAAGCGGATGAAAGCGACGGATCGTTTCTTCAATACCATCCCTATCTAGGGGTTGTTACGAATATTGAAGCCGATCATCTGGAGAATTACGGCGGCGATTTTGGCCGCTTGAAGGAAGCTTACGTCCAGTTTTTTAATCAGATCAAGCCGGAAGGTAAAGCTGTGATCTGCGGAGATGACGATAATATCAGGGAATTGCTGCCTAACCTTAAATGTCAGAGCATTACTTACGGCATTGAATCGGACTGTGATTATACGGCGGAACAAATCAAGCTTGGGGACCGCCATGTGAAGTTTACGATGATGCATGGGAAGCAGGAGCTAGGCGTAGTAGAGCTTTCAGTTCCGGGGAGACATAATGTATATAACGCTATGGCTACAATTATCGTATGTCTCGAAGCCGGCATTCCTTTTGCAGAGATTACCGCAGCCATTACCGGATTTCATGGAGCAAAGCGCCGGTTTCAGGTGCTGGGCGAAAGCGGCGGGATCCTCATCATCGATGACTATGCGCATCATCCGACGGAGATTGAAGCGACGATTGCCGCCGCAAAAGCAACCGGCAAGCGAATCATCGCCGTATTCCAGCCTCAACGCTATACGCGGACGTTCTTTTTGCTGGATGCGTTCAGCCGGGCGTTCGGCGGGGCGGATGAAGTGATTATCACGGATATTTACTCACCGGCCGGCGAGAAACAGATCGAAGGGGTAAGCTCATCCAAATTGGTCGATTTGATTAAGGAAAACAGCAACGCGGGAGCCAGATATCTTCCGACGAAACAGGATGTTATAGATGAACTTCAAGGACGACTTCAGCCAGGGGATCTTGTACTGACGATGGGAGCCGGGGATATTTACAAGGTTGGATACGAACTTGCCAAAAAAATGTCCAACTAATAACTAGTTAAGTTACTAGTAACCGGCCGATTATAAGTGCTGTGGCTTCGTGTGATTGGCTGGCTGCTGGTTGGAGTTACGGAGTTCAAATAGCTGGAAAATATACAGTTAATTTCGTTCTTTTCTGCGGAATTCCGAAATTAACTGGAAAATATCCAGCTAATTTGCAGTGGTTATTTGTATAACTGCAATCTCGGTTGAATTAGCTGTAGGTTTTCCATCTATATGAGTCTATCAGACTGGAAAAAGCAAATTAACTGGATAAAATCCAGTTAATTTTACCTCAGACAGGATCCATGCCTCGCATTAGTTATTTGCTATAAGGAATCGACCAAAGAAAGCCTCGCGTAAGCGAGGTTTTTCTTATGGGCTGGCATATAAGCGGCTCTCTGTTCATATTGTATTTTTAGAAGAATGGACAAGGAGCGTGCGGACAGTGAATAAGGCCAAAATGACATTCCGGTTTGACGACCAAGGGAGGCAGACCCCGGATCATCGACAAACTCCGCAAGAGGAGCAGGCTCATCATAAATGGCAAACTCCGCAAGAGGAGCAGGCTCAGGGTAAATGGCAAACTCCGCAAGAGGAGCAGGCTCAGCATAATCGACAAATGTCTCATGAGGAGCAGATTCAGCGTAAGTGGCAAGCTTCGCAAGAGGGGCAAGCTCCCCCTAATCGCTTAGATCCTCAAGCCGGGCAAACCCCGCCCAAACGGACACTATATGCGGTACCTACACCGGAATCGGATTTTAACGGGGATGAGCATGGGGAGCCCATTCCTCCGGGGCAAAGCTACCGCACAGTGGAGATGACGGATGATTGGGGAGATCCCTTTACGGACTATACGGGAACGGGAGGGACGATTTTGCCGTCCTATACCGCTGTTCGTGAGCATCGTACGTCGTGGTGGAAGGTTGCGGGTTCGCTGACCGGAGCCATAGTTACGGGGGCTTTGTTCGGATTTGTGGTCTTGTCCATGTTCAACGGGGAAGTGACCGTCCCTATTCCCGGAATTTCCGTCCCTAATCAGACTTCGGCGGGAGAGTCCGCCACGGATATTCCCGTTTTAGGCCCAATCATCGGATTGGACGATACGGAATCTTCCGCGGGCATGAAAGTCAACATCGCGTTACCTCCGCAAAGCTATCATTTCCTTCAGTACGGCGTGTTCAGCACGGCTGAAGGGGTGGAGCTCGCACAGAAGGAATTGCAAAATTCAGGAATCGCCGCAGCCAGAGATACGGTCGACGGAAAGCGGGTTTATGCCGGGGTCTCCTCCGACCGCGAGCAGGCCAAGTTGCTCAGTAGCCAACTGAAGACAGCCGGGGTTCACCTCATTTTGCATGAAATATCGCTGCCATCGTCGGCGGAGATCGTGTTCGACGGAGACGTGACGCTGCTTGAAAAGTATTTTGCCGAAAGCGCCGAACTGGTCGGCTTGCTCAGTTCCCTGTCGGCTTCGCGGCTTGTTGAAACTGATCCGCAGGCTCTACCGGCCGAGGAGATTGAAGAACTCCGACAGAAGCATCAATCTTGGACGGAAAGCGCGGCGATCGTCCGCGGTAAGCAACCGGAGGAATTTGCCGCCGAAGCCAGTGAAATGGAAAAGGCGATGAACAGCGCCGTAGAGGCTATGGCCGAATATAACAAAAAGCAAGTTAAAACTTTGCTTTGGGAAGTTCAGGATGAGGTCATGAGCTTTATTTTGGCAGAACAAAAAATGGTGGGTTCGGGAGGCTGACGAAAGGCCGTTCCGCAACAAAACGGCAGGGGATTGGTAATACTTCCCCCTGCCGTTTTTGTGTTTGTATTGAGGCTGAATAAACCTTATAATAATGAGGTGTCAAAAAATGGCGAGGATGACAGTGAAAAGCTGTCGATTTTTATTCAAATTAAATCTGGTGAGCGGCAATGCCCAAGGAAGAGAGGCTTCCTTTGGACAGGCCGGGCCGGTAAAGGAGAGTAGTGCACCTTTGGATTCCTCAGCAGCACGCCGCATCATTCTTGCATCGACATCCCCGCGCCGACGTGATCTTGTGTCTTCTTTACATATTCCGTTTGAAGTTGTGCCAAGCCATGCCGATGAAACGACGCCGGAGGGATGGACGCCGGAACAAATCGTGAAGGAGCTTGCGAAACGGAAGGCAGACGCCGTTTACCGGACCCTAGAGAAATCAGAACATGGTGTCATTGTCGGTAGCGATACGATTGTTGTAAGAGACGATGTCGTGCTTGGAAAGCCGAAGGATACACAGGAAGCCGCCTCCATGCTTCGTTCATTGCAGGGCAGAAGCCACCAGGTGTTTACCGGGGTTGCCTGTTTGGACAGCATTACGGGAGCAAGCCGGGTGGATTACCGGATGACGCTAGTGACGATGAAGCCGTTGACGGAAGAGCAGATCGCAGCTTATGCCGCCAGCGGAGAAGGGCTCGACAAAGCCGGTGCTTACGCTATTCAAGGTCTTGGTGCGACAATCGTATCCGGGATTGAAGGGTGTTATTTTAATGTGGTCGGACTTCCGTTGTCATTATTAGCCGACATGCTGGCTTCTTTTGGTATCGCCGTTTTTTAGAGTCAAGGAAGAGATAAAGCATATCCTTCCGGAATGCATTTTGCCCACAAGGCCGTTCAGGCTTTGTCAAAAACATTCGGAAGCGAGGGATTGCAATTGGAAACGGCAACTTATATGCTACGTGACATTCCTAATGAAGAACGGCCCAGAGAACGGTTGCTGCAGTATGGAGCAGGCGCGTTAAGCCTGACTGAACTGCTGGCTATTTTGCTGCGGACGGGAACCCGCCATGAATCGGCGATCCATGTGGCCCAGCGCATGCTGGGGGAAAGCGGAGGCATACGCGGCATCGTGGATCTCAGTCTTGATGAATTGACAAAAATGAAAGGGATCGGACCGGCCAAAGCGGTGCAGATCAAAGCGAGCATCGAACTTGGACAAAGACTGGCCAAAACCCGTCTGCCGGAGGCACAGATTATCCGCAGCCCGCGGGACGCCGCCGATCATCTTATGGAACAGCTCAGGTATTTGCAGAAAGAACATTTTGTCTGTCTATTTTTGAATACGAAAAATCATATCATTGCTCAAGAAACGCTGTCGATCGGGAGTCTGAATGCATCGATTGTACATCCGCGCGAAGTATTCCGCGCCGCTATCAAGTGCAGCAGTGCATCTGTCGTCTGCGCTCACAATCATCCAAGCGGCGACCCGACGCCAAGTCCGGAGGACATTCGGATGACGGAACGTCTGTGTAAGGCAGGAGATATTGTGGGAATCGACGTATTGGACCACATCGTCATCGGCGACGGAAAATTCGTCAGTTTGAAGGAGCAGGGCTTGATGTAATATAATAGATAAGATACAGAAGGAAAGGGAGATACAGCATGTTTGGTGGCTTTACGAAAGATTTGGGAATCGATTTGGGGACGGCAAACACCCTGGTTTATATCCGTGGAAAAGGAATCATTGTGAGAGAACCTTCGGTAGTAGCAATCCATACCGATACTAAAAATATTGTCGCGGTCGGAGAATCGGCCAAGAAAATGATCGGCAGAACGCCGGGCAACATCCGGGCGATCCGTCCGATGAAAGACGGCGTAATCGCAGATTTTGATACGACGGCAACGATGATCAAGTATTTCATACGCCAAGCACAGAAACAGCGTTCGCTGTTCCAGCGCCATCCTAACGTAATGGTATGCGTTCCTTCGGGCATTACTGCCGTTGAACAACGTGCCGTTGAGGATGCGACGAAGCAAGCCGGAGCACGTGAAGCCTACACCATCGAGGAGCCGTTTGCTGCAGCGATCGGAGCCGATCTGCCGGTTTGGGAACCGACGGGAAGCATGGTCGTGGATATCGGCGGCGGAACGACGGAGGTTGCCGTTATTTCGCTCGGTGGCATTGTAACCAGCAAATCGGTACGTGTTGCCGGAGATGAAATGGATGAATCGATCATCCAATACATTAAACGGCAATATAATTTAATGATAGGCGAAAGAACCGCCGAACAGTTGAAAATGGATGTCGGATCCGCCCTTGCATTGGAAAAGGTGGAAACGATGGAAATCCGGGGCCGCGATTTGGTTTCCGGTTTGCCTAAAACCATCACCATCACTTCGGATGAAATTTCCGAAGCGCTCAGCGATACGGTAAATGCCATTGTTGACGCTGTTAAGGTAACGCTTGAGAAATGTCCTCCAGAGCTTGCTGCCGATATCATGGATCGTGGTATCGTGCTGACCGGCGGCGGCGCTCTTCTGCGCAATCTCGACAAGTTGCTGGCCGGCGAGACGGGAATGCCCGTTATTGTCGCTGATAACCCTCTGGACTGCGTGGCGATCGGAACGGGAAGAGCCTTGGATAACATCCATATGTTTAAGTCCAAGAGCAGTTCCGCACTCCGCTCCAAACGTTAATAGCGATCAAGATGTCTTCCAGCTTGATATATGTCGGTAATATGCCTTGGAAGCATCATTCCGGTACGAAAATTTTGGATTTATGAACGCATAATTATTAGCGGCGCCGTCCGGCAGCGGACGGCCAAGCCGTTTTTCTCTGTTTTGATCGTATTTATCCGGGAGAATCCCTGCCTGCGGGGATAGGGAGAATAATGTAAGGTTGGAGGGTGCTTAAACTGTTTAAGCTGCTTGGCAACAAAAGACTGTTTATTTTGTTGATGGGACTCATTCTTTTTATTGCGGTCATGGGTTTCACCCTCGGATCGAGAACCAACTTGTCCTGGCCAGAGAAGTTTGTGAAGGATACGGTCGGCTTCGTGCAATATGTGTTTTACAAGCCCGCTGGTTACGTAGCGGGCTTGTTTGAAGATATCTCGGAATTACGTTCGCTTCAGGAAGAAAACGAGGAACTGAAAATTGCGTTGTCTCACTATACGCGGGATAAAGCTTATTTTAACTGGGTTGAGCAGGAGAATAAACGGTTGCAGAATGACCTGAATTTTACGAATGCCCAGAAAGAAATGTACGACTACACCTGGAAGATCGCGCATGTCGTCAGCGTGAATGATGATCCTGTCAACCGGACGGTCGTGCTCAACATCGGAGGACGGGAAGGCGTAAAAGAAGGCATGGCCGTTTCATCCGCCGAGGGTCTGGTCGGCGTCGTTAGCCATGTAAGCAATTTTACGTCAACCGTGAAGCTCGTCACGACGATGGATGCAAGAGACCCCAATTCGAACGGAATCGCGGTGACGGCCCAAGGCAAGGAAAATCAGGTTTTCGGGGTCATCGAGACTTTCGACAAATCGAATGGTACCTTCTTGATGAGCCGGATCGAAGATCAGAAGTCTCTGGCTAAGGACGACCTTATCGTTTCCTCCGGGATCGGGGGCGTGTTTCCCCGCGGGATGATCATTGGAAAGGTGACCGACATTCAGGTAGGCGAATACGGTCTGACATATACGGCTACCATTAAGCCGGCGGCAAGCTTTACGGATTGGAAGGAACTGTTCGTAGTCTTTGAACCGGAGGCTGAAAAAGAGTGAGGAAACGCAAATATATCCTGATTCTGCTGCTGTTCCTTCTGTTCATTCTGGAGGGAACGATCATCCCTTGGCTAATTCCTCCTTCCTGGGAGACTCGTATTATTCCGCATTTAGTATATGTCGCCATTTTATTTTTCTCCGTTTATGAGAATCGACATACCGGGCTGGTACTGGGACTCTGTTTTGGATTGCTGCAAGACGTGGTTTATTATGGTTCCATGATCGGCGCCTATTCGTTTGCGATGGGACTTTCCTGTTACTTGTTGGGGCTATTGTCACGCACGCGTCAAGCTCCGCTTCCTTTAATGATGATTATCATTTTGATAGGAAGCTTGCTTTTGGATTCGATTTTATTCGGGACGTATTCTTTGTTCGGTCTTGTTCATGAGCCGTATTCCTGGGCCTTGATGAATCACATCATTCCGAACGTCTTCGTTCAATTTGTATTCGCGTTAGTGATCTATGTGCCGCTTCGACGTCAGCTAGAAATCATTACCAAACGGCGCTCCGTCGAGGAAAAGGCTTGATTCCATGACTTTTGCTCTCCGACAAGCAGGAACTTTCCGCCTTCTGCTCGAATTGAATAGGGAGGAGGGACAGGCTTATGACGGTAAAACCCAATCATGTTACGATCAAGGGCATCAAAGATGGCCTGGTTTTCCTGCTGGACGACAAGTGCGAATTCGAAACCTTGCTAGAGGAACTGCGTTATAAATTAGAGCATAGCCATCAAAATATTTTGACCGGTCCAATCATACATGTTGATGTAAAGCTGGGAGCAAGGATCGTAAGCGATGACGAGAAAGAGTTGATCCTTGATATATTGAGGCAGAAGGGCAACCTGCTTATCCGCTCTGTGGAGATGCCGGAGCTTGCGCCTGCCGCGGATCCGATGGAATCTTTGACTACGATGTGCGGGATTGTCCGGTCAGGTCAAGTGCTTCACCATGAAGGGAACCTGATGTTCCTTGGAGACGTGAATCCTGGAGGGACTATCGCTTGCACGGGTGACATTTTTATCCTTGGATCATTGCGAGGTATGGCGCATGCAGGGGTGGAGGGCAACGAAGAAGCGGTAATAGCGGCCTCTTATTTGGCACCTACCCAGCTCCGAATTGCCGAGATCATCAGCCGGCCTCCGGATGAATGGGAGAACCGGGAGACCAGCATGGAATTTGCTTTTTTGCGTGACGGAAAGATGCAGATTGACAAAATTAGCAATATGCTCCGGATCAGGCCGGATTTTATCGCGTTTAAAGGGGTGTAATCTATGGGAGAAGCTATCGTTGTCACATCCGGTAAAGGCGGTGTGGGGAAGACGACCACCTCGGCCAACATAGGCACGGCGCTTGCGCTGCTTGGCAAAAAGGTGTGTCTGGTGGATACGGATATCGGACTGCGGAATCTGGACGTCGTTATGGGTCTCGAAAACCGAATCATTTATGATTTGATCGATGTGGCGGAAGGGCGTTGCCGGTTGAATCAGGCTCTTGTCAAGGATAAACGTTTTGACGAGTTATATATGCTGCCCGCGGCGCAAACCAAGGACAAGAACGCCGTGAGTCCGGAGCAGGTCAAGGATATCATCCTTGAATTGAAAAAAGAACATGAATACGTGATTATCGACTGTCCTGCCGGGATCGAGCAAGGATTCAAAAATGCGATTGCCGGTGCGGACCAAGCTATTGTCGTGACTACGCCGGAGCATGCCGCGGTGCGGGATGCGGACCGGATTATCGGCCTGCTTGAAAGCTCGCATATCGCTTCGCCCAAATTGATCGTTAACCGCATCAGGGCAAACATGGTTAAGGCCGGCGACATGCTTGAAATCGAAGATATCCTCCAGGTATTGAATATCGATCTGATCGGTATCGTGCCGGATGACGAGGCTGTTATCAAAGCCGCCAATTCCGGCGAGCCTACGGTGATGAATCCCGATTCCCGGGCGGCCATCGCCTACCGGAACATCGCCCGCAGAATATTGGGGGATACGGTTCCGCTGATGCTTCTGGATCAGAAAAAGGGTATGTTTACGCGCTTCAAAAAGTTTTTTGGAATGGGTTGATTTCCGTTGTTTTTTAAACTGAAAAAATTGGACTGGCCGATGGTGGGCATCCTCGTCGTATTCATGGTGTTCAGCACGCTGCTGGTTCGAAGCGCAATCGCTCCCTACGAAACGCAATTTAGAGCCTACGATTTGAAGACGCTTGGATTTTATCTTGTCGGATTTATCGTCGTGTTCGGAATGTCTCTGGTGGATTACCGGACGCTTTTGAAATACAGCTGGTATATTTACGGGGGAGGCTGCTTTCTTCTCATCTTGGTGTTTTTGTTTGCCCCTGAAATTAATGGAGCCCGCAGTTGGTTTATGCTTCCGGGAGGCCTACAGTTTCAACCGGCCGAGCTGGTCAAGGTTATCTTGATTCTGACTACGGCTTACTTGCTGGGTCAACGAAACGGACAGCCGCTGCGCTTCCGCCGGGATATTATTCCCATCGCGGCAGTGACCATGCTTCCGTTTATTTTGGTGCTTATCCAACCCGATCTGGGCAACGCCATTATATATTTGGTCGTATTAGTCGCCATGCTGTGGATCGGCAATACGAAATATAGCCATGTGCTGATCGGACTTACCGCCGTCATCGCGGCTTTAATTGCTTTTGTCACCATTTTCAACAGCTACAATGTGCAAATTCACGATTATCTGGAACAGCACAAGAAGCTGCACTGGTACCAGCGGATCAATACGTTTATTAATCCGGATCAGGCTTCAAGCGACGACAAGCATCAATCCAGTTACGCCAAAATCGCAATAGGTTCCGGGGGATTGCTGGGAGACGGATATTTGCAAGGCGAACTGAAAAATAAAAAATTCGTTCCCTATCCATATTCGGACTCCATATTCGTCGTGGTCGGCGAAGAATTCGGATTTCTCGGCTCCGCTTTACTGCTCCTCATCTACTTCCTGTTTATTTACAGGATGATTCTTATTGCCTTGCATTGCATCGACAAGAGGGGTGCCTATATGATCGTCGGCATTGCCGCGATGTTTTTGTTCCAGATTTTCGAGAATGTCGGAATGATGATCGGATTGATGCCGATAACGGGAATAACGCTCCCCTTTATCAGTTACGGCGGGACCTCGTTGCTGATCAATATGCTGTGCATCGGACTGGTATTCAGTATAAAGCTGCATCAGGAAAAGTATAAGGTAGACTAAATAACCGGTGCCGATGGGCATCGGTTATTTGTATTTGGTATATTGAAAATCAGGAAGCGTTACGGGCTCCCTCCGCAAGAAGCTCGTTCATATTCTGGTCAAGCCCCTCATACATATATAGCACGAGATGTGATCGGAGGGTGCGGAACATGGACGTGAAATCGAATGTGCGAAAGCGGCGCGAAGAACGAATTAGACAGTTGACCGCAGGTGATTTGGCCAAAAGAGAGCATCCCACTGATTTTGATGAAATGCCTTCCGGAAAGGGAGAGGGATATATCGGCCGGACAGGCAAGCCGATCTCAAAGCCCCTCTTTCCGGCCGATACGGAAGAGCCGGATCCGGAGTTGCTCTGGAAACGGGGACAGGGCCGTTGGAATGGTATGGATGTGACGGGGCCTGGGGAGGGCGGATTTTCCGGCAGGAGCCGGACATCGTTTTGGAGTATGCTCTTTATACGAATGGTGATCAGCACGCTTCTGTTTGCCGCTTTATGGGGAATTGAAAAGTATGAACCCGGCTGGTCTCTTCCGGTCCGTGCGTTCGTGGCCCAGTCGCTCACAAAGGAAATGGATTTCAGTGCGGCCGAGGCCTGGTATGAAAGAACGTTTGGGGGGCCGCCTTCTTTTATTCCAATATTTAAGCATCATGAGGAGAAAGGTTTAAAAGTGGGATCGGCAAACGGGTTTACGCTTCCGATTAGCGGTACGCTTGCTGCTCCATTTGCTCTTAATCTCAAGGGAGTCGAAATCATTCCTGCAGAAGATTCGGATCGCGGCGAACAGGTTAAAAGCGTAGAAACGGGACGTGTGTTGACCGTTGCCCGCGACGCTTTCACGGGGATGACCGTCACGGTCCAGCATGCGGGAGGATATACGTCGGTGTATGGCCATTTGGACCAATTATCGGTAGCTAAAGGGGATTGGGTGGAAAGCGGTGATATTATCGGGAGCCTTCCGCCCCCAAAAGATTCCGTTCGCTCTACCTTGTATTTTGCCATGAAAAAAGATGATCGGCATATCGATCCCGCGGATGTGATTCCGTTTGATTAAATGGAGCGGCATGAGTATCTCCTTCCATCCCTTTTTTGTCCTGATTATGCTTGCTTCGGTTTTTACCGGCCATTTTTTGGAGTTGCTCGCCTTGTTTGCGATCGTCTTTGTGCATGAGCTCGGTCATGTTGCCTGTGCACGCCTGTTCGGCATTAGCGTAATATCCGTTCAAATGCTTCCGTTTGGCGGCGTTGCGGTAATGGAAGATACCGGACACTTAACCGCCGGCCGCGAAGTTGCCATCGCGCTCGCCGGCCCGGCGCAAAATCTGCTGCTGATCGGAATATCCTGGCTTCTTCATGCCGCCGGCATTTGGGAGGGGCCCTTTTTTTCATATTTTGTACAGAGCAATTTGCTTATTGCCTTGTTCAACTTGCTGCCGATCCTGCCGCTGGATGGGGGGAAGATCTGCCAGGCTTTGTGCAGCATCGGACTTCCTTTTCATACCACACTGGTTTGGTCGCTAAGAATCAGCATCTTATTTAGCCTGCTGGTGATCCTGTATTCTCTGATTCCGCTGTTGCTGGGATACGGAGCCTTGCAACTCAATTTGCTGCTGGTGGGGGCATTTTTGTTATATTCCAACCTTACGGATTACAGGAATATTCCATACCGGTTTTTGCGCTTTCTGGTTAACCGCGAGCATGCATTTACCCGCCATCTGTTGACCGGAAGTTTGGCTCAGCCGATTGTAGCCGACAAAGCGAAACCTTTGGATGGTCTTTTGCGTCTCTTTAGGAGGGAAAAGTATCATTTCATCTATATTATGAATGCTCAAGGGAATATTGTAGCCGTGGTGCCGGAGCAGAGGGTGATTTCCTCTTATTTGCGGGGGGACCCCGGCGCTTGAATTCCTGAAGCCATGGTATAATGGAGAAAATAGTTTGGATAGAACGTAGAGTGAGGGTGAGATCAATGAAACAGTTGATTGTTCACTGCGGCCCTGATTCCACCCAGATGGCGCTGCTGGAAGAAGACAAGCTGGTGGAATATGCAGCCGAGCGTTCTCAAAAAAGAGGACTTGTTGGCAGTTTTTTTAAAGGAAAAGTAATGAATGTAATTCCCGGAATGCAAGCCGCTTTTGTCGATATCGGCCAAAAGAAAAATGCGTTCCTCTATATTGATGATTTGCTGCACCCGCATTTGGAGAAACAGCCCAAGCAAAAGCCTTCCATATCGGATTTGCTTAAGCCGGGCCAGGAACTGATCTTGCAAGTGGTGAAGGAAGCCATGGGCAACAAGGGAGCAAGGGTAACGACGCATTATTCGCTTCCCGGGCGGTGGCTCGTATACATGCCATCGGCCGGCTATGTGGCCGTATCCAAGAAGATCGGACACGAGGAAGAGCGCCAGCGGTTAAAGGAGATAGGTGAAGAGCTGCGGATGCCTGAAGAAGGGCTTATCCTCCGCACGATAGCGGAACACGAGGAGAAGGAAGCGATCGCGGAAGACCTGTTGCAGTTAAGGCAGCAGTGGGAGAGTATTTTGGATAAAGGCGCATCGGCACCGGCTCCTTCCACGCTGCACCAGGATCTCAGCATGGTGCAGCGTTTGATGCGGGATGTCTACAGTCCGGAAACGGACGAACTGATCATGGACTGTCCGGAGCAAGCCGGCGAAGCCGCATCTTTTTTGACAACGATGCTGCAAGGAAAAAGTCCGGAAATCCGGATTTACGGAGGGGATATCCCTTTGTTTGAATATATGGGTATCCGACAGCAACTGGATAAGGACTTTCAACGCAAACTATGGCTTCCGGGAGGCGGATATCTCGTCTGGGACACCACGGAAGCGCTGACGGTCATCGATGTGAACACAGGGAAGTTTACCGGAGGAGAAAATTTGGAGGATACCGTTTTCAGGACGAATCTGGAAGCGGCCCGGGAGATTGCCCGGCTTGTCCGGCTTCGGGATACCGGAGGGATCATTATCGTTGATTTTATCGATATGAGCAGCGAAGATCATCGTGCAGCGGTGCTGGACATGCTTGAGAACTCGTTGACAGGGGATCGGACGCAACATCATATTTTGGGGTGGACCAAACTGGGGCTGCTTGAAATGACCCGGAAAAGAATGAGGGAGCAACCTGTTTTTTAAGTTGTGATTGATTTCTTTATAAACCCATGGTAGTATATTAGGGTATGTGTTATGAGTTTGTCTTGTACACATGCTGTAACCGCTCCGATCGGGTTGGGAAGTCCGTCTGTTCCTAGGGACGGCGGCACCTGAATCAGGCGAGTCTGAGACATGAGGAGGTGCAAGCAAAATGTACGCAATTATCGAAACCGGCGGTAAACAATACCGTGTTCAAGAAGGCGATGTTCTTTACATCGAGAAATTGAACGCTGAGGATGGCGCTAGTGTGACGTTCGACCGCGTGTTGGCAGTGTCGAAAGGTGAAGGTTTGGTAACGGGCGCTCCATTGGTATCCGGCGCAAGTGTAACGGCGAAAGTCGAAAAACACGGCAAAGGCCAAAAAGTGATCGTATACAAATACAAGCCTAAGAAGAACTACCACAAAAAACAAGGTCATCGTCAACCTTACACGAAAGTGACCATCGAGAAAATTCAAGCGTAAGAAGGTGCGGTAGATGATTATCGTCTCCATATTGCGCAGTCGGGATAACGATATTAAAGGATTTGAAGTGTCAGGTCATGCTGGCTACGCCAAATCAGGACAGGATATTGTATGTGCCGGTGTATCAGCCGTTACCGTAGGTACGGTGAATTCCATTGAGGCACTTACGGGTACCGTGATGGATGCCGAGATGAAAAACGGCTTTCTGAATGCGAATCTTCCCGATAATATTCATCCGGATGCGGTCCGCCAGGTGCAACTTCTGCTATCGTCCATGGTCGTTATGCTACAGAGTATCGAAGGCTCATACGGAAAGTATATTCAAATAAAAGACGTGAATATTTGAAGAAGGAGGTAGATGGACAATGTTGAAATTGGATCTTCAGTTGTTCGCTTCGAAAAAGGGCGTAGGCTCCACGAAAAACGGACGCGACAGTATCGCGAAACGTCTTGGCGTTAAACGTGCTGACGGTCAAACAGTTACCGGCGGAAGCATTCTCGTGCGTCAACGCGGCACGAAAATTCACCCGGGTACTAACGTGGGAATCGGTAAAGATGACACGCTGTTTGCAAAAGTGGACGGCGTCGTGAAATTCGAACGTTGGGGTCGCGACCGTAAAAAAGTGAGCGTCTACCCAGTGGAAACCGCTCCTGTAGCGGCTGCAGTGGAAGCTTAAGAGCTTCGCTCGGTTAGCCATAGCTTTATAAAGCCCTCGGCATGTGAATGCCGGGGGCTTTTTTGATGATAGCGGCGTAATAAGGCAGTGGGAACAGGTTACGGCCGCCGAATGTTTTTTCTGAGTGAAGCAGAAAGTATACATTTTGGAACGTTATTTGGACAAGGTTTATGATATACTGGGTATTGATGTCAGGGTGGAAAGTTCACCCAATCTGTTTAGAGGAACGGGGAAACTCATGAAACATCGGTTTACGGCGCCGGCGATCGTGGCGACGCTATCCATTGCTTGTCTGATCCTTATGTATTTTTTTCACTCGCCGGCGGCTTTTATATTTATCAGCCTGTGCCTGCTGCTCGTGTTTTTTATGCATGTAAGGTATGTAAAGAGACAAGCGGAAAAAGAGCGAAAACAATTGCTCGAATCCGTACAAAGGACGGCTGCGGCGACCCTTGGTCATCATCGGCATGATTGGATGAACGATCTGCAGATTTTATACGGATATATTCAGTTAGGCAAGTATGATAAACTGGCGGGCTGTGTGGAAAGAATAAAAGAACGCATGGCAGCGGACAGTAAAATTTCCAGACTGGGCATCCCGTCGCTTGTCTTTTATTTGCACTCGTTCCGTGAATTAAACAGTTCGGTTCAACTTGAGGTATGCATTCAGGAAGATTTGCAGCTCGGAGACCTGCTCATGGCGGAGGATGCGGAACAATTCACGGAAGCGATTATTGCGACAATTAGAGCTTATCAGTTTACGGGAAGATCCTCCTGGGGTGAAGTACTGCAGCTTAAACTGTCGATTTGCCGGGAAGGCGGCGAGATATTGGCCGTGTTTGAACGTCAAGATAACGTTTCCGACAACGTAGAGATATTGAAACGGCACCTGGATGAATGGAATTCCGGCAAAAGAGTGCTGGCGGAGCAAATTGATTCGAAGCACGAATCCTTAAGGCTTCGGGTAGCCTGCGCAAACTAGAATGAGGTGAATGCATGTTTGTAGATAAAGCGAAGATTTATGTTAAAGGCGGCGACGGTGGCGATGGAATCGTGTCGTTCCGGAGGGAGAAATACGTACCGGAAGGAGGCCCTGCCGGCGGCGACGGCGGCAAGGGAGGAGATGTCATCTTCCGGGTAGACGAGGGTCTCAGGACGTTGATGGACTTCCGCTATCAGCGCCATTTCAAGGCGCAACGCGGTGAGAAAGGACGGAACAAAAGCCAGCACGGGGCCAATGCGGAAAGTATGATCGTACGCATTCCTCCGGGAACCGTGATCATCGACGATGACACGCAGGAAGTGCTGGCGGATATGACCCGTCACGGCCAGCAAATCGTTGTTGCCAGAGGCGGCCGCGGGGGGCGTGGGAACATCCGCTTTGCCACGCCGAATAATCCGGCCCCGGAACTGGCTGAACACGGCGAAGAAGGCCAGGAACGGTGGATCGTACTCGAACTGAAAGTGATGGCCGATGTTGGACTTGTCGGCTTCCCGAGCGTCGGCAAATCGACTTTGCTTTCCGTAGTATCGGCGGCGAAACCGAAGATCGGTGCGTACCATTTTACCACGATAACGCCAAATCTTGGGGTTGTAGATGTTAGCGAAGGCCGAAGCTTCGTAATGGCCGATCTTCCGGGACTTATTGAAGGAGCCCATGAAGGCGTCGGATTGGGACATGAATTTTTGCGCCATGTGGAACGGACCAGGGTGATCATTCATGTCGTTGATATGGCCGGATCGGAAGGGCGCGATCCGTTTGACGATTGGATGAAAATCAATGATGAACTCAAGTTGTATAATGCGGAACTGGAGAACCGGCCGCAAATCGTAGCCGCTAATAAAATGGACATGCCCGAATCGCAGGAGAATTTGGAAAAATTCCGGGAGCAGGTCAAGGAAGTTCGTCCGGATCTCGAAATTTTGCCGATTTCTTCATTGACCCGCCAAGGCGTTCAGGAGCTTCTTTACCGGGCCGCCGATTTACTGGATCAAATACCTGAGGCTCCGGCGATCGAAGAAGTCCAAGAGCTGGACGAACGGAAGATATACAAGCTGGATAAGAGTGATGACAACAGCTTTACGATCCGCAGAGAGAACGAAACCTTCATTGTCGAGAGCGTCAAGATCGAGCGCATGATGAAGCGGATGCAGTTGAATACCCATGATGCCATCTTGAAATTGGCTCGCACGCTTCGCCATATGGGCGTGGATGAGGAATTGCGGAACCGCGGCGCAAAAGACGGGACCTTGGTTCGTATCGGCGATTTCGAATTCGAGTTCGTCGAAGGCAGCAGCTACTACTACTAAACCGATAGACATGACGAAACGGGTACCATCCTGAAGAGGATGCTGTAGCCGTTTCTGCTTATCTAAGCCTCGAAAATCCTTCATTGTCAGGCATCCCCTCGATCCTATGCTGAAATTTCCGCACTTTATATTCACAAAAGTGGATTGCCTCCATGGAAGCTTTCCGTTATAATGTCCACTATAGAAAAACAAAAGTCTTTAAGGAGAGGACGTTTGTGAAAGAACGCTATTATTTGATCCGTGAGGATATTTTGCCTGAAGCGGTGATTAAGACGTTGCAGGTCAAGCAGCTTCTGGCGGCGGGCGATGCGAAAACCGTTCATGAAGCGGTGGCGCAAGTGGGGTTAAGCCGCAGCGCATTTTATAAATACAAAGACGGCATTCATCTTCTTAATCAGATGGAACGGGAAAGCATAGTGACCATATCCTTCGATCTGGAGCATCGTTCCGGCATTTTATCCAAAGTGTTGTCGCTCATTGCCGGATCGGGAGGCAATGTTCTGACGATTAATCAGAGTATTCCGCTCCAGGGAAGAGCCAATGTGGTCATTTCCGTGGAAACTTCCCGGCTGACGGAAGAATTCGATGCCTTGATGGAACTGCTTCAAACTACTCCCGGCGTCAGAAAAACGCAGATCGTCGGCCAGGGTTAAGTCTTTTTGGTTACAGAAAGAAACGAAAAACGGAGTTAAGGGGAGGGGTCGTAAATTGAAACCCGTTAAAGTAGGTTTGCTTGGATTGGGAACGGTGGGAACCGGCGTCGTCCGTATTGTAGAGGGACATCAGGAGGACTTGAGCAGTCAAGTCGGGTCTCCGATCGTGATCGAGAAAGTAGCGGTCAAAAGTCTGGATAAAAAACGGAGCATTGAAATAGACCGCAGCAAATTGACGGAGGATCCCTGGGAAGTCATCCGCGATCCGGAAATCGACGTTATCGTGGAAGTTATGGGCGGCGTTGCGGGTACAAAAGAATATATTTTGGAAGCCCTCGACCGGGGGAAACATATCGTTACGGCCAATAAAGATTTGATGGCTCTTTACGGTTCCGAAATTTTGGCCAAAGCGCTGGAAAAACAGTGCGACGTGTTTTATGAAGCGAGCGTGGCTGGCGGCATTCCGATTATCCGTACATTGATCGAAGGCTTCTCCTCGGATCGGATCATGAAAATCATGGGCATCGTAAACGGAACGACGAACTATATTCTTTCAAAAATGAGCCAGGAAGGGGCTTCTTACGAAGATGTGCTGACGGAAGCTCAGGAACTTGGCTATGCCGAAGCGGATCCGACTTCCGATGTGGAAGGTTTGGATGCGGCGCGCAAAATGGCCATACTTGGAACGCTAGGGTTCCGGACGAATGTCGAACTGCAGGATGTACAGGTTCGGGGAATTTCATCCGTGTCCAAAGAAGACATTCAGTATGCCAAACGTCTCGGCTATGAAATGAAGCTGCTTGGTATCGCGGATCGTCAGGATGATGAATTCAGCATCACCGTACAGCCGACCATGGTCAAGAAAACCCATCCGATTGCAGCGGTAAACGGAGTTTATAACGCGGTTTACGTCTATGGGGAAGCTGTGGGAGAAACCATGTTCTACGGCGCGGGAGCCGGGGAAATGCCGACGGCGACTTCCGTCGTTGCCGATTTGGTAGCGGTGGTCAAGAACCTTAAACTGGGGGTCAACGGACTGAAAGCCATCGTGCCTTACAAGCCGAAGAAGCTGAAGAACGACGAGCAGATCTCGTTCAAAAACTTCCTGTTGCTTCAGGTTTCCGACAAAGCGGGGGTACTGGCGCAAATTACGCAGGTCTTCGCGGAGTACGAAGTGAGCCTGGAGTCGGTGGTCCAATCGCCGAACGCGGACACGCCGGATGCCGAAATCATGATCGTGACCCATAATGCCAGCAAGGCAAGCATGGATCAGGTATTGCATCATTTTGAAGGATTGGATGTAATCCGCCGGGTCAAGAGCGTATATCGGGTGGAAGGGTAGAAGTCGGGATTGCGAATATTCCGATTATTGCGAATTTCATATTCATAAAGGAGTTTCAAATGAGCGGCATTAGCATTGTACAAAAACGCAAAGAATACGAAGGGAGGGGTGCCCATGATCCGCAGTGAAGGGGTTCGGGTTAAAATTCCGGCAAGTACGGCGAATTTGGGACCGGGTTTCGATACGCTTGGCATGGCGCTTACCCTCTATGCTTGGATCGAGATGAAACCGGCGGAAACCACTCTTTTTCACCTTCATGGCGATAATTTGGAGGGACTGCCGAAGGATAAAAGCAATCTGATTTACAAAGTAGCCCAGTCGGTGTTTGCCGAGGCGGGAGTATCGATCCCGGAATTGGAGATTACGATGTACTCTGATATTCCATTGACCCGCGGGCTTGGGAGCAGCGCTTCGGCCATCGTCGGGGCTCTGTTCGCCGCCAATCTGCTGATCGGGTCGCCATTGGACCTGGAGAAATTGTTCGATATGGCTACCTCGCTCGAGAATCATCCCGATAATGTAGGAGCTTCCCTGTTTGGCGGTATAATAACGGCGATTTGGGACGGCTCTCATGCTACGGCGCTGCGCATTGAACCGCCTGCCGATCTTGAAGTATTGGTGGCTATTCCGGATTTTCAGCTTTCGACCTCTAAGGCGCGCGAGGTTTTGCCGAAACAGGTTGGCATGAGCGACGCCGTATATAACATAAGCCGGACTTCCCTGCTGACGGCTGCTATGGCCTCAGGCCGATTGGATCTCATTAAGGAGTCGATGCGCGACCGGCTGCATCAGCCGTTCAGGGCTTCGCTGATTCCGGGAATGGCCCGAATTCTTGAAGAGGCCACTCTGCATGGTGCGCTTGGTACGGCCCTTAGCGGCGCCGGCCCTACCTTGCTGTCGCTGGTTGATCGCAATAGCAATCAGGTCGGGGAACTCGAAGCATTCTTGTTGAGCGTTCTTGCAAGCGAGGGCATTCCGGCAAAAACACTTTTACTGAAACCTTGCACAGATGGCGTTACCGAGCTTACTATGTTAAAAGAGGTTTCATTACTGGAAATGATCAAAGGGGAAGTAAAAGCATGAAACGTATTGCATTGCTGCCGGAAGGTTCGGTATCCCACGAGGCGGCGCTTCATTTATTCGGTGACGAGCCGGTAGAGCTGCTTCACTTCAAACAAATTTCGGATGTCTTTATGGCTACCGCGAACGGGAAAAGCGACTACAGCGTAATTCCGATGGAAAATACGATCGAAGGCTCGGTCAGCCTTCACATGGATTGGCTTGTCCACGAGGTGGATATTCCGATGCGAATCGAATGGGTATATCCTTCCATCCAAAACCTAGTCGGCCGGCGCGAAGAACTTGAAGGAACTTCGGGGAGCGGCATTGATTACTCGAAAGTGACGAAAGTACTCTCTCATCCCGTCGCGATGGCGCAGTGCTTGCAGTTTATCCGGTCACGGATGCCTCATGCGGAGCTGGAGCATGTCGGAAGTACGTCAGAGGCGGTGGAACTCGTAAAGCAGCATCCCGGCGTCGGCTGGACTGCTGTTGGGACCGCTTTGGGAGCCAAACATCATGGCCTCGACATCCTGGCGGAAAAAGTTACGGACCACGACAATAACTTTACACGTTTTGTCCTGATCGGCCCCGATCCGCTGCGAATTCCTTCTAATAATTTTGAGGACAAGACGAGTATTCTCGTTACTTTGCCGGAGGATTTTCCAGGAGCGTTGCATCAGGTGTTGTCGGCATTTGCCTGGCGCAAACTGAACCTGTCGCGGATCGAATCCCGGCCGACGAAAAAACGGTTGGGTAGTTATTATTTTTATATGGATGTGCTTGCCCCGATGGACTCGGTGCTTCTTCCTTCCGCAATTGGAGAAATCGAGGCTTTGGGTTGTCAGGTGCGCATTTTGGGCAGCTATCCCAGTTACTCTTATGAAGGACTAAAATCGGAGGTGCAGAAATAGTGGCAGAACAATGGATCTATTTAGACGGACAATTCGTGACAAAAGAGAATGCAAAGGTTTCGGTATTCGACCACGGTTTTTTGTATGGTGACGGGATATTTGAAGGAATTCGCATATATAACGGCAACATTTTTAAATGCAAAGAGCATTTGGATCGTCTATATGATTCGGCAAAATCGATCATGCTCAATATCCCGCTAACGTATCAGGAAATGGAAGAAGCTCTTGTCGAGACACTGCGCCGCAACGAGTTGCGCGATGGCTATATTCGTCTGGTCGTATCGCGCGGGGCCGGCAATTTGGGGCTTGATCCGAACCGTTGCCCGAAGGCCTCCGTCGTGATAATCGTGGAGCAATTGGCCATTTACTCGGAGGAAGCTTATAAAACGGGACTCAAAACCGTATCCGTCTCCACCAAGCGCAATCTTCCGGACGCCCTTAATCCGAAGATCAAGTCGCTTAACTATTTGAACAATATTTTGGTGAAAATCCAGTCCAATCTGTCGGGAGCGGGCGAAGCGATTATGCTGAATGCTCAAGGTTACGTTACCGAGGGCTCGGGCGACAATATTTTTATCGTCAAAAATGGAATGATTACTACGCCTCCGTGCTATCTGGGTGCCTTGGACGGCATTACCCGCCAGGCGATTATCGAGATCTGCGGCAATAAAGGCTATAAGATCAAAGAAGAACCGTTCACGCTTCATGACGTGTATGTTGCGGATGAAGTATTTCTGACGGGGACGGCAGCCGAGGTCATTGCGGTGCGAGAAGTGGACGGACGGATCATCGGTGAAGGTTATGCCGGACCTGTTACGTTGAAGTTGCTTGAAGAATTCCGCAGTATCGTTGACAAAGACGGCTTGAAAGTGTGGTAATTTAATTTTTGGAAATCCTATTCACTCTCGAAAGAGGTGGGTAGGATTTTTTATTTTTCCAGGATGTCAAAAACCTAGGCTTCTGCATAGGATGTATTAATTGGGCCCCGGGCGGGAGAGTCGCGTACCGGAGAAGAAATCTAGGAGGTCTTTAACGCGTGAAAATCCACATTGTAAAAAAGGGCGAATCCTTATTTGATCTTTCGAAAAAGTATAATGTTCCGCTCCAGAAGCTGATTGAAGCCAATCCGCAAATCGTGAATCCGGATCAGTTGAACGTGGGCGACAAGGTAAAAATTCCGGCCGCCGCGGTGCCGATCGATGGTGATGGCGGAAATGTCTACAAGCATGTAGTTAAGCAGGGCGATACCTTATGGAAACTTGCCAAAGCTTGGGGGCTTCCAATGCAATCCCTTGTTCAAGCAAACCCTCAATTAAGTGATCCCAATGCCCTTAAAGTGGGGGAAGTAGTCAATATTCCGACAACCGGGCAATCCACACACGTCAATCCTAATCCGGGTCAGAGTAATGTGAATAAAGCTCCTGTCGGATCCGGGTCCACGGGAAAGAAAAATACGGCGCCAATAGCTGAGAAAAAGACGGAGCAAATGAAGCCAAAACCGGCACCTGTTCCGGCACCTGCCCCAGCACCCGTTCCAGCACCATCGCCGATTAACGTTGAGCCTCCTAAACCTGCGCCGGCAGTACCCGTCCCAATTCAATTGGAAGTAAATGTTGAAAACATCACTTACGAACCGATTAAATATGAAAATCCTCCATTTGAAAACATAAAAGCGGAAGAGTCGCCATGTCCTCCAAAGCACGATTATCCCATGCTACCGAATCCTCAACTTTACCAGGTTGAACAGCCTACTTATATCGCACCGGCTCCGGTTTATCCTTCTTCTCCATGCGGTTGTACGGGAGCCGAGTCGAAAATGGATAATGATAACTTGTTCTATCAATATCAGGTAAATGCCGAGAAAGTCTCCTCCTATTATGATTTTCCGCAGATGCCTCAGGAACATGTCATGGGTATGCAACAACCTTATGACGGAGAGTATCCGGGAATTTCGAACGCTCCTATGCATCAAATGCCAGAATATATGGGGCCTTGCATGCCGGGGTATCCTATCTCTCCATATATGGAGCATTCCATGGAAAATATGCACCATGAATCTCCATGGCAAAATCCGTATATGGACAATTATCCTGTAAATGAAATACATCCAAATGAAATGTATCCAAATGAAATGTATCCAAATGAAATGTATCCAAATGAAATGTATCCCAATGAAATGCATCCCAATGCAATGCATCCCAATGCAATGCATGGAGAAGCCCAACAACAGGGTTATGGCTGGCCGATCCACTATGGGCCGTCTCCTTGCTGCGGATCTTTCCCGATGCATCAACATCCATATCCGCATTATGGCATGATGCATCCATATACAATGCACCCATACGGTTTCCCGCAAGGATATCCGAATCCTTATGGGATTGGAGGGTATGAAGCCCCGGGGATGCCAGGAGTGTCAGGAATTCCGATACAACCGAACGTTCCTATGTCTCCTCTAGGCGGCTTTGGTGTTCCGGAACCTGTGATGTATGACCGGGATGCTGAAAAGGCGGAGACATCGGGAGTGGTTGAACGACAAGGTTCAGAAAAACCGAATCAGGCAAAAGCTCAAACGAAAATAAAGGATAAAGGTAAAAAGGAAGCGAAAATATCAGGCAATGCAGTTTCCGGAAAAACAAATAAGAAGAGAACCGGGGCTGCTTCCGGGAGTTCCGCAAAAAAAGAGCGCCAAAATACGGAGCGCGTAAAACATCCTTCCGATCTACAAAATCCTTGGATTAATGAATAGCGATGTATGGAAAAAGCGGAGCTTCATTCCGCTTTTTCTTTTAATTTGTTGGTTATTGGCCATGTAATTATTTTCAATTGTTAATTTGCTTGAGACAGAGACAGAATTATGATATATTAATTATCCCGATGGAAGAGAAATTATTTCATTGGAATGAAAGCTATCATTAAGCGCTAGATTGAAAAAAGAAGTGCTAGATTGAAAAAAGTTTTTCAAAAAAAGTGCTTGCTTTCTTAGTATCAACATGATATATTATTTAAGTCGCCGCTGGAACGCAGCGACGAGCGAAAGCGAAAGTTGATCTTTGAAAACTGAACAACGAGTGAGTATTAAAATGAGAATTAATTTTCTCGTCAGTTTCAAAATGAGCAAGTCAAACACTTTGATGGAAAGCCGCTCCCCTTCGGGAGAGTAGATCCTTCCATCTTTATTGGAGAGTTTGATCCTGGCTCAGGACGAACGCTGGCGGCGTGCCTAATACATGCAAGTCGAGCGGACTTGATGAGGAGCTTGCTCCTCTGATGGTTAGCGGCGGACGGGTGAGTAACACGTAGGCAACCTGCCCGTAAGACTGGGATAACTACCGGAAACGGTAGCTAATACCGGATAATTTATCTTGCCGCATGGCGAGATAATGAAAGGCGGAGCAATCTGTCACTTACGGATGGGCCTGCGGCGCATTAGCTAGTTGGTGGGGTAACGGCTCACCAAGGCGACGATGCGTAGCCGACCTGAGAGGGTGAACGGCCACACTGGG